>CAYSJH010000004.1:47414-123086 GCA_964431315.1 uncultured Bacteroides sp. | reverse complement strand
GGGAGTTATTGTTCCGGATGGCCCCGATGTGGAATTGCTGGGTCCATCCCCGGTCGTGGTCCATCATCGCAAGGATCACCAGCATGCCCGATTTGAACTTGAGGATCTCATCCGGTCCCGGTTTCTTCCCGGAGCGAACCTTGGTGAATATGGCTTCCAGTTCCGCCTGGGTATGTTCTTCCGAATAAATGGTCTCGATGCCATGGTCGGAAAGGCGGCAGCCATTCTCATGGAAGAAATCATGCCTTTTTTTCAGGGCGTCCAGCAGATCGTTGAAGGTCCTGATCTCCGTGCCGGAAGCCCCGGACAGGGCATCCATGTATACATTGAACCTGTGGCTGTTTTCCACGGCCATGGCTTTGTCGGGCCTCCAGGCCGGCAGCATGCGGATCCCGAATCCCTCCTTCTTTACCGCCCGGTGGTGCTCCAGGCTGTCGACGGGATCATCGGTGGTGCAGACGACTTCGACGTTCATTTTTTTCAGGATGTTGCGGGTGCTGAAGGCGGGGGACTGAAGCATGGCCCCGGCCTCCCTGTAAATGCCGTCAGCCGTATCGCTGTTCAGGATCCTTTCAATCCCGAAGGGACGTTTCAGTTCCATGTGGGTCCAGTGATAAAGCGGGTTCCTGAGGGTGAAGGGGACCGTTTCGGCCCATTTCCGGAATTTTTCCTCATCCGGGGCGGCCCCCGTGATGAATTCTTCGGGAACTCCGTTGGCGCGCATTGCCCGCCATTTGTAATGGTCACCCTTGAGCCAGATCTGGGTCAGGTTGTCGAACCGTTTGTCCCCCGCGATCTCATCCGGCGGCAGGTGGCAATGGTAATCGATGATCGGGAGGTCCTTCGCATGCTGGTGGTACAGGATCTCTGCCGTTTTTGTTTCCAGCAGGAAATTCTCGTCAAGAAATTTTTTCATGCTCTTGTTTTATTTGGCTCCATGGATTCTTTGTTTGGTCCATCTCCGGGGCATCAGAGGTTAAAAAGCCTTTTCAGGTGCCGGTCGTAAATGTTTTCTTCGACATTCCGGGCAATGATCCCGGCATTTTTATCCAGGGCGGCGTAATAATCATTTCCCATTTCCGCGGCGACCTTGTAACCCACATGGATCAGCTGCCTGAAGTTAGGATTGTAATCCGCGTGCCCGGGGATATGCCGCAGGGTGCCGGCAAATTTTTCGCTGCTCCAGGTGGATACTTCCTCCGGCGAGGGCAGGCCCTCCGGGTGGATATCGATCACCGTTGCATAGGGCGCGCAGAGAGCTTCCTGTTTCTCATAAGCCTTCCGGTAGATCTTACGGGCCATTTCCAGTCCCTCTCCCCCCGAGGCAGCCAGGCCGATGACCTCTTCCAGCCAGGTGGTACCGGCGGTTTTAACATGGATCCCCTTGTCATGTTTTTTTATCAGCCGGCCCATTGCCGGGTAAATACTGAACTTGTCGGATCCGGAGTGGACGCTGAGCTTAAGGTTCCGGGGCAGCCCGAATTCCTTCACGGCGAAATCAATGACCAGCAGGTCCTCCTCGAATTCCTTTTCAAACTGCCGGATGTCCCCCTCGTAATCAACTCCCTTGTTGAACCTCCCCGTGAATTTCGGGGCGATGGTCTGGAGGGGGACTTCTTCCCCTGCCAGCATGGCCAGAATGAAGAACAGCTCGACAGGGGTCTGCGGCTGGGCCACCTCATCCATTGAGACTTCGGGGATCAGGTTGCCCGCCCCCTTCTTCCCGGAGATGTGCCGGTAAAGTTCAGCGGCCTTCCGGGTCGCAAAAAGGTATTTGTTCGCGATTTCCGAAAGCCGTTCATCCGTGATTTCATAGGCTTCGCCGATCCCCGGGATCCGCAGCTTTCCGGTGTATTTCCGGTTCTGTTCAACAAAGGATCCCAGGCTTCCGGAATCCGGTGGTTTCATGATGTAATCGGCCACATCGAGGGTGAAAAAATCGGAATACTCAATGTACCCGTCAACGTTCGACAGGTTGATGTGGTCCGCGTCGACATGGTATTCGCCTTTCCATCCCAGGACGCGCACCGCCGCATCGGCTTCCTTCCTGACGTCCGCTGGAGAAGTGCCGACGATCCCGTGCTCCCGGTTGGATTTGTTCCAGACCGGTACGACGTCAATGCCTGCGTTTTTAACCTTCATGAGGGCGGAAAGCTGGGCTTTCCCCTGGTGCCCGAACCGGTCACCGATTCCAAAAGAGTACTTTGATATTTGCATGATTTATGGAAGATTATAAAATAGTCCGTGTGCGCACACGAAATTACAATTTATTTTTTACATTTGTGTGAAGAATCTGAAAAAAACTGATTTGAGGATCCGGATAAAAGATATAGCGAACCGTGCCGGGGTTTCAACGGGCACCGTGGACCGGGTGATCCACGAGAGGGGTGAGGTTTCCCGGAAGACCAGGGAAAAGGTCCTGGGCATCCTGGAGAAAATGCACTACGAACCGGATATCCTTGCCAGGAGCCTTGCTTCCCGGCATCCTTTCAGGATCGCGGTGCTCCTGCCCTACCATACCCGGGGCAACTGGTTCTGGAAAGAACCGCTCACCGGGATCAACGATGCCTGTTCCGAGCTCGGGCATTTCAGGATCGAGGTCAGGGATTACCTGTACGACCAGTTCGACAAGCAGGAATTCCTGCTCCGGAGCCGGGAGGTCCTGAAAGCAGGGCCCGATGCCATCATAGCAGCCCCGGTTTTCAACCAGGAGACCCGGGAGTTTTTTGACCGCTGCAGAGAAAAGGATATTCCATTCATCTCGCTGAATGATAACATCCGGCACCCGGGACAGGTTTCCTATGTGGGACAGGACTCCAGGCGCAGCGGTTCGGTAGCTGCCCATCTGATGAAAACAGGGATGCAGGGAAAAGGCAGGCTTCTGCTGGTAAGCATTGCGGGGGACAGGGACAATTACAGCCATATCCTGAACAGGGAAAAGGGCTTCAGGGAATACTGGGAGAAAACCAACGGTTCCGCGGGACCGGGGATCCTCAGCCTGGCAATGCCGAAGGATTCCTATGCGTACATAGAAAAGGCGCTAAGCGAGGCTTTCGGGAAGTACGGGGACATCCGCGGCATCTTCGTCACGAATTCCAGGGTTTACCAGGTGGCCCGCTTCCTGGAAGAAACCGGCAGGAAGGACATCATGCTAGTGGGTTACGACCTGATCAATCCCAACATCAGATACCTCAACAACGGTACGATTGATTTCCTGATCAGCCAGAAACCCCGCGAACAGGGTTACAAAGCAATGATGTGCATATTTAATGCATTGAGACTTAATAAAAAACCAACGCCTGAGCAGCTCATCCCGATCGATATCATTTGCCGGGAAAACCTGTGCAGCTACCAGGTATAAATCTACAACATGGAAAAAACAGCTTTTAAGGAACTGAAAGACAAGGTTTGTGTCATAACCGGAGGGGCCGGGGTGATCGGATCTGCAATTGTAAAGGGACTTTCATCCGTCGGGATGAAAGTGGTGATCCTAGATATCAACGGAAAGCTTGCCGCGGAGGTGGCCGGCCGGATCCAGGCGGAAACCGGCAACCCGGTGCTCGGCCTGCAGGCGGATGTGCTCAGCCGTGAATCTCTTGAGGCGGCGCGTGATGCCATCCACCAGAAGGCCGGCCGGATATCATGCCTGATCAACGGGGCAGGGGGGAATTCGCCGAAAGCCACCACACAGGTGGAGACGATGGATCCTTCCGCCAAAGGGGACTGGGAAAAGACCTTCTTCGGACTGCAGATGGAAGGATTCGACTGGGTATTCGACCTGAACTTTAAAGGCACCCTGCTCCCCTCGATGATCCTGGGCAGGGATATGGTGGAGGACGGGAAGGGTTCGATCCTGAACATCTCCTCGATGAATTCCTACAAACCGCTTACCAAGATCCCGGCCTACTCGGCCGCAAAGGCCGCCGTCAATAATTTCACGCAGTGGCTGGCCGTTCACCTGGCCAGAACAGGCGTCAGGGTTAATGCCATCGCACCCGGATTTTTTCTGACCGAGCAGAACCGTTTTCTCCTGGTGGATGAAAAAACAGGAGAAGTGACCCCGAGGGGCAGAAAGATCATCACCAGCACACCCATGGGCAGGTACGGCGAAGTGGAGGAATTGCAGGGAACCGTGCTTTTTCTGCTCTCCGACCTTGCCGCCTTCGTAACGGGCATCGTGATCCCGGTGGACGGGGGTTACTCGGCTTACGGCGGGGTTTAGCCAGGTGAATACGGACAGGCTTGGCAATAAACCCGGCATAAGAATTAAATTGAGAGAAATTAAACCGACGGAATCATGATACTGTATCAGCGCGGATCGGAAAAGGATGACCTGGGACAGGAGGGACTCAGGGAGGGACTCTTTACAGCCCTTGACAGGCTGGGTCCCAGGAGCAGGGTCCTGGCCATTCCACCCGATTTTACCCGGAAGCACTCCTTCGCCGGTCCCCTTACAGGAATAGCTGAAGAGTATTTCGGTGCGGCCCTCAGGGATGTGCTGCCGGCACTCGGCACACATGCACCCATGTCGGCGCGTGAAATAGCCGGGATGTTCCCGGATGTGCCGGCCGGAAAATTCCGCGTACATAACTGGAGGGAAGATGTCCTGACTCTGGGGGAGGTCCCCGGCGAATACGTCGCGGAAGTCTCCGGGGGGATCGTCAGTTACCCCTGGCCGGCCCAGGTAAACCGCATGCTGGTGGAGGGGGATTACGACCTGATCCTGTCCATCGGACAGGTGGTGCCTCACGAGGTCATCGGGATGGCCAATTACAACAAGAATATTTTCGTGGGTACGGGGGGACCGGAAGGGATCAACAAGAGCCATTTCCTGGGCGCCGCCTATGGGATGGAAAAGCTCATGGGAAGGGCCGACAACCCGGTCCGGCGCGTGCTCAATTATGCCTCTGAACATTTTGCTACAGGTCTGCCGGTAATCTACGTGCTGACGGTGGTGAGCCCGGACCCCGAAGGGGGACTGAAGGTAAGGGGACTCTACATCGGGGATGACATGGAATGCTTTAAGCTGGCCAGCGAGCTTTCCCTGCAAGTTAATTTTGAAATGCTTGAAAAATCCCTGGAGAAGGTGGTGGTTTACCTCGACCCGGAGGAATTTAAGAGTACCTGGCTGGGGAACAAAAGCATCTACCGGACCCGGATGGCGCTTGCAGACGATGGGGAACTGATTGTTCTTGCACCGGGTGTGAAGGAATTCGGGGAGGACAGGGCCATTGATGCCCTGATCCGTAAATACGGCTACCGCACCACTCCCGAGATACTCGGGTTTGTCGACAAAAACGGGGACCTGAAAAATAATCTGAGCGCGGCGGCCCACCTGATCCACGGCTCCCCTGAGAACCGTTTCGGGGTCACTTACTGCCCGGGACATCTGAGCAGGGAGGAGATCGAAGGCGTTGGTTTCAAATACGGTAAGCTGGAAGATATGCTGAAAAAATACGATCCCGGGAGCCTGAAAGACGGATTCAATACCCTGCCCGGGGGAGAAAAGATCTTTTACATTTCAAACCCTGCACTGGGACTCTGGGCATACAGGGGCCGGTTCGGGGAAGGATGAAATCCGGCAGGCCAACAGCCCTGTCGCAACAGGATATTCAGGAAAAATACGGAAGTGGGAGGAAATAACCGTAAAATAAAAATAGTGGCAGACAGGGATATCCCTTTCCTGAAAGGGGCGCTGGAAAAAGTAGCCCGGGTGGACTACCTTCCTGGTAAGGTTATTGATGCTCCTGCCGTCCGGCAGGCCGATGCCCTGATCATCCGCACCCGGACACGCTGCAACGGGTCCCTCCTTAACGGCTCCTCCCTCCGTTTCATTGCCACGGCCAGCATAGGTTACGATCACATCGATACCGCTTACTGTGAACACAGGGGAATCTCCTGGACCAACGCCCCGGGATGCAATTCATCCTCGGTGGAACAGTACATGCTCTCCGTGCTCCTCAACCTGGCAGCCCTGAAAGGATTCAGGCTCGGGGACAAAACCATCGGTATCGTGGGAGTGGGACACGTGGGCGGCAAGGTGGAACGCATCTGCAGGACACTGGGCATGAAGGTCCTGCTGAACGATCCGCCCAGGGAACGGCAGGAGGGACCCGGGAAGTTTGTGGACCTGGACAGGATACGACGGGAGGCCGACATCATCAGCCTGCATGTTCCCCTAAACCAGGGGGGACCTGACCGCACCCTTCACCTGGCGGATGAGCGTTTTTTCGCGGCACTGGCACGCCGGCCATTCCTGGTCAACTCTTCCAGGGGCGAAGTGGTGGACAGCCGGGCCCTGAAACGGGCCCTTACCAAAGGTATGATAAGCGGTGCCACCCTGGATGTTTGGGAAGGGGAGCCGGACCCGGACCTGGAACTGATGGACAGAATTGATTTTGCTACACCGCATATCGCAGGCTATTCGGTTGACGGAAAAGCCAATGCCACCAGGATGAGCATCCGGGCGCTCAGCAGGTTCTTTAAACTGGGACTGGAGGACTGGGAGCCGTCGGATCTGCCTGGACCGCAAAACAGAGAAATAATGGTGGATGCCACCGGCATGGACCTGCAGGCAATCCTGCTTGAAGTCTGCAACCGGGCCTATGACGTCAGGCGCGACGATGCCGCCCTGCGCACGGACCCGGGCAGTTTTGAAAAACTGCGCGCACACTACCCCGTACGAAGGGAGCCCGGGGCTTTCAGGGTAAAGCTTCTGAACGACCGGGCGGGTGCAGGTCCCACATTGAAAAAACTGGGTTTCCGTATACTGGAAAAAGATATTGAATTATTAACCAAACCTGAATAAATGGAAAAATTAGCAGACATTGGACTGATAGGTCTGGCCGTTATGGGCGAGAACCTTGTACTTAACATGGAAAGCCACGGCTATACGGTGGCCGTGTTCAACCGTACGACTTCAAAAGTGGATAAATTCATCGAGGGCCGGGGAGCCGGCAAGAACTTTATCGGGACCCACAGCATAGAGGAACTGGTCCGGTCCCTCAAGCGGCCCCGGAAGGTCATGATGCTGGTTAAGGCAGGCTCGGCGGTCGACGACTTCATCGAGCAGCTGATCCCGCATCTCGAAAAGGGGGACATCATCATTGACGGGGGGAACACCCATTATCCCGACACGAATCGCCGGACCAAATATGTGGAGGGTAAAGGCCTCCTGTACATCGGTACCGGGGTCTCCGGGGGAGAGGAAGGCGCCCTGCTGGGTCCCTCCATCATGCCGGGGGGATCGCCCGCCGCATGGCCCCATGTAAAACCGATCTTCCAGGACATCTCCGCGAAGGTCTCCGACGGCAGTCCCTGCTGCGACTGGGTGGGGGAGAACGGGGCCGGCCATTTTGTCAAGATGGTCCATAACGGGATCGAATACGGGGACATGCAGATGATCTGCGAAACCTACCAGATCATGAAGGACCTCCTGGGCATGTCAAACCGGGAAATGCACCAGGTTTTAAGCGAGTGGAACAAAGGGGAACTGGATTCCTACCTGATCGAGATCACCCGCGATATCCTTGCCTTTACGGAAAACGGCGAGGAAACGGTGGATGTGATCCTGGATACGGCGGGACAGAAAGGTACCGGGAAATGGACGGCCATCTCTGCCCTTGATATCGGTATCCCCCTGACCCTGATCGGGGAGGCCGTGTTCGCACGCACCCTTTCCGCCCAGAAAGAAGAAAGGGTAAGGGCATCGAAGGTACTTTCCGGTCCCAAACCCGGATTCAGCGGAGACCGGAAGGCATTCATCGAGGACCTCCGCAAGGCGCTGTTCGCCTCCAAGATCGTTTCCTATGCCCAGGGCTACGTGCTGATGCGTGCTGCGGCCCAGGAGTACGGCTGGAAACTCAACAACGGCGGGATTGCCCTGATGTGGCGCGGGGGATGCATCATCCGCTCGGCATTCCTGGGCAACATCAAGGAAGCCTTCGACCGGAACCCGGACCTGGAAAACCTGCTGCTCGATCCGTTCTTCAAGGGAAAAATCGAAAGCTCGCAGGCAAGCTGGAGGAAGGTTGTGGCCGCAGCGATCAAGAACGGGATCCCCGTTCCTGCAATGGCCACCGCCCTGAATTATTTCGACGGGTACCGCACGGAACGCCTCCCTGCAAACCTGCTGCAGGCCCAGCGCGATTATTTCGGCGCACACACCTACGAGCGGGTGGACAAACCCCGCGGGGAGTTTTTCCATACGAACTGGACCGGCAGGGGAGGGGAAACGGCTTCCTCGACCTATAATGTGTAAAGACCGGGATTTTAAATAAATTTGGACATGGGCGTGTTAACCATAAAAGATGAAAAGACCTGCAGGTATGCCTGCATCTCGCTCGGTGAGGTGATGCTACGGCTGGACCCCGGTGAAGGCAGGATCCGCACGACGCGTGAATTCAGGGTATGGGAAGGCGGCGGGGAATACAATGTGACCCGCGGCCTGCACAAATGCTTCGGCCTTCCGGCAGCCGTGGTGACGGCTTTTGCCGATAACCATGTCGGACGCCTGGTGGAGGATTTCATCATGCAGGGGGGAGTGGACACCTCGCTCATAAAATGGGTGCCCTACGACGGGATCGGGCGCACGGTAAGGAATGGGCTGAACTTCACGGAAAGGGGTTTCGGCATCAGGGGCGCACAGGGTGTTTCCGACCGCGGGAATACGGCAGCCTCCCATCTGAAGAAAGGCGACATCGACTGGGAAACCATTTTCGGGAAACTCGGTACCCGCTGGTTCCATACCGGCGGGATCTTTGCCGCCCTGTCCGATTCCACAGCCGGGGTGGTGGAAGAAGCCATGATCGCGGCAAGGAAGCATGGTACCGTTGTTTCCTACGACCTTAACTACCGGTCGTCGCTCTGGAAATCCATAGGGGGACAGGAAAAGGCGCAGGAGGTCAACCGTTCACTGGCACAATACGTTGATGTCATGATCGGGAATGAGGAAGACTTCACGGCCTGCCTCGGGCTCGAAGTGAAAGGTGCCGACAATCAGCTTACCGAGCTCAATGTCGAAGGATACCTCAGCATGATCGAGGAAGCCACCCGGGCCTACCCGAATTTCAGGGTGATCGCAACCACGCTCCGCACCGTCAAGACGGCCACCATCAACTCCTGGGGTGCCATATGCTGGGCGGACGGCAAATTTTACGAAGCCACGCACCGGGAAGACCTGGAGATATTTGACCGGGTAGGCGGGGGGGACAGCTTCGCTTCGGGACTGATCTACGGGTTCCTGGCCACCAACGATGCACGCGAAGCCGTCGAATACGGGGCCGCACACGGGGCACTGGCCATGACCACCCCGGGGGATACCAGCATGGCAACCCTGGCAGAGGTTGAAAAACTGAAAGGCGGGGGTTCAGCCCGGGTCGACCGCTGATAATAAAATATTGAAAGGAACCATCAATTCAAATAGTAACCCAAACACCGAGCAAATGGAATTAAGGAAAGACGCAAAATATGCATTGCTTACGCCCTCCAGCATGGGCACCAGGCTGACCCCGGTAAACGGACAGCCTGTTCATTGCAGCGATACGTATCTTTTAACGGCTTCAAGCGCCGAAACAAACGTGGGGAGCGTGTCTTCCTACCTGGGACTGCCGGTCAAGGTCCTGACAACGTTCGTCAAGGGAAGTCCCATTGCCCGTTTCATCAAGGATAACCTGGCCAGCCGGCACATGGATTACGAGGGACCCGAACTCGACCAGGGAGGTCCCTGGGGCTACCGGCACCAGATCAACATTGCCGACAGCGGGCACGGATCCAGGGGCCCCCGGGTCTACAACGATCGTGCGGGTGAAGTCGGCAGGACACTGAATGCCAAGGATTTTGACCTGGAGAGGATCTTCGGCAAGGAAGGGGTCCAGATCGTCCACATGTCCGGACTCATTGCCGCGCTTTCAGCGGAAACAGGCAACTTTTGTCTTGAAATAGCCAGGGCTGCGAAACGGCACGGATCAAGGATATCTTTTGATTTGAACCACCGGGCATCCTTCTGGAAAGGAAGGGAAAAGGAGCTTCACGAAATGTTTACCGAGATCGCATCGGTATCGGACATCCTGGTGGGCAATGAAGAGGATTTCCAGCTTTGCCTTGGCATGGAGGGACCCCCGGCGGGTGGTAGCGGTCTGTCGGAGAAGATCGCAGGATTCAAGGGACTGATCAACCGGGCCAAAAAAGAATTCCCCGGGGTGCAGGTGTTTGCCACCACGCTGCGGGAAGTCGTCAGTACGAACCTTCACCTCTGGGGCGGCATCGTCTCGGTGGGAGACCGATGGCACGTGGTTGAGCCCAGGGAAATTTATGTGATGGACCGCATCGGGGGCGGGGACGGATTTGTAGGGGGACTGCTCTATGCCATCCTGAGGGGATGGGAACCGGAGAAATGGATCCAGTTCGGATGGGCCACCGGCGCACTGACCACCACCCTGTATACCGATTATGCCCAGCCGGCCGACGAGGCACAGGTCTGGAGCATATGGCAGGGGAACGCCCGTGTCCAGAGATGAGAAACATTAAAAAGTAAGTATATTTTTGAATATAATGGATAGAATAACCGCCTCGGTCCTTGCGGGTCTCATGATCCTGTTTTCATGCAACTCACCAGACAGGAAGCGGGATGCTGAGTCAAAGCCCGGACAGGTATCCACCGTGTGGAAGGCCGATAACGGCGACGGTACCTACCGCAACCCGGTCCTCTATGCCGACTACTCGGATCCTGATGTGATCCGCGCAGGGGATGATTTTTACCTGGTCTCCTCCAGCTTTAACTGCGTACCGGGATTGCCGGTGCTGCATTCAAGGGACCTGGTGAACTGGCGGATCGTTAACCACGTATTCACGCGGCAGCTGCCGGACTCGGTTTTCAAGACCCCTCAGCATGGCAAAGGGGTATGGGCCCCTTCCATCCGCTTCCATGACGGGGAATTCTACGTATATTACGGAGATCCCGATTTCGGCATTTATATGTCAAAAACTGCAAATCCCCTCGGGAGGTGGAGCACCCCGTACCTGGTTGCCCCGGCAAAAGGCTGGATAGATCCCTGTCCCTTCTGGGATGATGACCGGAAGGCCTACCTGGTCCATGCCTTTGCGGGCAGCCGCTCAGGCAGGAAGAGCATTCTTGTCATCCACAGGATGAACCAGAAGGGTACCCGGTTCCTGGATGATGGTGTGCTTGTTTTCGACGGACATGACGCTCACCCGACCATAGAGGGACCCAAACTGTACAAGCGCAACGGCTGGTATTACATCTTTGCCCCTGCCGGAGGGGTAGCACCCGGCTGGCAGACCGTGCTGAGGTCCAGGAACATCTACGGTCCCTACGAGGACCGGATCGTGCTTCACCAGGGAAACACCAGAATAAACGGTCCCCACCAGGGTGCCTGGATCGAGCTTGCTAACGGGGAATCCTGGTTCCTCCATTTCCAGGACAAAGGGGCCTATGGCAGGATCGTCCACCTGCAACCCATGCAGTGGAAGGACGACTGGCCCGTGATCGGATCGGATGAGGACGGCGATGGCACCGGTGAGCCTGTGGAATCCTGGCGCAAGCCTTCCACCGGATATAACGGGGAGCTTGCCGGCATGCAGGAATCGGATGAATTTAATTCTCCTGAAGCTGGACTCCAGTGGCAATGGCATGCAAATCCGCAGCCGGAATGGATGTTTCTCTCCGGGAGTGAAGGGTATATGAGGCTATACTGCAATTTCTTCCGGGCTGAGGAGCCCGACCTGCACGAAAATCACAACCTGCGTGAAGCCCCCAACTTCCGCAAAGATCCGAACCTGTGGGAAGTGCCCAACCTTTACCTGCAGAAATTCCCGGCACCTGCATTCACGGCCACCGCAAAACTGGATTTCAATCCACGTCAGGAGGGGGACCAAACGGGACTGGTCATCATGGGGATGAGCTACGCCGCCATCGTGCTGGTGCAGGCTGACGGAGCCATCCAGTACAGGGTTCTGGAACACACGGATGCGGAACACGGTGGTACAGTAAAAAAGACCGTGCCCGTAGATCTGGATTGCCGGGAAGTATACCTCAGGGTCAGCATCTCGGATTCCGCCCGCTGCCGGTTCAGCATAAGCACGGACGGACAGGAGTTTACCCCGGCCGGGGAGGTCTTCACGGCCGTACCCGGGAAATGGATAGGAGCCAAAGTGGGACTCTTCGCGCTGGGAAACGTCCGGACGAACGATACCGGCTGGGCCGATTTTGACTGGTTCCGGATCACAGGAAATCAATGAACCTTCCGAATAATTAACTAAAAATCTTTAAAATGAAAAAGAATGTTTTAACTACCCTTGCTTTTTTCCTGGTCCTCTCCCTGCTCCATACCGGTTGCGGTAAGGGACCGGACAACAGCTTATTCCGCCTGGAGGTTCTAAACGAATCCTCCCTGGCCCTTACCGACCAGCTCCTGGAGGTCAATCTTTCTGATCTGGAGAAACCCGTTCCGGATTCACTCCTGGAACGCATGATATTAAATCCGGACCGGCCGCTTCCATGGCAGCTGGCAGATGATGACCGCAACGGGGTACCCGACAGGTTGCTCATCCTGGCTGACCTCCAGCCGGGTGAGGAAATGCAGATAACTGCAAGTCCGGGAGATGTCCCCGGCCTCTTCCCCCAGCGGACCCAGGCAGAGATCTCGGTGAAAACCGGGGGAACATGGAAGGACCGCAAATACATCGGGGGAAGTTTCGAGAATGTTGAATTCCTCAGGGTCCCGCCCGAACATACGGACCATTCGTTTTACATAAGGTACGAGGGACCGGGATGGGAATCCGACCTGGTGGGATTCCGGTTTTATCTCGACTGGCGCAACGCCATCGATGTTTTCGGCAAGCAGACTGAAAATATGGTGCTTCAGAACGTGGGACAGGATGGCTTTGATTCCTATCATGAACCGTCGGACTGGGGAATGGATATTCTGAAAGTCGGGGAATCCCTGGGACTGGGAACCATCGGCATCTGGGCCGACGGTAAAGCCAACCGGGTTGCCGTGACGGACAGCGTTACCTGCAGGATCATTGCCAACGGTCCCATATATTCTGAGATTGAGACAAACTATTACGGATGGCAGGCAGGTGATGTGAAAACCGACATGAGATCCATCCTTTCCATTTCGGCCGGATCCCGCCTTACAAAGCACCAGGTCAGCACCTCCGTCGCACTGGAAAACTTCTGTACCGGGATCGTAAGCGACAAGAATGCTGTTGTGATCGTCCCTGAGGCCGAAAAGGAAGGCTGGTCCTACCTGGCCACCTGGGGAAAGCAGAGCCTGGCTAATGATAACCTGGGACTGGCAGTTATCTACCGTTCCTCCGAACTGGCCGAGATCACCAAGGATACCTACAGCAACGTAATTGTCCTGAAGCCCTCGGGAAAATCCCTGACTTACTATTTCCTTGCAGTGTGGGAGAAAGAACCGGGCGGGATAACCAGCCAGGAAGCGTTTGTGAAGTACCTGGAAGAAACGTTAAAACGGCTGGACAATCCCCCGGCCGTTGAAGTGATTCCCTGAAGGAAAACCGGATATCATGAAACCGATCAAAAGAATGAGTTCCATAGTGTTTCTGGGTATGATTTCCATGGTCCTGATCCAATCCGGCTGCACTCCGGGAACCTCAAAGAAGGCCAAATCCCCGCCATGGTCCGTGCAGATGGCCGATGCGGTTATGACAAGGTACGACAGCCTGGTTCATTACCTGGATGCCCCCAGGGTGAAATGGCAGTACGATGTGGCCATGCTGGGGCAGGCGATCGCAAGGCTGGATACGGTTGACGAGAAATATGCCAATTACCTGAAGGATTATATGGATTATTTTGTGCAGGACGATGGCCAGATCAGGATTTACAGGCAATCGGACTACAACCTGGATAACATCAATCCCGCCAGGGGCCTGTTCACCCTGTACCGCTACACGGGGGAAGAAAAGTACCGTGAAGCCATCGGGCAGTTCATCGAGCAGCTTGCCCACCAGCCGAGAACCCGCAGTGACGGATTCTGGCATAAGAAAATCTACCCCTGGCAGATGTGGCTTGACGGCATCTACATGTCATCGCCCTTTATGGCCGAATATGCGGCCACCTTTAACCAGCCGGCCTGGTTTGATACGGTGGTGCACCAGATCACCCTGATCCATTCCAAAACATACGATCCCGCCACAGGCCTGCTGTACCATGCATGGGACGAGAGCCGGGAGCAGAAATGGGCGGACCCTGAAACAGGCGTCTCCCCGCATTTCTGGGGAAGGGCCATCGGCTGGTACATGATGGCCCTGGTGGATGTACTGGAATTCCTGCCCGAAGACCATCCGGGATACGGGCAGCTGACCGGTATCCTGGACAGCCTATCGCATGCACTGCTCAAATTCAGGGATGAGACCGGGGGACTCTGGTACCAGGTCGTTGACATGGGTGGAAGAGAAGGCAATTACCTGGAAACCAGTTGCTCGGCCATGTTCACATATGCCTTTGCCAAGGGGGCGAGGCTGGGAGCGCTGCCTGCGGAGTTCCGCGGGATAGCGGGGGACTGCTTCGACAGCATGGTGGATTATTGCATCATCACTGATGAGGATGGCCTGCCCACCCTGAAATATACCTGCGGGGGAGCGGGACTGGGGGGCAATCCTTACCGGGATGGCAGTTATGAATATTACATAGGCGAAAAGACCCGTGATAACGATCCCAAGGGCGTGGCTCCCTTTATTATGGCAGCCATCGAACTGGGAAGGTAAACAATAAATTCAGCGTGCGGAAAGTCTTCTACATCGCGCAGAAAGTTTTCAGCATAGCAGTACTCCTGGTGACGGCATCCGGACTGAAGGCACAGTCCGGGATCCGGTTCGAGGAATTGCATTCCATTAATTCACTGTCGCAGAATTCCGTGGTAGCCATCCACCAGGATAAACTTGGTTTCCTCTGGATTGGCAACTGGGCCGGATTGAATAAATACGACGGGTATCGCTTCCGGATATACCGGCTGACTGAAGATTCGACAAGCCGTGCAGGCATCAACCGCATCACGTCTATCCGGGAGGACCGGGCAGGCAATATATGGGTACAAACCTACGACGGAAGGATGCACCGGTTTGACCCGGCCCTTGAACGCTTCCTTAGCTTTCCCACTGAAAGTGGCGTCACACCATCGACACGGATCACAAATTATTACGAATCGGAAGAGGGACTGGTATGCCTTTCGACCAGCAACCTCGGGGCTTATTTCATTTCCTTCGATAGCGTGACCGGGGAAACTCAGATCTCCCACATTTATAATGAAACCGGGACCAGGCAAAAAATACTTACCGATAACTCCGTTTCATTCATCATACAGGACGACCGGAGCGATTTCTGGATCGGCACGAAAAACGGGCTTAACCGCGTGAGGTCAGGTGATATGAGGAAAGCGGAAATAAAACCTGATAAATACCTGTATGCAGGGACTCAGGCTGATTCCGGCGGAATAGTCTTTCTCAACTGTGCCCGGCTGGCAGACAGGTTGTGGTTCGGGACGCGGGACAGGGGACTTGTCTGCTATGACATGGTTCATGATGCCTTCGTTGATCTGGAAAAGGATCCCGTCTACCGGGATTTTAAATATGAGCTTGTCACTACCCTTGAAACGACAGGAAGGGATCTCTGGATCGGGACCAGGAAGGGGAAAATATTACGGTATGATTCGGAAAGGGATGAGTTCAGACTATACCCCCTGGAACATCCCCGGACAGGGAAAACAGTCGAATCCCTCTATATGGATAATTTCGGACAGGTATGGATCCTGACCGACCGGTTCGGTATCACCAGGCTGGATCCCCGGTCCGGTAAGACAAAATACTATTTTTTAACGCCTCCGGAAATCGAAAACCTTACAGATGATGAGCGGACGGTAATATTCGAGGACAGCCATAACCAGTTGTGGCTGGGTGGACAGAACATCGGGGTCCAGCATTACATCCGTGCCGCCGACCGGTTTGACGTATACCTTAATGATCCGAAAGATCCCGGTTCACTGCCTTCAAACATAGTGGAGTGCATAACGGAGGACAGGGAGGGGAACCTGCTGATCGGTACCAACTGGTTCGGAATGGGACTGAGCAGGATGATCACAATCGATCCGGCCTTCCGTTACATACGTCCGGTGGAATTCCCGGACAGCAAGATGGAGAATGTGATACGATCCCTCTTCACAGACTCGAAAGGATATATATGGGCGGGGACCAAGAACGGAAAGATCCATATCTATGATCCGGATCTAAAGAGGGTGCATACCATCGACGGAAACTCGACCGGGTTTACGGGTTCAAATGTATACTCGGTATTTGAAGACTCCGGGGGCTTCATCTGGCTCGGCACTAAAGGCGGCGGTGTCTTCAGGTCGGAACAACCACTCCCCGTGGTATTCCCCGATTACCGGAAAATGAGCTTTACCGCTTATCAAAGGAAAGACGGAGACTCCAATTCATTAAACTGCAACAATGTTTACGACCTGGTTGTGGATGAACTTGGAAGGGTCTGGGTTGCTACCTATGGAGGAGGCCTCAACATGATGGAGCCCGGGGAAACAGGAGGTTCTCCTGAATACCAGCACTTTACAACTGCCAACAGCGGACTTACCAGCGACAAACTGAGGGACCTGTGCCTGGACAGATCCGGAAGGCTCTGGCTGGCCACCACCTATGGTGTTAACTATATTGATATCTACCGGGATCCGCAACTGAACATTAACAGCCTGCTGGCAGACCCCGGCAATCCGGGAAGCCTTTCCTACAATGACATTATTATGATCACAGAGGACAGGAAGGGGAACATCTGGCTCGCAACGGCCGGAGGAGGTGTGAATGAGATCCTTGAAAATGGGACAGATGGATTCAGCCTCAGAAAGTATAATAAAAAAGACGGACTTGCCGAGGATTACATTATCAGTATCATTGAGGATGTATACGGTTACATGTGGATCGGCTCTGATAATGGGCTGACCAGGCTGAATCCCCTCAACCATGTTATTGAAAATTTTGGCAAGAAAAACGGTTTGCCGGAATCCTTATTTTCAGAAAAGACCTGTGCAGTTACCCCGGCGGGCAAAGTCCTGTTCGGAACCATTAACGGATTTTATTCCGTATCACCGGAACTGATCGCCAAGGAAAGCTTTACACCGGGGATATGCCTGACAAGCCTGCATATACATAACCGGGAGGTCTCCCCGGGCCAGGATGATTCGCCGCTGGAAAAATCCATTGCCTTCACAAAGGAGATCACCCTGAAACCGGACCAGTCAAATATTGCGATCGAGTTTTCCATGTTATCCTATAAATCCCCTGAAAGCAACCAGTACGAATACATGCTGGAAGGTTTCGATGAACACTGGGTTTATGCGGGACGAGAGCACCGGGCACCCTATACCAATGTGCCACCGGGGCACTATACGTTCCGGGTCAGGGGACTGAACCGGGACCTGTCCGAATCCAATTCCGAGACTTCGCTTCGGATCAAGGTACTGCCGCCCTTCTGGAAAACCGGTATTGCCTACGTGAGTTATTTTCTGTTGCTCGCGGGACTGCTGCTCCTGGCATTCAGGATCACAGCGAGGATCACTCGCCTGAAAAACAATCTCAAGGTGGAACACCGGGTGGCGGAATCCAAACTGCGTTTTTTCACGAACATTTCCCATGAATTCAGGACCCCGCTGACGCTGATCCTGGGTCCCCTTGAAAAGCTCATCTCACAGGCTGACCTGCCTTCTGAAGCCAGGCAGCAGCTTGCGCTTGTACACCGCAATTCGAAACGGCTGCTCCGCATGGTGAACCAGCTCCTGGACTTCAGGAAGGTACAGAATGAAAAGATGAACCTCCGGATACAGAAAATCGAACTGATCCCCTTCCTCAGCCAGATCCGGGAAAGTTTTGAAGGGCTTGCCAGGCAGAAGAACATCCGGTTTGACCTGATCCATGAATCGGATGACATAACCGTCTGGGGAGATATACAAAAGCTCGACAGCGTAATCTTCAACCTGTTGTCCAATGCATTCAAGTTCACCCATCAGCACAAGTCGGTTTCGATCATCGTGAAACAGGAGCGGGACCCGGAAGACTGCATCAAGATCATCATCCGGGATACCGGGATCGGCATTGAAAGTGAAAAGCTCAAGAACATCTTCGACAGGTTCTTTGTTTCCCATACCGAAGAGGATACGGGGCAGCAGGGAACCGGGATAGGGCTGTCCCTCTCTATGGAATACGTCAGGCTCCACAAAGGCGACATCCGGGTTGAGAGTATTCCCGGAAAAGGCACCGATTTCATCATCAGGTTGCCGGCCGGGAATGAACATTTCCCGGAGGATGTGATCATCAGGGAACGTGAGGCATTCAGCTATACTCCGAAAATACCGGTTA
This sequence comes from uncultured Bacteroides sp., assembly GCA_964431315.1. GTDB lineage: Bacteria > Bacteroidota > Bacteroidia > Bacteroidales > SM23-62 > SM23-62. Next base: position 104,681 of record CAYSJH010000004.1, on the reverse strand, counting down.
TTGAAGAGGAACTCCACGTGCAGGAAGAACCGGGGGCGCAAACCATCAACCGCTCGGATCTGCCCATGGTCCTGGTCGTGGAGGATGATCCCGAGATGTACAGCTATCTGAGGGGCATACTTTCCCCTGGGTACCGGGTCCATGAGGCAAGGGACGGTCTTGATGGCCTGGATAAGGCCAATCGCATGGATCCGGACCTCATCATCACCGATATCATGATGCCGAATATGGACGGGATTGAAATGACACGGAAGCTGAAGGAGGCATTCAGCACATCCCATATACCGGTAATCATCCTGTCGTCAAAATCGGAGGTCGAGAGCCAGGTCGAAGGATTGAATACCGGCGCTGAAGCCTATGTCCCCAAACCTTTTAATGCGGACCTGCTTCTTTCCTATGTTCATTCCTTTTTATCCCAGAGAAGGAAACTGAGGGAGATCTTTGAAAATACCATTGAGCTGAAACCGGATGAAATCAGCGTCACCCCCAGGGATAAGATTTTCATAGAAAACGTATTGCGGGTCGTGGAGGAAAACCTTGCAGACCCGTCATTCACCGTTGAAAAACTCGCCGAGTCTATGAACGTCAGCCGCACCCTTTTCTATAAAAAACTGAAGGGCATCACGGGATACCAGCCCATCGAGCTTATCCGCATGATGCGGCTGAAAAAAGCCTCCGGGCTGATTGAAACCGGTGAGTACAATGTCTCAGAGGTAGCCTATATGGTGGGGTATAACGACATACGCTATTTCAGCACATCCTTCAAGAAACAGTTCGGGATCTCACCCTCCCAGTTCCGTAAAATTGGTGCCTGATCCTGCGGCACACACCAACCATTCACTATTTTTTGAATAATTATTAAACATGATCGAAGGATCTTAGTTTTATTTTTAAGACACCTTTCAAAATACACCTGACATGAAATTAAAAGCACCCCTGATCAGCATCCTTTCCCTCATGATCCTTTCCTTCCTGATCCTGTCCGGGTCAGGATGTCTTCAAACACCTGCCATGCAGGAGGAGAGCTGCAGGGTTAAGGTCAAGCGTCCCGTTTTCCCGGACCGGGATTTTACTGTTACCGATTTCGGTGCAACGGGTAATGGCATCACCCTCTGCACGGAGTCGATCAACCAGGCTATTCTTGCGTGCAGCCGGGAAGGCGGAGGCAGGGTGGTCATCCCGGCTGGCATCTGGCTTACGGGTCCCCTGCAGCTGCAAAGCAACGTCAACCTGCATGCGGAGGAAGGGGCGCTGGTGTTTTTCAGCGGGGACTTGGACCAGTACCCCTTTATCAAGACCTATTTCGAGGGGAAGGAGGACTTCAGGGCCATGCCCCTGCTCTATGGGAACGGGCTTGAGAACATCGCCATCACGGGCAAAGGGGTTTTCAACGGGTCCGGCGAAGCCTGGCGCCCGGTCAAAAGCATGAAGATGACCCGGTCACAGTGGAGTGAGCTGGTCAACTCGGGTGGGGTCGTAGATGCAGCGGGGTCGACCTGGTGGCCCAACCAGGCAACCTACGATGCCTCCAGGGACCCGGAACGGTATCGCTCAAAGGATATGCCGGATGAGGAAAGAGAGAAGGCAAAAGCTTATTTCAGGCCTCCGCTCCTTCAGCTTATCAATTGCAAAACCATTCTGCTCGATGGTCCCGTATTCGAAAATTCCCCGGGATGGTGCATCCACCCGGTGATGTGCGAGGATCTCACTGTACACGGCATTACAGTGAAAAATCCCTGGTACGCCCAGAACGGGGACGGGATTGATGTGGAATCCAGCGTGAACGTCATCATTGACGGTTCAAATTTTGACGTCGGCGATGATGCCGTCTGCCTGAAATCCGGAAAGGATGAAGAAGGGAGAAAGCGGGGTATGCCTACGCGCAATGTGGAAGTCAGGAATTGCGTGGTGCATCATGGGCATGGCGGATTTGTCGTGGGGAGTGAGATGTCCGGAGGTGTTCGGGATGTATGGGTGAGCGGATGCACGTTTATCGGGACCGATATCGGTCTCCGTTTTAAGAGCAACCGGGGCAGGGGAGGCGTCGTGGAGAATATCCACATCGAGGATATCCGCATGGTGAACATTGCAACGGACGGAATTATATTTAACCTGTTTTACCAGGGACTGGGTCCGACGGAAGAGAGCGGCGACCATTCCCCGGGATCCGCCGTACAGGTCCCCCCCGTCACGGAGGGAACCCCTGAATTCAGGAACATCACCATGAGCAACATTTTCTGCAACGGGGCAGAAAGGGCTGTGAACATTATCGGGCTGCCCGAAATGCCGGTAAGGAACATCCGCATCGAAAATTCAACCTTTAAGGCGGCAGAGGGGATCTGCTGTTTTTATGCAAAAGCGCTGGAACTCGAAAATGTCAGGGTACTCACCCGCGACAACCCGACCCTGGTCATGGTCAATGTAGATGGACTGGTGGCGGATTCGGTCCAGGGCAACGACAAAACCCTGCTGGCCCTGCACGGTGCCGGCACCCGGGATATCCTGGTACGGACGGATGACAGGGAAAAGGCAATTGGAATGATCCTCGCTGGAGAGGACGTCAGTCCCGGTACCTTTGAGGTTGAAGTGATCGAGTAAGCAAGTAAACAGTCCACCGGAAACATTTTATCGTTATTTTTATGCCTCAGTCGGTTCAAAATGACAGTCAGGGAAATAAACGGTCTGGTAATAAGAGGCGGAAAGGCCGGCCATCCGGTCGCTTCGCTCCATTCCGCCTTTGTTCGCCGCCCTTTCCTGGTCATTATTTTCCATCTTCTCCTGCTTTTCATTCCCCTGGGCCTCCTGGCACAGGAAGAATCCCTTCGGATTAATGAATTTATGGCCCTGAACCAGGGTACGATCACAGACGGGGATGCCGAGTATTCCGACTGGATAGAGATCCATAATCCCGGGACCGAGTCTGCATACCTTTACGGATGGTCCCTGACCGATGAAAGGGATCTCCCCCGCAAATGGATCTTCCCGGATGTATCCCTTGACCCCGGCGGATATATGCTCGTATTCGCCTCGGGTAAGAACCGCAGCATTTCCGGTCAGGAGCTTCACACGAATTTCAGGCTCGAAGGGGCAGGGGAGTACCTGGGTTTCTTCAATCCGGAAGGCACAGCCGTAACGGAGTTCTATCCGGGATTCCCGGAGCAGCAGACCGATTTTTCATACGGCCTGCTGGGCGATGCATACGTGGAGTTCAGCATCCCGACACCGGGGGGACCAAATTCGGAAGAAGGCAGTCTCCTGCCGGCACCTGTTTTTGATATACCTCACGGATTGTATGACCGGGCTTTCGACGTGCAGATCATCTCCGGAGTTCCGGGTGCCGAAGTCTATTACACAACCGATGGCAGCAGGCCGGGTGCCGGTAACGGGACCCTCTACACCTCGCCGCTGCACATTGGCACAACAACTGTCTTAAGAGCCGTATCGGTGATTGGAAGTGGATCCCCGGCCAGGATCGCGACCTGCACATACATCTTTCCGGCCGATGTCATCCGGCAGCCGAACGACCCTACAGGATACCCTGCAGAATGGGGACCCTATACGGCCATTACGGGGACAGCTATCGCGGATTACGAAATGGATCCCGAATGTGTGGCGGACACCCTGTCAGCCCGGGAAGTGATATCGGCACTATACGCACTGCCCACCATTTCCCTGGTATCCGAAAGGGACAACTTTTTTTCCCTTGATCTGAACGAGCAGACCGGGGGCATCTACATCTATACCGGGCCTCCTCTGAGCAATACGACCTACGGACCGGGAAGGGGCTGGGAAAGGCCGGTCTCCTTCGAGTATTTTGGTTCCACCGGTACCGGTACCACCGGTAACGATTCCCCCGATACCCTGTCCCTTCAGGTGGACTGCGGCATCCTGATACAGGGGGGACACGCACGGCGGCCGGAGAAGTCCCCCAAACACTCCTTCCGCCTTATCTTCAGGGGAGAATACGGGGCTTCCAGGCTGAATTTCCCGCTTTTCCCCGGCGAAGACGCAAGCCAGAGCTTCAATAACCTGATCCTGAGGGCCGGATTCGGCCTGTCCTGGATCCATCACAGTAACGATGAAAGGATCAGGGCACAGTACATCCGGGATGCCTGGACCAAGGACACCCAGCTGGATATGGGCCATCCTTCAAGCCGTTCCGGATATGCGCATCTTTACATCAACGGCATTTACTGGGGTATTTACGCGCCTTCCGAACGGATGGACGGGGATTTCGGGGCAAGCTATATGGGAGGAAGGGCCGAAGATTACGATGTCATCAAGGATTATGCGGAAGTCTCGGACGGAACGATCGATGCATGGGATAAAATGATGGCCATGGCAAATGCAGGCCTGCAGGCGAATGAAGCCTACCAGGCCATCCAGGGGAAAGACCCGGACGGCAGGCCCGATCCCGCACTTGGAAGCATGGTGGATGTGGTCAACCTGGCAGATTATATGCTGATCAATTTTTACGGGGGGAATACTGACTGGGACCATCATAACTGGACGGCTATGCGAAACCGGGTGGACCCCGAAAAGGGTTTCAGGTTCCTGTGCTGGGACGCCGAGCATATGCTGAAAACGGTCAACGAAAATGTAACCGGTGAATTCAATGCCAACTGTCCCAGCAATGTTTTCCAGCAATTGTGCGGGAACGAGGAGTTCAGGCGGCTCTTTGCCGACAGGGTGCAGAAACACTGCTTCGGCCAGGGGGCGTTGGCACCGGGCCCGGCAATGCAGCGGTGGGTGGAAAGAATGAACGTGGTGGGGGAGGCGGTCGATGCGGAATCTGCGAGATGGGGTGATTACAGGCGGGATGTGCATCAATGGCAGGCTGCGGGACCCTTTGATCTCTATGCGCGTGATCCGCACTGGCTGGCGGAGCGGGATTTTATCCTGAATACCTATTTCCCACAGAGAACCTCAGTACTGCTTGACCAGCTGAGAGCGGCCGGATTGTTCCCCGCGACCGCGGCCCCGGAGATGCGGATCAACGATTCGCCCGTTGAACAGAAATGGATCATTCCCGGGGATGTTCTGACCATGTCCGCCCCGGAAGGCATGATCTATTATACCACTAATGGGACTGACCCGGCAAACTGGGAACCTTCCCAGCCGGGTGCGGACCGGACCCTCATCGCGTTCAATGCTGATAAAATGGTCCTGGTGCCTAAATCAGCCATCGGCGATTCCTGGCGGACCAATCCTGCTTACGATGACTCGGGATGGAAACTTTGCCAGGGTGCTCCGGGGGGAGTCGGCTATGAGATCAATTCGGGATATGAAAACATGATCAGCCTCGATGTGGCCGGTGACATGCACAGCACCGGCACGGATCCGAACACGAGCTGCTGCATCCGGATCCCGTTTACCATTGCTTCCGGCGATCTGCAGGAGATTAAAAGCCTTTATCTGGAAGTTCTGTATGACGACGGATTCGTTGCCTGGCTGAATGGCCGGAAAGTTGCGCAGGCAAATGCACCCGGAACAGTGGATTGGAACTCTGCGGCTTCCGCGACGCATGAAGCAGGTGATCCGGAAACCTATAATATTTCCCTGTTCCTGGGGGACCTGAAGGCCGGCGATAACCTGCTTGCGATCCAGGGACTGAATTCAAACACCACCAGTTCAGATTTCCTGGTTTCGGCTGAACTCACCGGTACGAACCAGTCCCCCGCTCCCGTCTCGGAAGATGCCATCATGTATACGGATCCGGTTGTACTTAACGCATCGAGCCGCATCCGGGCCCGGACATTCAACAACGGGGAATGGAGCGCGGTGAATGAGAAATTCTTCCTTCTTGCGGAAGATTTTCACCGGATCAAGATCACAGAGATCCACTACCACCCGCCCGGAGAGGATACCATCGACAGCCGGATGTTTGAATTCCTCGAACTGAAGAATACCGGTAACACAACCCTTGACCTTGGGGGTGTCCGGTTCATCGACGGGGTTGAATACACCTTCCCGGAGGAGACGGCGCTGGGTCCCAAAGAATTCATCGTTCTGGCGGGGGACAGGCGGAGCTTTGCCAGGCGTTACGGATTCTATCCCTTCGACGTGTTCAAAGGTCAGCTGAACAATGGAGGGGAATGGCTGGTCCTGACCGGTCCGCAAGGGGATACCCTCTGCGCCATTTATTATAACATGACCGGAAGCTGGCCGCAATTGCCGGACGGCTATGGATACTCCCTAGTTCCTACGGAATTCGACCCTGCAAACGACCAGAACCATTCCTCCTGGTGGAGGCCTTCGCACAGGATAGGCGGATCGCCGGGCATGGATGACCTGGAATACCTGTCCGACGAGCCGGAGGAACCCTTGCCTGTCCCGGCGGTCATCCTGAGCCAGAATTATCCCAATCCGTTTTCAGAAAGAACCTGGATCGGTTATACCTTACCGGAATATGCCCGGGTTAGGGTTAGCGTCATCAATATGCTCGGACAGGAAGTGGCCAGCCTGGTGAACCAAATGCAGCAATCCGGTTCGTATGTCCTGGAATGGGATGGCACCGACCACCTGGGCAATGCGGTCGGCGGAGGATTTTATTTCTGCCGCATCATTGTAAAGGGCAACCTGAATCAGGTTCAGATGACACGGAAGATGCTGCTCGTAAGGTGAATTATCCACTAAAGTAGTGTATAAGATACATTTAATCCGTTGGATTAATGATAAAATATGTATAACTTAGCTTGTAAATATGAACCATATAACCCGGTACTTCCCGGGTAATGGTCTGAATTTTTAACCAATATATCTCCTATCAAGAGATAATTTTTAAACATTGAAATTGTATTAATTCGATTATTTAACTTTAATTTTTTCAGAACCAAAACCTTAATGCGTATGATTATGAAGAAAAAACTTTACTTTTTACCAGTGCTGGCAATGATGCTTCTTGCCTCATTCCAGCTAAATGCCCAGCAATGGGTGGTTTACGACGGGAGTGTATCACCGGATTCAGTCTTTAACTGGGACGGGGGTTCGGGAACCCTGACGGATGCCATCATTGATGACCCGTCCATGCCCGGCAATAAGCTTTACAAGTACGAAGTCGCCGGAGGAACAGGCAACTGGAGGGCTTCATGGGCCACTGCTATCGGGGGTATAACCTTCGTAGCCAGGTTCAGGGGCGATCTGGGCCCCGACTACCAGGTTGTTAGCATAACTACGCGAAACGGCGAGGTCAGGCCCGATATCAGGATCGAACCCGGCCAGATTAATCCGGGTGGCACGAAGATCAATGCCAATTATGCAGCGGATTTTTCCAAGTGGCATGTCCTCAGGATTACCCTTGCCAACGATTCATCCATGTTCATTTATCTGGATGAGGATCCGACACCAGTCCTGATCGATACGGCTACTACCGCCAGCGGGAACATGTACCTGCAGTGGGGAGACCCGAGCGGGGGTGACAATTACGGGGGACTGGTGGACTGGGTGCTCTTCGATACCTCGGGTGCTTATGCGCCCGGTGAAGGAGAGGCCATTCCAGACAGCCTGTCGACCATTGCCGTGGCTCATGTTGGTTATTTCACGAACAGCGGAAGGACACTGGATAATTATTTCGTAGCCAGTGTGGCGGATCCATTCAACGACCCGATCGTACAAATGCTGAGCGCGGATCCCAACTTCATCGTGACGGTAGAACAGATTGCCGCTTCGGATACCGCGGACCTGAGTCCCTACGATGTGATCGTTGTCCAGGAAACCTGGGGTTCATCGGATGCCATTTACAAGCCGACAGGAGTACTTGGCATGGCAAACATTCCGGTACCCTTCGCATACAATAAGGTATATGCAATGAGGGATGGACGTGGATTCACAGGAGGTGCTGCCGGTGCCGGCGCAGAAATCGAAGGCACACTCACGCTCGATGTGGATCCGGCGGTACAGGACAATCCGATCTTCAACGGCATTGCCCTGGACAACAACATGTTCCAGCTTGTCAAGACCGGTGCCAGCGATGACGGAGGTTCATCGAGGACCAAATCGGTACAGTACGGGAATAGTGTTGTCCTGTCGGATACGACCACCCTTCTGGCTATGCAAACGGGTGCTCCCGCCACTGCGACCGTGTGCATCAACGACATACCTGCGGGCACTACCATCGGTTCGGAAACCCTCCAGGCACGCATGATCACCTTCGCACAGAATTACGGTTCGATCGTGAAGAATTACGGATACAACTTCACGGATGCAGGGCTGACCCTGTGGAGGAATGCCGTATATGTACTGGCCGGACTTGTACCTCCTGAAGAAGGTGTTGCTGCTCCGAGTCAGGTCGAGGTCGGGTACTTCACAAACAAAGACAGGACCTCTTTTTACTTAGCCACAGCGGAAAATCCCTTTAACGACCCGATCGTGCAGGTTCTGAGACAGGATCACCGGCTGAATGTAACGGTAGATACAATTGCCGCTACGGATACGGCCGACCTGAGTATTTATGATGTGATCATTGTCCAGGAAACCTGGGGTTCATCGGATGCCATTTATAAGCCAACCGGAGTACTCGGCCTGGCCAATATACCCATACCCTTCCTGTACAACAAGGCTTTTGCCTTCAGGGATGGCAGGGCGTTCACGGGTGGTGCTACCGGCTCCGGTGCTGAGATTGAAGGCACACTGACACTCGATGTAGATCCGGCTGTCCAAGGCAATGACCTGTTCAAGGGAGTGACTTTCGACAACAACATGGTCCAGTTTGTGAAAACAGGGGCCGCTGATGACGGAGGGTCTTCAAGGACCAAGGCGATTCAGTATATGAATGCGGTGGTCCTTTCGGATACAACCACTATTCTTGCAATGCAGACGGGTGCACCTGCCACGGCGACCATGTGCTTCAACGATGTGCCCGCCGGTACGGTAGTCGGATCGGAAACATTGCAGGCACGTATGATCACCTTCGCGCAGAATTACGGTTCGATCGTCAAGGACTACGGGACCAACCTGACGGATGCGGGTCTGACGATGTGGCGTAATGCGGTCCTTATGCTGGCCGGCCTTGAAATTCCGGACGAGCCCGTTGATGCTCCGGACAGAGTGGAGGTAGGTTACTTCCAGAATGTTGCTAAAACGGTTGTTGCATCGGCAGCGAATCCTTTTAACGACCCAATCGTCCAAATGCTGAACGCAGACGGAAGGAACTTCCATGTAACGGTCGATACGATAGCCTCTACAGATACAGCCGACCTGAGTATTTATGATGTGATCATTGTCCAGGAAACCTGGGGTTCATCGGATGCCATTTATAAGCCAACCGGAGTACTCGGCCTGGCCAATATACCCATACCCTTCCTGTACAACAAGGCTTTTGCCTTCAGGGATGGCAGGGCGTTCACGGGTGGTGCTACCGGCTCCGGTGCTGAGATTGAAGGCACACTGACACTCGATGTAGATCCGGCTGTCCAAGGCAATGACCTGTTCAAGGGAGTGACTTTCGACAACAACATGGTCCAGTTTGTGAAAACAGGGGCCGCTGATGACGGAGGCTCTTCTAGGACCAAGGCCCTTCAGTACATGAATGCGGTGGTACTTTCGGATACCATGACAGTGCTTGCTATGCAGACGGGCGCGCCGGAAACGGCAACCATGTGCTTCAATGACGTACCTGCCGGTACGGTTGTCGGTTCGGAAACCCTGCAGGCCCGTATGATCACCTTTGCCCAGAACTACGGGTCAATCGTGAAGGATGGCGGGACCAACCTGACGGATGCCGGTCTGACCATATGGCGCAATGCCATCTACATGCTGTCCGGACTTGAAGTACCCGGTACGCCTCTTGTTGCTCCGAAAACAGCCAATGCATACCTTTCTGGCATTACTGTGAGCGCTGGCGCACTTGATCCGGCCTTTAACAAGGACAGCACGGAATATATGGTGGTTGTTCCCCCGGGGACAACCAGTGATACCGTAACGGCAACCAAGGCGCATCCGCTTGCCACGGTTGCAGGAGACGGGCCCATCGATGTTTCCAGTGGTACCGGCACCGCTATCATTGTGGTGACAGCAGAAGACGGAAGCACCATGATGACCTACACGGTTGTAATAAACGTTGGCACAGGCATCGAAGATACCTATGCTCTCCCGATCAAGGTATACCCGACGATTTCCGACCACTGGTTCAACGTCGAGGCCGAAGGTGCCGGCATGATCAAGGTCTACGATATGTACGGAAGGATGGTCAGCTACCAGAAACTGACCGGAAATACCGCACGTGTAGAGATCTCTGAGGCCGGAATCTATCTCCTTGACATAGAAACCGATACACAGAGACAGGTCGTTCGCGTAGTTAAGACCAAATAGCATAATATCCTTATTAAAGAAAGGGCCATCCTTCGGGAGCGGCCCTTTCTTTTTACCCTGATGCTCCCGGTCATGCTGACCCTGACCAATGTTGCAGTCCGGGTAAACCGGGATTCTTCAGGTTCATTCGGGGATTTCGGCGTGGGATTAGATTGCCGGGTACAAGATGAATGCGCCCCGGATCTTAATTGGTAAAAAAGAGGCTGCCCCTTTTGAGACAGCCTCTTTAAACTTTGTCATTTCATGATTACCTGATGACAAGCTTTGTAAAGGAGGCACCAGCCGGGGTTCTCATTTGCAGGAGGTAAACTCCCGGTGTGTAATCAGTAGCATTCAGGAAGAATGTATTGTTACCCGGATTGCTCAGTCCACTGTAAAGTCTGGCCAGTTCCTTGCCGGTAATGTCGATCATGCTGATCTCGGTATTGACGCTTCGCTCGGTCCTGAACTGTACCCTGACCTGGTAGGAGGCAGGGTTCGGGAACACATGCATTTCGTTTACCCTGGCATAGGCGACATCGTCGACCTTGGTCGGATCACCAATAAAGGTAAATTGAGCGGCCCTTTTCATCAGGTCATAGAATTCCTGTGTTGCCTGGTGATTCTCAAGAAGATCATGCGTTACACTGAAGATGCAGGCTTGGACTGCCCAGTTAAAATCATCTAAATAGCTAATGACATACGGCTGGCTTGCCGGAACAACATCATTTGCCCAGGGACCGGTGGCTTTTGGCTTTGTAAGTCCTGTGTAACTGTATTTAAAATCCCATAAATATCCTACTACATAACCAGATGAGGTTGACCACGTAATTTCGTCACCTATGTTATATTCACTGGTAATGTAATGTTGGTTATTATCCACCACCATTACCAAGTCATCTCCTGAAGCAGATGCGCTGGCACAGATCCCACCGGTCGCTGCAAAAAGGTCCCAGCGGCTGGATGAACTCGATAACGCACCAACTTCCATTGTGATAAAGTTAAGCGGGAAATTGTCCTGATGGATCGAGGTCTCGGCGCTTGCATCCGGATTTGGCCCGAAACGGGTAACGCTTGTGGATCCAACACTTTCACTAAAGACAACTCCGTCAATCCCATTGTAAGGATCGGCAGCTGCCTGGTAGTCCGATTGACCCAAATAGGTTACGTTCCAGCCCCAGGAAGTTAAGCTGTCAACTATGTCCACATCCGATGTTTTTGTCTCTCCGAGCGTAGCCTCACCTCCTACATAAAGTAGGTTGAACTGCCCGAATCCCTGCGATGCCAGTGCCACAAAGATAGCCAGTGTAAACAGGGATTTCATTAAGTAGATTTTTTTCATAATCACAGATTTTAAGGTTAATAAATCAGGTTTGATAAACATAAAACTCTTTTATATTATAATTAGATTTGCCACTGCAAATTATGAAATGAAAATGAATTTTCAGAAATAATTTGCAGTGGCAAAATTTGTTATCGTTAATATCCCGGGTTCTGGTAGGCCTGTCTCTCTTCTGCCGTGAGCGGCCTGCCGTCAATCTCGATCAGCTCGATGTGCTGCCTGGGTATGGGGCGCAGCTTATGGTAGGGCCTCATGGTCTGGGCAACGATGACGTCCGGGTTGTAAAGGTAGCACCTCTCATACAGGGTCTCCGTACGCACCAGGTCCTCCCAGCGAACCATCTCGGCCATCATTTCGCGGCTCCTTTCGTTCAGGATAAAATGGATGAAGCGGCTTTCACGAGTGGTTGCTGTGGGTGGGTATTGTTCGCGTGGCACATCGTTATCCCAGTAAGAAGTAGTAAGTTCCATCGCAGTTTCCGTACCGTCCGTGTTGCCCCTGGTCCCCCCGTCGTACATGTGCCACTGCACGGGTTTGGTCTCCCCGGGATGGTAGGCTGCACGCCGTCTCAGGGTATTCAGCCTGTCTACAGCAGTAGCATAATCTCCCTTGCGCCCGTACGCTTCGGCGGCGATCAGGTAGGTTTCCCCTATCCTGGCATTGTAGACATCGCGGGTTCCCTTCTCGTCATTCACACCGGAACGTTCCTTGTCCCAGTACTTATAAATTGAGGGTTCCTTGCCCTGTCTCCAGGTCCGTATGGTCATATTCCCTACCTGGAGATCCTCGCTCATCAGCTCGACCTCATTCCTTCCGGCATCTGTCCGCCAGAAATACCTCACATACATGGTATATCCAAGTCCTACGATCTCGCGGTCGGTCAGGCTGGTATTTTCATCGTTGACCAGGAACACGAGGGCGGTATCTCCGGGGATCACCTCTCCTGTTCCGGATCCGGGCACGGCAGTTGCCACGGTGAATTTATACCCGTCAGCGTAAGCGGTATCGCCGGATGGCCCTATTCCCCATGTGCTGTCGGACGCAACATCGGTAAAGGCAAAGCCGATTTCCTCCTTGGTCCACTTTGGAGCCCTGGTCTGGACTGTTTCGGTGGACATAAAGGCCTCGATCAGGCTCTTACGGCAGCGGGAATCGTTGTGCCGGTCATACAGGTCGATGGCATATTTCGTCGGCATCAGCCTCCGGTAAGGCCGGCCGTACTCTATGTTCCTCGGTACACCGGGCTCGTCCCAGTAAAGCTGCAGCCAGAACAGGTGGGTACGGTTCTGGTAGCCTTGGCCCGATCCGGAAATATTGGCAAGGTCGGTGTCGAACTGTGTTGCGAAGATCACTTCGGAATTCCCCGGTCCCTGGTTATTGGGATCCCAGATGTCCACGTAGTCCTGCTCCAGTGCGTTGGCCCCTGAGAATATGCACTGGTCGGCCCAGTAAGCGGCGGAATCCATATCCGTGGCTTTCTGGCCCCTCTGGTCCTCCACGGCAGATCCACGGGTCAGGTAGGCCTTGGCCAGGTAATGCCGGGCAGCATTTGCCGTAGCCCGCCCGTAGTCGGACTGGGTTTCCGGGAGATGCATGGCGGCGAATTTGAAGTCGGATATGATCAGGTCATAAACCTCTGATACCGGTTTCCTTGGCCATTCAAGCTGGAGTTCGACAACCGGACCTTTGGAAAGGGGTATGGCACCAAATTGCTGAACCAGCATAAAGTAATAATAGGCCCTCAGGAAACGGAGTTCGCCCATGCGGGAATTACGTCCTGCTTCATCTTTCATGAGCCCTGTGGCACCGGTGACCTTTGGTATCCTCTCAATCCCGGTGTTGCAATTGTTGATGGCCCTGTAATTATATGACCACAGGTCGTACAAATAGGATTGTTCCGCATTCAGCTGGGTTCCGTAGGTGTTGTAATAGCCCCAGTCCCCCTGGTCGCTGATCTGCATCTCGTCCACCCCGAAGTTCCAGAGGAGGTAGGCCTGCTCATAACCAGTCCGGTATCTCATGAATGAATAACAGCCCCGGATGAGATCCTCCATGCCGACCTCTGTTTCGTAATGGTCCTGGGTCAGCGTTCCCACCTGTTCTTCCTCAAGGAATTTCTCACAGGAAGCAAGCAGGGACATTGCTAAAACTGCAAATATCAATCTTTTCATGACTATATATTTTTTTAAGTTTTATGCCAGTTTTATAATCCCAGTCTTACACCGAGCACAATGCTCCTGGTACTGAGACCTTCGATTGCACCTGTGGGACTGCTGAAGCTTCCCTGCGCTTCCGGATCAAGCAGAGGATAGTCCGTGAACAGGAAGGGATTCAGTGCCTGGACATAAACGTTCAGGCTGTGTATTTTCGCCTTCGACAGAAGGGAAGAGGGGAAGGTGTATGAAAGGGTGATGTGCCGCACCCTCACGAAGGAACCGTCCATATACCAGAGAGATTCCGCGTATTCCGGGAACTGGGTCAGGCGGTTTGGCCTGGGGTATTCGTTGCTGGGATTCGTCGGGGTCCAGTAGTTCACCTTCCGGTCGTGGTAGCGCCCGGCCAGAGTAGGCACCAGGTTGCGGTTGTATATGCCCTGGCCGATCCTGGCATAGATCATGAACGAAAGTTCAAAGCCCTTGTAACGGAACCGGTTTGTGATGCTTCCGGTCCAGTCCGGTACGGTGGTCCCGAGTATGACCTCGTCCTCTTCATTGATGGTGGTGTCCCCGTTGTGGTCTACCACACGTACCTTGCCCGGTGCAAAATTTCCACCGTTTGCGTTCAGCAGGGCAATCTTGGCGGAATCTTCTGCAGTGGCCTGCCAGATCCCGTCGAACTCATAATTGTAAAAGACCTGCGTGGGTTGTCCTATGAACCAGCGGTTACCCAGGTCGTCCTGCTGGTCCCCGTAAAGTTCCATGATCTGTTCCTTGTTCTTGGAGAAGATCAGGTCGGTTTCCCATACGAATCCGCTTGCCGTATGCAGGTTAACCGTATACAGTTCCAGTTCGATACCCTGGTTGCGCACCTTGCCAATGTTGGCCCGCATTGAAGTGTACCCGTTAATGGGTGGCACCGTACGGTTAAGCAGGAGGTCAAAGGTATTGTTCCTGTAAATATTAAGCGCTCCCGCAAACCGGTTACGGAAGAAACCGAAATCAAGGCCTCCGTTTAGCGATGTGGTTTTTTCCCAGCCCACATCCCGTGTTTCGGGCAGATCATTGATAAATCCCCTGGCAGGAGTTCCGTTGAAGTCGTAAATGCTCTGGGCGATCGTTCCGCTGGTTTCATAGGGGGAGACGGCGGACTGGCCGGTTGTCCCGTAGCCTAACCTGAGCTTCATCTGGCTTATGGGGTCTATATTGGCCAGGAAGGATTCGTTCTTGATCTTCCAGGCAACTGCGAACGAGGGGAAGAAATCCCACTGGCTGTCCTTGTAGAAAACAGAAGTACCGTCCCAGCGAATGGTTGCCGTAAACAGGTACCGGTTCATCAGCCCGTAATTCAGCCGGCCCATGAACGAGGCCAGCTGTACACGGGAATAATCTGATCCGAATGTAGATGGATTTCCTTCCCGTGTAGTACTAACATTGTACCACTTCTGACTCTCATATGGAAGATCCAGTACCGAAATAGATGAGCTTTCAACGCGGTTTGCCTGGGCGCTCTGCATCAGGGTGATCCCGATACTGTGAACATCGATGATTTTATCATAATAGAGAAGGTTTTCGATCACCCATGTGAACCGCTGATCCTGGGAATAAGTTGCCGTGTTCGGCGAACCAAACCTGTCCGAAGAATTACTGGCCAGGAATTGTCCGCGCCGGTTGTAGCGGTAATCAATCCCCGCATTGATCCTGTACTTCAGTCCCTCGAACAACCGGGCTTCCGCGTAATAGCTTCCGAAATACCGCGAAATCCTGCGCTCATCATTTACCAGATCGGGATCGCGAAGAGGATTTTTGATCAGATCGTCTCCCCCGGGAAGTTCGATAAAATTGCCGGCTGTATCGTAGGGCTGGGCAATGGGAAGCTGGCTCATGGTTTTTCCGTACATATCGGTACCGTAGTTCTGAAGGGCCATGCTGTAGGATTGTGCCACTCCCAGTTTGAACCAGTCCCTCACCTCGTAATCCATGTTCAGCCGTGTGCTCAATCGCTGGTAATCCTGCGTATTAACCACTCCTTCCTGGTCCAGGTACCCGGCTGAGAACAGTACCCCGAGCTTATCCGTGCCCCCTGCAACGCTGAACTGGTGATTCTGGTTAAGTGCCGTACGAAGCCCGTGCTCGTCCCAGTTATAGGTACGCACATTCTCCGGGTGGTAAATGGGTATGCCGTTTTCATCCGTCTTAACGATGGTCTGGGCGTCATCTTCCCATTCATATCCCATTTTAACGGACTGCCAGGATTCTTCATCCATGCGGTTGGGACCGAACAGGTTCAGATCAAGGACCGGGTCCGCATAATCCGCGGCATAGGCATTTACAGTCCGGCTGGCTTCCCTCCTCAGTTCGGCCCATTCTCCCCCGTCCGTCATTTCAATTTTCCTGAGGATCGTTTCAAAACCAAAAGAACCGTCGTAATTGACCGAAATTCTATCTGAGGTGCCCTTTTTGGTAGTGATCAGGATTACACCGTTGGCGGCACGGGACCCGTAGATGGCCGATGCGGAAGCATCTTTCAGGATCTCAACGGATTGAACATCGAGTGGATTGAGCTCGCTGATCCCGTATTCAGTAGGGATGCCATCGACGACATAAAGCGGGGAATTGGACGCCTTGATTGAATTGTTACCGCGGATAAGCACCGTAGGGGCAGATCCCGGTCTGAAATTATTGTTATGAACGTCTACCCCTGCCGCCCGGCCCTGGATGGCCTGGTTAATGTTCTGGACAGGCGTTTCAAGGATCTGGTCGGATGTTACGGATGAAACGGACCCGGTGATATCGCTTTTCTTGGTTGTTCCATACCCGATCACCACAACTTCATCAAGCCCTATGAAATCCGGTACCAGGGTGATGTCAAGCATGGTCTGGTTTTCGATCGGGATCTCCTGGGTAACGTATCCAACAAAGGAGAAGACCACGGTGACGGGCTGATCCTCCGGAATATCCAGGGAGAATTTACCCTCCAGGTTAGAGACGGTCCCGGCCGTGGTTCCTTTCAGGAACACATTCACACCGGGAATCGGTTGTGAATTCTCGTCGATGATCACCCCTGTAAGGGTCCTCTGTGCATTCAGCACAAAAGAGGACAACAATACCAGCATGATCAGCAAAGATCGCACAATGGTTTTTGTTTCCATAAGTTAAGGTTCGGTTATGTAAAATGGTTAGAATTATGGTTGCGGATATGCAAGTTATGACAATTCATTGAATTAAGGAATAGAAACCGACCGGTTTTATAACCTGTCCCGTCCTTATAATATCAAAACCGGAAACATGTTTAAATGGAGTGGGTTGCGGATCGGGAGGGCTGTTGACGATTAGTAAAATCATACCATAGGCGGTATATTAATTGTATTTTTTAAGGATATAAGTTATAGAAAAATTGAACAATAATCCAATCCTGTTTTAGAAAATGTCAGATTCTGCCCTGTTAATTAACAATCTGCCCCTGTAAAAGAGATCATTAGACCCCAGCCGGTAGAGGTATAAACCGCCCGTGACCTTTTCTGTAAGTGGCAAGGAATATTCACCCTGAAAACCGTGGGTCCAGCTTTTTTCCAGTAAGAGCGATCCTTTCAGGTCGTAGAGGGTAAATTGCAGGGAACCCGTCAGGTCTTCATTTACACGAAACCTTATCAGGCCTGCCGCCGGGTCATGAAAGATCGAAACAGGCATGTCACCGGTTAAGGAATTTGTACCGGTTGCAAGGGAAGCGTTAACGGTATATGTGTTGGTTGTACCATCGACAGCCGTGACCACGATGGTATAAGTACCGGGGAAGGAGGAGGGTTTGGATACGTTCACCCTGGTATCGGGGGCGCGGCAGTATGCGCCGACAGGGGAATACTTGGAGGTGCCCTGGGGAAGGATGACCTCGTAATCGAAGATTTCGGGGTCAAAACCGGGGACAGCGACATTCGCGATCAGTATGCTGTCGAGCCAGGCATTCCCGGAGGCTCCGTCCACTGAAAGATAAATGCTGTAGGACTGGTGGCTTGCCCGGTCATTTGCCAGGATGGTGATGCCGGCAAATCCGGGGATAGCCGCAGGGTATTCGATCTCCACACTCGAAAGGGGATTGGCTGCCATGGCTTCAAGCACGGGCATTTCGGTGGTGCCTTCCGGAAGTTCCACGAAATATTCAAACACTGCGGGAGCCCAGCCGGGCAGGTCGCCACCGTTCAGCTTCAGGCTGGCGATGCTTGCATCCAGGTTGGCTGAATCAAGGAACATCCGGGAGTTTGCCCTGAGGATCACGTATACGGAATCGGATTCAATATCCGGGACCCAGTCCTCCGTCGGCTTAACGGGCCAGTCCCCGTCCGCACGGAATACGATGTCTTCCAGGTAGGGCTCGGTCTGGTGATTCTTGAACCTTGTCTCCCAGTAGATCAGGTAATCGTCGTCACCGGGAGGGAAATTATCCGCGCTGAAGATGTTTTCAGTGGTATATTCCGGGGCTTCGGAGTCTTTGAGCTGGTGGCTCCATGCGACCCGGCCCGAGGTATCGGAACCCGGTCCCGTGCACCGGTACTCGGCATAGAAGCAGGTGGTATCCCTGCCCGATACCCAGACATTCCAGCCGGGGGCGGACAATTCCGCAGATTCATAGCAGTCCAGCATGACGGTCCTGGCATAATCGAACCAGGGTCTTCCGAGGACATAATTCCCCGCGCCCGGGGCCGCATTGAAACGACAGTTCCGGAAGACCATTCCGAAATCGTAGTACCGCGGAGTGGAGGCAGCGGTGACGTAGGCACCCATGACCGAGCGGATCTGGCAGCTGTCGAACAGGGCCACCCCGAAACCGAAAATATAATCCGTACGGCCTTCGATGAAACAGTCCCTGAAGTAATTCCTGGAACGCATGTCGCTGTAATAGGTGTCCTGCCAGCCCAGGATCCGGCAATGGGCGAAAGTCTGCCTGTCCCCGTTCCCGTGCAGCGCCACCGCCTGTGAAGCGGTTTCGGGATTCTGAATGGTCAGGTTTAGGAATTTGATGTCACTGGCATCGACCCTGACCGAGTGCGAGGTGAACGTGTTGAGCTCAACGGTCAGCAGGGACCGGTCGTTGTAGGTCAGGACCGTGCTGTCCACGTCCTCCCCGATGAGGGTCAGGTTGGGCTTTTCATTGGGTACGATCAGTTTTTCATGGTAGACACCGTTTTTAATGAAAATGACGGTAGGCACCTCACTGCTGTCCGGAGCTGCGTTGATTGCATCCTGGACCAGCGTGTAGTCCCCCGTACCGTCCTGCGCCACCACGATATCGATGAGTCCCCCCAGCTGATCCTGCAGGGCACCGTTCCCCGCCACGGATAACTGGAATGCCGGGAGCAGCAGCAGAGCTGCCATGATATGCCCGGCTGTGCTTCCAGGGAGTATTTTTATGTTCATCCTGTACGATTGGTTGTACTATTTTGTCAGGATCACCCTTGCCATGGAGACGGAACTCCCAGTTTTAAGTCGGACAAGGTAAATCCCGCTTCCAAGCTGTACCGCTGGCAGTGCATAACTGTAGTACCCAGCTGTCTGCCTGTCCCGTTCCAGGGACAATACCTTCCTTCCCGCTATATCAAGCAGGTCCAGTTCCACCTCCGACGATCCCGCCAGGGTGTAAGTAATGTGCGTTTGTTCGGTGACCGGATTGGGGTATACCCGGAAGTTGATTCCATTGTTCTGCATCCCGGTCAGGATGCCCGCGGCAACCACATTGGCCTGGACACTGTCCGTATAGAACGATTCAACGTTATCCGTGTAGGCTTTTATACGGAAATAATAGATCCCTCCCCCGGGGATACTGTTGTCCGTGTAATTTGTCTGGTCCGCCCCGGTATTTCCTGCTTCGGTCCATCCGCTTCCGTCGTTCCGTTCGATGCTGAAACCTGTTTCGTTGCCGGAAACATCTTCCCAGGAGAGTCCAACGGCTTCGTCCCCCATGACCGTATCAACTTTCAGGTGGATGGGACGGACCACGTACTCGAATGCTTCCACCAGGCTGTTCAGGTAATCTTCCAGATTGGTATACCCGTTCCCGTTCTTGTCCCCGTTCCGGTCAGCCGGGTCATTCTTGTCCAGTCCCAATCCATCTTCCCACTCATCCGGCATGCCGTCGTGGTCGGTGTCATCCGGTGCAGTCGTACTGTTCAGGGTCGGCCATCCGCCCACGGTGGTCTGGGTATCGATGATCCCTTTATATGCACCGTAGGCTCCGCCGAAGGTTGCCGTTCCCATCATGGTTTCACGAACGATGCGGGCATCCAGGGCGTCTCTTGCCGGCAGAACGGCCCCGGCATTTGCGAGCACGTACTCGAATGCCACCTCGGCAGTCTGTTCGGTTATGGCCGGCGCATTGACCGGTGCATCCAGCCGGATGGTCTCCTTAACTGCATCGCTAGGTCCCTGGACACCGGTGGTCCAGTTATCCTCCGTCGTGGAAGGATAGCCCCAGACGTAATTATCCGTTATGTAAAAGTTGCCCCAGACCCCGGCCGCCTGTGAATTGGTTCCGTCGTCGGCGTTGGGGTTAATGATACGGTTTCGTCTGGATGTGGCGGGACCGTATTTATAATAATTGTTCACGATGTTGTAGCTTCCGCCTTCCGCACCGTAGCAGCTGTTCCCTCCCCAGTTGTAGATGACATTGTTCCTGTGGTCGATCTTTTCCAGGTCGGCCTGGTTGGAATACCGGCTGCCGCAGAACCTCGGGTTCCTGCTGGAATGATGCGCCAGCAGGTTATGGTGGAAACTGGCGCCTTTTCCGCCCCAGATGCCCCCGTAGCCGTGCCTTCCTTTGTCGTGGACCGATTCGTAGAGGCTTTCGCTCAGAAGGCACCATTGCATGGTAAAGTTCGTGTTGTCGTAGAAGGATGCGCATTCATCGACGGACCAGGACATCGAACAGTGATCGAGGATGATGTTGGAGCGGTTCCTGCCGTTCATCGCATCGTCCTGGACATTGTAAACATCCCCGAGCCGGCTCCTTATATACCTGATGATTACATTGTTGGCGGAGACTTTCAATGTATAATTCTTCAGGCATATGCCATCGCCCGGGGCGGTCTGGCCGGCTATTGTGATGTCGTCATTGTTGATGGACAGGCCGGATTGGAGTTCGATGTTGCCGGAAACCCTGAAAACCACTGTCCTGGGTCCGGCTGCCTGGATGGCAGCCCGCAGGCTTCCGGTGCCGGCATCGTTCAGGTTGGTGACTTCATAAACCGCTCCCCCGCGGCCTCCCGTGGCCATCGCACCAAAACCCTCGGCCCCGGGAAAGGCCGGAACCTGGGATGCCATGCCCGCCGGTAAAAGCAGGAGAGGGATGCTCATTAACATTCCCTGCAGGGATCTTTTTCTTATTCTTCTCACTGTACGCATAATCATTGATTTATAAGTGTGAACAGAGCCGTACGCTGAGGTACGGCTCTGCAAAAACCGTTTATATGGAATCCTGTCCGGATTAATTCATTCGTGACCCTGTTAATATCCGGGATTCTGATAACTCGGGTCCGCGATGGCGTCGATCTCTACCTGCGGGATCGGGCGAAGGATGAACTTCTCGTTGAAGTTGGCCCTTGCCGAGGGATTTCCGGCATACATCTGCATCCGCTGGATCATCATCTGGTTGCCCACGCGCTTCAGGTCGAACCAGCGGAGCTGTTCACCGCAGAACTCACGTGCACGCTCATCCAGAAAATATTCCTCGCTCAGGTCTTCGCCTCCGTTGATCCCGTAGGAAGCAAGCATGGCTGCGCCGTCACCGTTGTAGGACCGTTTGTCTGCAAGTTGCTTCAACAGGTCGTATGCCGTACCGCTGTTCCCGGTTTTCCACAGGGCATTGGCGGCATTGATGTACATCTCTGAGAGCCGGACCACATAGGCATCCCGTATCCCCCGCTGGGAACCGGTACCGTTGGCCGCTGCACGTTCCGGGTCCGTAAATTTATTCAGTTCGATGCAGAGGTTGCGGTCATTTGTGCGTTCCCCGCGAATGGTCCCGTCCGGGTTGAACATGAGGGAATGGTCGAGGGTCCAGAAATCACGGTTGTAATGCCAGACGTAATTCTGTACGATCGCATCCTCGATCAGGGTATCGGTTGCCGGCCAGTCGCGTTTGATAAACACGATGCAGGTATCTCCGAACTCAACTATAGGTTTTCCATAATGCGCCGTATCTGCGGGATTGTCGTGCCATCCGGCAATGGGCCATTTCAGGCGGGTTGCAGTCGGGTTGTTGGCAATCCATACCGTCCTGAAGGAGCCTTCGAAGCGCTCGTCCACATCCTCATGGAAGGCATCGATCAGGTACATGGTGGGATTGTACCTGCGGAAAGGCCTTCCGTACAAAAGGTCACGGGTCATGCCCTGCATGATGTCATACTGCATCCCGAACATCAGGTGCCCGTGGTGGCCTCCCTCACGCTCGTCCCATGGCTTGTCCCCCGAGCGCTGGTAAACCCGGTAACCATCAGGGTCCACGTTCATAGTGGCATATTCCGTCCGGGAGTAGTTAATGGCCCAGATGTTTTCGGTGTTATTGTCGTTGTTCTCGAGTGCCCAGACGTCGGCATAATTATCGTAAAGGGAAAAATCCCCGCTGTTAATAACTGCCTGGGCATCTGCGGCGGCCTGGGTCAGCATATTGTTGTCACCCGAATAGTATCCCCATGTAAGGCCGAACCTTGAACGGATGGCCAGGGCTGCATTTTTCGTTACCCGTCCATACTCGCTTTTTGCCGTATTGTCAGTCTCATTCAGATTGGCTACCGCAAAATCCAGGTCTTCAAGCATAAGTTTGTAAAAATCCGCAACCGGGGTCCGGTTTGCAGTGATAACGACCCCTTTTACAGGCTCGGTGGTCATGTGCACTCCACCCCATGTCTCCACAATATGCCAGTTATAGAAGGCCCTCAGGAACCTGACTTCGGATAACCGGACCTTGGTCATGGCCGCATCGAATGGTGTACGGGCCGGGTCCGAGAGCACATCGATGGCATCGTTGCAGGCATTCACACCCCTGTACAGTTCTACCCAGAGCACAACGAGCCTTGAGTTCGTGGGATTGAAATCGGTTGTAAAGGTGTACTGGTATTGCTGTGGATGCTGTTGCCCGTAGTCATAGATGTCCGTTCCGGCAGTCGTGAAGTCGTATCCTTCTTCCTTGCCATACCAGATTTTGGAGGTTGTATAGGCTGCAGAGATCAGGTTTTCCATTCCCTGTGCAGTGGAATACCTGCGTTTCGTACTGTCACCGGCCAGAAATTCTTCATCGAGGAATTTTTCACAGGAAGCCAGGCCGACAAGCAACACGATAACGGTATATACTATTGTTCTTTTCATGGCTATCTCTTTTTATTATCGTTTAACTTTTAGAAGGTCAGGTTGGCCCCGATGGCGAACATTTTCGGGATCGGCATGCCCATGGCTCCCCGGTATTCCGGGTCGTACCTGCCCTGTTTGTAATATTTCCCGAAGGCAAATGCATTCTTTGCTGTGATATACACCCTGGCCGAAGAAATATAGGCCTTGGAGGTGATGTCTTTCGGTAATGTGAAACCAAGGGTCAGGTCCCGAATCTTGACAAAGGAACCATCCTTGTACCTGAGCACGGTTGCTTCCGACCATCCGCTCCGTGTCAGTCCCGGGTTAAGCCTCGGGTAATCGTTGGTCGGATTGTTCGGTGTCCAGTAATCCCTTTCCATGGAGTTTTCACGGCGGTCCGGGCTCCACTGGGTCTCGATCCCGTCGCTGATCATATGGCCGATCCTGGCAAATACAAAGATCGTCAGGTCGAACCCTTTGTAGGTCATGACAGAATTTAATCCCCCTATCCACTTCGGGCGGGGCGTTCCGAGCACCACCCTGTCAAGGTCCGAAATGGTGGTGTCGCCGTTCACATCCGCCAGTTTAAGATCGCCGGGTACTCTCCCGTAAAGGGCAGCCTCCTCTTCTTCCCCAAGCTGCCAGATCCCGATCTTATCATAATCGTAGAATACGGAGAGTGGCTGTCCGACAAACCAGAAGTTGGCAAGGTCCTGCTGAACACCGCCGACCAGGTAGGTGATTTCCTCGCGGTTGGCAGAAAATGTAAGGTCGGTAGTCCAGCTGAAATCACCCGAACTGATGTTAACCGTCCTCAGTGTGACCTCGATACCCTTGGTTTTGGTCTCACCTACATTCTGGGTGATCACCGGGACGGCTGATGTGGGCGGAAGGGTCCTGTCCTGGAGAAGATCGTAGGTATGGGATTTGTAGAGTTCGATGCTACCGCTAATACGGTTGCGCAGGAGCCCGAAGTCAATTCCCAGGTTGGTTACAGCAGTACTTTCCCATGTCAGGTCGGGATTTTCAAGATAGAATGTCCGGTATCCCAGGACAACCTGTTCCGGCTGACCAAATTCATAGTACATGGGGATCCTTTGTATTGAACCTACCGAGGAATAGGGATCCACAGACTGGTTCCCTGTAACGCCGTAACCCAATCTCAGCTTCAGGTTAGTAATGGCGCTTATTCCCGACATGAAGCTTTCTTCGCTAATCCGCCAGGCTACGGATGCGGAGGGGAAGAAGTCCCATTTTGAACCCGGTGCAAGCTGTGAGGCACCGTCATACCTGCCGGCAAAAGTGGCCAGGTACTTTCCCTTCCAGCCATAGTGGACCCTTCCGATGAAGGATGCGAGCGATTTTTCGGAAAGAGGGAGCCAGCCTTCGTCACCCGAGGGTGCGATAAGCTTGTCCTGGTTGGCGGAACTCAGGGTCCACCACCAGGAATTCCCCAGTTCAAGGTCTGTCCCGGACTGGTATCCCCTCTCGATCCTATTTGAGATCAATTCGGTTGCTGCCGTCAGTTGCAGGTGGTGGTCGCCGAAGTTCTTGTCGTAGGTAAGCACGTTCTGCCAGGTCCAATTGTAGGAATCTGTGAAGCTTACATTTCCCGTGCTGAGCCGGTCAATTCCCTCATATGTTCCCTGGAAAAATCCGTTCCGTTGGAAGCCCAGGTCGAAGTTGAGGGAAGTCCGAAAACTCAGTCCCTCTAACAGGTTCAGCTGCCCGTAAAAGGTCGAAAAGATCCTGGTGTCATAGACCTGGTTCAGGTAGTGGTCAGGGTTCTGGTCGATCAGCGGGTTTTCGAAAGGGACCCTGTCGTTGGGTTCGGGATCCAGGTTGCCAAGCGAATCATAAGCCGGGGTCAGTGGATTCATGTTGTAGTTTATACCCCTGCCCAGGATCTGGTTTGTGAAGCTGATGAACGAGGAATTCCCCATATTCAGCCACTTGGTTACCTTGGATTCGACATTTGTTTTAAGAGAGTACCTTTTGTAATTATCATTTGGAATGAAATTGTCCTCGATCATATGGTCCAGGGCCACGGCATATCTCGTTTGCTCATTGCCCCCTGTGATCGACAGGTGGTAATCCTGCTGGGAACCGAAATCTTTTCGCTGGGCTGCAACCCAATCGAAGTTTTCTCCGCGCGCATAACCTTCGTTCTCACGGGCTGAAAGGGCCGGTCCCACATCGATGCTGTCATCCGGTGTGTTCCAGTCGTATTCCGGGCGGGTGGTGCGGAGGTAATCCCGGCTCATCCTGAGGAAGTATTCGGCATCTCCCAGGGGCACACTGCCGAGGGGACTTGTAATGCCGTAATAGGTGTCGAACGATATTTTTGGCTTTCCTGCGGTGCCTTGTTTCGTTGTGATCAGGATGACGCCGTTGGCTCCCCTTGAACCGTAAACTGCGGTTGACGAAGCATCTTTCAGCACTTCCATCGAGGCAATATCATTGGGATTGATGTCGATGTCGCTCCCGTACGAGACACCGTCCACGATGTAAATAGGCGAGTTGGAAGCGGTCAGGGAGCGTGCACCCCTGAGCAGGATGCTGTATCCGGATCCGGCGCGTCCGCTGCTGCGGACCATGTCGATCCCCGACACTTTGCCCTGCAATGCCTCGATGGCGTTTGCCGCTTTGACCTGGGTGATGTCCTCCTCCCTGACGGAAGAGACGGCACCGGTCAGGTCGCTTCGTTTCATGGTCCCGTACCCGACGACGACCACCTCATCGAGGCGTTCGTAACTGACTGATAGTGCCACGTCGATCACCGTCTGATTGCCGATCACAATGGTCTGGGACTCATAGCCGACGTAGGAAAAGAGCAGCTCCTGTCCGCTTTCTGCACTGAGTGAATAAGTGCCTTCGACATTGGTACTTGAACCCGAAGTCGTACCCACAATCTGTACGTTTACACCGGGTAGCGATTCACCGGACTGGGCATCCGTAACATGGCCGGTGATCTGTCTGGCCTGGGCATGAACGGTTGCAGCCAGGATAAAGCTGAGCAGCACCCCGGTAAGGGTCCTGAACAGTCTTTGAATTAGGGTCATTTTTCTCATATCACATTAGGATTTAGTAAATAGGTTAATCAGTCAGATCTGGTATCAATATAGTTTATAAATTTCGTGATTTTGCGGGATTTAGCCATAATTTTCATTAAAATCATGATGCTGCGGATGGTTGAATCCGGTATTTTTTAAACCTGCGCAATATATATATCATGAAATCAGGAGATGTCTAATTATTGGTAAAAAACAATGGTCAATTTATCATACCTTCCCCGGTTAACAGTATGAACCTGTTGCCAGCGGGCACCGGTACATATGAAAAAAGCCTTCGCGGATCCAGCCCGGGAAGACTTTTTTCCATAAGCGGTTATATGCCCTTCAGGATACCTACTTAATAACGAACTTCTGGGTGAAAACCTGATCATTCCGGTCCATGGCCTTCAGGATGTAAATACCCTTGGAGAAAGAGGACACATCCAGGGTCTGTGAGCCGTTTACCAGGGATCTCCCCACCATCCTGCCGGTAATGTCGAAGATCTGGATCTGGCTCAGTTGTCCTTGGATTATCAGCCCTTCACCGGGACGGTAAAATGCCCTGGCAGCCAGGGTCTTTGATTCGGTAATGCCGGTCTCGGGTCCGCCGGGCACACCCCAGACCTGTACATTATGCACCCTGGCGAATTGTGAGGCATCGCTCCCGTCGACGCCCGAGGTGATTTTAAGGATCACATTATCCATATTTATTACCTCTGTCGCAAAGACCCCGTCCTGGTTCCCATCCAGGTGTTCACCCCCGATGGGATCTCCCCAGGTCGCTCCGTCATCGGTCGAGGCATAGATGCGTAGCCCGCGCCCTTCTCCGGTACAGGAGAATCCGACCTCAATCTTCGTAACATTGCTCAGCTTAGGCAGGATAAACTGGCCGACCGTGTCTTCCGGGGTGGACTGTTTTGCAAGGCTTACCCATCCTGTAGTGATATCAATTCCACAGGGAGTATCGTCACGGTTCATATGCTTGCAGTTACAAAGGGGACTCACCCAATACTTCCATAGAGTAACTTCTCCATGACCGCCGGTCTGGTAATCAATCATGACCTGGTCCGGTCCTTTAAGAATAAGGTTCCTGCTTACCTCACAGCTGTCCGGCGGATCGTATTGAACTCCCGGAGAGGCTTCCCAGTCCTGGAAATTCAGGAAGATGATGGATTCTTCACTCTGGGCCCCTGCCCTGAAAAGGGAGGCCAGTCCCAGTACAATGATTAAGAGTAGATTTTTCTTCATAATTTCCTCAGTTTGGTTAATCAATTAATTCGTTGGCACTGTAAATATAGGAATCTCTGTTTTTTATTCCTAACTGGAAATAATTTACATGTGAATAGACCAAAGATGAATCTTCAGTAACATGTCAGAAAAATTTCCTGCCGATCGAAAGCGTCACTGCTGATTGGTTTGCATACCAGGATACATATCCATCCAATAAATTCCGGGCAGTATGATATTGCATCGTAACGAAAAATTTCTGAAAAGCATAACCGGCACCTATTGAAACATTTGTTATCGTTTCATTCCGGCTGAGAGTAAGCGGATCCACAAAGCTGGAATAGTTATTATAATAATGAACTTCTGAAGTAAGTGGAAAATGTATCCCAAGAAAGAAATCAATGAATATACTTGATGAGTTCCAAAGGTAAAAATAATGCCTGACGCCAACAGGAACTTCGATATCAGAACAGCTTACCCTGGCGATGCTGTCATTTCCTTTACTGTAAGAATAATTAATTCCGCCTGCCAGGCTCCATTTACTGCGATTGAATCCCAGTGTGAACTCTGCTTCAGTGCCGAGATTTATTCCATTTCCATAGACAGTCCTGTTCATCTCGGTCCGGTAGCTGCCACTTGAGTTACCTACAGCATTGCTGTATATCCCGTAACCCGCTTTGACATTAAGATTGAATTTATTCCGGGACTGATTATCCGTATAATAATAATATTTCTGGCCCAAGCATTCATTGATTGATATAAAAAAAGAGATCAGGGATCTTTCTGAATAACTAAGCCCCATGTATTCGTTCCCCTTCAAATCTGCACATCCCTTTATTTCTGTACACATAAAGATTTGCCTCACCTTCAACAAGGACTTTCAGGTAAACCTGAAGCTCTTTCCATTGAGGTTCCCTTTGATGGCTGAGTTTATTAATATCATCGCTGGACTGATCGATCTGAACCAGGACCCTAATGTATTTTGGATACTCAGGACATTGATCTATAAAGACTTCTCAGAAAAATCTGCTTTTCGGTATGTAATTTTTTACATATATTGCGGCTTCGCATTTACTCAAGCAATAAAATCAAATGAAAAAGTCAATTCCAACCGTGCTTTTACTGGCAGCTGCATTACTTCTGAGCTGTAATCAAATCTTTGCCGATGTCAGGCTTCCGAAAATCCTCGGGAGCAATATGGTGCTCCAGCGGAACCAGGAACTGAAGATCTGGGGCTGGGCCGATAAGGGTGAGAAAGTAACCGTTCATTTCAATGAAGTCGTGCAGAGCACCCGTGCGGACAGGGAAGGCCGATGGCTGGTCACCCTTCCTGCCATGAAGGCGGGAGGACCCTACAGCATGAAGATCCGCGGCCGCAACATCATCGAGCTCGAGAATATTCTCATCGGGGATGTCTGGATCTGCTCGGGGCAGTCAAATATGGAATTTCCGGTTCAGAGCAGCAATAATGCGGAGGAGGAGGCTTCCCATGCCGACTATCACGGTTTAAGGCTGTTTACCGTTCCCAATAACGTACAATTTGAACCCGCGGACGACATCCCGGACGGGGAATGGCTGGAGTGCAACCCCGAAACGGTACTTCCCTTTTCGGCCGTGGGTTACTTTTTCGGAAGGGATATACACAGGGAACTGAAAGTCCCGGTGGGACTGATCAGTACCAACTGGGGGGGAACCGTCATCGAGACCTGGATAAGCATGGAAGCCATCAGTACGGTTCCGGATTTTGAGCAGCAGGTGAAGGTGCTGAGGGACTTCGACGTGGAAAAGGCCGTAGCGCAGAAACGTGCCGAATTGCAGGCCATAATTGAAAAATATGCGGCCGACCAGCCGGGCATTCAGGATGGACGGGCGATCTGGGCGGACCCTGAACTCAAAATGGAAGGCTGGGGTAAGATGGATCTCCCGGGACTCTGGGAGGGAAGGGGACTGGATGGACTCGACGGGATTGTCTGGTTCCGGCATGAGTTTTACCTTCCGGCAGAGGTTGCCGCGCGAGGGATCACCCTGGAACTCGGGCGCATAGACGATTCCGACCAGACCTGGGTGAACGGTAATAAGACGGGGGAGACCGTTCAGAAATACAACCAGGACAGGTTCTATCCGGTGCCTCCGGAATACCTGAAAGAAGGCAGGAATGTCATTGCCGTGCGCGTGGAGGATACGGGCGGGGGAGGAGGATTCCACGGGGATCCCCTGAATATGAAGGTGGTCTCCGAAGATTTCGTGATCCCTCTTGCCGGCGAATGGGATTTCCGGGTCAGTCCCGCCGAGCTTAAACTGGACTACCAGAACCTCATCGGTCCCAATCAATATCCCACCCTCCTCTACAACGGGATGATCCATCCCCTCCTGAACTTTCCCATCATGGGAGCCATCTGGTACCAGGGGGAATCAAACACCGGCCGTGCATACCAGTACCGAAGGCTGCTTCCGCTGATGATCGAGGACTGGAGAAAACACTGGAACGAACCCGATTTCCCGTTTTTCATAGTCCAGCTGGCCAATTTCATGGCCCCGCCGGAAGAACCCGGTGAAAGCGCCTGGGCCGAACTGCGCGAAGCACAATCGATGACACTGTCACTTCCCAAAACAGGAATGGCCGTTATCATAGATATCGGTGAGGCCGACAACATCCATCCCAGGAACAAACAGGATGTGGGAAAACGCCTTGCACTCTCAGCGCTGAAGGTTGCCTACGGGATGGATGTGGTTTCTTCGGGACCGGTATTCAGGGAAATGAGGATAGAGGGACCGGAGGCCATCCTGTCCTTTGACCAGGTCGGATCGGGACTGGTGTGCAGGGACCGCTACGGGTACCTGAAAGGATTTGCAGTTGCCGGTGCCGACCGGGTATTTCACTGGGCAAAGGCTTACATCGAGGGGGACCGGGTACGGGTGAGTTGCGACGAGGTCAAAGTGCCGGTTGCAGCACGCTACGGTTGGGCGGACAATCCCGATGATGTGAACCTGTATAATATGGAAGGACTTCCTGCATCGCCGTTTCGAACCGACGACTGGCCCGGGATCACCATCCAAAAATGATCCGGTTGTCGATATCTGTCAAATAATTGCATATATTTGTGCCGGCGATTATTGAATAATACAGACAACCAATGAAATTGAGAATTCTGACCCTCCTTTTTGGAGCGGTCGCATTTGCTGCAGGAGCAAGTGGACAGGAATATTTCATCTTCAGCAACCATCTGGGTGACACCGTTCACATTCCCGTAGACAAGGTCGATATCGGGACTCACTACCTCGGAGAGAACATTGCCGTTAAATACTACAGGCTCAGGGAAACATACACCCATGAAGAATCTGGATCCGCTGCCAATCCGATCGGGCACACTATTGTGAGCAAGCCCACCATTTATTATTCCCTCAAGAAGCTTAATTCGAATTACAAAAAGCAGCTTAAGAGCGGAGCGATCGATTCCCGTCAGGCCGTCAAGCAGCTCGGGTGGTATTTCGATGTCGGATTTGCCATTTTTGAACAGGATACCGGGGAACTGGAGAAAGCCTTAAGAAATGCGAAGAACCCGGACGAAATAGCCCAGATTTTTGCCCATGTAAAGCTGGAATAGAAGAATCCGGTCGCATGCTGAGATCCACCGGCTGCCCCGGTGGTTTTTTAATTCCCCGTCCTCAGGCCTGCTTCCTGACAAAAAAAACTGCCACCGGATGCCGATGGCAGTTCCACAATGCAATGGTGCTTTTATCCGTTAAATCCGCCCACCCTGGTATAGGATTCCTGGGCATTGATGTAGTAGGCCTTGTATTTGATGTAATGGTTCCCCTTAACATACTCCCAGTAGGTGTTATGGGCACGGAATATCTTTCCGATACAGGCCTCGAAGATCAGTGTGGGATGGATATTCGTTGCCCGGGATGCTTCAATGATGGATTTGAACTGGACACTTTTGTCCGCAAAATGTCCGATCACCGGGAGATGATATTTTTTCTGCGAATACTTCTTTTTCATCAGTTCAGTCGCGTTTTCAGGATTAGCGTATGCCATGGCCGTGGTTTTTAACTTTAAACGCAAATTAATAAAATTTGTTATACAAATGCAATTTCCGGGCGTGATTAATGAACAATTGAAATGACCGTTGAAATCACCGACCGTTTTATAATTTATACCGGGGAAATTATGATATTTGTCGTATCCTATGTTTGCCTTAAAAAGTAAAATAAATACCGGGTCAAAGGAATTCAGGAAAAACCGGGAGGAATACCTTAGCCTGATAACAGAATTCCGTGCCAGGCTTCAAAAGGTTCAGCAGGGGGGACCTGACACCGCCGTGAAAAAGCACAAATCAAGGAACAAGCTGCTTGCCCGTGAACGGATTGACCTCCTGGTGGACCGGAATACGCCTTTCCTGGAACTTTCGGGATTTGCCGCGTGGGACCAGTACAATAACCAGTTCCCCTCGGCGGGGATTGTGACCGGAGTGGGACTGATCCACGGACAGGAAACGGTGATCGTGGCCAACGATGCAACGGTAAAAGGCGGAACCTACGTCAAGGAAACCATTAAAAAACACATCCGCGCCCAGGAGATCGCCCTTGAAAATCATCTGCCCGTTGTATACATGGTTGATTCCGGGGGTGTATTCCTGCCGGAACAGGACAAGGTATTTCCAGATAAATTTGATTTCGGACGGATCTTCTTTAACCAGTCCCTTTTATCCGCAGAGGGCATCGTCCAGGTGGCCATTGTGATGGGCTCCTGTACGGCCGGTGGGGCTTACGTGCCGGCAATGAGCGATGAAACGATCATCGTCAGGAACCAGGGGACCATTTTTATCGGCGGTCCCCCCCTGGTAAAAGCCGCCACAGGTGAGGATGTCACGGCTGAAGAACTGGGCGGGGCCGAAGTCCATACAAGGATTTCCGGGGTGGCCGACCACCTTGCCGATAACGACACACATGCCATCCAGATCTGCAGGAATATCTTCGAGAACCTCTGTCCCCCTCAAAAACAGAACCTGGCCCAGGTCCCTATCGAACCCCCGGCATACGATCCGGAAGAACTTTACGGGATCATTCCCTCCGATCCGAGGAAAGCCGTTGATCCGCGCGAAATCATCATGAGGATCACCGACGGCAGCAAATTTCAGGAATTCAAGGCAAATTATGCCCCGACCATTGTGACCGGCTTTGCCAGGATCATGGGTTACCCGGTCGGGATACTTGCCAACCAGGGGGTCCTTTTTTCAGAAACTTCCCTGAAAGCAGCGCATTTTATTGAATTATGCAATTATCGGAAAATACCCATCCTGTTCCTCCAGAACATCACGGGCTTCATCGTGGGCAAGGAATATGAACATAAAGGCATTGCGAGGGACGGGGCCAAACTGGTGCATGCTGTGTCCACGGCCAGTGTTCCCAAATTCACCATCATTTTCGGAGGATCTTACGGGGCAGGCAACTATGCCATGGCCGGCCGGGCGTTCGACCCCAGGCTGCTTTTCATGTGGCCCAACGCACGGATTGCAGTAATGGGAGGTGAGCAGGCTGCAGAAGTGCTGAGCAGGGTCAAGATAGACCAGAACAGGGCGGCGGGCAGGGAAATGCCGGAGGAAGAAATCCGGAAGATCAGGGATGAGATCCTGCAGAAATACCAGCGTGAAAGTTCAGCCTATTTCAGTACGAGCAGGTTATGGGACGACGGGATCATCGATCCGGTCGATACGCGCAGGATCATTGCCATGGGAATTGCCATGTCACTGAATAAACCTTACCCGGATCCCAAAACAGGTGTGTACCGGATGTAAGTAAACCGGATCTGAAAAGCATGTTTAAATGAAATTCAGAACCCTGAAAATCAAAACCGGCAAAGAGGTACTGAACTGCTGGCTGAACCGGCCCGGTAAAAGAAATGCCCTTAATGCGGAAATGCTGGCTGAGCTCGGCCATCTGTTCAGGCTGGTTGAGGGGGACAGGAAAATAAGGGTCTTTGTGTTAAGGGGCTCGGGGGACGTATTTTCTGCCGGTGCAGACCTGTCCATGATGTCGGATGTGTCGGTGAAAAACCAGGTTGACCTGGAGGCTGAAGCGGGACTGTTTTTCGACTGCTTTGATGGTTTATACAGGCTCCCTGTACCTACGGTCTGCTATGCTCAGGGCGGGGTGCACGGGGGGGCCAACGGCCTGGTTGCCACGTGTGATTTTGCCCTTGCTGATCCGGGTACGCAATTTTCGTTCAGGGAAGTGTCACTCGGACTGGTCCCGGCAACCGTGGCTCCTTTTATCGTGAGAAGGACCGGCGTGATGCATGCCCGCAGGATGATGATGTGGGGACAGGCTTTCGGGGGAGGAGAGGCGCTTGAAGCGGGACTCGTAGACATGCTCTGCACACCGGGGGAAGCGGGGAAAAAGATCGATGAACTATGCGGGCAGATCCTGCGGAATGCCCCAGATGCCGTATCGGAGACCAAGAACCTGCTGCTTGACCTCGAAGATCCGGCCACTGCAGCTGAATTGAAAAAATTCTGTACCGGTCTCATAGCCCGCACCAGGCTCTCGGCAGAGGCCCGCGAAGGAATCGCTGCCTTTTTTGACAGGAGGGAACCTGCCTGGCGAAAGGGTACACCGGGGAAAACAGTTGCCCATGGAGATCAGTAAAATTTTAATTGCTAACAGGGGAGAGATCGCAGTCCGGGTGATCCGGGCTGCCAGGGAACTCGGCCTGCTGACCCTTGCCGTTTATTCAGACCTCGATGGCCCCGAAGCCTATCATTGCCGCATGGCCGACCGTTCACTTCCCCTGCGTGGCACCGAGCTGGCGGATACCTACCTGAACATCGAAAAAATGATCGCCCTGGCCAGGGAAAACGGTGCACAGGCCATCCACCCCGGCTACGGATTCCTTTCTGAAAACCACCTGTTTGCCGAAGCCTGCAGGAAAAAAGGGCTGGTATTCATAGGCCCGGCACCGGAGCTGATCCGGCTGATGGGCAACAAAATTGAAGCCAGGGAGAGGGTGGCCGCACTCGGCATACCGGTCATAAAGGCTGAAATTTCAGGCATCGGTGAACTCCTGGAGAAAGCCCCAAACCTCCGGTACCCAATGCTGATCAAGGCAGCCGCCGGAGGCGGAGGGAAGGGGATGAGGATCGTAAACCGGAAAGAGGAACTTGCCGGCGCGCTTGAAACCACCACCCGGGAAGCCAGCAATTATTTCGGCAACGGGGAGGTTTTCCTGGAACAGTATATCGATCCGGCACGGCACATCGAGTTCCAGGTGATGGGTGACCACCATGGGAACGTGGTCCATGTTAACGAGAGGGAATGCTCGGTCCAGCGCAGGTACCAGAAGATCATCGAGGAATCGCCTTCCGTGTGGCTCAGGCCCCGGACCCGGAAGTCCATGGCGGAAGCGGCGCTGCGGATAATCCGGGAACTGGGGTATACCAGCGCAGGAACGATCGAGTTCCTGGTGGACCGGCAGCAGAAGTTTTATTTCCTCGAAATGAATACCCGGATCCAGGTTGAACACCCGGTTACCGAGAGGGTAAGCGGGATCGACCTGGTGAAGGAGCAGATCCGCATCGCCCAGGGACGGCCCCTTGCCTTTACCCAGGATGACATCCGTTCAACCGGGCATGCCATTGAAGCCAGGATCTATGCAGAAGATCCCGTGCGGCAGTTCATGCCTTCACCGGGACAGGTGGCTCTCTACAGGGAACCGTCGGATCCCGGCATCCGGGTTGATTCCTCACTCGACGGACCGGGCACCATCTATTCCCACTACGATCCCATGATAGCGAAACTCATTGTATGGGGACAGGATCGTACCGAGGCTCTGCACCATCTCTCCACTGGACTTGCAGATACGTCCATTCTGGGCATTGAAACCAACCTGAATTTCCTTCAGGAAATAGCGCTCGACGAGAAGTTCATCAACAATAAGATCTCCACGCAATATTGCGATTCAAGACTGGATCTGCTCGTCGAAAGGATCAGTAATAGAAAGGAAAATGCAGACAGGCTGCTCTACGTTTCCGGTTTTCTCGCCGGGACCCTGCTTGCGGGACAACCCGGCGGGGTGGAGAACAGGGTGATGGATCCCTGGCATGCCACCGGATACTGGCGGCACTGTTCCAGGTTCCGCTTCACCCTTAACGGTGAATCCATGTCAGTGATTTTTGAACCTGCCACGAGAGGAACCCTGAAATTTAAGCTCGAAGGAATATCCCGCGAGATATCCTCTGTCAGGGTTGAAAAAGGTGAAGTCCGGTTCCTGATCAACGGGGAGCCCCGGAAAATTATCTATGCCAGGCTTCCAAGTGGAGAAGAAATAGTTGATTATCATAGTGTTAAAGTTGCCTTCAAACGCTGGGACTCCCTGCCGGATGCACCTGCCGGGATGGAAATGTCAAATGGTCCTGAACATAATGATTCCTTAATTGTTTCTCCCATGTACGGGAAAGTGGTGAAGATCCACGTAAAAGAGAAAGACACTGTCAGACAGGGAGATATAATGGTAACCATCGATTCCATGAAAATTGAGAACAACATCCTCGCACCCAGGAATGCAAGGGTGGGGAAAATCCTGGTGGGACCAGGGATGCAGGTTGAAGTGAACAAAGCTTTATTAACGATTGAATAATTAATTTATAATTTTAACGACTATTTCAAACGACATGCCGTTTATTACCGAACATCATGAAGCCCTGAGGAAGAAGGTAAGGGATTTTGCTGAAAAGGAAATCGCACCGCTGGCGGCGGAACTCGACGAGAAGGAGGAATTCTCGGTCGAACTCTCCGCCCGGATGGGTGAACTGGGACTTTTCGGAATCACCGTTCCCAAAAATTACGGCGGGGCCGGGCTCGATACACTGTCCTACATCATAGCCGTGGAAGAACTTGCACGGGTCGACAGTTCCCAGGCCGGAATCGTGGCATCCCATAACTCGCTCGGAATCGCGCCCCTCGAGATGTTCGGCACCGGGCAGCAGAAGGAAAAGTACCTGCCGGGCCTGACCACGGGAAAGAAATTATGGGCATTCGGACTTACCGAGCCTACCGCGGGATCAGATTCGCAGGGAACCAAAACTGTTGCCGAGAAAGTGGACGGGGACTGGCTGATCAACGGAGAGAAAATGTTCATTTCCAATGCTTCCACCGTGATCTCGGCGGGCATAACGGTGCAGGCCGTAACGGGACAGACGGAAGGAAGGAAGGAACTTTCCACCATCATTGTCGAAAAGGGTACACCGGGCTATACCGTCGAAAAGATCCACAACAAGATGATGTGGAGGGCCATCGATACGGCCAGGCTCAGGTTCAGGGACTGCCGGGTGCCGGAGGAGAACCTGCTGGGGAAGCAGGGGCAGGGCTCCAGAATCATGCTCAAGGCGCTCGACGGCGGAAGGCTTTCGATTGCTGCAATGGGACTGGGACTGGCACAGGGGGCCTTCGAGCAGGCCATGGCCTACGCTTCCAAAAGGGAACAGTTCGGAAGGCCGATTTCCAAGTTCCAGGCCATCAGCTTCAAGATAGCTGAAATGGATGTGAAGATCGAAACGGCCCGGAATACCCTCTACCGCGCCTGCTGGCTGAAGGACCAGGGGAAACCTTTCGGGAGGGAAGCCGCCATTGCCAAACTCTACTGCTCGGATATTGCCAGGGAGGTCGCCGATGAAGCCCTGCAGATACACGGGGGATACGGGCTGATCAAGGGAACACCCATCGAGCGGTTTTACCGCGACCAGCGGCTTCTCCAGATCGGGGAGGGGACATCGGAGATCCTCAAGCTTGTGATCGCACGGAAACTGGGACTTTAATATTCCATTCCACCTAAAGATGGAAGAAAGGAAAAAAGACCATATTGATCTTGCCCTGGATTCCCGGACACCGCCGGACAGGCTGGACAGGCGGTTTAACTACGAACCCCTGCTGAGCGCGCATCCCTCCGGGGAAGCTGAACCATTTGATTTTCTAGGCAAGAAGCAGAAAGTGCCGATCTGGGTGAGCAGTATGACCGGGGGGACCCTGATGGCAGGCATCATAAACCGGAACCTGGCACGCGCCTGCAATGAGTTCGGAATGGGAATGGGACTCGGATCCTGCCGGATCATCATGGATGATGAAACCTACTTCGGGGATTTTAATATGCGCCCCATCATCGGGGACGATTACCCATTCTTTGCAAACCTGGGTATTGCTCAGGTCGAAGAGTTCCTGGCAGCGGGACATACGGACAGGATCACAAGGCTCCTGGACAGGCTCCGTGCGGACGGGCTCGTCGTCCATGTGAATCCCATACAGGAATGGTGCCAGCCGGAGGGCGACCGGATCAACAGGCCTCCCCTGGAAACCCTCGGTGAATTTCTCGAACTGGCCGAATACCCGGTGATTGTGAAGGAAGTGGGACAGGGGATGGGTCCCCTGAGCCTGAAAGCCCTGCTGAAGCTTCCCCTTGCGGCCATCGAATTTGCCGCTTTCGGCGGTACCAATTTTGCCCGGGTCGAACTGCAGCGGTCGGACCCGAAGTCCCTTGAATTCTACCGGCCTGTGTCCCTGGTCGGCCACGACGCAGAAGAGATGACCGAAATGGTGAACCGCCTGGTAGAAACAGAAAAAAACATTCGCTGCAGGCAGCTGATCATCTCAGGCGGTATCCGGGACTTTCTGCAGGGATATTACCTCATAAGCAGGTCAAAATTGCCTGCCGTCTACGGGCAGGCCAGCGGTTTCCTACAGCATGCCCGCGAAAATTATGAAACACTCAGGGAATATGTGAGTTCCCAGGTCAGGGGACTGCAACTGGCAAAGGCTTACCTCACCCCAAAAGAAGATTGATGATGAAGGAAAGGGAACCGGTTTCGGGGTTTTCCGGACTTTCAAAGGAAGAGAAGATCGCCCTGGCCGGCAGACTGAGTTCCAATCCAGAGCATTTTGCACGGGAACTCACCAGGTACTGGCACCAGGACCCGGAAGTACAGGCGCTGCTGGATGAATTCAGTGAAAATACGGTCAGCAACTTCATCCTGCCATTCGGACTGGCACCCAATTTTCTCATCAACGGGAATTCTTACATAATTCCGATGGTGATCGAGGAGAGCTCGGTGGTTGCGGCGGCCTCAAGGGCGGCCAAATTCTGGTTCAGCAGGGGAGGATTCAGGACCACGGTGCCATCGGTTCTTAAACCGGGACACGTTTACTTCAAATGGAAAGCCAGCCCGAAACTGCTGATTGAGCATGAAAGGGAGATCGGGAATTACCTCCTGGAGAACAGCCGTCACCTTACCGAAAACATGGAGAATCGGGGGGGTGGCATCCGGAGCATCAACATACGGGACATGCGCCCGGAAATGCCGGACCATTACAGGCTGGAAGCAGTCTTTGATACGGCCGATTCCATGGGGGCAAATTTCATCAATGCCTGCCTGGAGAATTTTGCCGCATTGCTGCCGGAATTTTTCCGTGTAAAAGGCATTCTCATTGATGAGCATGACCTTGAAATCACCATGTCCATCCTTTCCAATTATACCCCCGGATGCCTGGTCACCTGCCGGGTTGAATGTCCCGTTCAGGACTTTGCCGGAATGGGAAGCGGGATAGACGCCCTTTCGTTTGCGGAGAAATTCAGGGAGGCAGTTGAAATCGCCACACACGACGCCAGCAGGGCGGTAACGCACAATAAGGGGATCTTCAACGGGGTTGATGCCGTGGTCATGGCCACCGGGAATGATTACCGTGCCGTGGAGGCAGGGGGACATGCCTTTGCCGCTGCAGGCGGCCGGTATTCCGCGCTGACGAACATCGACCTCTCGGGCGGGATGTTCAATTACGAATTGCGCATGCCGATGGCGATAGGGACGGTAGGGGGACTGACCGGGTCGCATCCCCTGGCCAGGCTGTCGATGGACCTGCTCGGTTTTCCGGATGCAAAACAGCTGATGCAGATCGCAGCTTCTGCGGGACTCGCCAATAATTTTGCAGCGATCTGGTCTCTGATCACCTCGGGCATCCAGCGGGGGCACATGAAGATGCATCTGGCCAATATCCTTGGTGCACTGGGTGCTTCGCAGGAAGAAAAAGACGCCGCCACGGATCATTTCAGGGACAAAACGGTCTCCTACAGGGCCGTTCAGGGCTTCCTGGAAGACCTCAGAAGGAAGGTTTAGTAATAAAAGCATGGGCGGGGAAACGATACAGCGGTTTTATTCCAGCGGGAAACTGCTCATCACCGGTGAGTACCTGGTCCTGCACGGTGCGCTTGCACTGGCTTTTCCCACCAGGGCAGGCCAGCATCTCTATGTCCATTCCGGACAGCCCGATGACCTGCTCGTCTGGAAAACCTCGGTGCTCTCACACCCCTGGTTCATCTGCAGCATCGATCCGCGGACCTGGGAGATCATCCATACGGATAACAGCGATATTGCAATTAGGCTGGTCCGGATCCTCCAGGCGGCCTCAGCGCTGAAAGGCCATTCGGACTGGCTCAGCGGGGTGCATGTGGTCTCGGAGATCGGGTTTGAGATTGAATGGGGACTGGGAAGCAGTTCTTCGCTGATCTCCAACATAGCCTGGTGGGCGGGACTGGATCCCTATGTCCTGTTCAGCAGGGTTTCCCGGGGTTCGGGTTACGATATTGCCGCGGCCAGATCCGAAGGCCCAATCCTATACAGGCTCGGAGATCTCGGCCACAAAGATCCCGCCCAACCTGGTGTTGCCCAACCTGGATCCGCCCAACCTGCACCGGAGATCACCAGGGCAAATTTTTCGCCTGCTTTTGCAGGCAACCTGGCTTTCGTGTACCTGGGCCGGAAACAGGACAGCGCTTCAAGCGTGAAGAATTTTCTGGACCATGCCCTGGTCCGGGAACAAGACATTGACCGGATTTCCGGGATCTCCAGGCAGGTTGCGGAGGCAAAGACCCTGGACGAATACGAGCAGTTGCTGACCGGGCATGAACGGATTTTGTCGGTCCTTCTCGACAGGCCCCCTGTAAAAGAGGTCCTTTTCAGGGATTATCCCGGGATGGTAAAATCCCTCGGTGCCTGGGGCGGCGATTTCGTCCATGTCAGCCTGCGGACCGGCCCGCCAGCGGCAAGGAAATACTTTATGGATAAAGGACTCAGTGTTTTCATCCCATTTAACGAAATGGTAAAAAACCCTTCCCATGCCGGCAGAACCTGAGCATCGGCACAAGCCTCTGAACCCTTAATTCACCAACGTTATGGATCCAGGCCTTCATGAAAAATACATCGCTGAATCAATCCCGGAAATACCCGCGGGAACCGGGGTCCTGGAATCAGGTTGGAAAAGTCCCTCGAACATTGCCCTGGTGAAGTACTGGGGGAAAGCGGAGGGACAGATCCCGCGTAATCCTTCCCTGAGTTTCAGCCTGAACAGGTCCCTCACAGAAATGCATGTGACGGCTGCCGCCGGAAAAGGAGGTAAGCTAAAGATGGAGTATTTTTTTGAGGGTGGGCGGAATGAATCCTTCGAATCAAGGATCCGGCAATACCTTGAATCCCTGGTCCCCTATTTCCCATTCCTGAGAGGATCCAGGCTTCGGATCCGGAGCCGAAACACCTTCCCCCATTCTTCGGGCATCGCCTCCTCTGCTTCCAGCATGAGTGCGCTTGCCCTGTGCCTGTGCTCCCTTGAAGGGAAAATGGCTCAGAGGCAGAGGGACAGCGATTTTTTCAGGAAGGCATCCTTTATGGCAAGACTGGGTTCGGGATCTGCCTCGAGGTCGGTATACGGGGGATTTGCAAGCTGGGGAACCATCCCGGGCAACCCGGAAACATCCGATGAATTTGCCAGTCCCCTGGGAATTGAAACGGGACCGGCTTTTCATTCGCTTCACGATGCGGTCCTGATCGTGAGTCCCCATGTAAAAAAGGTATCGAGCAGCCAGGGCCACGGCTTAATGGAAACGCATCCCTTTGCCCATGAACGGTACGGGCAGGCCAGAAGAAATTTATCCGGGCTGATCCGGTCCCTTGCAGAAAACGATATTGAGGGTTTTACAAGGATAACGGAGAACGAGGCGCTGACCCTTCACGGGCTGATGATGAGCTCGGATCCGGGGTTTATCCTGCTCGAACCTTCGACCCTGGAGATCCTTGAACGGATCCGGCGATTCCGGGAGGAAACGGGGACCTTCGTTACATTTACTATCGACGCGGGTCCCAATGTGCACCTGATATACGGGGCTGCGGCACGTAAAAAGATCATCCGTTTCATCGGGGATGAATTGAAGGCATTCTGTCACAATGGTCAATGGATAGACGACTGCATGGGCGAGGGACCCGTGGAAATGAACATCTGAAAAGGCATGTACGGACAATTCCATGGTAAAGTGCTTTTATTCGGGGAGTATACCATCATCACCGGGTCAGAGGCACTTGTGACCCCGTTGAAGAGATTTTCCGGCAGCCTTGAAATGCCATTACAAAATCAGCCGGCGGAATCGTTCACTGCAAAATCATACGCTGCAAGATCTTACCAGGCTGAATCATATACATTGGAATCGAACCTGGAACTGCGCCGATTCCTGGAATATCTTACCACGAATATCCCTGCCCGGGCTAGCGAACCTGGAACCACCATCAGCGGGGGACCACAGGATAAGCTGGATCTTCTGAAAATGGGGAGGGAACTCGAAAGGGGACTTTACTTTCGTTCAACAATACCAACTGGATACGGGGCGGGAAGTTCAGCGGCACTGACGGCGGCGGTTTACGATGCTTTTGCCGTAAACAGGATCAGCCGGGCTGCGGAAATCTCCGGTGAAATGGCTGCACTGAGACAGTTGATGGGCAGGATGGAATCTCATTTTCACGGGACCAGCTCCGGCATTGATCCGGTCTGTTGCTATACCGGCAGGACCATACACGTGAAAGGGGAACTCATCCATGCGGTTAGGATCCCGGCCCTCCCGGATGGCAAAA
Source organism: uncultured Bacteroides sp. (assembly GCA_964431315.1). Classification (GTDB taxonomy): domain Bacteria; phylum Bacteroidota; class Bacteroidia; order Bacteroidales; family SM23-62; genus SM23-62. Next base: position 62,344 of record CAYSJH010000004.1, on the reverse strand, counting down.
AATTCTTTCTGATCGATGCGGGGGAGAAAGGTGAAACAGGACCGCTTGTCAACGAATTTAAAAACAAGCTGGAAACGGAACCGGCATTTGCGCAGATGATTAATGGCGTACTGAGCCCGCTGGTCGGAGACTGCATTAACAATCTGGTGGGCGGATCCCTGCCCGGACTTTCCACCTCCCTTAAAGAAATCTCTGAATGCCAATTCAATAATTTCGGTTCAATGATCCCGGAAAGGATAAAGGAAATCTGGGAGCAGGGACTGGGGACCGGAACGTATACCCTGAAGCTCTGCGGTTCGGGAGGAGGAGGTTATTTCCTGGGCTTCTCGGACAAATGGGAAAAAGCCTCGGGGCATTTTCAGAAGATAGGACTTGAGATTCTTTCTCTTGATCTTTGAGATTATTTTTTTATGTTTACACGGTTGAACAACCTAAAATTAATTTGCAACTATGAGCAATAATCCCGTCAAAGTCTGGATGGCACAGGTTCGCGCACCCTTTCTAATCCTTGCTGTTTTCCTTGTGGTGATTGGCCTTGCCTTCTCGGTTAAATATCCCCATACGCCCGGCTTGACTTTCAGCTGGCTCCACGCTGCTATGCTTATCATAGGGGTGCTGCTCTCCCATATATCGGTCAATCTCTTCAATGAATATTCAGATTTCAAGACCAGGATTGATTTTAACACCAACAGGACCCCTTTCAGCGGCGGCAGCGGCATGATCACATCAGGGAATACCCGTCCCGAAAGTGTCAGGACCGTCGGCATCATAGCACTTCTGATCTCGGGCGCCATCGGCGTATATTTTTCCATCGTCTCACACTGGTTTGTCCTGGTATTTGCTGCCTTCGGAGCTTTTTCGGTGCTTTTCTACACGAATTTCCTTGCCAAACGTGTACTGGGTGAGCTTTTCGCGGGACTCGCACTGGGTACCTTCGTCGTTCTGGGAACCTATATTGCCATGAGTGCAAGTCCCGGTATGACCCTCAAAGGATTGTTCCCTGCAGAGGTCATCTGGATATCCATTCCACCGGGAATACTGACCTCCCTGCTGCTGCTGATCAACCAGTTCCCGGATGCCGAGGCGGACAAAAAAGGCGGCCGCAGGCACCTGGTGATCCGGTTCGGCTGGAAAGGCGCATCCTATGTGTACACAGCCGGTATTTTTGTCACCTTTGCAATCATCGTTCTCATGCCGCTGCTGGGCATTTCCTCATGGTGGATCTACCTGGCACTCCTGCCAGGGCCACTGGGAATAAAAGCTGCCGTAACGGCCATGCGGCACGGCAATGATTTCGGCAAAATGGTGCCGGCCCTCGGCAGCGATGTGATCACGGTGCTTGCCACGGACCTGCTTCTGGCCGTTGCTGTCTTTATAGAGGTACTTTAGGCAGCCCTTCAACCAAAAAAACTATTTTTGTTGTTTTTGTGTTCCGGTAAGGAACATGAACAGATATTTGAACCAAACCAGCCAACGATGAAAATTCCAGGATCCCTGTATGGTTTTGTATGCCTGCTTATCCTTTCCTCAATGGATTCCTTGCAGGCTCAGGACAACCACACTGACAGCATTTCCATCCGGAAAGAATCCGTCCGCTTATTCCTTGACTGCGATCACTGCGACGTTGATTACATCCGCATGGAGATCCCCTATGTCAATTATGTAAGGGATGTTAAGGAGGCACAGGTATATGTGCTCATGACGGAGCAGGAGGCCGGGAATGGTGGTCGAGAATACACTTTTTCGTTTGAGGGACAAAAAGAATTCCGGGGCCTGAACGATACCCTTCAATTTACAAGCATGCCGGATGATACGGAAGAACAGGTCCGCAGCGAGCAGTTGAAGATCCTGAAAATGGGATTGATGAGGTACATAGCCCGGACACCGCTGTACAGGGAAATCGAAATTTCCCACAGCAAATTCCTGGACGAGCAGCAGGTGACCGACCGCTGGAGGAACTGGGTCTTTGAAATCCAGGTCTCTCCATTTTTCGAAGGTGAGGAAACCTATAAGGAATTATCGTTGTTCAACTCACTAAACGTGCGTAAAATAACGGATAACTGGAAACTCGAATTCGATCTGGACCATCATTACAACCGGGTTTCCTATAATTATGAAGACACCTCATACACGGCTTTCCGGAATGCCGAGGATCTTGAAAACCTTATCGTTAAAAGCATCAATGAACACTGGTCTCTTGGCGGGGAAGTGAATTTCCGGGCATCCACATTCAGCAATTACAAATTCCAGTTCGAGCTTATGCCTGCCGTTGAATACAACATCTTTCCGTATTCTGAGTCAACACGCCGCCAGCTCAGGATGCTTTACACCATCGGTTACACCTCCAACCTGTACAACGACACCACGATTTACGACCAGATCAGGGAGGGACGTTTCCAACACTCTTTTCGAATGGCATACGAGGTTAAGCAGAAATGGGGATCCATCGATGTTTCCATGCAGGCATCCAACTTTCTGCATGATTTTTCCATGAATCGCATTGAACTTGGAGGGCATATCGAGATCAGGATTGTAAAGGGCCTGTCTTTTGAGATCTTTGGAGATATCGCCCGTGTCCGCAACCAGATCTCCCTGGCAAAAGAGGAACTCTCAGAGGCTGAGATCCTTTTGAGACTTCAGGAAATGGCAACCGGTTATTATTATTTCGGTGGAGTAGGCCTTTCCTATACCTTCGGGTCAATATACAACAACGTTGTGAATCCCCGGTTCGGGCATTATTGAAAAGCCTTCATCGACGCTGTTTTAACGGAGATGAGCAATGACCGTACCTCAACCGGGCACCCTGGTCCGGTTGCACTAAGGATCACCGGATGATGAACTTTCCTGTCGCGTTCCTGCCTTCTTTTTCAATCTTCATGAAATAGACGCCTTTTTCCAGGTGGCTGACATCGATGGTCCCGCTGACATGCCTGGCTTTGGAATATACCTGCTTGCCCAGCATATCGAAGATCCGGACGGACATCTCCCCCGGCCCGTCTGTCAGGATCTGCAGGTATCCCTCCGTTACAGGATTCGGGAAGACCGTAAATCCTGAAGTATTCCACCGCACCGAGGAGAACGGTGATTTGGGCGTTACCTCGGCCCAGCTGAGCCCGATCCGGAGTTCATCAACCGTAACTGACGGGGTTTTTGCCGTGTTGTCCTGGCGAAGGATGAATTGCCCGATCTCAAGGGCAGTTCCGTTGGGCATGGTAGCATCCGATGCAGGAGCGTTTTCAGCTTCAAAATCCCCTGCAGCCGGATTGATCCAGACATCTGACCACCGTGTGGTGAGATCGTAGCTCATTACCAGGAAGATCTCCTGGTTAAGGTCATACTTGTCCAGGGCAAATTTAGTTTCATCTATCTTGTTGGTCTGTCCGATCCCGATGTAAAACTGTGAGAGCTCGGGCTTGACGTAAAGCCTGGCGTTATAATCGCCCATCACAGCAAAATATCCCCCCGTCGTAAATCCGGTCATGTCCGTTATTTTAAAAATAAAGGATGCATATACGATGCCGCTCGAGACCGTAGTGAACTTAAGAACGGATTCGCTGCCGTCGCCGGAAAATGAAACGGAATTGCCGGATGAGGCCACCAGGTCCGGATAGGACAGGTTGCCGTCGCTGACCAGGATCGGATCACCGTCATTTTCATTATTCCAGGATGCGCTTGCAGAAAGTTCCGACCCGGGCGCATAATCGAAAGGATCATATACGGGAAGCGGCAGGGCGGGGGTGCAAGTGGGACTGCTAATGGTCGCTTCCAGGTTGCAGACACCTCCGGTTACGGTTACCGTCAGGTCAGTTCCCTCTGACAGGCCGGATACGATGATTTTACCCGCAGCAACCGAACCGGGATCGTCTCCCCCGACGGTACCGGCACTGGGCGTGATGGTGTAGGTTTCCGAACTTCCCCCGGTGAAATTAATCATCGCCGTATAGGTATCGGTCTCGTCCGTGCTGGTGTCGCACTCCGCGGATGTATTCCCGAGCACCAGGTCACAGGTGGGGCCGACCGCACCGTACTGGATCCTTACATCGTCAACAGCGAGGTAGTCCTGGTTATCGTAAGCATGGATGGTCATCCGTACATTGCCGGTCCCGGCCGGGACAGATTGTGTGAATTTTTCCCAGGTGTTGGTCGCTTTCCCCTCCTCGTATGTAAATACATCTTCCAGTCCCTGGGGAGCATCGTCAAAGAAAAATTCCACTCTCAGATATCCTGTGTCGAGTGAGTAGGCATTGTATGAAAACGAAACCGACACATCCGTATAACCGGAAACTGAATAATTGTCAAATGCCAGGGTATGGTCGTAGGGATTCCCAAGCCCCAGTCCCCCCGAATCAACCGGTTCCCCTACGTAGGGATTATCCAGGTCCCGCATCCCCCAGAACAGGGTTCCGGCGACGGGTGTATCGAGACTGTTGTTGGTTGAAAGGCTGGCCACTGCTGCCCATACATCTTTTCCATCATCCCTAAAATACGTTGCGGGATCTGCAGTAAAAATCCATGAATTCTCGGTATCGAAATCCTGGCCTGCAAGAAAGGTCTGCCCGAAGGATACAGTACAGGTAATTAAGGCGGTTGCCAGCAGGTAAAATTTTTTCATAACGGGTATATTTTGGATTTAACAATTTTCTGCATCTCTCACTTTCAAGACACGAAAATAAAAAAAACAGGTGAATGAACCGGGGAATTTTTATTGAACCGGAACCGGTCAGATTTTGAAAATTCTAAATTTTCTGATTCCTTTGAAATCTGAAACTGTTAAGTTCGGTGTGTCCGAAAAACGGTTATCACCCTGCCTGATGTCGCGCGAAGAGAAAATAATAATAACTGCAATTGCCCGCCGGAACCGGGATGTTTTTGAAGCGCTCTTTTGTGAATACTTCACCCTGCTCACGAAATATGCCGAGGGTTTTATTTTTGACCGTGATGATTGCGAGGACATCGTTCAGAACCTTTTCATCAATCTCTGGGAAAGGGCGGATTCCCTGGATATCCGGACCTCCATTAAAGCATACCTCTATCAGTCGGTTAAAAACCGCTGTCTGAACTACCTGCGGAACCTGAATGTCTCCGACAATCATAAACTGCTTTACCTGGAATCCATGCTCAACGGCAGTGATGAAACCGACTGGATCGATCCCGAATGGGCAGAAAGAATTCATCTTGCACTTAACAACCTGCCCCCCCAGATGGCACAGGCCCTCCGGCTGAAGTACATGGAGGGTGAAAAGATCGTAAGGATCGCCAGGAAAATGAGAATTTCCGAAAATACGGTAAAAACACATCTTACCAGGGGTAAAAAGCGACTGCATAAACATCTCCTTGAATCGCTTTCGCTGTATTCCCTGTAAGAGTTTTTAAACTGCTGTAACCTGTTTACCGGGTTTGCGTGTCATGGTAATGTCAGGCAACCCGTCACCCAATGAAAACCAACGAAGCCGGTATTGATTTCGAAATCATCTGGAGAAAGCTGCATACCTCCATTTCGCCAGTGGAAGAGGAAGTGCTCAGATCCTGGCTGGAGGAAGATCCCCGCCACCAGAAATTTTTTAACAATGTAAGCCGGTATTACAGGGAAGGCACCGATCCTGACCATGATCCGGGCCGGACCCTCAAGTCCTGGAAACGGGTTGCCGGGGAAATAGACGCCCGGCCAAAGATAAAACGTAAACGACGTTCGGCAGCCATTACCGCAGCCGTTGTTATTGCTGCAGGCATAACCATCCTGGTCAGTATACTGATGCTCAAGCCGGGGGAAAGGGAAGAGCCTGTTTACTCCGTTATGGACAGCAGGATAGAGCCGGGAAGCAGTCAGGCCGTGCTCATTCTTGATGATGGTTCCGTTCACGATCTGACCAGCGAGACGAACCTTGAAATTGAAGAAGGAGGTGCTCGGATCAACAATACCGGCGATGCGCTTGAATACGTTGAGAAGCCCGCTCCAACAACCGAGCTTAAATTTAACACCCTGAGCATACCAAGGGGAGGGGAATTTTACCTGACCCTGTCGGACGGGACCCGGGTATGGCTGAATTCCGAAACCATCCTGAAATACCCGGTGAGGTTCCCGGAAGAAGAAAGCAGGACCGTTGAACTGGATGGAGAAGCCTATTTCGAGGTTGCCAGGGATGAGGTCAGGCCTTTCCGGGTCATTACGGGTGAACAGGAACTGGAGGTCCTCGGCACCTCGTTCAACCTGAGTTCATACGGGGATGAAGCTTTTGTCTATACAACGCTTGTTGAAGGAAGGGTCAGGGTCTTTGCAAGGGAAAACCCGGACATCGAAAGGATACTCAAACCATCACAGCAAAGCCGATTTGAAAGGGGGACGGGCTCCATTTCTCTTGAAAAAGTCGATGTCAGGGAGTTTATTGCCTGGAAAGACGGGATTTTCAGTTTCAGCAACCAGGACCTTTCCGAAATGATGAAAACTGTATCACGCTGGTATGACCTGGAAGTCGAATTCGAGAGGCCGGGAGCGGAGCAGATCAAATTTACCGGCGAGGTCAGGCGCTATGAGAATTTTGAGAAGATCCTCGCACTGATCGAGAAAACAAACGAGGTGAGATTTGAAATTGATGGCAGGATCGTTTTCGTGAAGTGAATATAAATTCTAAACATATACGCTCCATGATTAAACTGAAAATCCGCTTGCCCGGTCTCCGCAGGTCAGGGAAAATTGACGGATGGGATCTCATCCGGTTCCTGGTCATTTTCCTGGTCCTGCATCTTCCTGCGTATGCCTACGGGCAGGAACGGAAAATATCAATGGACCTGCAGCAGGTATCCGTTGACCGTGTGATAGAAGAGATCAGGCGGAAAAGTGAATACAGCTTCCTTTACCGCTCGGACCTGTTTGATGGTTCCCCGCTGGTCAACGCTCTTTTCACGGAGGCGGGAATCGGGGAGATCCTGGATGAAATACTGGTCCCCCTTGGCTTTTCATACGAGATCGAGGACCAGACCATCGTGATCAGGAAAAGAAAGTCCACACCTTCCCCCCGGGAACAGGCAGACCTGCAGAAAGAGATCCGGGGTACGGTCAGGGGCAAGGATGGCAAAGGCATTCCCGGGGTCAACGTGGTGGTCAGGAATACCTCCCTCGGAACGATCACCGACCTGGACGGCAATTTCAGGCTTTCCATCCCCGGGCATGCAAAAGTCCTGGTATTCTCATTCGTGGGGATGCGAACACAGGAGGTTCAGATCCAGGACCGGACGGAATTTTCCATCGTCCTTGAAGAATCCGACATCAGCCTGGACGAGGTGGTGGTCATCGGCTACGGCACCCAGAAGAAAAGCGATATTACCGGTGCCGTTGCATCCGTGAGCAAGGAAAGGATAGAGGGAATGGTCAGTACGGATGTGGCACAGATCATCCAGGGATCTGTCCCCGGTCTGGTCATGATGTCAACCGAGGCCGGTGCCGCGCAGACAAGCGAGAATTCGCTGATCCTGATCAGGGGCCGCAATTCGATCACGGCGGATAATTCCCCGCTGATCGTGCTGGACGGGGTTCCGTACGAAGGGGACCTCGGGGACCTGAATCCAAACGATCTTGCCTCCATCGAAGTGCTGAAGGATGCCTCCTCCAGCGCCATCTACGGTTCGCGGGGGGCGAACGGGGTCATCCTGATCACCTCGAGGACCGGACAGGAGGGTAAACTGGAAGTGGTCTACGACGGGTACGTGTCCATCCAGCAGGTGGCCAATTTCCCGCATATCATGAACGGGGAGGAATACTACGACTACAAGAAAAACTGGGTGGATGAAGGAGGTGAAACCGGGGAAGGGGATGCCTCGATCTCCGATTCGGAGCGCGAGATATACGAAAGCGGGCAGTACACCGACTGGAGGAAGGAACTTCTCCGGACCGGGAGCTCCCACAGGCATAATCTCAGTATTTCAGGGGGAAGCAAAACCGTAAAATGGATCAACAGCACGTCCTACCTGGGTATACGGGGGGTGGCCGTAAACGATAATTACGAGAGGTTAACCAACCGCCTGAGCATCAATGCCGACGTGGCCAGCTGGCTGAAACTGGGGACCTCAACGCAGCTTTCCTACAGCGACAAGAGCGGGAACAGTCCCTCTTTCAGCGCCGTCTACAGGATGAGTCCCCTTGTGAAGGCATACAACGACGACGGCAGCATAAACATTACCCCCCTTCCCGACAATCCCCTGAAGAAAAGTCCCCTTGAAGACCTGCTCTACGATGATGTGGACAAGACCTACCAGGTCATCTCGAATAATTACGCGGAAATCGACTTTCCCTGGATAGACGGACTTTCCTACCGGGTGAATGCCGCCCTGCGATACTCGAACAGTACAAGGATCTATTATGCAGGTATGAACACAGTCGCAGGTAAGTCGGTCAATTCCGAGGGGTCCATAACCGGGGGACCGTATATCTCCACGGTACTCGAAAACGTGGTCAGTTATAAGCGGGAGTTCGGAAAACACAGTCTGTTTTTAACGGGACTCTACAGTTACGAGGGCAAAAAGAGAGACATTACCACGACTTATGCCAAAGCCTTCCCGAATGATTTTATGAAATGGTACGGGATGTCCCAGGCGAACTACCTCGAGGAAACCTTTCAATACGAGCAGGAAAACCTCATTTCCCAGATGCTGAGGCTTAATTATTCCTATGACAACCGTTACCTTTTTACCCTGACGGCCAGGAGAGACGGGTTCTCGGGATTCGGCAGGGATACCAAATGGGGCGTCTTCCCCTCACTGGCGATCGGCTGGAACGTTTCCAGTGAAGGGTTTTACAACATCAAGGACGTTATGAATGCACTGAAGATCAGGTTCTCATACGGAGAGAACGGGAACCAGGCCGTACAGCCCTACCAGAGCATCGACCGCCTTGAAGTCCTCAATTACGTTAACGGATCGGTGACCGCCCCCGGTTATGTACCCTCCGACATGGGCGTACCCGACCTTGGCTGGGAATCCACCCGGTCGATGAATTTCGGGATCGACTATGCCTTCATTCATTCCAGGATATACGGGGACTTTAACATTTACAACAACAACACCTACGACCTCCTGCTCGACCGGAGGATCTCGCCGGTGCACGGGGACGATAAGATCACACAGAACATTGGCAAGACCAATAACAGGGGACTGGAATTTTCCGTGGCATCGACCAACATCAGGCAGAATAATTTCACGTGGACCATGGGGGCCAACCTGGCCCTCCAGAAAAATAAGATCGTCGCCCTGCAGTACGGGGATTCCCTCGACGACATCTCTTCCAAGCTTTTTATCGGGCAGCCCATCACCTCGAATTTTGACTACAATATCATCGGGGTCTGGCAGCTGGACCAGGTGGAGGTGGCAGCCATGCACGGGGCCCTTCCCGGGTATGCCAGGTATGAGGATTTCAAGCGGGACAGCCTGCTGACCCCGGAGGACCGGCGGCTGATCGGGCATACCGATCCCAGCGTTACATGGGGACTGACCAATACCTTTAAATACAGGAGCCTCAGACTGTCGGTCTTCATCTACGGGATGCACGGGTTCATCAAGGCCAATCCCCTTAAACAGGCCAATGTGAACATTATTTACAACTGGTGGACGCCCGATAATCCCACGAATGATATGTGGGACAAAGACGACCGGATGGCCAATGCCTACTGGGTTGACGGGGGGGTCGACGTGTATGAGCACGCGGATTTTGTCAGATTTAAGGACATCACCCTGAATTACGACCTTCCCGCGCAGTTCATCCGTAACATCGGACTGGAAAATGCGACCGTTTATCTTTCCGGCAAGAACCTGGTTACCCTTACCAGGTACGAGGGAATGGACCCTGAGCTGGATACCCAGCGGGCCGTTCCCCTCCAGAAGGAGTACATCCTGGGGATAAAGATCGCTTTCTGAATCGAAAAAATTAAGGTTATGAAAAACTCAGTAAAATATTTTTCAGTCCTCCTGGTCATCCTCCTGCTTTCAGCATGTTCCGAGGATATACTGATGGAGAACCCCCCGCACATCCAGACTGCCGAAACCATTTATACCAGCCTGGATGGCTTCGAGTCCGGCATCAACGGGCTCTATGCCCTGGTAAGACAGGAGAGGGAAGGGCTCAGCCAGGAATCCACCCTGGTGGCTACCCTGATGATGACCGGTACGGATGTCATTTTTTCGAACTCGAAATCGGGTTTGGCAGAGCCGTCCTATAACTGGGATTTAAACAATCCGAATGCCAATGGGTATGACGATATTTTCCTCTGGCTTTACAAGACCGTCAACGCCGCCAACACCATCATCAACCGGGCGGATAATCCCAAGGTGGACTGGAAGGGAGACGGAAACAGGGATCGGGTGCTTGCCGAGGCAAGGGCCATCAGGGCCTGGGCCTACCGGCACCTGACCTACCTCTGGGGGGATGTCCCCCTGAACCTGGAAGAATCCTCGGGTTCGAACATCAAAACGGATTTCGAAAGGACGCCGATCCGGGAAGTCCGCCGGCAGATGATCGCGGACTGGAGCTTTGCAGCCGCCCACCTGGATTCCGAACCCTCCAGCCAGGGGAGGATGACCCGGGGGGTCCCCATGACCTACCTGGCCGAAACCTACCTGGCCCTTGGCATGCCTGACTCGGCCCTTTACTGGGCGGAACTGTGCGATGCGGACCCGGCATATTCACTGATTGTAAACCGGTATGGTGTCAACAGCAGCAAACCCGGCGTGGCTTTCATGGACATGTTCATTCCGGGAAACAGCGACCGCTCCGAAGGTAATATGGAATCGCTGTGGACCCTGCAATGGGAGCTGAACGTGCTCGGAGGCGGAGCAAACCTGATGCGAAGGGAGATCGGAGGGAAGTATGAACGCTGGAGCTACGATGCCGACCAGATGGGGAGGAGCCGGATGGCCAATACCGAGGAACGGGGAGGCAAGGGCCTGGGGTACCTCCTGCCCAACTCCTATGCTATCCAGCTCTATCTGTCCTCCTCGGAAGCTGCCAGGCAGGACCAGAGGGCTTCGGACCATGCACTTCGCAGGTATTTCATCCTGGATGAAAGGGATGTGATCTCCACGACCACGAATGTTTACCTCGGGAGACCCTGGCAGGTGGGGGACACCGTCTGGTGTGCACCGCTGGGCGGCCGCTCAGCGAGCGATCCGACGACAGCGGGAGGGTACAATTTCTATATGCTGTCAGACGGTAGGAACAAAAATGACTGGCCTTACTCCCTTAAATGGGCGCAGGCTGACCCCGGATTACCTGAAGCGAAGGCTCAGCACAATGACCAGGTCTACATGCGGCTTGCCGAGACCATCCTTCTGAAGGCCGAAGCCCTTCACCGCCTGGAAAGGAACGAAGAGGCCGCCGCAGAGATCAACAGGCTGAGGGACAGGGCTAATGCAAAACCCGTGACCGCGGATGAGATCAGCCTTGATTTCATCCTGGAAGAGCGCTCACGTGAACTGCTCATGGAAGAACACAGGCGGTACACGCTGCTTCGCTTCGGCGGGATGGTTTTCTATGACCGGACCAACCGTTACAATTATTTTTACGGGCTATGCGAGAACCTGACACCGAGGGACTCCCTGCTGGCCATCCCGCAGGTCGTAATCGACGCTAACCTTACGGTTCCCATGGAACAGAATCCCGGCTTTTAAAACAGAAATCTAAACGTGCTTATTCCAAACGGATGAAAACAGACAGAATAATACTTATCCCGGCAATCGTTTTCCTTATATGCCTGCACCCTGCACCAGACGCCTTTGCGCAGGTAGGTGAGGAGTCCGTGGACCCGTCCGCCGGGAAATCCGGTACCATCTCCCGTTCCCTGAACCTGGCGCCCCCGGAGAATGCCATCGTGCTCTTCGACGGAAGCAGCCTGGATGAATGGACCGCCCATGCCCCCAAGCAATGGCTGACCCCGGACGGGCCGGCCAGGTGGAAGATCCTGCCGGGGGGATTACTCGAGGTCATTCCCGGAAGTGGCTCGATCATAAGCAAAAGGGAGTTCGGGGATATCAGGCTTCACCTGGAATTTCGCCTGCTTGGAGAACCGACCAACGGGGGTGTCTACCTTCAGTCCCGCTACGAGATCAACATTAAGGACTCCTACGGGCAGGCAGAAGGATCACCCTGCGGGGCACTCGGCAACCTGCTGGAACCCGCGAACCTGCCGCAGGTGGAAAACGCAGCCGCTCCGCCCATGGAATGGCAGACCTTCGACGTAACATTCAGGGCGCCACACTTTGACGGCTCCGGGGAGCGCACGGAACCTGCCCGGATCACGCTGGTGTACAACGGCCATACCCTTTACGAAAACCAGGCGCTGGAGGCGGTGAAAGGGGCCGCAAGCCGCCTGGGTGAAGCGGAGAAGGGTCCCCTTTACCTCCAGGAACACGGTACGGCCTACCAGTTCCGGAACATCTGGATTGTTGAACTATGAAAATAACAAAACCGCATACAGGACCTTCCCTTAGCATCATCCTGCATACATGGCTATCCCTCAGGATCATCCTCGTATTCACCCTGCAGGTATTATTCTTTTGTTTGCTGCATGCCGCGGATGATGGGGTGAATTTCCCATCCGGACAACCCAGGAACGGGAATTTTAACCGACCCTCTGACGGTGAGATCCTGGATGTTTCGCCACCCGGATTCTGCTGGTGGAGAGCGGGCGGCCGGGGAGAAGTCTTTTACAGGGTCCATATTTATTCCTCCGGCGGGGCGGAGATCCATACCTCGGCAAGGCTGGATGATCCGGCCTATGTGCCGGAAGTTATCCTTTCCCCCGGCAGATACAAATGGATCGTTGATGCGGTCGATGAACAAGGGAAAATCCTGGCGAGAAGGGCGGAATCAACGTTCGAGATCTCGCCCTCAGCCCTGCCCTTGCCCTGGACCGATCCGGATGAATTGCTCGCCCGGGTGCCCGGGTCCCATCCAAGGCTTCTTTTCCCGGGTGAACGCCTGGAGGAGGTAAAGGAAAACCTGGATAAATTTTACAGCGAACCATACCTGGAACTGAAACAATCCGCGGACAGGGCTCTTGATTTATCCCCGGTCGAAAAACCCGTATTCAATACCCTCGGCGGGGGGAAAAATTATGCCGCAAAGCGGACCGCATACCGGGAGGAATACCATGCGGTCGGGAATGCCTTCATCGGGGGAGTCGTGCCCATGGCGCTCACCTATTTACTGTCAGGCGAGGAAAAATACGGCCTTGCCGCCAAAGCTCACCTTCTGCATCTCTGCGACTGGGAATTGGACGGGGCGCTTTCCGTGCAGGACCCGAGGTTTGATGAAGTGGGACTCCGCCTGGCACGCGCCGTTCCCCAGGCGTACGACTGGACCTGTGATCTTTTTTCACCCGAAGAACGACTGAGGATGGAAAACTGGATGGCAGCCCTCGGGGACAGTCTGCTTGTCCGGATGCAAAACAGGGATTACCTTAATTTTTCCGGTGAGAGCCATGACGGGCGTGTCCCGGGTTACCTCATGGAGTTTGCAATAGTCCTTGCCCACAGGCCTGAAGCAAAGGCATGGATGGAGTATGGCATGCTGGCCGCCCTGACGGTTTTCCCGCACTGGGCGGGTTCGGACGGAGGCTGGGCCGAAGGGGTGGATTATGCGCTGCAGTATAATGAACGCTTCATCACTCCCCTGCATTCAGTCTATGCCGCAACAGGGTACAACCTCTGGCAGAAACCTTTCTTCCGGAAATTCCCCTATTTCCTGACCTGGTGCATATCCCCGGTAGGGGAGATCACTCCATTCGGTGATTCGGAGGACCAGCCGGTCTCCCGGAGGGCGGAGAAACTGAGAAGCCTGCTGCTGTATTATTCCCATGTGAACAACGACGCCACGCTGAGATGGTGGATTGATTATTTATCGGCACAGCAGGCCGATTCTGCAGACGATGAGCTTTCCGCCGTATGGGAACTTCTTTACCCCGATACCCTGAAACCAGTCGGGCCCTCCTCGATCCTTCCCGACAAGGCTTTCAGGGGGGTTGGCTGGGTGGCCTTCCATTCGGATATCACGGACCCTGAAAACGACCTGATGCTGCTTTTTAAAAGCTCACCTTTTGGTCCCGCCAGCCACAGCCATGCGGATCAGAACAGTTTTGCCATAATGAAAGGGGGGAAGGCCCTGGCAATCCCGGCCGGGGAGCGATACCCGCAGCACGGATCCCCGTTCCATACCCGGTACACACGGCTAACGGAAGCGCATAATGCATTGCTGTTCAATGGGAAAGGACAGCTGGACAAGGATGCCGGGGCAAACGGGAGGATCATCGATTTCAGGTCCCTTTCACACATCGGGTACACTGCCGGGGATGCACGCAAGGCTTATGGACCACCGGTCAGCGGTTATATCAGGCATGCCGTTCTCATCCGGCCATCCCTGATCCTGATCGTTGACGAGATCCAGGCCGGAGAACCGGTTACCGTCGACTGGCTGATGCACGGCAAGGAAAAGTTCGGGTTATCTGAGGAAGAACAGCAGCTCACGTCTTACCGGATGAACGAAAAAATGCAGGTTGACCTTTTATCGCTGGAAGGATTTGATTTCAGCCAGTCGGACGAATGGCCTGTGGATCCGAAGGAAGGCTATCCCATGGTTAAAACCGAATCGCCGGTGAACCAGTGGCATTTCAAGGGCCGTCTAAGGCAGCCGGTCAGCAGGACCGTGATCGCCGCTTTAATGCGTATTGACGGAAGTCCCGCCGGATACCAAAGCTGCACAACAAGAAAAGAAGACGGTGGCAGGGTAATTGTATCTGCCGTATTGGATGGTGGCCTTAAGACGGAGATTCTGCTCAACCTTGCCACAGGTCCAGAATATAGAGGTGCTCCGCTGATCCGGATCACCTGCCTGCAGGAGGACGGGAAAACAGAGGAACTTGTTATTGAAAGTAAACTAAACCCAAACTAAA
>CAYSJH010000004.1:23936-47314 GCA_964431315.1 uncultured Bacteroides sp. | reverse complement strand
AACTAAAATGTATCATTATGAGAACCAATTATTCAAGAATTAAGGGAATTGCAACGGCGACCCTTCTGCTTGTTTTTTTCATTCTGAATCCCTGCCGGACCTATTCACAGGGGAGAGAAGGCAAGGGTGCGGATGAAATCGACAAGGCGGTCTGGACCATGCAGGCTGCATCGGTGGCCCGGGAACTCGGGCTCAAGAAAAAAAAGCAGGATAAACTAACCAGGGCCTATCTTGGCCTGAGGGAGGATATCAGCGTCAAGGGCAAGGAAAAGCTGAAGGAACTGGAAGGCGAAGAGCGGCAAACAGAGGCTGATGCAATCGCCCGTAATTGCCTAGGGAAATTCAATTCAGATCTCACCGGACTTCTCAAGCCCGAACAGGCATCGCGTGCATCCTTTCTGCTGGGGAGCCTGAACAAGAGGTGGGAACAGTACCTGGAGCTGCTGCTTGGATTCTCACTCGAGGGGGAGGCCATGCAAAATGCCTCGGATGCAGTATACATGTATGTCGATGAATACCTCACCGAACGGAAGAAAGCCAGCGACGCAAATACCAGGTTTTCCGGCCAGATTGCCACGGGACTGAAAGAGGGACTTGACGGGAGAATTGCGGAAGTCCTCACTGAGGATCAGTATAAAACCTGGAGCGAAACCACAGCATTTAAAAGAAAAGGCAAATAACAAATATCAATTATGAAGACAAAAACAAATACCAGTAGCACAAACGGGAACCTGACCGGCAATTCACCGGGAACCCTGACAAATGCCGGGTGTACAGCAGTTGCCCGAACCAGAACTGGAACCAGAATCCTGGCAATGCTGGGCGGGCTGCTGCTTATTACCACCGCCATGAGCTTTACCGGGACCACACGGGAAAAGGAAGGTGATGAAGGCGGGGACCCGGTGATCGAACGTCACGGCGGCTCCTATGTCAAGCTGAGCCTTAACGCCTATTCATTCAGCAAGCTGCTGAATGATCACATCCGGGGAAGGGGACCGGGAATGACGCTTTTTGAACTGCTTGATTTCTGTGCGGAAAATAATTTTGATGCGATTGATCCGACGGGATATTTCTTCCCGGGTTACCCGGATGTACCCTCCGACGAATACATCAACAAGTTCAAGCGCAGGGCCTTTCAACTGGGACTCGACATCAGCGGAACCGGGGTGAGGAATAATTTTGCGGATCCGGACCCGGAAAAACGCGCAAAGGATGTCCGGCATGTCAAGGAGTGGATCGAAGTGGCCGCAAAGCTGGGTGCCCCGGTTATACGGGTGTTCGCGGGACCCGTTCCCGAGGGCTACGAGGACAAATGGGATGAGGTTGCCGGATGGATGGTGGAATGCTTTAAAGAATGTGCCGCGTACGGTGAAAAGTTCGGTGTCCTGGTCGGGGTCCAGAACCACGGGGACATGCTGAAAACCGCCGATCAGACCATAAAAGTGGTCAGGATGGTGAACTCTGAATGGTTCGGGATCATAGTTGATACCGGGTATTTCCTGACAGATGATCCCTACGTCGACATCGAAAAGGTCATCCCCTATGCGGTGAACTGGCAGGTAAAGGAAAGTCCCTTTGGAAAGGAAAGCGAGATCCGTACCGACCTGCCCCGCCTGATGAAGATCATTCACCGGAGCGGTTACCGGGGGTACCTGCCCATCGAGACCCTTTCCATCCAGGGCCGCCCCTATGACCCGAAAACCCTGGTGCCAGCCTTCCTGGAGGAGGTCAGGGCCGCCGTGGAAGCGGAATACAGGTGAGGTACATTCATTAAGTGAAATCAATTGAATAATAAAAGGAGCAGTTAAAATATGGAGGGTCAAATCATACGGACCGGTTTTGCTGGCAGCGGGTTTGCAGCCAGGTTCCATTACGAGGGATTGCGGGGAGTCCGGAGCGCAAAGCCGGAGGTCATCGGGGCCTATTCGAAAAGCCCTGAGGAGCTGGATGAATATACCAGGACGAGGGGCATCAGGGTCTTCGGGAGCCTCGGGGAAATGATCGACAACGTCGACGTGGTCCACGTCTGCACACCCCCGTCAACCCATGAACCTATCGCCATCGAGGTCCTGAAAAAAAACCGGCATGTGATCATCGAGAAACCCTTCACGGGCTATTTCGGTGACGGTAGTAAGGATTTCAGCGGGGACAGCTTTCCCAGGGAAGAGGGACTGGCAATGGCCCTGCAAAGCATACGCCGGATGCTGGATGCCGAGAAGTCCAGCAAAGGTTCGATCATGTATGCGGAGAACTGGATCTATGCGCCGGCCATCCAGAAGGAAAGGGAGGTGATCGAAAAAACAAAAGCCCAGGTGCTGTGGATACAGGCCCAGCAGGGGCATTCGGGTTCCCATTCCCCCGACTACGGCAAATGGAGGCTTTCCGGTGGCGGTTCTCTGATGGGCAAGGGCTGCCATCCTCTCAGCGTTGCCATTTACCTGAAGCATGCCGAGGGACGCGCCCGGTTCGGGAAACCCATCCATCCCCGGACCATATCCGCACGTACTCATGCCGTAACCAGGATGCCGGGTTATGAGGACCAGGGACACCTGAGGGGCGGTTATACGGACATCGAGGACTATGCCCTCGCGCACGTCGTGTTCGAGGATGGCACGATGGCGGACGTCACGGCAAGTGAACTGGTGCACGGAGGAGTTAAAAACTGTGTGGAGATCCATGCGAATAACCACCGCACCATCTGCAACATCGCACCCAACGACGCCATGCTGACCTATAACCCGGTCGACGAGAACTTCGGGGATATCTACGTGGTGGAAAAAACCGGTACAAAACAGGGCTGGTCGAACATTTCACCCGACGAGGGATGGTTCAACGGGTACCAGCATGAAATGGAAGCGTTTTACCGCTCGATGGCCCTGGGCATCCCCATTGAAAGCAACAGCAGCCTGGCATCGGACGTGATCGCGACGATCTATGCCGCATACGTCTCGGCTGAACGAAAGGGGGCGGAAGTTCCCGTTACTGTACAAAATTGACAGGCATGAACAGGGAAGATACGGAAGTCAGGGGAATGCCGATGTTTGCCCCGGGGGACCCGGAGATCCTGGCCAGGGAAACGGCCGAGCTCCGGGATCTTGAACACCAGTCCCGCTGGAAAAGGCTCCGGTGGTATTTTTCCAAATCAGGACCCGGATGGATGCAGAGCGCCATGACGCTGGGCGCTGGAAGTGCGATGGCCTCCCTATTCGCAGGTGCATTCCTCCAGTATAAGATCCTGTGGGTCCAGCCCCTGGCCATGCTGCTGGGGATCATCATGCTTTCCGCACTGGCCTTCCAGACACTTTCGACGCAGACCCGGCCATTCTATGCCATGAAACGCTTCCTGCATCCATCGGTTGCCTGGGCCTGGGCGATCTGTGCACTGCTGGCGACGATAATCTGGCATTTTCCGCAGTATGCCCTGGCGGCCGGCATGTCAGACGATATCATCAAAGCCCTGACGGGACTCAAGATCCGGTCGGAAACCAATCAAATGCTGCTGATGCTGGGACTGGGCTTAATGTTCCTGGCAATCGGCATCCTGGTCAGCTGGAATTATGGCAACGGCCGGAAAGGGATCAAACTGTTTGAGAACATCATCAAATCCGTGATATGGTTCATCATATTCTGTTTTGCGGCCGTGGTGATCGTGAGCAGTTTTGGTGAAAGGGGACTGGATTGGGGGAAGGTCTTCGCCGGGTTTGTACCCTTTTCAATATCGGATGGGCATTTTATATGGAACATACCGAGAGACACCCGGGGCATTTCCATTTTCATCGCTGCATTCAGCGCGGCCGTCGGGATCAACATGACCTTCCTGTTCGGCTATTCCTTCCTTGCCAAAGGCTGGGGGAAGGAGCATAAGAAACTCGTCCGCTTCGATCTTATTACCGGCATGCTGATCCCTTATACCCTGGCCACCTCGCTGATGGTCATTGCTGCAGGAACGACCATCTACGGTTCCAGTGCCTTTGACCCTGAATCTACCAATCTTACTCCGATCCAGGCCGCAGGCATGCTGGAGGCTGCAGGGATCTCGCCAGTTTTTTCGAGGCTTATATTCGGACTGGGCATCATCGGTATGGCTATGAACACCATCATTCTGCACATGCTGGTATCCGGGTTTGCGGCCTGTGAGATTTTCGGGGTCGAGCCCCATGGATGGAAATACAAGCTGGCTACCCTTATTCCCGTTCCCGGAATACTCGGGGTTGTACTGTGGGGCAGAATCGGTGCCTGGATTGCCATACCCACATCGGCGATCAGCCTGATCATGCTTCCCATAGCATACATCGGTTTCTTCCTGCTGAACAACAGCTCAAAATACCTGGGCGAGGACCGGCCAAAGGGCAGCAGGGCCTTCTGGTGGAATACGGGTATGATCCTGGCCATAGCCATTACCGTGGCAAGTGTCATTTACTTTGTCGTCACCGTTGTCCCGACCTGGTTCAGCAGGTTTTCCTGAACGGTTTTATGATGAAAAAATTAAATACTTCATATCGATGAAACAGATAATGTGGGTCCTTATAATGGCTTTCGCATTCATAATGCATTCCGCTGCCCAGGTGACCATACCCGTTGTACCGGGTGAAGGCACCCTCGAGGAGGCCATCCTTTCGGCGGGATCCGGAAACATTCTGCAGCTTGAGGGCGGGGGGGAATATCTCCTTTCCGCATCTTCGACCAGCTTCGGTAAAATAACCATGCCCATTACCATCGAGGTGGAACCGGGTGCTGCCGGAAAAGCGGTCCTGAAGCTGGGTCCCGATGCACCCCGGACAAAAAAGTATTATTTCTTTACGGTCGGCGACGAGGCCTCCCTGACGCTGAGGGGACTGGACATCCATGGCCTTCTGAACGATACGGTCATTGCCGCCAGCATGGTTGTTTTCGACGGCAGGCCGGATCCGGGTTCGGCAAAGGTGGGGATCTTCAGGTTCGAGGATTGCATTTTCCATGATTTCACCGATTACATCGTGCATGGCATGAAAGATTCCTATGCAAGGGGCATGATACAGGACTCGGTCTTCATTAATAACGTGATCGTATACAATGCAAAACATTTCCTTCAGTACAAGCACGTATCGCTCAGGCATCTTGAGATGAGCAACTCAACCATTTATAACCTGAACGGGATGGCTCTGAAGATTGGCAAGATCGGTTACCGCACCGTTTCCGGGGTGACCGATCCTACGATCACTCCGACCGGGTTCATCGACCATTGCACTTTGGATTCCATGGGGGATATTCATGGCCATGTGCAGGTCGACGATGCCTATCACCTCCTTACCGTCTCGAACTGCATTTTCAGCAACCAGCACCAGTATGACCAGCCTCCCCTTTATTTCCTTTATCCCCATGCCGACACCGTTGTCATGATCCTGAACACCTGTTTCTGGAAAGTGGCACCGCCCAATGCCGAGGTTGGCTGGACGGACTGGATCGGATATGGGTTCAGTGATACCATTACCATGGATCCGCAGTACCGGCATGAGATCACGGGTGATTTCACCCTGCCCGGGGGCTCATTCCTGCTGACTTTCGGAACGAACGGGAAGGCCATCGGGGACCCCAGGTGGGTGGCCAATGCAGCGGGAATGTGGCCGGGAAGTTCAGCTGATGCAGGGGAAGCCGGCCTGCTTCAGGTTTATCCGAATCCCTTCCGGCATGGGACAAGGATCGGGTACCGGACCCTGAGCAGCGGTCCCGTTTCATTGGATATACTGGACATTACGGGGGGGCTGGTCAGATGCCTGGTCAATGAAAACCTGGGAGCCGGCACATACACGGTTGAATGGGATGCGGACGGTTGTGAAGGAGGACTCTATTTCTGCAGGATGAAGGCAGGTAATACCGTTTCGATCATGAAAGTAATCCACATGAAATAAGCCGGGTTCTATTTTAATTTGCGGAAGGCGACGATGAAGTTCGAACCCTTTCCGGGTTCACTTTCGCACCAGACCCTGCCGCCCATCACATTCACGTATTTTTTCACGATGGACAGGCCGAGTCCCGTTGAATCCTCGCCACCGGTAGGCCGTGCACTCAGCTTCTGGTATTTGCCGAACAGTTTATCCATCTCATCCTCCCGGATGCCGGGTCCCCTGTCGATAAAATTGACCCGGATCTCTCCGTTTTCCTCGCTGACCCTGATCCGGACCTCCGAATTACGTGGAGAGAACTTTATAGCATTGGAGAGCAGGTTTTCGAATACCTGGGTGAGATAGTTCCGGTCAACCATCCCATATGCCTTCCTGTTATCCAGGTTCAGGCTGATGTTTTTATGCCGGGCGGCTTCCTGCAGGTTCTGGCAGACGTCCTGAACGATCTCTCCCAGGTTCGTCTTTTCACACTTAACGTTGATCTTTTTTTGTTCGATCATGCTGATGTCCAGGATCTTGGAGACCATATCGTTCATCCGTTTCAGGGCATTGACAAGGAAATTCAGGCTTTCCCGGGTGTCCTGTTTATCATCAGGACTGCCTGATTGCAGTTTGCTGGCAATGGCCAGGCTGCTTGTCAGGGGATTTCGCAGGTCGTGGGCAACAATTCCTATCAGGTGGTTTTTCTCCTTGTTCAGGTCGACCAGTTCCCGGTTGGATTCTTCGATTTTCTGCTTTTGCCTGGAAATGTCCCGGTTGGCTTTTTTCAGGTCATCCGATTGAAGCTGGATCTTCCGGTAGGCCGAAGCATTTTCGAGTGCAATTTTCGTATAGACCGCCAGGTTACGCAATATGTTGAGATGGTACTCGGTATAGGCATTCTTGTTGAAACTCTGTACGGTAATGACGCCCGTGATCTCGTCGTTAATGATCATGGGCAGGTAAAGGATGGAGGAGGAATTCCCCGACCTGGTGTCGGCAGGGGTGATGGCCGGCAGGTAATTCGAATATTCCTTTTCGAAATCATTGATGAAGATCTCCTTCCCGGTATTGACACAGTAAGAGGAGAGCCTGAGCCTGTCATCGAGGGAAAAACTCAGGAATTCAAGTGTTTCTCCCTTTTCCTTGACCCCGGGGAAATCGATGGTATTTTTTTCCTTATTGATGATGCCGATTCCGAAAACTGTGGCATCCATCAGTTTGTTGATGGATTCGTAAACGGTGTCTATGATTTTTTCGACGGACAGCTGTGAAGTTATGGTTTTTCCTATCTCGCTGAGATTTTCAAGATTGGTATAGGAGGTCTGAAGGCGCTCTGCCTGGGCCGTGATCTCTTCTTTCTGCTGTTCCAGCAGCTTGTTCTGGTTCCTGACTTCCCTGGTTTTTTCTTCCACGATCCTCTCCAGTTCTTTTTTCTTGGCCTGGATCATTTTTATTCGGATGCGGAAAACCAGCGTTACGGCGGTAAGAACCAGCAGTGCAAATATGAGCATGAAATACCAGGTGCCCCACCAGGGTGGCGTGATTACGAATGAAAAACTTGCAGGAGTTTTGTTCCAGACTTCGTCGTTGTTCATTCCCCTTACCAGGAACGTGTATTCCCCCGGGGGGATGTTTGCGTAAACCGCTTCGGTTTTATCGGAGACGGGGGACCAGTCCTTATCGAGCCCGTCCAGCTTCCATTGATAGCGCACCTTTTCAGGCACCTCGTAGCTGAGTGCTTCGAACTCAAATGTAAGATGGTTGCTGTCGTAAGGGAAAACCAGGTTTTCCGGCAGATTATACCAGTCGCTGACACCACTGTGGAATTTCAGGTAGTCATCCTGCCTCCAGTCCACATCCCTGAAAAACAACCCGACATTCGTGATGTGGATCTGCGGCTCATTCAGGTTGGGCTTTGTTTCCCGGGGATCGTAGCGCATGGCACCCCGGACGGTTCCGAACCATATGTTTTCATCCCGGTCAATATAGATGGCCGTGCCATTGCACTCAATTCCTGAGAATCCATCGTAAATGCCGTAATTTTTAATGTCCGTTACGTTTCCATTGCTGTCAAGCATGATCCGGTTTACCCCGTTGGATGTGCCTGTCCAGATGTCGCCCCTCGAATCAGTGATGATGGAATAAATATTATTTGAGTTCAGACCGTCATCTGTGGTCAGGGAGCTGAAATGCTCACCGTCAAATATATTAATGCCTTCCGTGTAGGTCGCGATCCAGATGTTCCCCCTGAGATCTTCCGTTGCCTGGAGGGTTATGGGATAGTTCAGGCCATCTTCAACGGTATACCATTCAAAGTGGCCGTCATGGTATTTCCCGATCCCGTTGTTGGAACAGAACCAGGTATTTCCTTTGCTGTCCTTGAAAATCCCGTTATAAAAATTACTCTGGAGATGTCCGGATTGAAGGCTGAAGACCTCACCATGCCCGTTTACGATCCTTGCCAGGCCTAGATTGAGACTTGATAGCCAGATGGTATCCCCGTCGTCGTAAAGATCTGAGTACGCCATAGCTGGGGGCAGGCCATAACGTTCCGCGACATTGATAAGGTGGTGCCCGTCAAACTGGAACAGGCCGTTCACGGAAGCCAGCAGGAGGACCCCGGGCCGTATCTCCTTCATCCCGCGTACGTTATGGATGCCCGGGAAATTGGTTTTGGAGTAAGCTGTAAAACCGGATCCGTCGTATTTTACCAGTCCAGCTGCAGCCAGTCCGAACCAGAGGTTTCCCCGGCTGTCCTGGAAGATGTCCCGGACCATATTCCCGTCGATGTAATTGTCGAAGTTAAAGGACACAAAACTGTTCCGGCTGTACTTGATCATACCGCTTCCCCGGGATCCCATCCAGATATTGCCTTCGTGGTCTTCCATGAATCCCAGGATAAAATCGCTTTTCAGCCCGTTATCCTGCCGGAAATAACTGAATCCTCCAATATCCGGGTCAAACATGGCGACACCGTTGCCAATGCTGCCGAACCAGGATCTTTCCTGGCTGTCCCTGAAAACAAGGTTTACCGCATCAAACCAGGTTGTGTTTGGAACTTCAAGAGGTGACAGCACACCGTTCCGGCAGGAATGGAAATACTGCCGGTTGTTGCCGGGGAGAAAGGAGGATAGGATCAGTCCCCCGTCCGCTTCCTGCGACCTGGCTATGATAAGATGTCCCTTCAGGTCTTCGTAGTCATTGAGGAGGGACCGGACCGGTTTGTCCCCGTCCCTTAGCTCATAAAGGCCTTCTGCAGTGGTGATGTAAACTGTGCCCTGTCTTGCGAAGAAGACATTCAGTATGCCCCCGGCCAGTTCGGTCATGTGATCGGAAACCGGCACGATCTTCCCGTTCTCAATGTTTACAAGCCTTATAAAGGCCTGGTCGTCAAAGGAAACCGCCCAGATCCTGTTATTGTTATCGGCAAATACCTGGTTGTATATCCTGAAGTTAGGGGTACTGTCTTCGTAAAAGGCCTGGAACGCGTGTCCGTCAAACCTGGATATGACGTTCATGGATCCAATCCACAGGTTCCCTTCCCTGTCCTCACAAAGGGAGTAGATGATATTATCCGGCAGTCCGTCCCGGATGGTATATACCCTGAAGGATTTCCCGTTGAAGCGTGCCAGGCCTCCTCCATTGGTCCCGGCCCACAGTATTCCCCTGCTGTCCTCTATCAATCCCTGGATCTCTGTCTGGGGCAATCCTTCTTCAAGCGAGAAATTCCTGAATCCGTACTGCTGGCTTAAAAGTGCAGCTGGAAACAGGAAAGCCAGGAGCGATAATATGATTCCGGATTTCTTCATAAACGAATCAGCACTCGGGCCATGATTCAACCAATTAACTTAATAAGGCTGCGGCCGCATTCGCAAATTTACAGCCTGATTCCATATATTCCTAACCCATTATTCCGCGCACCGAACCCCCATCAACACTGATGGTTTGTCCCGTTACATAGGAAGACAAAGGCGACAGGAGCCACAGGGCAAGGGATGCAAAATCCCGCAGGTTCCCGGCCTTACCGGTCGGGATACCCTGCAGCATCCCGGCCAGGGCATCATCTAAGGAGACGCCCTGTACCTCGCTGTTTTTCCGGACCACCCTCTCGAGTGCCGGGGTCATATGATAACCCGGGGCCATCACATTGGCGGTTATGCCTATATGGGCTATTTCGTCCGAAAAGGTCTTGACGAAGCCGGTTACGGCAAGCCTGAGGGACGTGCTGAGGACCAGGTTCGGTACCGGCTGCTTGACCGAAACGCTCTCGATGAAAAGATACCGGCCGTATTGATTCTGTTCAAAAAAAGGAAGGAACATATGGGTCAGTTCGACCTTCCAGCGCAGGATCATACGATAGGCTTCATCCCAGTCCTGCATTTCGGTTTCAAGAAAAGCTTTTGCAGGGGGACCTCCGGCATTCACCACGATGCCCGACAGGTCCCGGTTACCGATGGTTTGATAGAGGACCCTCAGGGATTCAGGAAGGGTGATGTCAAGGGATATGATCTCGACACCGGGGGTTTCTTTTTTCAGTGCTTCCAGTTTTTCCATCCCCCTTGCAACCGCAATCACCTTTGCTTTTTCTGCGGTGAGGGCAGTGGTGATGGCTTTCCCAAAGCCGCTGCTTGCCCCGGTTACGATGAAGAGTCTGTCTTTGAGATGAAGGTCCATGGATCTGAAGATTTATTTAACAATTTATAAAGAAGGATCAGGCTTACGGCAAAGAGCGCTGATGAAGCGGCAAGGAAGAGATGGTAAGGGCCTGCTTCCGCAAAAAGGTCACGGAAGCTAACGACATCAGCTCCGTAAATGTACATGATGATATAGGAGAAGGAATTGTTCACGATGTGGACCAGGATGACCGGGACGAGGGACCTGGTTTTCAGGTAAATATATCCCAGAATGAGTCCCGTAAGAAAACCCGGGATGAACTGCCAGGGATTCAGGTGGAAGAGCCCGAAGAGAAAGGCCGACCAGAAAATGGCCTTTCCCGGCCTGTAACGGGTCAGAAAACCATCGAGAATGATCCCCCTGAAAAGGACTTCCTCGAGAATGGGACCGGTGATGCCGACCATGGTGAAGGTCCATACATCGCGGGCGGCTAGCATGGCAAATAATTCCTCCATGAATTCCGGCATAGGAATGAGGTTGGTCATCGGATCCAGGGCCACCGAGAAAGACAGGGTGAGGAGAATAAGCAGGGGATAAAGTATGGTGGGTACGGCCCCGTAATGCAGGGTCCTGTCCAATTCCGGGATCCTGTTCCTCCAGGCGAACCAGATGACGAAAAGCATGGAAAGGTTATAGGCAAAGAAATTACCGATGGAAAGGTTCTCAATCCCCGCCAGTTCATTGATAACCACCATGAGTATTCCGGTTCCGATACTGGCTGCAAGAAAGATCGCGAAGATCACCCATGCCTGGGGGAGGCTGGGGTATGAATAATGCTCATTGTTCATTATACGGATCCTGAATACGGCGGCTTAAAATACCAAAAAAATGGATAGGTTCGTTCAATTTCCGGCATTTTGAGAAGTCCAGAGTTCACGGTACGGACCATCCGACTTTATCAGATCCTCATGCCTGCCTGTTTCAGCAGCTTTTCCCCGGTCGATCATGACGATGTGGTCCGCATCCCTGACCTGCCTGAGCTTATGGGAGATGATGATCAGGGTCATGGAATCCCTGCGTAAATCATCGATCAGTTCCAGGATCTCCGATTCGGAAACCGGATCAAGTGCTGCGGTCGCCTCATCCAGTATGAGCAGTTCAGGTTCATGGTAGAGCGCCCGGGTAAACGCAATACGCTGCCGTTCTCCACCCGAAAGGTTATTCCCCAGTTCACCGATCTCCGTGTTGAATCCGTCCGGCAGATCCCTGAGCAGCCTTGTGAGTCCCGTTCGTCCGGCACATTCCAGCAATCTTTTAAGGTCGGGCCTGGATTCACCAGGTGAAATATTTTCAAGTATGCTGCCGGAGAAAAGCTCGATATGCTGCGGTACGATGCCGATCTTTTTCCGGAGGGATGACCGGTCAATCTGCCGTATATCGCAATTGTTGATCAGGAGATTTCCCCTGTCGGGCAGATGCTCCGCTCTCAGCATTGCCGCGATGCTGCTTTTCCCGGATCCGCTTCTGCCGACAATGCCGGTCAGTTTCCCGCAGGGGATGATGAAACTGAGATCGCTGAATAATTCAGGCCGTGAGCCGTACCTGAAGCCGATCCGGCTGAATTCGATATTCCGGCTGAAATGATTTACCGGGATCCCGGCACCGGCGTTTTTTTCCTGGTCAAGGTCAAGGATCTGGAACAGGCGCTCAGCTGCAATGATTGCATCCCGCAGCATCCTGTTCATATTTCCGAGGTTTCTAAGGGGACCGAGAAGGTATCCGAGCATGGCATAAAAGGACATGAGTTCCCCCGGGGTCATGGCGCCCCTGATCACCGAAACCGCTCCTGTCCATAACATAAGTATGGTGAGGAGACCTGAGACCAGGTCCACTGCGTGAGCAGACAGGATCGATGCAATTCCGGCCCTGTAGCTCACCTTGAGAACGCCTGTTAATTTATCAGCCGTACGGTTGATGGCCCAGGTTTTCCAGCCGAATCCGCGGATGGTCCGCTGGAACTGAACGGATTCCAC
This sequence comes from uncultured Bacteroides sp., assembly GCA_964431315.1. GTDB lineage: Bacteria > Bacteroidota > Bacteroidia > Bacteroidales > SM23-62 > SM23-62. The sequence goes on along the minus strand of CAYSJH010000004.1, from coordinate 34,803 downwards.
CAGCCGGGATTCCAGGCCGGCCGTTTCTTCCATCAGCTGGCGCAACACCTTTTTGTTTATCCTGTCAAACACGGCAAAGAGCAGCAGGTAAATTAGCAGCGATGCCAGCACAAGCAGGCACAGCTTTTTCGAAAGTACCGCCATGGCCAGCAGGGTCAGGATGACGGTCAGCAGGGCAACGATCATTTCAATCAGGCTCTGATTGATGAATAACCGTATTTTTATCGCATCATTCATCCTGGACAGGATCTCCCCGGTGCGCATGGTATCAAAAAACCGCTGGGGCAGGGAAAGAAGGTGCCGGTAATAGCCGAGCAATAATCCCGCGTCAATCTGGTGCCCGACCTTCATCAGGTACAGGCTTTTAAACCAGGAGATCAGTATCCGTAGTATGAGCAGGCCGACCATGGCGGTTCCCATGAGGTTAAGCAGGTTAAAATTCTGGTTCAGCAGGACAAAATCCATAATTTTCTGTACAAAAACGGAGGTTGAGAGCCCCAGGAGGCTGTACAGGATCGCCCCGACGAGGGCCTGCAAAATGGTATGGCGGAAAGGGCGGACCAGCCTCAGAAAACGGGCTGTGAGCCCGGGATCCTCCTGTTTCTTCCTGAATTCCGGTCCGGGTGCAATGATTACCAGCACTCCCGTCCACTGGTTCCTCAGGTTTTCGATCCGGACCTTTCTGATGGTACCGGTTTCGGGGTCCATGTATTTTGCATATCGCTTTCCGATCAAGGTCAGGACTACAAAATGGTGCAGCCAGGTTCCTTTTTCCAGATGTGCGATCGAGGGTAGCGGAGCAGCATTCAGGGCTTCGGGGGGACCTTTAACCCCTTTTGCAATGAATCCCATTTTATCCGCCGCCTCCACCAGTCCCATTACGTTCGTACCCGCGCGTTCCGTCGAAGCCAGTTCCCTTATCCTCGACAGTGGCATGTGGTAACCATAGGCCCTGGCAATGCTGCAGAGGCATGCGGCTCCACAATCGCTGTGGTCATGTTGCCGTATTCCCCTGACCCTGATCATCCCGGCGTTTTTATGGCAACAGGCATTTTTCCGGATTATTTTTTGCCGGATTAAGCCAGTTGTCGGCTTTGTCGGCAAGCAGCTGGAACAGCGTACGGCGAGAAACAAGGCAGCGTGCCTGGAATGTCATCCCTTTCTTAAGCTTCGCTGAATACCCGTTCCTTAAAAGCATTTCAGCCTTATCGAGGCTGCATTTCACCCTGTACACGGGCTGTTCATCCAGCATCAGGAAATCACCCGATATATCATAGACATGAGCCGGCAGGGATCCCCATTCCCTGGAAGGAAAGGCATCAAGATGCAGTCGTACCTGCTGTCCCCTCCGCAGATAGGTAATGTTGTGCGAAGAGACATAAAATTCCCCTATGAGCCCCGAATCCGGGCTCAGGATACCGATAAGGGTCCCGGCCTGAACCGCCGAGCCTTCAAAAATGCCGTTAAATTCCACCATGCTGCCGCTTGCGGGTGCATAAACCGTGGTCAGCTGGATCATCTCCTCCGTATTTCTAATCTGCATCTCCAGCTCCCTGATCCTTACAAGCTGGTTGTAGTTTTCAGCCTGCCATCTGTTGAGCGTGCGCGATTTAAAGTTATCCAGTTCTTTCATGGTTTTTTCCGCCGTAAAGGCCAGATCATCGTATTCCTTTTCGCTGATCAGTCCCTCCCTGCGCAATCCCTCATGCCTTGCCAGTTCACGCTCTGCCTTGGACTGTAATAATTCAAGGAACTCTCTCTGTTTGATGAATTCTTCGTATTCCCGGATGTATTTGCGTGAAAGCGGAATTTTCACGGGAAGGCGGGTCAGTCCCACCAGATCCCTCAGATGACCTTCTGCTTCATGCAGGTCGAGATAGAGAGACTGCAGGTTCTCTCTGGTTTCCGTGGACCGGATCTGAAGCAGGGGATCGGATTTTCGCACCAGGTCTCCTTCTTTTACATAGATCCTGGCCACGATGCCAGGGACTGCGGCTGTAATCCTGGTTTTTTCCTGCACGGGACGAATGATCCCCCACCCCGAGACCGAGACCTGAACTGAAACAAGGGGAAGGCTGGCCAGTGCAAGGATCACAAGGAACATTGCCAGATGGTAAACCGCCCTGCCTCCGGGGTGAATGCCGGTGAGATAGGATGGGAGATGGTCCCTGAAATTTTCCCCGGTACGATCGGACGCTTCCATTTGAAGATTGTCAGGTCATGTCATCGGAACAACCAGTTGATGATCGCATCCCAGTTCCTGAACAGGATGCTGAAAAGGACAATGGAGGCAAGGAGCACAAGGATCCTGAGCAGTGAATATTTCTTCCCCGGTAATGAATATTTTTTGTTCAGAAAGCTTTCTCTCTTTTTCATAATGGTGGTATTAAGGGAAGGGAGAGCGGAGTCTCCCTTCCGGTTAAACGGTTCAGTCCCGGTGTCCGGTCATACGGTCCGGGCTTATTGCATGTTGTTGTAAACAGCGTCCAGTACGGCAGCCGGGGCCCATTGACCGCTGGGGCCGGCGATGATTACAAAACGAATCAATCGTCCCACGTCAAAGGCAAAACCGCCGCCCGTGCAACTGTAATTTTCAGCTTCGGTCAGATCGCGGAAGTGCGCCGGTTGTAAATCATTTTTCTTCATGGCATTAAATTTTAAGTTAATGGATAAAGTTGAATGGATCAGATTCTCATTTGATCTCCGGCCGGCCCATCAGGCCGGCTTTGAAATTATCCCAGTCATTGATGATGGCCGCGCCGGCTGCAATGATCAGTCCGGCCGCGATTATTCCCAGGAACCCTCCCCGGGTCTCATACATCTCTTCCCTCCCGAGGGGAAGGAAATCATTGTGAAAGCAAAGTGTGTCGTTCATGGTTTTTTGGATTATGGATTAATAAAACTGCCGGGAGATGGCCTGTCTCCCTGTTTATGGCCAGAAAGCAAAAACGGAACCGTTGAAGCTTAATGCGGTGATGAAGAAAAAATCATACCGCGGTGGTAAACAAAATCACAAAAAATTCAATTTTGGTAAGGAATGTTGTGACTAGAAAGTGCCCTGTTTAACCAGCCGGTTCCAGAAACACAGGGTCAGGATCAGAAAGAGCATGATCAGCAGGTAAATGACCATTCTCCGGGCGGGCAGTTTTTTGCGGTTCGGTTTAAGCGTAACCATGGATTGCAGCGTAAAATTACCATAAAATAAATGATTCCCCTGTACTATTCATATCTCAGGTAGACTATTCATACCTCAGGGAATCCGAGGGATTTGCCGCGGCGGACCGGAAAGCCTGGTAACCAACCGAGACCAGTGTGATTATTCATATCGGAGGCTTCCGGCGGGATTGCTCCGGGCTGAGCGGATCGCCTGGTAGCTGACCGTTAGCATTGTAAGCAGTATCACGATTACAGCGGCGATAATGAACAGGTCCGGTCCGATGTTTATCCGTTCGGCGAATAGTTTTAAGAGCTGCCTGATGAGCAGGATCGAAAAGGGGATGGCGATGACCAGGGCAATAAGTGTAAGTTTAAGAAAATCCAGTGCGACCAGTTGCAGGACTTTGCGGCTGCTGGCGCCCATTGCTTTGCGGATCCCGATCTCCTTCGTCCTCTGCTCGGTGCTGAAAATTGAAAGCCCAAGCATTCCCATGCAGGAGATCAATATCCCGAAAAGGGTAAAGAAATAGACAATCTTGTTGATTTGCCCGAGTGCCCGGGTAACGGGATCCAGGTATTCATCCAGGTAAAGGGGTGTGAACGGATAGTCCGGGTTGAACTTTTCGTGAAGGGACTTAAGGTAATCGGTAATCTTTTGCTGGTCTCTCTGTTCGGTTTTGACAAAACAAAAGGAGTTTTCCTGTTCGAAAGGCATGATCACCTTGTCGCCACTCAGTGATAGGGGATTGAATACATAATTCTTAATGACACCTATTATGGTAAAAGCTTCTTCATTCAGGTAGAATGTCCGGCCGACTGCATCCGTCAGACCCAGCGTTTCGGCCACGCTCCGGTTAATGATAATGCCGTTTGCGGTATCCCCCGGAATATTTTCATCGTAAAACCGCCCTTCTTCAATTTCCACCCCGAACATTTTATCAAAATCGTAACCTACAGGATACACCAGTGCCAGATCATTGTTCTCTTCGGAGGTAAGTCCCCATGTCAGTTCACCCCGGTCAACGGATCTTGGGAGATAGTCGGCGCCGGCAAAAGAAATGACAGAAGGATCGAGCAGTACCTCCTGTTTGAATTCCGGGAGTTTCCCGGATAATTCTCCCCTGACCGGGAAATAGATAATATTTTCCACATCGAGTCCCAGGCTGGATTCCTTCATCAGCTTAAACTGCCTGTAGACAACAATGGTATTGATGATGAATACAATGGTAAAAATGAACTGCACCACGACAAGGATTTTGCGTATACCACCGCCTCGTTTCCGGCTGCCGGTAAATTTACGGAACACGTTCACCACCTTGACGGATGACAGAAAAAAGGCAGGATAGGAGCCGGATACCAGGCTGGTTACCAGGAATATCGAGAGAAGTCCCCCAATCATCAACGGATCTGACAGTTTGAAGTCAATATCCGTTTCGAAGTTCTGATTAAAAGCGGGCAGAACGGAATCTACTGTCAGGATGGAGAGGTTCAGTGCAATAAATACGAGGATCATGGTCTCCCCGATGAACTGCCTGATCAATTGTGCACGCCTGGCACCGACCACTTTCCTGACACCAACCTCACGCGTGCGGCTCAGGTAACGGGCCGTAGTCAGGTTCATGAAATTGATGCATGCAATGGCCAGGATGACAATCCCAAGTATGGTCAGCAGGGTGGTAAATATATTCCCCCTTTCTTCACCTCTCAGATGGAAGTCCACCAACGGCACCAGGGATTGATCCGCCGGGATGGCTTCATCCTGGTAATCATCAAGGAATTCCGAGATCCTCGGTCCGAGTTCTCTGGCCCTTTCCGGTTCCTCCAGATACAGCCAGGTAAAGTATGGATTGCCGCTGTAATTGTCCAGCCTGTGCCCGAGCTTCTCAAGGAATTTGAAATTAATCAGGAAATTAAACTTTATGCTGGAATTGGAGGGAGGATCGTCCACTACGGCTGTGACGGTAAATTCATAGGTGCCGTTCACATTGATGATCTTTCCAAGTGGGTCTTCATTCCCGAAATATTTTTTTGCTGATTCAACGGTCATAACAATCGACCATGGATCCTCAAGTGCCGCACTGGCATTGCCCTGCACAACCGGGAAACTGAAATAATCCAGGAAGTTTGAATCCACCGGGAGAACGGTGTTTTCAATGAATTTTTTTCGCCTGGAAATGCCTGCTGAATCCGGTTGTTCATAGATCATCAGGAGCTCGATGGGCTGGCTGAAACGGATATAGTCCTTTATTTCAGGGAAGGCATCCTTCAGGGCGGGTCCGCAGGCAGCGCCGCAGCGGTCTGTTTTATAGGGACCGGTGCCAAGATCCAAGGCTTGTTCCAGGATGAAAAGATGATCCCGCTCAGAATGGAAATGATCGTAGCCAAGTTCATGGCTGACTACCGCGAAAATCAGAAGGGAACATGAAATTCCTATGGAAATCCCCAGTATGTTGATCAGGGAGAAAACCTTGTTCCTCACCAGGATCCTGACAGCGATGGTAATGATGTTCCTTATCATCGGATTCGATTTATCATTTCAGTCCCAAACCCTGTGCCATCTGGTGTAATTTGTTGTATATCAAGATACTAAACATTTTTATCCAGAAGTAATCCATTCCACTGTCCAGAGATGGACATTAAATTGTCCAAAAATGGACATTTTTCCATTCTGTTTTTTTGTCATTTAAGAGAAATCCCTGAATTTTAGATAATTTCTAAGGATGGTATGATTTTGGCTTGCCGACAGAAGATAATGCATTCAGGATAAAACCAGGCGATCATGACCCTGACAAAAGGTAATATATTAATCGTCGATGATGATCCCTACATCATCCTGTCCCTGCAGACCCTGCTCGAACAGCATTATACCAATATCCGCACTTTGAAGAATGCGGAAGGGATACCCGGTCACCTGAATGACCTGCAGTTCGACGTGATAATGCTTGACATGAACTTCAGGCCGGGGGACACCAGCGGGGAAGAGGGGATGAGGTGGCTGAAGCGCATCCATGAGGCGGACCCCCATATCAGTGTTATCCTCATTACCGCCTATGGAGGGGTAAACATTGCGGTCGAGGCAATCAAGGAGGGAGCGGTGGACTTTATCGTAAAACCCTGGCAGAACGATAAGCTGCTTTCCACCGTTTCGGCGGCTTTCAGGCTCAGTCGTTCAAAGCGCGAGGTGGACCGTCATAAGTCCAGGGAAAGGATCCTCGGTTCGGCCCTCGATGATCAGTATACACATTTCATCGCAAAATCCGGTCCCATGAAATCCGTCATGGAGCAGGTTGAAAAGGTTGCCTCAACCCATGCCAATGTCCTGATATTGGGTGAGAATGGCACAGGCAAGGAGTTGGTTGCCAGGGAGATCCACAGAAGGTCGTCCAGGAAGGAAGAAGTATTCATTTCCGTTGACCTGGGATCCCTTTCCCCGACGCTGTTTGAGTCGGAGCTTTTCGGTCACATGAAAGGAGCCTTCACGGATGCCCGGGAGGACCATACCGGAAGGTTCGAAGCAGCCTCCGGCGGCACCATGTTTTTCGACGAGATCGGCAACCTTCCCCTTACACTTCAGAGCAAAATCCTGTCTGCCCTGCAAAACCGCGAGATATTCAGGGTCGGGAGCACCAAGGCGGTCGAGATTGATATTCGCCTGCTGTGCGCGACCAACCAGCCGCTGCGGCAAATGGCTGCCGAAGGTACTTTCAGGCAGGACCTGCTTTACCGGATCAATACCGTCGAGATCGAGATACCGCCGCTGCGCGAGCGGCCCGATGATATCCCGCTGCTTGCGGAATCCTTCCTTCGCAGGTATGCATTCAAATACCGCAAGGAGAAGCTTCAGCTTCCCGGTTATGTCCTCAGGAAGCTGCAAAAATTTGAATGGCCGGGGAATGTCCGTGAACTGCAGCATGCCATCGAAAGGGCCGTGATCATGAGCGACGGGAAAAATCTTAAATCATCCGATTTCCAATTTTTAACCGGGACGGAAACCGATGATAAGTCCATCGACGATTACAACCTTGAAAATCTCGAAAAATGGGCGGTGAAAAGTTGTCTTAAGAAGCATGGGGGCAACATAAGCAATGCAGCCCTGGAACTGGGACTGACGCGCGGGGCCCTGTACCGGAGACTTGAAAAATATGGTCTTTAAAAACTTCCGCGTAAATATCATCCTCAGGATACTGGCACTGATGTGTGCCATCACTGCATTTGCATGGTTCATAGTGCAAGGCGAAGCCATACGCGCCGTTTATCTCGGGATGTTCATCCTGATACTGGCAGTGGAATTCTTTGTTTATACGGACAGGCTGAACCGGGACCTGAACCAGTTTTTCATCTCCATCTTTCACGATGATTATACCTCCGTTTTCGGGGAATGGGTCAGGGGCCGGTCTTTTCGCCAATTGTACCGCATCATGAATGATATTACCCGGAAGTTTAACAGCCTGAGCAAGGAAAAAGAGACTCGCGGCCAGTACTTTTTCAGTCTCATTGACCAGGTTAAGGTTGGCATAATATCGTTTGAATCAAATGGAAAGGTAAACCTCGTCAATAAAGCCTTCAAGGAGATGCTTGACACGCCCGCCATAAGAACCGGCACGGACCTGAAGCAACAACAGCCGGCCTTATTCTCGGTCCTCGAGACGGTGGCACACGGGGAAAGGCATTTGCTCAGGCGACGGATCCGGGACGAGGAAAAGGAATTCTCCTTTGTCTCTTCAGGTTTCAAAATGGAAGGCCTGATGTACCATCTGGTTTCCGTCCAGGATATAAGGGAAGAACTCGATAAAAGGGAACTCGAAGCCTGGCAGAAGCTGATCAGTGTACTCACCCATGAAATCATGAATTCGGTCAGTCCCATTACTTCCCTGGCGGGCTCCCTGCATGACCTGGTTTCGGGGACGGATCCCGGAACCATCGGAAAAATGCAGCATGAGAGGTTGAGTGCGGGACTGGCGGCCGTCAGGGAACGAAGCGCGGGACTTATGAAATTCACCGAGGCATACCAGCACCTGGCCAGGATCCCTTCGCCCGTGATCTCGGAGATCCGGACGAAAGCACTTGCAGAAAGAATAGGAATACTTTTCAGGGACCAGTTTGAATCTTCCCGGATACGGTTCAGTATCAGCCTGGAGAAGGCACCCGTAACATTCCGGGCGGACCTTGACCTGCTCGAACAGGTGATAATAAACCTGATACGTAACGCCGCGGATGCGGTCCGGGAAAAATCCAAACCCGAGATCAGCCTGGATATCAGTGCCAGGCCCGGTGGCCGGGTTGGGATCTCTGTGCGGGACAATGGAACAGGGATCCCGGAGGATCAGCTGGATCGTATTTTCGTTCCCTTCTTTTCAACAAAAGAAAAAGGCTCAGGCATCGGCCTCAGCCTGTCTCGACAGGTCGTCCTGATGCACAGGGGCAGCATCACCGTAAATTCCAAAGCCGGCGAAGGAAGTATTTTCGAAATCATCCTGTGACCGTCCTGCTTTAATTGATTTCAGGCTTAGCCGTGTATTAGACCTTCACAGGACCACGGGCATCTGGTGGTCCGGTCCCGGAGCTAAATTTAATTTAGATTTAATATGTATTGGCATTTTCGGCGGTTTTTAAGGGATTCTTAACTTGGCAAACATCCGCTCCTTATTATTTTTATCCTGAACCAATCAGGAAAATCATGAAAAACCTTGACAGGCGAAACTTTTTAAAATCATCGATTCTTGGCGCCGGGGCTGCGGTACTGGCCAAACCGGCCATAGCGGCGACGCGGAGGACCGTGTCCGGGAGTGAGATCATCACAAGGAAACTCGGGAACACGGGACTGGAAATCCCGGTGCTCAGCATGGGGGTCATGCGCGCGGACAATCCCAATATCGTCAAGGCGGCCATGGATGCCGGGATCACCCTTTTCGACACGGCGCACGGTTACCAGAGGGGCGAAAATGAGGTAATGCTTGGCAACCTGTTCAAGGATTACAAAAGGGATTCAATCATCATCCAGACAAAAGTCCCCCCGGGTGACAGGAGGAATGAACCCTCCGATAAGAGCGACAGTGAGATCAGGCAGGCATTCCTGGAAAAATTTGAGATCAGCCTAGGCCGCCTGAAGACCGATTACGTGGATATATTGCTTCAGCACGGTGCCGGCAACCGGGAAGCGGTGCTGAAGGAACCTGTCATGGACGCCCTGCTCCAGGCTAAAAAGGACGGCAAAACCCGGTTTATTGGACTTTCTACGCATTCGAGTGAACCGGAAGTGATTCGTGCAGCCATTGAAGCAGGGATCTACGATGTTATCACCGTTGCTTACAACTTCAAACAGGACCATCGTGCGGAGATCAGTTCGGCAATGGCGGACGCTGCCAAAGCGGGAATCGGATTCATCGGGATGAAAACCATGGCCGGAGGTTTTATGGACCAGGAAAAAACCAGGCCTGTAAATGCAAAGGCCGCGCTGAAATGGGCCCTCCAGGATCCTCATCTGACCACGTGCATTCCCGGCTTTACAGCTTTTGACCAGTTGCAGCTGGATACGGATATCATGACCGACCTTGAGCTGACCCCGGAAGAACTGCAAGAACTGGAAATTTCATCGGAAGTGATCGGGCTTTACTGCCAGGGTTGCTTAATATGCACGGGGCAATGCAGCAAGGGATTGCCAATTCCCGAGATCATGCGTTCCTACATGTATGCATACGGATACGGCGAAATGCAAAAAGCCCGTGAAACACTGGATGAATATGGTGTCCAGGAGAATCCATGTGCCGGATGTACCGGGTGCACGGTTAAGTGCACCAAGGGATTCCCGGTTGCAGAGCGGATCGCGGACATCAGCCGTATCAAGAATGTCCCCTTTGATTTTCTTACCTGATATTTGATCATGAAAACAAGATTTGTCTTCTACCTGTTTATTAGTGCTGCGGTTCCCCTCTTTCTCATCGCTGCAGATACCGGGGAGACCGGTTTTCCAAAGCTCAAGGGCTGGAAGCTGACGGTTTCGCCCGATGTCTATACCCCTGAAAATTTATGGGACCTGATCGACGGTGCAGCCGAATCCTACCTGAGCTATGATTTCATCGACCTCCATCTTGCGGATTATGAGAACAAAGGCGGGACGGTGATCCATGTTGAGATCTACAGGCACAACACTCTCGATGATGCATTCGGGATCTATTCCTCCGAAAGGAATCCCGGGTCAGAATTCCTGGATATCGGGGTTCAGGGCTACCGTGATGAGGGGGTGCTGAATTTTTTCACGGGACCATTTTACATCAAGTTGTATTCCACCGGTTCGGGAAAGGAGGTGCAGGAATCCCTGGGGTCTGTTGCCCGGGCGGTTTCGGGCCATCTCGGGCGGGGAAATGATTGGCCGGGGATGCTCGGGGCATTTCCCCCGGAAGGCAAACTGGAGAACAGGGACCATTTTGTCAGGGAAAACTTCATAGGCCTGAATTTCTTGCATTCCGCCTTTACGGCCGAGTATGAAGGGAATTACAAGCTTTTTGTGATCGTTGGAAGGGACAGCGATGAGATCATGGAAATGGCCGCTGCATACCTTCAATTCACCAAACAGGATATTGATCCTGCCAAAGAATCCTCCTTTATTATTAAAGACAGGTACAACGGCGATATCCCGGTGGTGCTGAAAGGATCCTTTATGGCCGGGATCATTGACGGGGCAGGAAATGCTGACGCACACAGGAACCTGGAT
>CAYSJH010000004.1:0-23836 GCA_964431315.1 uncultured Bacteroides sp. | reverse complement strand
CACTGGTGAGGAACCTGGTTGACCTATAAGGAATCTGGGTGACCAGTGTGGAACCTAATCAAAAAGGTTCTCGTCCCGGATCAGCATCAGGATTGCTGAATGGGGCACGATGACGTAGCGTTCTTTCTTGAACTCGATTTCGTAGGCGCTGTTCTGCAGGTAAATGGCGAGGTCGCCTGTTTTAGGCTGGAGGGGGACATATTTGACTTCTTCCCGGCGGTCCTTCCAAGGTTCATCAACCTCATTGATGGCAGGGATGGGGTATCCGGGTCCCACTTTCTGCACATACCCCTGGTGGATCTTTTCCTTTTCCTGCACCCCCGGGGGCAGGTAAAGTCCCGTTTTAGTCTTCTCCTGCGGTGATTTGGGTTTAATGAGCACGCGGTCACCTACGACAATGAACTTTTCAAGGTTCGATTCTTCAATTACCAGGGCCATATCGGCTGTTTTGGGTGCAAGATACAAAAGATTTAGCGGTCCCTTTGTTCATCCCAGTGCCTGTTCAAGATCTTCCCAAAGATCATCCGCATCTTCAATCCCGGCGGACAGCCTGAGGAGGTTGTCCTTTATCTCTTCCCGCTCCCTCTCCTCAGGATTGAGGTGCCGGTGCGAGGTCAGGACTGGGGAACAGATGATCGTGTCGAGTCCCCCCAGGCTCACCGACGGCCTTATGAGTTTCAGTCGGCGTTGGAATTCGACCGGATCGGCATCCCGGGGCTCAAATGAGAGCATTCCGCCGAATCCCCGCATCTGGGATCTGGCAATCTCATGCCCGGGATGGTCCTGCAGCCCCGGATAATACACCCGGTCGATTTGGGGATGGCCGGACAGCCTTTCGGCAAGGATCCCGGCGTTTATATTCTGCTGTTCCACCCTGAGCACCAGGGTTTTAATGCTCCGTTCAAGCAGGTACACGTCCTGCGCGTTCAGGCTGCCTCCCAGGCTGCGTGCCATCGATCGGATCCGTAGAAAATTCTCCGCGCTGCAGGCCAGGGCTCCTGCGCAGATGTCGCTGTGTCCACCCAGGTATTTTGTCGCGCTGTGAATGACTACATCGATGCCCAGGGTGTGGGGGGTCTGGTTGACCGGGCTGGCGAAGGTGTTATCGATCAGGCTGACCAGCCGGTATTCCTTTGCCAGCCGGGCGGTTTCGCGGATATCGGTAATTTTCAGCAGGGGATTCGACGGCGTTTCAATGTAGATAAGCCGGGTATTGTCCCGGATCAGGCTCTCAAGGGTCCGGATTTCATTATCGGCGGCGATGTCGCATTCAATGCCGAACCTTTCGAGCTCGGCGCTGACAAAATGGAAGGTTCCCCCGTACAGGCCGGTCTGGAATACGGCGTGGTCGCCTTTTTCAAGGAATGCGAACAGGGCGGACGTGATCGCAGCCATTCCGGAGCTGAACACCATTCCCTTTTCCGTCCCTTCCAGGGCCGCGATCTTTTCACCGAGTGCTTCCGAGTTCGGGATGTTATAATACCTGGGATAGACGGCTTCCTCAAGGTCCAGGTAGGCAAATGAGGTTGAGGTATAGATGGGTGAATTGACCCCCCTGGTCCTTTCATCCCTGATAGTGCCTGCATGCACGCAGGTTGTCCGAAGTGATTTCATTGGTAAGGGTTTTTGGCTATAAAACGTATGATGCTTGATTTACCGTCGTGATATTCTCCTTCATTGATGTCCCTGATCCTGCGCTCACATTGCAATATCTCAAGATGGCTGAAATCCTCCATCAGATCCTCTTCCCTGTACAGCATCTCTTCCACCCTGGGTCCGCCGGTGTTATAATTCAACTGGGACTTATGGTAGCATTCCAGCATGATCGTGCCCCCGGGATTGAGGCATGAGGCAAAATTCCTGTGAACGGTCTGCCTGGTTTGCGGCGGCAGGTGAACATAGACCAGGGCAACCAGGTCATACTTACGCGCATCGCAGATGAACCGGTTCACATCCATCAGGCTGTAATTGATGTGCAGTCCAAGGGACTCAGCCCATTTCAACGCTTTTTGCCTTGCCACGCCACTCTGGTCAAATGCGCTGACCTCCCATCCGAGTCCCGCTGCATAAATCGCATTCCGCCCTTCGCCTTCGCCCGGCAGCAGCACTTTCCCGGGTTCCAGTCCATCGACGACCTGGCGGAAAAATTCGTTTGGTTCACGGCCGTACACAAATCCCGGCTCACTGTAGCGCTGGTCCCAGAAGTTCTCCATCCTATCTGACAACAGATTCAAGAAGATCCTTTATGTCCCCCGCGGTGGACATGATCCTGATAAAGTCACCCATGCTCAGGTCCGGGAAGGAAAGGGCGATACGGTAACGTCCCTGCAGCATAAGAACTTCGTTTCCCATGACAAGGAATTCATAGGGAAGGAAGGCGGTTTGCTTCGGTTCGGATATATCGATAACCGGAAGAAAATGGGATTCGCCTTTCTCACCGGAAAGTGCGAGGCCATAAAGCTTCAGCTCTTTCCCCGGGATTTCAACGGAATAAACCTTCCTGACACCGGCGATTCCCTTGATCAGGTTTGTTTCGATCTTGTCAATGGCTTCCCGGTAGCTCGAAAAAGTGGCCAGTTTAATGGTATTCTGGAATTTCGGCATGCCCAGCATGTAACGGTAAGATCTGAGGTGATCCGCCGTGAGTCCTTTTTCTGAACCGAATCCCTTGCCCGAGTATGTGCCTGATTCCTGCATGATCCTGTCCAGCCTTCCGGATACCGGTTCAAGAATGGATTCAACCTGCTCATACTGGTCCCGGTAATAAGCATTAAACCAGTATCCGGGAGTAGTATAGCTGATCCTGACCTTCCCGATCTCAAAGGTCAGGGCCACTCTTAGCGCTGCGGCAAATCCCGTTAATCCACCCGTTTTGCCTGCCGCTTTGATCAGTTCCTCCGAGGTGATGACAATCAGCCAGCGGTTCTTATCGCCGGCCGGCTGATATTCTCCGAGCACCCGGAATCCGCCGGATGTGAGATTTGCCTTTACCCGTTCGGCAGATCCGGAAATGTCCAGGTCGCTGGAGGCACCAAGCGTATAGGGAAACAGGGCCTGTGCCATGGCGGAACCTGCAAGAGAGGAAATAAGGGCCAGGGAGAGGACCATCCTTTTCATCTGCGGGCATTAAACGGGTTTTACGGTTGTGCAATTATACGCATTAATGCGCAGATATGAAATGCCGGGTCACAGCTTCTCATACATCCAGCGGGGAGAGAATTTCAGCAGGATGGCCAGCAGCCTCCAGCGCCTCGAAACGTAAGCCACCCGTTTTTTGCGTTTTATGGCCCTGAAGATGAGGTGGGCGGCTTTTGCGGGACTGGCAACCCAGAACAAGCGCTCACCCCTGGCCATGTCGGTATTTACGAACCCGGGACGTATATCGGTAACCACGATGTGATCGCCGGATTTTCTGGATTTAAGCCTGAGCGCTTCGAGGTAGTTGGACTGGTATGCCTTGGAAGCGTTATAGGCCGGAGCAGTGGCATTTCCCCGCAATGCCGCGACCGAGGTAATCGCGGAAATGTGGCCCGGCGGATGTTTCTTAAAGTACCGGTAGGCGAAGGTCATGATGTCCGTGAATGCCGTGACATTGGTATCAATGGTCTGGAATTCCGGTTCCGGATCAAGTTCCTCGTTTATGAACCCTGTTCCCGAACTCATCACCAGCAGGTCGAGCCCGTCCAGTTCCCGGATCAGCTCGCGCAGTCCCCTTGCGGACTTTGACATATCACGGATGTCGAATGCCCTGTAAAAGATCCGTTCCGGAGATTCTGACTGGAGTTCCTTCAGCAGGTTCTCCCTGCGGCCCGCGATCCCCACCCGGTAACCCTCGCGGACGAGGATCCGGCATAGTTCTTTTCCCATCCCGGAGGATGCGCCGACAATGATTGCTTTTTTATAGTTTTCCTGCTGGGCCTGGTGAAATAGGTCGGGTTGCATAGGTGTCTGTTAAAGGTTTGGAACTTTTAGTTTGGGACTAATAGTTCCAAACCTTCCCCAAAATTTACAAAAAAATCCTATATTACAAGGATTGACTCTTACAAAACACCCTCTCATATGATCTACAACACAACAGTTGAAGATTTTATCATACGAAATGCAGAGGAAGAAGATATTCCTATTATCTTATGGTTCATCAAGGGTCTTGCGCAATACGAGAAGCTTTTGCATGAAGTGACAGCAACAGAGGAAGGGCTTCAAAAATACCTGTTTGGAAAGAATCCGGTTGCCGAGGTGGTGATCGGAGAATATCATTCACGACCTGCCGGTTTCGCTCTCTTTTTTCATAATTTCTCCACATTTCTGGGGAAACCGGGCATCTACCTTGAGGACCTGTTCGTGATTCCTGAAATGAGGGGCAGGGGATTCGGCAGGGCCATGCTGCAATTCCTGGCCTGGCTGGCGGTGGAGAGGGAATGCGGAAGGCTGGAATGGGCGGTGCTGGACTGGAATGAACCTGCCATCAGATTTTATGAATCGCTCGGGACAAGGCTGATGAAGGAATGGGTTATCAACCGGCTTTCAGGCGTGGAACTGGCTGAACTGGCATCCCGGTTCAAACCGGCATAGCAGTGCCGACCTGAGTGCCCGGGAATAGCGACGCTCAGCTGTAGCTGTTCACCGTGTCCACAAACCGCCGGATATTGTCGGATGGCACCTCTGGCGGCATCCCTCCCCCGCACGACAGTATCACCCCGGTTTTGTCTTCGAGTTTTCCAATCAGTTCCTTCACGGCATTTTCGATGTCCGACTGGGATCCCTTGGCCAGAACATCCCGGGGAGGAATATTGCCCATCAGGCTTATCTTCCCGCCGGTCAGGTTTCTGATTTCGTTCAGGCATGTGTCAAATCCCATATTGTAAAGGTTGATCCCTATTTCCGGAAGATATTTGGTGGAAGAACGGTAGTCTGCATCATTATGAAAACACCTGATGGACACATCCCTGTCATAGATCTTTTTAAAATAGGGCAATCCAAATTCTTTAAACTCTTCTTCCCCTATGAATCCGATTATGTCATCCAGGACAAGGATGCCATCGATGGTTGGAATGGCCTTGCGCTGCAATTCATGCCAGTCCACCAGAAAATCCGTGATCTTATCCAGCAGGTGATGGATTTCCTCCGGGTTCATGATCATACCCGTGAGAAATTCCTGGACACCCATGAGGTATGAGGCAATGTTCAGGGGCCCTCGTGAAACGGAAAAATAAATCCTGTGTCCGCTGTCCTCAATCCGTTTTCTGTTCAATTTCAACCGGTTGATTATTAGAGGGGTAAGACCGTCCCTGCCGGGATCCGGCCTTGAGATCCTGCCTATGTCCTCGATGGAAAGGATGTTCTTTTTTGCATGCGGAAATTCATTCAGGGGAAATGAACTGATCGACCCGAAGGAGGCAGGTTCACTGCACATGCCATATTCAGACCAGAACCCGGGCAAGAATATGATCTCCGGGAACGTATTAATGGCCTTGAGATTTGCATTGAACCATAAATCATCGCTTGTGAAATAGTCGAGAATATTTATTCCATACCAGTTGGGCAGCCAGGGACTGTCAATTATGAAACCGACAGGGATGGGTTTCAGTTCTTTACCCTGGATTACATCATGGAGTGTTGACCATTGCTTTTCAGTCATTTTTAGGGGATTATGAAATCATAGCTATGATATTCCCATCTATAGTTAACATCAATGATGATTAATCGGCAGTCATATTCCGGCCAGGTACAGAAGCGAAAATATAAAATTTAAATGTAAATTTGAACTTAAATGAAGGATGCGGGAGCGGACAAATAACCAATGTTTTCCAAAGCTACCCCTTGAAAGGCCCTGATTTGTTTAAAAAATTAATTTAACACATTGATATTTAGATAGTTAGATTCAAGCTCTGAAACTAGGATACCGATTGCATAATTTCTTAATATTTTTTTTTTACATTTACTTAGTTTACTGAAATTCCCAACCTGCAATCGATTGTAATGACCCGGAAAAAGGAGATTACCATTTACGATATCGCAAGGGAACTCAATATTTCAGCTTCTACGGTCAGCAGAGGCCTAAGAAATCACACCTCCATCAGGAAGGATACCCGCAGGAAGATACTTTCCAAAGCCAAGGAACTGGGTTACCAGCACAATACTTTTGCCAGCAGCCTGAGGAAGAAACGCACCCATACAATCGGACTTGTGTCGCCGCGGCTGGACAGTTATTTCCAGTCCACCGTGATTTCCGGGATCGAAAAGATCGCGAAAAAACGGGGTTACAACCTGATCATCAGCCAGTCGGAAGAAACCATGGCAAAGGAAATATCCTGCCTGTCAACCATGTATAACAGCAGGGTTGACGGACTGTTGTTTTCGCTGGCCTATGATACAGATAATCTCGATCATCTCGATATGTTCGTCAATAAGGGAATCCCGGTCGTGTTCTTTGACCGTGTTTCGGAAACCCCCGATTACATCAACATCGTAATCGACAATTTCAGGGCGGGCTACGAGGTAACGGCGCATCTTATTGCACAGGACTGCAGGAAGATCGTGCACATGGGCGGGAATTTGAAGCGGAACGTCTACCGGGACCGGTTTAACGGTTACAAGAAAGCACTGAAGGACCATGGGATCGCCTTTGACCCTAAGCTGGTTCTCATAGGTATGATGGACCAGCAGGGAGCCGATGAACTGGTGGACAGGATGCTTGCGATCAAACCTCTACCGGATGGTGTTTTTGCATCCAGCGATGCCACTGCCGCGACTACAATATGCAGGCTTAAGAGCGCTGGCATCCGGATCCCGGAAGAAGTTTGCGTGGCCGGATTCAACAACATGCCCATCTCCACTGTGGTCGATCCGAATCTTACCACCGTAAATTACCCCGGGCAGGAAATGGGGGAATTGGCAGCCGCCACGCTGATCGACATACTCGATGATGCCGGCACGGTCAGTCTGAATACCATCGTTCTGAAACATGAGCTTATTATTCGCTCTTCATCTGACCGGCTGAATCAATAAATGTGTTGTACATGATATTTCAGATTCAATTAAGGCAACCGGTGAATGGAAGTAGATCCGGAAGATGATTTGTAACGACTAAATCAGATTTCTATGAAAAGCTTTTCACAGAGGTTATCAGTCAGGGAAAAAGTCGGCTACAGCCTGGGGGACAGTGCTGCGAACTTCATTTTCCAGACCATGATCATATTCCAGCTGAACTTTTATACCGATACCTTCGGGATAACTGCCGCGGCGGCCGGAACATTGCTCCTGGTAGCAAGGCTTTGGGACGCGGTTTTTGATCCCATGATGGGGGCCGTAGCGGATCGCACCAATACCCGCTGGGGAAAATTCCGGCCCTGGATCCTGTGGACTGCACTGCCGTTTGGCATCATGGCTTTTCTTACCTTCTCCACACCGAACCTGGGCAGCGGGGGCAAGCTGGTCTATGCCTACATTACCTATATCGTCCTGATGACGGTCTATTCGGCCAACAACCTTCCGTACTCTGCACTCAGCGGGGTGATGACGGGGGATATGGTGGAGAGGACAAGCCTCTCGTCCTATCGTTTTGTGTTCGCCATGCTTGCACAGTTCGTGGTACAGGGACTGGCACTTCCTATGGTGGCTGTATTCGGACAGGGGGATACGGCCAAAGGGTACCAGTTCACCATGGGGATATTCAGCATACTTGCAGTAATCTTTTTCCTGATCACTTTCTTAAGCACGAAGGAAAGGATCAAGCCTCCACCACAACAGAAAACTTCACTGAAACAGGATTTCGCAGACCTTTTCCGCAACGGTCCCTGGATCGCGATGTTCTTTGTTACGCTCCTTGTCTTCATCCACCTTTCCATGAGGGGAAGCGTCCTGCTTTACTTCTTCAAATACTATCTGAATGAAACCAGCATGCTGAATTTCCTGGATAACCTGGGACTCTCAGGCAGGCTGACGGACAGGGATGTGTCCGGCATGGCCTTCAGCCTGTTCAATGTCTGTGGCACGACAGCTATGATCATCGGCATCCTGTTTTCAAAAATGATGGCTAAGCGCTACGGCAAGAGGAACGTCTACATAGTGGGACTCGCAGGAACCACTCTGGTGAACGTATTCTTTATCAGCGTAGGTTCCGGATCGATCCTGATGGCCTTTTGCCTGCAAATCATGTACGGGCTTATCTACGGGGTAACCATTCCCCTGCTATGGGCCATGATGGCAGATGTGGCGGATTATTCGGAATGGAAGAACCGGCGGAGGGCAACCGGGATCGTCTTTTCAGCGGTTGTATTCGGACTTAAAGCCGGCCTGGGTTTCGGTGGCGCCATCGGGGGATATGTCCTGGACGTATACGGGTACGTACCCAATGTGGAACAGTCCCCCGAAGCCATCATGGGCATCCGCATGACCGTCAGCATCTATCCGGCAATTGCATTTATTGCAGCACTGGTCGCCCTGGCTTTTTATAAAATTAACAGGAAGACGGAATACCTGATCCAGGATGAGCTGGCCGAGCGGCGTAAAGCATTTGAACAGGAGAATAAATAATCGTTTAAAACCCACAACCATGAAAAAGCGAATGGCAATCAAAAAGAGCCTCCTGGCACTGGCATGCCTGGTCACGTTTGCCGGGAATTCATGCAGGGTCTCCGAACCGCCCCCCGAAACGCTGAAAGATGCCTATAAGGATCATTTCCTCATTGGGGTTGCCATCGGCCGTTTCCAGTTATCCGGCAGGGATTCAATGGGCCTGATGCTGTTGGAAAAACAATTTAATTCCATCACCGCAGACAATATGATGAAATGGGAACGCATACATCCCAACCCCGGGATCTATAATTTTGAGCCCGCGGACCAGTTCGTGGAGTTCGGGGAGAAACACGATATGGATATGGTGGGACATTGCCTGGTGTGGCATAACCAGACCCCGGCCTGGGTCTTCCAGGACGAATCGGGCAATCCCACGGTCCGTGATACCCTGCTGCAACGCATGCACGACCACATTTTTACCGTCGTTGGACGCTACAGGGGAAAGGTGCATGCCTGGGATGTGGTCAATGAAGCCATCGGGGACGACGGACAGATGCGGCGGACCCCCTGGAGCGAGATCATCGGGGATGATTATGTACAGAAAGCCATTGAATACGCGAGGGAAGCGGATCCGGGAGCCATTCTGATCCTGAATGATTACTCCCTTCCCAATCCTGAGAAGCGGGATGGTATGGTGCGCCTTGTAAAGGATCTGCAATCCAGGGGTGTGAAGGTTGATGCCATCGGGATGCAAGGGCATTACCAGCTGTATTACCCGTCGACGGATCATCTTGAGGCGGCCATTCGTGCTTTTGCAGAACTGGGTTGCCGGGTTGTTATTACCGAAATGGACATCAACGTGCTGCCGAATCCCACCGGCAGGGTGGATGCCGACGTCGCCAGGCAGGAGGAATTCCAGTCCAGATACAACCCCTACACCGCCGGATTGCCGGATTCTGTCCAGCTGCAACTTGCAGAACAGTATGGCAGGCTGTTCACGGTGTTTGTAAGGAATGCCGACAAGATCGACCGGGTTACCTTCTGGGGCATCCACGACGGGTCTTCCTGGAAAAACAACTTTCCTGTCCGGGGCAGGACCAATTACCCCCTGCTGTACGACCGGCAGTACCAGCCCAAGCTTGCCTTCGACTATGTGATGAAGGCCGCTGCCGGGTCCGATTAGGATAAGTGCAGCCGGACAAATACCATAACTGAATCCAAAACTGATACGAATATAGAGATGGCCGAAAAGAAAACCACCCAGAATCAGGTACCCGGGGATGCCCCGTATAAGGATCCTTCCCTTCCGGTTGCCAAAAGGGTAAAGGACCTCCTGTCCAGGATGAGCCTCGAGGAAAAAACAGCACAGATGCAATGCGTCTGGAATGATAAGAACGAAACCCTGCTGGATGAACAAGGCCGGTTTGACCCCATGAAGGCCGGAAGACATTATTCACAGGGATTGGGATTGGGACAGGTGGGAAGGCCGAGTGATGCCGGAGGGGGAAGGAATGCGAGGGAGAATGCAGAACTGACCAATGCAATACAGAAATTTTTCATTGAAAAAAGCAGGCTGGGCATCCCGGTCCTGTTCCATGAGGAATGCCTCCACGGACTGGCTGCACCGGGTGCAACCAGCTTTCCCCAGCCCATAGGCATTGCCTCCACCTTTAACCCGGACCTGGTCCGCCGCCTGTACGAAATGACAGCACTCGAAGCAAGGTCCAGGGGAACCCACCAGGCGCTGACACCCGTTGTTGACGTGGCGCGTGACCCCAGGTGGGGCAGGGTGGAGGAAACCTTCGGGGAGGACCCCTACCTGGTTTCACGGATGGGGATTGCAGCGGTTCAGGGATTTCAGGGGGATGGGCGGTTCAGGGAAAAGAAGCACATCATCTCCACCCTGAAACATTTCGCAGCTCACGGCCAGCCGGAGTCCGGCACGAATTGCGCCCCGGTGAACGTATCGGAACGCCTCCTGAGGGAAGTCTTTCTCTTCCCGTTCCGGAAAGCCATCCAGGAAGGAGGTGCCATGAGCATCATGGCTTCATATAATGAGATCGATGGTATCCCATCCCATGCCAATGCCTGGCTCCTGAGGAAGGTCCTCCGGGAAGAATGGGGTTTCAAAGGCTACGTCGTTTCAGATTACTATGCCATCCGTGAACTGCACGAACGGCCTGAGTTGTACGGGCACCACCTGGCTATTGACGGAAAGGAGGCTGCGGTGCTTGCAGCCGGGGCCGGCGTTAACATCGAACTTCCCGAACCGGATTGTTACCGGCACCTGGAAGAAGCCGTAAGGAACGGGGACCTCGACACCGGGCTCATCGATGAACTGGTTGGGGCCATGCTTGAGGTTAAATTCAAACTGGGACTGTTCGAGGATCCCTATGTTGATCCGGATGCGGCCGGGGAGATAGCCGAACGTGAAGAACACCGGCAGCTGGCACTGGAGGCCGCGCTTGAGACGATCATCCTGCTGAAGAACGGCGGGAACCTGGCCCCGCTTGACCGGAAGAAAATTAAGACCCTGGCAGTCATCGGTCCCAACGCCGGCCGCGAAATGCTCGGGGGATACAGCGGCAGGCCTTCCAGGGTAACAACGGTTCTGGAAGGCATCAGGGAATATGCAGGGGACTCGGTTGACGTCCTCTATCATGAAGGTTGCAAAATTACCATCGGGGGTTCATGGACTGAAGACCGGGTAGTCCCATCCGACCCGGAAGAAGACCGCAGAAGCATAGCCGAAGCGGTCCGGCTTGCTCTCCGGGCAGATGCAGTGGTTCTCGCCCTCGGCGGGAATGAGCAGACTTCGAGGGAGGCATGGGGACTGGAACATATGGGGGACCGTACCAGCCTGCAGATGGTGGGATTGCAGGATGAACTGGTCAATGCCATCCATGCCACCGGTAAACCCATCATTGCCTTCCTGTTCAACGGAAGACCCCTTTCAGTCCGGAATCTCAGTGAAAAGGCATCCGTGTTGTTCGAATGCTGGTACCTGGGACAGGAAACCGGTCCCGCCATAGCCAGGGTTCTCTTCGGGGAATACAACCCGGGCGGGAAACTTCCCATTACCGTCCCGCTATCGGTGGGACATATCCCGGCCTATTATAATCATAAACCTTCGGCAAGGCGGGGTTACCTTTTCGATACCACGGAGCCCCTGTATGCATTCGGATTCGGAATGAGTTATACACATTTCAAATTCGGCAAACCCGTTCTTGAAAATAGCGCCATACGGCCGGATGAAACAACCACCGTAAGGGTGGATGTTACCAATACCGGTACCCGGGCGGGGGACGAGGTTGTCCAGCTATACATACGTGACCGGGTAAGCTCGGTGACCAGGCCCGTGAAGGAACTGAAAGGATTCCGGAGGATCCACCTGGAACCCGCGGAAACCAGGAATATTTCCCTCGAAATTACACCTGAATCCCTCGCTTTCCATAACGTCGGGATGGACTACGTGGTTGAACCGGGCGAATTCGAGGTAATGGTCGGAAGTTCCTCCAGGAACATGGATCTCCAGACCGTATTGCTTACCGTACGATCCTGAACCTGTAAAATTCAAACCAATGACGAATTACCGGACACCCCTGAAGATAGCACGGCTCAGAGGGTATATCATTCCTTTCCTGTTCCTGCTTCTGCTGCTTAACGGATGCAAACCCGAGAACCAGGATCGCGGAAGATTCACGGGCAGGGGAGATATGCATGCAAGGGGAAGTACCCATGCAAGGGGAGGTGCTCCTGCAGGTGAAGATTCATACATCAGCGGGAGGCATATAGCCGGAAGTTTCCCCCTGTCCCGCAAAGGGCATTCAGCCCCTCTCTTCGTCAGCACCATGGATTACCCGGGTGTGGCCAGGGTGGCGGAACTGTTCAGGACCGACATCGGGCGGGTTACGGGCACCGTGCCTGAACTGCTGACGGATACCATTCCGGCGGCCAGGCTGGCCGTCCTGATCGGGACGGTTGGAAAGAATCCACTGATCGACCGGCTTGTCGAGCAGGGAGCCCTGGATGCGGGAAGCATTGCCGGGAAATGGGAAGCCTACCTGATCCAGGTGCTGGAGTCCCCTTTCCCGGGCGTCCAACAGGCCCTTGTCATTGCCGGGAGCGATAAGCGGGGGACTATTTACGGGATGTTTGACTTTTCTTCACAGATGGGGGTTTCACCCTGGTACTGGTGGGCGGATGTCCCTGTGAAACAGAAATCCACGGTATACGTGAAACCGGGTCCCCATACCGCCGGCGAACCCGCGGTAAAGTACCGGGGGATATTCATCAACGACGAGGCACCCGCCCTGTCCGGGTGGGTCGAGGAAAATTACGGTGCCTTCAACCATGAATTTTACGAGCATGTGTTCGAGCTCATCCTCAGGATGAAAGGGAACTTCCTGTGGCCGGCCATGTGGGGAAGGGCTTTTTACGATGACGATCCTGTGAACCCCCAGCTTGCGGACCTTTACGGGATTGTGATCGGGACCTCCCATCATGAGCCCATGATGAGGGCCCATGTGGAATGGAGCCGCTATGGCTCCGGTCCCTGGAATTACGAAAAGAACGAAAAGAAGCTGAGAGAATTTTGGACGGAAGGCATTGAACGGATGGGATCCAATGAGAGCCTCGTCACCATCGGCATGAGGGGTGACGGGGATGAACCGATGACCAGGGGGACCGCCATCGCATTGCTGGAAAAGATCGTGAGGGACCAGAGGGACATACTGGAGGATGTCACGGGTAAACCGGCAGCAGAGACCCCACAGGTTTGGGCCCTGTATAAGGAGGTCCAGGAATACTACGACCAGGGCATGAGGGTGCCTGAAGACGTAACCCTCCTGCTTTGCGACGATAACTGGGGAAACATCAGAAGGCTTCCCTGGCTGGATTCGGCGGACAGGCAGGGAGGCTACGGGATTTATTACCATTACGATTATGTGGGGGGACCAAGAAATTATAAATGGTTGAACACTAATCAGATAGAAAGGGTATGGGAACAGATGCACCTTGCCTATTCTTACGGGGTGAACCGGATATGGATCGTGAACGTTGGAGACATCAAACCGATGGAATTCCCTATCCAGTTCTTCCTCGATTATGCCTGGAATCCCGGGAAGTGGCCGGCGGAGAGATTGCCGGACTATTACCTGCAATGGGCCTGCCAGCAGTTCGGAGAGGAGCATGCCGGTGAAATTGCTGGGATGATCGCCCGCTATACCAGGTATAATTCGCGGAGGAAACCTGAATTGCTTTCACCGCGGACCTACAGCCTGATCCATCAAAGGGAGGCGGAAAGGATCGTATCGGAATACAATGAACTGGCCGGGGAAGCCGAAGAGCTGTATGCCATCATGCCGGTTAAATACAGGGATGCGTTTTTCGAACTGGTCTACTTTCCCATCATGGCCTGTGCCAACCTGAATGAATTGTACGTGACCGCGGGACGGAACCACCTTTACGCCGGGCAGCAGCGTGCTGCAACAAACTGGCTTGCGCGCAGGGTTGAGGAGCTTTTCGGACAGGATTCCATACTCACCGGCAGGTATCATACTGAGCTTGCAAACGGGAAATGGAACCACATGATGTCCCAGACGCACATCGGTTACACTTACTGGCAGCAGCCCGAGCGTAATGCGATGCCTGCAGTGGAGGAGATCAACCTGACGGATAAACCTTTGATGGGAGTGGCCATTGAAGGATCGGACCACTGGTGGCCGGAGGAAAAAGAAAAGGCTGTTCTGCCGGGCATCGACCCCTGGCATAAACAAGCGACTCACATAGAAGTTTTCAACCGGGGCAGGGTGCCATTTGAATTTACGGCTGAGCCGCAGGTGAATTGGATCAAGGTCTATCCCCTCACCGGAAAGGTTGAACGGGAAATCCGTCTCAGGGTGGAGATCGAATGGAAGAAAGTACCCGGGGGAGAACATCTTCCCTGGGTTTCCATCATTGGTCCCGGCGGAGAAACGGTTAAGGTATACCTGCCAGTCCGGCAGGCTTCCATGGAAGAATTAAATGGAGCAACCGGCTTTATTGAAAGCAACGGGTACATTTCCATGGAAGCGGCGCATTATTCCCGTGCTGTCGAAAGCGGGCAGGTCAGATGGAAGGAAATACCGGGACTTGGCCGGACACTTTCCGGGATGACGGCCTTTCCCGTGACTGCCCCGGCGCAAATCCCCGGTGAAGACAGTCCCAGGCTGGAATACGATATCCACCTATTCACCACCGGGAAGCTCACCGTCAGGGCCTATTTTTCACCTACCCTTGATTTTCATGGGACAGGGGGACTGAAGTATGCCGTTTCCATCGACGATGAACCGCCCGTGGAGGTTAACCTGCACGCAGATGAATCGGGTTATCTCTGGAACTGCTGGGTGAGCAACAACATCAATATCCGATCGTCCGAACATCAGGTCGATCAGCCCGGGAACCATATCCTGAAATTCTGGATGGTTGATCCGGCCGTAGTACTTCAGAAGATTGAAATGGTTACCGGTGATCCCGGCAGCACATACCTGGGACCGCCAGAAAGCCATTATGCGCAGGCCGGCAAGTAACCTGCTGCAGGCTGTCACCTTAGCATGAGCACATCGGGAGATTTCGGATCACTGTGCCGACAGCCTCAGCATGAGCACATCATGAGCTTGAATTTCCGCTTCCAATACCTCCCCGGTCGTACCAAGGTTCTCCTTATTATACAGGTCCCTTATACAAAAGGTCCTCCGGCCTGTGTCAAGCCTGCGTGCGGCAAAAGAATCTTCCAGGGGATGGTAGTTCCAGTCCCATTTAAGCCGGAAAGTTACATCGTTCCGGTTCAGGAAACAGACGGCCCAGTCCCCTCCGCCGAGTGGCTTGACCCAGATTTCAACGCCTTGTTCGTCCATGAACATGAATCCCTGTATCCCCAGAGGATCCTGGTTAACCGCTATGATTTCCTCGCTGGTAAGAATCTCGAGGGTTTCGTCGCTGACAATCCTCAGGTCGTTTCCCATGATCAGCGGAGAGGCCATCATGCTCCAGAGGGCGAAATGCGAACGGTCTTCTGCCTGTGACATGCCGTTACCAACCTCCATCATATCCAGGTCATTCCAGTGATCCGGTCCCGCATAGATCCTTATCCCTTTGCGCATATGGGCGATCTTCATGAATCCCCACGAAGAATACGTTCCGTGGTCAAGCTGGCAGTCGAAGCAGTTGATGATATCGCCCGAAGTGCGCCACATATGCCCGACGTTTTTGCCCCAGAGCCAGGGATCGTTGTCTCCCCATTCACAGATGCTGAATACCACCGGCCTCCCGGCAGCATGCAGGGCATCCCTCATGGTTTTGTAGGCCTCCTCAGCATTCAGCTTTTCGGTACTGCACCAGTCGTATTTCAGGTAATCGACACCCCAGGAAGCATACTGCAGGGCATCCTGGTACTCGTGTCCCCTGCTTCCGGCATAACCCGCGCAGGTTTTATCCCCGGCGCAATTGTACAGCCCGAATTTTAGTCCCCTTTCGTGCACATAATCAGCCAGCGCTTTCATGCCGGAAGGAAATTTTTCCGGGTCGGGTACCAGGTTACCGTTCCCGTCCCTCTCCCTTAACATCCACCCGTCGTCGAGCACAATGTACCGGTAACCCGCATCCCGCAGGCCCAGTTCGACGAATGCATCTGCAATATCCCGGACAAGCTGTTCGTGGATGTCTGTTCCGAAGGTGTTCCAGCTGTTCCATCCCATGGGCGGCGTCGGTGCCAGTCCCTCGAATTTCTGCGCATGCAATTTCGCCGTACCCGCCAGGATCAGCAAAAAGGCCGCCAGGATCAGCAAATAATCTGCCGGGGCAGCGGAGGTCCGGGAACTGAAAAAGTCCTGTAATTTGATGTTTTTCATGGTTTCAGGCTTTTGTTTCTGTCGATGAGGGCGTTTATTGTCTGCACCGATGCGGCGGACCGGAATTTATCTTCGGGCGAGTGGATGCAATAATCCAGCAGCCGGTCAATGCTCGACTCGGCCACGTGCATGCGGGTATCGGATGAGGCGTAATAGATCAGCACCAGGCCGTCGTCATCCACGATCCAGCCATTGGAGAACAGCACATTGGAAACGTCGCCGACCCGTTCCTCGCCAAGCGGTCCCATCAGGTGCCCGTGGGGTTTATGGATCACCCTTGAGGGATCGTCCAGCGCGGACAGGAACATGTAAAGGGTGTATCTCAGTCCCGCTGCGGTATTGCGCACCCCGTGCGCCAGGTGGAGCCAGCCCTTGTCGGTTTTGATGGGAGGGGGACCCAGCCCGTTCTTGACCTCGAAGATGGTATGATAGGTTTTCGGGTCCATGATCTGCTCCTTTTTTACGATCGCTCCCTCGATCCTGTCCGACAGGCCGAAGGCAATCCCCCCGCCTTTTCCCGTGTCGATGAAACCGTCCTGGGGACGGGTGTAGAAAGCGTATTTTCCCCGGATGAATTCTGGATGCAGGACCACGTTCCGTTGCTGTCCCCCGAAGGTTACCAGGTCCGGCAAACGTTCCCATTCGACCATATCCCTTGTCCGTGCAATGGCGGCGGCGGCGACCGCACTGCTTGTATCCCCGGCAGGGGCATCGGGGTCCTTACGCTCGGTACAGAATACACCGTAGATGAAACCGTCCTCATGCTGGGTGAGCCGGATGTCATAGACATTCCAATCGGGATCCTCCGTCTCGGGCATCGTTACGGGCCGGTCCCAGAACCGGAAATGGTTGATCCCGTCGGGGCTCTCCGCCACCGCAAAGAATGATTTCCGGTCATTTCCCTCGGTCCGGACCACCAGCAGGTATTTGCCTTTCCATTTAATGGCCCCTGCATTGAAGGTGGCGTTGAACCCGTTCCGTTCCATGAACCGTGGATTGGTATCGCGATTGAAATCGTACCGCCAGTGGAGGGGGACATGGTCCCTTGTTAAGATCGGATACCGGTACCGGTGATAGATGCCATTATCGCTGTAGAGCTGTTCATTTTTCCGTGCAATGAGCTCATCCTGCTTGCGGGCCAGGTGAGCCTTCCTTTCCTCAAAGTGTTTATCTGCCATAGCGGTTCTAATTTAATGTGCTGTTTATCCTGCGGATAATTTCCATGCAGGCCCTGGAGTTGTGGTAGGGGCATTTCCAGAATCCGGCCTTTTCAGCGTCCGGGTAGGGGATCCCCTCGCGGTTCACCTTCCAGAACCATTCCCCGTATTCCCTGTCGACGATGTATTTCTTAATGAATTCCCAGCTCCCGAGGGCTTTTTCCACGAATTCCGGGTCGCCGCTGAGTTCCCATGCATTAAAATATCCCACGAGTGCTTCTGCCTGCTGCCACCAGTGCTTGTCGGTGTCCACACGGCCCTCTCCGGGGAACGCCTCGTTGAACAGGCCATGGTCCCCGTCCAGTCCCCCGAAATTCGCCCTTGCCACCTTCAGCGACAGGGGTCTCACCCTGTCAAGAACGGTCCTTTTTCCCAGGACTTCGGCTGCTTCATAAAGGAGCCAGGAACACTCGATGTCGTGCCCGTATGAAATCAGGTCCGACCTGAGGTTCCAGTCATCATCGAAGAACATTCTCAGGTGGCCGGTTGCAGGATCGATGAATTTATCGGTGAACAGGAGGATCACGTTCTCGAGTGCCTTTTCCAGCGCATCGGTTTTCCAGACCCTGAACAGGCTTGCGTAGGCCTCGAGGATATGCAGGTGGGTGTTCATGGTTTTAGTCTCGTTGGCATCCTTCTCGCTCAGCCGGAGATCATCCAGGGGCTGCCAGTCATAGCTGAATGCTTCGATATACCCGTTTTTCCTGCGGTCAAGGCTGCGAGCTTCAATAATCTCATAAAGCTGCACTGCCGTGGCAAGCGCATTTTTATCCCCGCAGGCGATGTAGTATTCCGTCATTGCATAGATGGCAAATGCGATTGCATAGATCTGTTTTCGCGTGTTGGTCGGATTGCCCAGGTAATCCAGTTCCCAGTACACCCCCCCGTATTCGGGATCAATGAAATGTTCCAGGAAGTAGTGGTATGCCCTTCCGGCCAGATCGAGGTAGGTTTTATCCCCGAGCATTCGGCAGGCAGCGGAAAATGTCCATAAAATCCTGGCATTCAGGACCGAACCTTTCGGCGCTCTGGGCAACGGCCGGTTCGTCCGGGTAATCTTTCCCACAAATCCGCCATGGGTAAGGTCGGGTGCATGCTGCATCCAGTAAGCGAGTATGTTCTCCCTGAGCTCTAAATCGAGTTCCGTAACCAGCTGCCTTAACTTTTCTTCCATTTTAATCCCTGTGAAAAAATGCCGCTTATGCACTGGCCTGTTCGGGCTGATCATCCGGCAGGGTATCCCACCAGGTTTTTTTCAGGATGAATCCGCATACCAGGATGATGAGCACGGTGATTACCAGCGGCCATTTCTGTTTCAGAATGATGTATATCGGGAAAATCACGAGTGCAGTCTGCGCAATCGTTCCCAGGAGAACGTTGAACATGTCGCGCCAGAAAAACCGGTTGGCCTGGAAGTCCGGATATGCTGCAACCACCTTTTCATGGATTGGTTTCCAGAATCCCCATGGCCTGACGTTCCGGTAGAATTCCATCAGTGTTTTTTCATTGGTCGGCGGGGCCGTGTAGGTCCCGATAATGCAGCCCGCCACCGAGATGACCAGGATCAGCGGGAAATAATACAGGTCAAGGGTATGAAAAATGCTTGGGAAAATCAGGGCGGGTATAATGCCCGTCACCATTCCCCAGAAAAACCCATTGCCGTTGAACCTCCACCAGTACCATTTCAATACATTCGATGCGATGTAGCTTCCCCAGAGCGCCGATACGATCCATTGCAGGATGCTGTTCACATCCAGTGCGAAGATCCCGAAGACGATGCTGATGATCACCACGATGATCCCGGTGGAATAATTGGTGCGGCTGACCTGTTTCTTGCTGGCCCCGGGGTTCATGTATTTCAGGTAAATGTCGTTTACGATGTAGGCCTGGGCTGCATTCAGGGTGCCCGCGAAGGTCGACATGAAGGCGGCCAGCAACCCGGCCAGCAGCAATCCCATCAGTCCCACCGGCACAAACTGGCTGATCGATGAGGGAAGGATCTGTTCAAAATCGATCCGGTTCCCCACGATGAGATCGAGTTTGTCATAATAGAGTATGGCCAGGACAGCAAACCCGGTGATCATGAAATACCTCGTCGGCATAAGGACAACGGATACAAAGCCGGACATTTTTGCGGCATCTCTGGGTGAGCGGGTGGACAGGATCTTCTGCATATCGTAATTAGGTGCGGGTCCCGCTGCGCTCACCAGGATCCCCTTGAACAGCATCATGGTGAAAAAAATGCTGAAAAGCGAATACCCGTCGCTTTTGATCTTGTCATTGACTTCGTCGATTATGCCCGTCCAGTCGATGTCAAGCCTTGCCCCGAAGAAGGGATTCATCCAGCCATCCGGAACGTTCATGGTATGGTCGGAGAGGGCGTTCATGGCAATGATGCCGATCACGATGGCTGAGAAGGTCATGATCGTATACTGTACAACGTCCGCCCAGACAATGCTGGTCATCCCCCCAAGCACGGCATAGAATACGGCGAACATGGTGAACACAATGCCGTAGAGGTGAGGCACGTATTCCGGGGCTACATGGAAGGGGATGTGCGGAGAGATCAATTCCCAGGGAATGAAAATCTCAACGAATTTCCCGAGCCCGATGAAACCGTAGGCAAGGAAACCCAGGCAGGAGATCAGGGCGAAAACCACCACTATGCCATGGGAGAGCCGGCCCTCCCTGCCCGTGCCGAAACGCGTGTTGATCCATTCGGCCCCGGTGGTGGCATTGGATCTCCTGAGCCATATAGAAAGGAACACCATCAGGAAGATCTGGTTGAAAACAGGCCAGAGCCAGGGGATCCAGATGCTTTTCAGGCCGTAGACAAAAGCCAGTGTGACCAGCCACATGGTACCTGAAATGTCGAACATCCCCGAGGCGTTGCTTAGTCCCAGCAGGTACCAGGGAAGCGTTTTGCCGCCCAGGATATAGGCTGTTTTGTCCTTCTGGGCCCTTTTTTTCAGGTAAAGGCCGATGAAAACCGTGGAAAGCAGGTAAATACCTATGATCAGAATGTCAATGGGAGTGAGTTTCATTCTTCGGGGGATTTGTAAAGGTTGTGAATATCGGAGAGGAACCAGGTTGCCTCATCTTCCCTGAATTTAATGAAATCGGGTGCACTGGGATGCCCGGGGAATGGGGCATAGAAATGGTCCGGCCTCCCGTTGCGCCAGAACAGGACCCAGCAGGTATTCCTGGTGGAAGCATCCGCTTTGATCACGGGCAGCACCACACCTGTGAACCATGTGGAATCAGGGATGGTCTCAAGGCCGGTTTCCGTCATGGCAAAAGGTTTGGACCGTACGGTTGCAATACTGTCGAGAATGTCAAGCAGGGCCACGGTCCGGGATGAACTTTCCCTGTCTTTCATTCCCCCGTAATCGTCGAATCCCAGTATGTCGATGTAATCGTCCCCGGGGTAAAAGGCCATATATTCTGCAGCCGTCTTGACGGCGTCTGTTGAATAAGCATATAGCAGGTTGTGAATTTTTTTAGTGTTCCGGAGGTAATCCTCCGTGAAACGGAAAAGGGATTTATACTCTTCCGGCGTGCAGGAATTCGTTCCCCACCAGAACCACCCGCCGCTCATTTCGTGCCAGGGTCGGAATATTACCGGAACGGGTTCTCCATCAGAAGTCCTCAGGCTTTGGAAGAATGCAGCGACAAGATCGAGTTTTTCGAGGAAAGCCGCGTGCCGGTCCCCCCCGGGAAGAACGGCCGCGACACATGGGGTGATGTCCCAGGCGTTTGTACCCGTGACAAGGTTGCGGACATGCCAGCTGCAGGTATTGATGCCTCCGCGCAGGTGGACCTCAATGGCCCATTGCCGCATCCGGTCGAAGGGGACCCCGTCGATGTTGACGGAGTCACCTATATGTCCCAGATCCCAGCCGAATACCGCCGGGAAATCACCGCATACGTCATTGATGTCGGTCCTGAATTCATCTCCTTTCCAGCCCATTCCGTATGCGAGGGCATCCTGGTGACCGATCATCGTTCCCTTGCCGGTCATCCGTTTGAGAAATCCGTAGAGATCAACAGCAGATTGAACAGCCTGGCTGTCGGCAGGCATATATTCCGCTTCCATTCCGGTTGCGGATGAATTCCGTCCCGGCCGGTTCATGCCCTTGCATGAGCACAGCAGGATAAGGCCCGGGAATAATAACAGAAGCAAGGCATTTCTGATCATGTCGGGTGATTGATTGGTTGGATTTCAGTAAAAATAGGAAATATTTTATGGCGGGCAAACGACCTGCCGGCAGCAGAAGGACCGAATGCATAATGTTGGCCGGACGGTTGCCTGAATCAGCGTTTGCATAATTATTCGAGGCTGATGATGGACCCTAATGCCGTGATCCCGTTTTCATTAAATGCATCGATCGTAAAGTAATACCGGGTATCCGCGTTCAGGCTGCCAAGGAGCAGGGAGGTGTAACCGTAGACCATGTGCTGGTGGTACAGTTTTCCCGGCTCAATTCCGTATCGAAGGTTATATCCGGTTGCGTCTGAAGATCCGGTCCATGAAACCATGGCCCGTGTCCGGTCTTTCTCATCGCGGGTGATGTTGAGGGACTGAATTTTCCGCGGTTTTTCATATTCTCCCGTCCCGAAAATGCGGAGGCCGGAGAGGGAGAAGAAATTTCCCGGGAAGCTGACATTGCTGAGCCTGATGCAGCGGGCCTTTAATGGCTTTTCCAGGGCCAGGTAATAATGCGGTGCATCGACCCCTGTGGCCGGTTTGTCGCCGGCAAGTCCGCGGCCGCCATTAAGTCCATGACCGTAGGGTCCTTCCTCCCGACCGGTCATGGACCGGGACTGAACCTCAGGCGTCTCCCGGTCCTGCAGGTCCACAGTCTCCCAGTTCTGCCCGTCCGCAGAATACTCAATGATGAACCGGCAGGGGTGCCCGCTATCCCGCCCGAACCGGTTGCCGTTCACATCTGCAAAGTTAACCTGGATGGCATTGATCCGGTATTCTTTTTCCAGGTCAACAGAGATCCACTCGTCAGCGGATCCGCTTTCAGCGCTCCATGAGGTTCGTATATCCTCGTCCACGGCATGTTCCGGTGGATGCTGGTCAAGTGATGAGGATGCCCGGACCGGTTTGTTAAAGCTAAGCAGCATCCATCCCGTGCGCAGCTCTTCCGGATGCGCGATTTTCCGGTCGGGCAGGATAAGGGGATAATCGCCGTATCCCGTCGCCGCATAAAGGATATTGTCCTCATCAAACATGGCAGGGAAAAGCGCCAGTCGCCGCTCAAACATATGGTTCACGGAAATGCTGACCGTGGCAATGTGCCAGAGATTGCCGTACCGGTCTGTAAAGGTGGATCCGTGCCCGGCTCCGCAGCTAAAGCCTCCTGCTTTCAGAGAGAAGGGATTGTGTTCGGAATACTGGAAGGGTCCCAGTGGATGCCCTGATGTGTACACACCGTCTGCGTAGGATTTGAACTCGGTACCGGGTGCCGCATACTGCAGATGGTAAACATCCCTGTGCTTGTTCATCCATGCCCCTTCGATCCAGGGTGCGCGCTCCAGCTCGTTGTGGTCACCGGGCCTTTCCCAGCCGTGGATATCCGGCCTGCCATGGATCATTTCGACCGGTTTTCCAAGGGGCCGGAACCGGTCCCTGTAATCCAGCTCTATCCCGTAGATGGGATTTGCATTCGAGCATCCCCAGTAGAGGTAAAGCCTTCCGTCGTCATCAAGGAATAAGGCCGGGTCCCACACCGGGAAAGGGAAGGTGTCGCATGCGATCTTCCATTCGCCGGAAACCGGGTCAGTGGATTTGTATATTGGCGATTTACTTGTCGAGGAGGCCATGAAATAAACCGTATCACCGATGGCAACAGCCGTGGGGGCATAATCCTCGACTGGAATAGCTGCGGTTTCCACCAGGTTCCAGTGACAGAGATCATCCGACCACCAGTAACCACCTGATTTCGAAGCGAATAGAAAATATTTATCCTGGAACAGTATTACGGTCGGGTCGGCGGCTTCACGACGGGAGGGAGGGTCAGGCTGGTACCGGTAATCCAGGTTAATGGGATTGCAGAAGGTGAGGGGAGGGAGAGGCTTTTCCTTCGCTTGCCTGCAGGAGCAGAGCATGACTGTGACCAGGAATGGAACCAGGACTTTGAACATGATTTGTTGGATTTTTAGTTGCATAGGGTATGAATCAGTTATTCATCCTGGAGAAAAGCG
>CAYSJH010000003.1:14957-136457 GCA_964431315.1 uncultured Bacteroides sp. | reverse complement strand
AAAGAACTAAGTCTCAGTAAAACTATCATTTATACGACTTCGTGTCGCAATAACGATCAAGTATATGCGCATGTTGACCGTCAGAGTTAGCTTTTACTTAATTAAAATTATCGGATTCTATTTTTAAAGTCAGTCCCGAAACTGGTTGTCTATCCCTGAGCAGATTAACCAGATTTTGCTAAATTTGCATACCCGTTAAAGAAAAGGTCGGTTGGCCGAGTGGTTAGGCACTGGTCTGCAAAACCAGGTACAGCGGTTCGACTCCGCTACCGACCTCAACTACTAATTATATATAGCCTATCTATCAGCCAATTAGTCAATAATTTGTCATTATTGTTTTCCAGAGTCATTATTCATTTGTAGTTTACTTTCCGCTTTTCCAAGGGAGGCAGGGGTTGCCTGTATTGGTTTACCTCCAGCTGATACCAGAAGGCGGTACTGCAATAATCATTAATCCCGGCTTTATCGTTGTTATCCCCTTGTTCTATGCTAACCCGTATGGATTTCTTGAAACGGATGGGATCTACAAGATAGAATCGGTACATGCCATTAGTGCCCGACCACGGGAATCCCTGTCGGTTTTCAATGCAATGGAATCCAGTATAGGGACCAGTATACTCAATATCAGGACAGGCCCCTCCACCAAATATCTCTTCTGTGCCTGTTCCATGGATGGATGGTGGAAATTCCTCCCCGTCGATAAAGACCATATCATCCCCTTCACCCCACCATTGACGCTCATGGTTAATTACCGTAAGAAAATATCCTACAAACTGTCCATTCCCTTTAACCTCGAGAATTGTATAATTGTCCTTTCCGCTGAGGTTTGAATTCCCGGAACGAGGCATAGGAGACTTTTTTACGGAACTTATGTTCCATTGTGCATGCAGGCGCCCGGAGTTTGCAGGCAAGGTAGAGTCGTCTTTATATATTTCATAATCAATATGATACCATATTCTCGCCGGACAGGGTCCCTGGTTCTCTATTTCGATCCTTGCATCCCTGGCAAAAGGCATAGGAAGGTAACAGTTGAATCCCCAGGATAATGGGTGTTGAGAGAGCTGACTTGGATTGGTTATGAATGTCAGTGATTTCAGATTCCTTACCAGTCCGTTACTGACCCCGAAAAAATCACCCAAAGGTACTTCTACGCTAGGAATACCTGATCCATCCCAGTACATCCGTAGTACAAGCCCCCTAAAATAATTTGTTATTGAACCTTCGTCACTGTCGATGAATGTCCAGTAAAAATGTCTGATACATCCAGCCTGGCTTTCCTCAAGTAGAACCAAGGTGCTGTCCGGTTTGATAACTTTCCAATCATTATTTCCCCCTGAGCGATCCCAGCTTGATGCCCGCTTACTTTGATAATCCCTGATCAGGAAGGCATTGTCCATGAATCCGTTATTCAGGGAGGCGTGGGTTTGTCTATTTCCTTGTCCCCAGGTTGCAGAAATGCCACCGATAAATAAAATCACGAAGCATAATGTAAATGATTTCATAATGTTAGTATTTTACTTGAAACTTAAAAATTTAAAATGTTTTTTAACCGGGATAAATCCGGTAAATGAACAAAGGCTATTTATTTGTGGCTAATTTAGTTTAACCACGTTGCTTAAGTATTCTATATGCCCTTGCTCTTTTGGGGATATTCCTCAATTATACCTGTTTTTTGCATCAATGGAACGTGAATCTCCCATTCAATCTCATGTTAGTCTTCATATTTTCCTATTTTTTTGTTTTAATACCGCTTCGACATGCCTGTCGAGCTCTTCCCAGGCATTCTTATAAAAATGGTTCTCATACATCTTAATTGTATGCTTACGTTAAAAATATGAAAAATTCATTGCCCTACAGCAAGATCTATCTGTTTTTCTGAAAGAAATTAACGATTATTCGAGAGTTTTCCTACCATTCAACCTACTTTCAATTTAGTTTTTCGTAGACAGGAAAAACTCATATAGTTTAGTAAATATTTGAGAATAATACCGAAATTCAGTATCTTTCACGAATAATTTCTAAGAATGACGGTTGCAGAATACATTAAACAACTACAATCCTTTGAGGAATATTCCTTTTCATTGGATGAACTCCAACGGGAGCTTGGCAGAAGTATGACGGCTATCAGAAGTGAACTGTCGAGACTGGTAAATAAAGGGGAAATTGTTAATCTGAGAAAGGGGTTTTATTTGATCATCCCTCCCAGATACTCTTTTTCTATGAAGCTCCCTATTCAGCTGTATGGAGAAAAACTGTTCAGGTTTTTAAATAAGGACTATTACCTTGGTTTGTACACTGCGGCCAAAATTCATGGGGCAAGTCATCAACAAGTCCAACGCGATTATGTGATGACCTCCTCTCCAAAGCTGAATGATATATTCAATAGCACCTTTGACATCAAATTCTTTACCACAAGTCATTGGCCTGCAAAAAACATTTTATCAAAAAATGCTGATGCAGGTACTTATAGAGTTTCAAGTCCCGGTTTAACTGCTTTAGATCTAATATACCACCAAACCAGGCTGGGAGGTCTGAACAGGATGTTGGCTGTTATTGAAGAATTGACAGAGGAGATTGATCAACAGGATCTAACCGATCTGCTGAGCTGGTATCCGGGTAAAAGTACCTTGCAGCGCTTCGGGTTCCTGTTAGAAGTTTTTGGAGGAACTGAACAACATAAGGAACAGATATTTGAGCATCTGAAATCGACAGAGTACTATCCTGTTTTATTGAGTCCAAATTCTCAACAAAAACCCGGATCGGTTGATAACAAGTGGAAGGTGGATGTGAACATGAAACTTGAGAGCGATTTATGATTCCTAAACCCAGCATAGCAAAATGGCAAATTCATGCACCCTGGAAGGAATTTGCACAGGTGGAACAGGACTTAATCTTAAGCAGGCTATTGGTTGAAATTTTCTCAGATGACTTTCTGGGGAAACATCTTGCATTCTGAGGTGGTACGGCACTGCATAAATTGTATCTCCATCCAGCCTCACGTTATTCTGAGGACATTGATTTGGTTCAGATTAATCATGGGCCAATCAAACCAATCATGCAGCAATTAGGTAAGGTGATTCGCTTTTTTGAGGAAGATCGAAAGACTGAGGTGAAGGGGCATGGTGCCAGGGTCCTCTATCGCTTTACTTCGGAATATGAAGAAATAAGAATGCGTTTGAAATTAGAAATCAATTGCAAAGAGCATTTCCATGTATTGGATAGGGTAGATGTTACTTTCTCTATGAGTAACGATTGGTATTCCGGAAAGAGTGTAATTAAAACTTATAACATTAACGAGCTGCTTGGAACAAAATTGAGAGCATTATATCAGCGAAGTAAAGGGAGAGATTTATTTGACCTGGATTATGCCCGATTACACCAAGACATTGATTTGGATCAAATAGTACATTGCTTTAAGGAATATACTACCTTTTCAACTTCCAGGAATCCACCCAGCAAAAAAGTGTTCCTGCAAAATATAGAAGAAAAAAAAAGAGATCCCCACTTTATAGGAGATATGGAAGCATTGCTTGACTATTATCAAAGTAATACCCAACAACAATGAAAAGAATATCAGTTATTTTTTCGATTATCGTTTTGGGAAGCCAACCATTGTTTTCCCAAAATGTGAATATTCCTGATGCAAACTTCTTAAATCACCTAATAGTTGGTGGAGTTGATTCTAATGAAGATGGGCAGATTAGTTATGCAGAAGCAGAAGGATAAACCGGAATCGTTGACCATCCTTCGCCTGGATAAGATTTTTAGGTAAACTTAAGAATACCAATGCATCTATCTGGTCATCCAGAATCGGCCCGAAGTGGTCAGGTGGTCTGTTTTTTCCACATAACTCATAACCTGAGGTTAATCATAAATGCCTGGCCGGGCAACAGGTTAACGGGTTTATTGGATCCACCCATTCTGCGAAATCATGAGTACCCTGTTGAGCTTAAAATTTATTCAGATACAAAGGAATTTGATGAGCTTTTATTTTATTTCTTTGATCTAAGATTTTTCAAATCCGTTTATCAGGAAGCAAAAAATGCAGCATTACAGGATGGCTTGTAAATAATAGAAAATTATGTTCTTTCTAAATGTTAAACTGGCCCTCCGCAATATTTTCAGGTACAAATTATACACCCTGATCAATGTTATTGGACTAACCATCGGCCTGCTTGCTTTTATCCTCACAAGCCTATATGTGCATTATGAATACAGCTGGGATAAGTCCAACACAAAATATGACCGGATATACAGGGTTCAGCGCAGGCATGAACAGAGTTTTTTTGCACAGCAGGGTAATGAGATTTCCCCTCATACCAGGGGTATAACAAAGAAGTTCCTGGAAGATGGTTACCCGGAATTTGAAAAAATTGCCATCCTGAGTGAAAATCAGGATATGTTCCTTTCCACCTCACCCCTCAGGCAGTTTCATGTAAAAAAAGGGATTTCCACCGAGCAATCTTTCCTGGATATTTTTACTTACAACTTTACAGAAGGGGATATAAATAATGCGCTTACTGAGCCCAATACCCTGATTCTTTCCGAATCGCTGGCTTCAAAATTATTTCCTCACGAAGAGGCATTGGGGAAGACGGTGATGATTGATAAAAAATACAACCTGAAGGTTACTGGGGTATATGAAGACCTGCCTGAGAACTCGGTCATACGGCCTCCTTACATCGTTTCACTCTCAACCCTGGAAGAGACTTATGATATTAAAAACAGCTGGTCAGGAACTTATATGACTTATGCACTGTTAAAACCCGGCCAGGATTACAAAGCGGTTAACAAAAAAATCCGGGAACTTTTCAAAGAGTACAAAAATGCTGAAACCGAGAAAATATTCCTTTGCCCGCTTTCCAGGTTATACCTGAGTTTCAACGACAGGAACGACCTGATTTATATTTTATTTATGTTCAGGCTGATTGGTATTTTCATCCTGCTCCTATCATCCTTTAACTATATTAACCTGAACACTGCTACTGCATCTGTCAGGTCGAAGGAAATCGGGATCAGGAAAGTATTTGGCACCAGCAGAAGGATGCTGGTTGGCCAGTTACTGACAGAGTCCGTGATCATTGCACTGATCTCCCTGTTTTTTGCTTATGTCCTCATGGAAATTGTTCTTCCGGAATTCAACCGGATCACCGGCAAAGCCATTGAATTTTCATATGCACAACAATGGCAGTTTATTATTCTGACCACTTTGATCGCAATGCTGACGGGTTTATTATCTGGCTTCTATCCGGCTGTTTTTATGGCATCCCGCAAAGCGATCAATCTTT
Source organism: uncultured Bacteroides sp. (assembly GCA_964431315.1). Lineage (GTDB taxonomy): Bacteria > Bacteroidota > Bacteroidia > Bacteroidales > SM23-62 > SM23-62. The sequence continues at coordinate 131,169 of CAYSJH010000003.1, read as the reverse complement.
TCAAGGGAGAATTTTACAGGGTGAAAAAAGAAAAAATCAGCCTGCGTAAGGTGCTGGTTACATTTCAATATGCCATTGTGGTTTTGCTGGTAATACTGACACTCAGTTTCAGCTTGCAGATCAAATATGTAATGAACAAAGATCTTGGATTCAACAAGGAAAACCTGCTGTTTACCGGCATCCATGTATCGCGGGAGGATGTGAACTACGATGACTTCAGGAATATGATCCTGGCTTATCCCGAAATAAGTGATTTCTCCATATCCAAGCATATCCCTTTGATAAGCTTTTCCGGTAAATTTATTATACCTGAAGGAGCCGGGGAGGAAATGGTATTTGTACGTGACAATATGGTAAGCTTTGATTTCATTAAAACCATGGGTATGCATCTGGTAGAAGGACGTGATTTTTCAAGGGATTTTCCTTCTGATCCAGGTAAAGCCTGCATCATCAATGAGGCTGCGTTGAAAAGTTTTGGCTGGGATGATCCCATCGGCAGAACGGTATCAGACCAGAATCAGAATAAATTTGAAATCATCGGGGTGGTTCAGGATTTCCATCAATGTGATATGTACAACACGATTGAACCCAGCATGATGCAGCTGCATACCGGATCTATGTATGGTGACTGGACATTCAGTTTCAGGGTTACGCCGGGGAATCTGAACAAAGCTAATAAAATCATTAAAAAAGAAATGGAAGAATGGTTCCCCGATGATCCTTTTGAACTGATACTATATACCACTGCATTTTCCCAGGATAGCATAATAAAAATATATGAAACCATTCAGCACACAACGAGATTTTTTTCCATTCTAAATATTTTTTTAGCTGTAATCGGGTTGCTGGGACTGGTATCTTTTACCATATTCCGGAGGACCAAAGAAATTGGAATCAGGAAGGTCAATGGCTGCTCTTCCCTGAATATTTTTACCCTGCTCAACCGGGAACACCTGGTGCTGCTATTACTTGCATCCCTGGTAGCCTGGCCAGCCGGTTACTGGTTATATAAGCATTTCCCCGGCCCCTATAAATTCCAGCTCCATTTATGGATTTTTATCCTTCCTACTTTAATGATTCTGGTGATTGCAATATTAACTACCTTTTTCTTCAATATTAAAGCGGCACGCACCAATCCGGCCGATTCAATTAGGTATGAATAAGAATTATGTCGCCTGCTGCTGATTTGTCAATCGTCAAAGAAGAAAAATCAACTGTGGTTTGAAAATATTACAGAAAAATAATAACTCAATTTCAAACAGGATACTGGCGAATAATATTCTACTTATAATCATTGTTTTTTCAACGCTATTCTTATTTGAGTAAATGAATGTGCCGGGAATGAAAAGGTCACTTTATTCTTTTCTGTTTTAATCTCCCTGGTTACAGGTTTGTATTGATCCTGCTTATCGAATGTAAAAGGTTCTTTAAGCTCGTTGCCGTTTATAACGCTGGCTTCAGCCCTTCCTGCAAACTCATCCGGGCTGCAAATTATATCAGCAGTAATGGTATTGTCCATATGCCTGTTAACCACATTAATGTAAACCGCATTGGTTTCTTCAGAGTATACGGTTGTAGCGTCGAGATAGGGAATGCCTTTACATTTCACGGTATTGAATGTGTCACACTCAACATAGGTATCGACAGAATTACCGAGACAGTTATTCGAGTATGCTTTGAACATATAAAACAAGGGTGTCTTGAATGTTCCTTTCTCCCTGTCGCTTCCCAGCAGCGAAGTAAGCAGGGTGAAATTTGCCATCTTAACCATATCGGCATGACGGATAAATGCATTGAAGCATTGTGCCACCGGTAGAACGGACAATAAATTTCTCGGCATACTTCCCCACTCATCCACTGAAATATAGATCGGGTTTGTAAAGCCGTTCATTACACTAACGGCGTCAATTTCAGCAGCCGTTACTCTGATCTTCTCTTCAAAATCCATTGCGCTCTGACCCATGTAGGTATAATAGTCATCCGATCTATCCCAGTAGCGGTGAATGGAAATATAATCCATCATATCTCCAAGTCCGGCGAGCACTTTTCGGTTCCATTCAACCCACTGGCCGGTGCTCTCGTAGTAGGATGATCCGGAAGCTACGAATTGAATCGAGTGATCAACGGATCTCATGGCCTTTGCAGTTTCTCTTGCAATTTTGACGTAATCTTCTGCGCTTTTATACCCCAGTTCCCATGGTGCGCCGTCAACTTCATTGCCGAGATCCCATATTTTTACATGGTATGGTTCTTTATGTCCATTGCTGGCGCGCAAATCGGAATAGTAAGTTCCTTTTTTATAATTACAGTACTCAAGCCAGTAGCATGCATCCTGAATGGTGCCAAGGCCAAGATTCACACACACAACACTTTCACTGCCCATGACTTTATTTAAAGCGAACCATTCATCCGTACCTACATGATTATTTTCAACTCCGCCCCATGCAAGATTTATTCGGGCAGGTCGCTGTTCCATCGGTCCGATACCATCCTGCCAGTTATACCCCATGACAAAATTTCCTCCCGGCCAGCGCATGTTGGTTATTTTAAGTTCCTTCATGGCATCAATATAATCTTTCCTGAAGCCGTTCTCATCTGCAAGAGGCGAAGATGGATCGTACAAATTTCCGTAAAGCGTATTGAAACTTACGGTGTCGGGCAATCCCATTCTCCTCCCGCTAAAATGAATAGGCTCCATGAACACGCCGTAGATTTTAGGGTCAATTTTCCCGATGGTTCGGTCAATATCGATTTTAATTTTAGCCGTTTGAGCGCTCAGATAAAAAGGAAATGCAATCAATAAGGTAAAGAATAGTTGTTTCATAGCAGGCTATTATTAGGTTATTCAGGAACTAATTTAAAACAAAAAGTCCGGTTTGGGATTTTCACTACAAACAGCCGCAGCATCCTTGCACAGTTGAACCAGATGGAACCTGCTGTTGAATATCGTACAGCGCTTACGGAGAAACTGGAAGATTTCAGTATCAGACCTCTAAGAGATCAGACAAAAATTTCCTGTACAACCTGATCGGGAATAAAAAACAACTATTTCAGCGTTTCAATATCCAGAATTGCAAATGAATCAGGTTCTACAGGCGGCCTGCGGTTACCGGCAGCAGGTGCCGATTCAAACTCTGCGGTCGTCAAATACAGGTGGTGTGAAGTCCTGTCGATGGTTATCGTTCTTGCTCCCGGCTGTGTTTGAACGGTCTCAAGCACTTTAAAAGTGTTGTGGTCTCCTTCCTGAACCACCGTCATTGTCCCCTCTCCATTGGATGAATATACACGTTTATACATCGGATCAAAAGCTGCGCCATCACATCCTCCTCCGATCGGCAGTGTTGTTATCACTTTACCGGTTATTGCATCAACAACCACCATCAGTTTATTGCTGCACACGCTAAACAGCAGATGAGTCTGAGCGTCCAGGGCCAGTCCGCCGGGTTCTTCTCCAGGATTGATTGGCCAGCTGTTGATTACTTTCAACATGCCGGCATCTATTATCTGAATAAGGCTTTTATCTTCAATATTTACATAGATTTTCCCTTTCCCGTCAGTGACGATGGCTTCCGGTTTGCCCTCAAGCGGTATAACGGCAATTTCCTTATTATTTAAAGCATCAATCACTGAAAAACTTGCACTTCTTCCATTACCTGTAAAAACCCGCTTTGAGAAGCTATCATATAATATTGCATCAGGATTTTGGCCGGTCACTTTTATTTTTGTTATTACTTCAAGTGTTTTAAGATTAAAAACGGTTAAGGACGAGTCCCGGCCATTGCTTGTAAAACCTTTATTAAGGTCGTAAGCCAGGGCAATTCCGTGAATTCCTTTTGTGTCGGGAATTGTGCCAACCAGTTGCCCGGTCTTGATATCGATGACCTGTGCAACAGTTGCATGAGAGACAAATATTCTGCCACTTTCTTCATCAACGGTGAGATAGTCCCAGCCTCCTTCACCCCCGACGTGGATCTTATTTGCCATTTTGTAGTTCGATTGAGCAATCAGCGAAGAACCGCTTATCGTCAATGCAGCAAAAGTGATTGTAAAGATTGTCTTTTTCATAGGGATTATTTAAAAAACGAAGGTACGCGTTTTATGGAAGAATAGTCGCACATTGAAGATCCTGGTGTTCGGTCCAGATTTCCAGGATTGCCATTATCGGGGTGCTCAATTTCCATATGATGGACATGTAAAAATCCCATAGAAGCGCTTTGATTTTCAGTACAACCCGATAATTTCATAATACAATTTTGTAATTAACCCGATAATTTGAAAAATTACTTTCTCCCGTTTCACCGGATACCGGATCAGGACTAAGGGGTTGGATTCTTTGGCACACATGAACCACACGCATTGCTCAAGGGACTTTTCCATCCGCTATCGGCCTCAACTCCAAATCTGTATTGAAATCAGAATCTAAATCTGCTCCGCTCCGAACCAGCTGTTGATATCGGTCCAGGGCACGATTTCCGGTTTTTTGAATGCCAGTTGTACATTTCCAATCTTTTCTCCCCTGATCTCGATCTGCTCCAGGCTGCCAGGGCTCATGCCGGATTTAATTGCTGTGGTAAAGGTGGGCACTTCACTTTTGTCAAATCCCATGATGCTGGCCGCAACCATATCGGTGGCCAGTGGATCGGTACCCGCAATGATCAGGTTGGCCTTCACAAGCTCGCCGGATGACGGGCCGTTGCCCTCCATAGCCGTTGATCCATCGATGACAGTCAGGCCGGGGGTGCATGCCTTCACCATATCCAGGATTTCAAAAGCGATTCCGGGGGACCCTTTCTCCGATGAGGCATTATGCACACAGGATCTCACCGTGCAGTAAGCATTACCCGGGTATAATCCGATCAGGTTTTTCATGCCCAGGGTTACCGTGGCAAGCACATGGGTTTTCATCATGGGAACGGAACAGAGCAGGTCGGTTTCACTGAGTGATTTATGTACCGTAATCTCATCGTAAACAAATGCACCGGGCACCTTCACATTTACCATTTCACCGGTATGAAGATTAATCAGGGGGATATCCAGTGATTTTGCCAGTTCGGTATAGCCAAGCTGGTCGAATACGTATTGTTGCATGGGATTCAGAATATCGGGATCAGTGGTCTTATAGATGGCCTGATCCGTTGCATTAAATCCCGGTGCTGCTGCTGAACCTTCTCCAATTGATACCTCCTTGCCTGCATCTTTCATCAATAAAGCCAGTGCCTTTATCACCTCCGGTTTGGTGGTGGCCCGGGGATCGGGACTCACAAGGTTTGGCTTCAGCATGATCCTTTTTTTGTTGCGTGTGATCTCTTCTATCCCACCCAGTAAATCGATTGCTTTTTTGACCGCATAAGCAACATCACCATCACTTATTCTCACCACGCTTACAACCGGAGTGGATTTATTAAGTGAAAAACCTGAGGCAACGGCTAGGGTTCCGATTGAACCCGTAATGATAAATTCTCTTCTTGAGAAAGTTTTGTGGACCATTGGTTTAGTTTAATTGAAATCTGACATTAAAATAGCATGTTTTTCTGGAAAGATCAACTTATCCCTGCACACCAGGGCTGTCTTTTGATCCTTTCCGTCAAATGGAAAAGTATTGGACAAAATGTCTATTTTTAAACTGTGTCAAAGCATAAACACTGATCAAGATGGACAAAAAATCATTATTTTCCACGCTGTGGATATTTGCAACCCTGAATTATTATTATGAATGCTGAAAACAAATCCGGTCAAATCCATGACATATCGACGGGGAATGCGGCCGTCATCGCGGGAATTGGCCTGTTAATCATGGCGATACTGGCCCCGATCGCGAATTTTTCAATACTGGATGGACTCATGGTCCCCGACGACCCGACCGGGACCTTCAGCAATATTGCCTCTTCAGACGGACTATTACGTCTGGGGATTTTCATCTTCCTGATTGTGGCGGTGCTTGATATCCTGGTTGCATGGGCACTGTATGTTTTCCTGAAACCGGTGAACAGGAGCCTGTCCCTGCTTACCGCCTGGTTCAGGATTGTCTATGCAGCCATGCTGGCCATCGCACTGTTCGATCTTATTAAGGTTTTGCAGCTTCTGAATGGAGCGGATTACCTGTCCGTATTTACACCCGATCAATTAGAGGCCCAGGTGATGCTCTTTCTTGAAAGCTTTAAACATGGTTGGGAATTCGGACTGATTATTTTCGGTTTTCATCTGTTGTTGCTTGGATACCTGGTGTTTAAAGCAGGATATATGAGGAAGATCCTGGGTATTCTTATCCTGCTGGCAGGATTGGGCTATCTGACCGATGGTTTCGGGAGACTTCTGTCTTCTCATTACAACATATCGATTTCCATGTTTACGTTTATTGGAGAGGTGGTCCTTATTTTCTGGTTATTAATAAAGGGACGAAAAATAAAGGCGGCGAATTAATTTTGTGAAAGCAACTTCATTCTGATGGAATATTCCCTGGTCGGATTTTCAATTAATTGAAGCATTCCATTGAATGTTTATGCTTTTCCCGATCACCTTATTTCTGAATTTCACTGCGGGATACCCCAGGGTGATCGTTGCAAAGATTTTTTCGTGTTTCCCTATCCCCATTGATTTTTTAAAATTCCTGTTTCTGTTCAGGATCATCTGATTACCCACAAGGTTTCTGCATGCAATGCCTTTTGATTGCGCATACAGATCAATATTGTAGAGGGCATATTGCGCGCTTTCCAGTGATAATGGGACCCTCCTGTCTCCGACAATCATGATAACGGCAGCGGGTTTTGATTTGAATCCGCTGTTTCTCTTTTCGACATTTTCCAGTTTAGGCCTGGCTTTGAGATACTCGAATTCCCTGGAAGGTGCAATAAGCTTGATCAATGAATGCATAAACCCGGGTTTATAGAACCATTTGTATATCTTAACCGAGGATTCATAGATCAGGTAATCGATTTGCTTGATAATAGCATCATCATCAATGATTACCGCCCTGAAATTGAAATTATGGGTCGGGGCATAGGCGGCAAACCCTGTAATCTCTTCCAGTATTGACCTGTCAATTTTCTGGCGGGTATAATCCCGGATCGTCCTTCTCTCCATAAACAGTTCTTCAAGCTGCCGGGGACCGGGATACAGCGAGGGATCGAAGCGGGATGGTTTGTTATCGTCCCAGTTGATGGCCTGTTTCGGACATATCGCAATGCATTGTGCGCAGGTGCTGCAAACGGTATAGTCAACCATTAAGATGTCACCCTCCAGCCGAAGGCAATACTCATGACAGATCCTGATACACAGTCCACAGGCATTGCATTTGTCTGTTTCGATTTTTATCATGATGGATATGATTCAACTCATATCAAGGCTTTCATTCTCAATCCTTCACTTTGTTCTTCATAACCGTTATTTCATAACAAAAGCCCTTTTTTTCAGGCTGTCTGAAGTTAACAAATATAAAGAAAGGTATTAAACCCGTTTGCATATACCTGGATAAAAGAAATGTCCCTATGGATTGTGCCCCGGCGGGGATAGCCAGCACCAGGAAGAGTTCCAGCAAGAACAACGATTTATTACTCCCGTTGCATGAAAACTATTTATGATCAGCAATAAACAGCGTGTATTATTTCTTATTAATTTTAACATAGCTATTTTCCAAACCACCACTGACAGGGAAAAACCGGATAAACGAATATCCGTCCTACCAGTTACATTTTTACGCATAATTTACTTTTCCAGATTATTTCTCACACCAGGCAAGTGCTCTCAGAATTTTGGTTTTAAACATTAAGATCAGACTGACAATAATTACAAATGTCTGTTCATCAGGGAAAAAGATCAACCATGAAAAACTCAACGCTGTTTCATTACGTTATGCTGGTTACGCTGCTTTTCTGCCAGCATCTTTCCTTCGCCCAGCCGGATTTATCACTACAAAATCCACTGCCGGCAGGGATTAAACTTAATTCCTCTTCATCCACAGATACCGGTACAGGGATTGCATCAGGGCAGGCCGGGACAACCCTTTATACGGTTGACGGAGGGTCCGATTGCGGATGTAAAACCATTGGGCCATTCGTTAATCCCAACAAAGGATTTCCACCAACTGTAAAACCGGACTTTACATCCCCTAATGGAAAATACAAACTCACCGTGACGGGAGCAGGCCCTTACAACCTCACGGTCAAACTCGCATCCAACAGCAGCACCGTATATCAGACATCTGTCCCGGAAGGCGGATGGGGATTCAGTCCGGACGATGATCGGTTCGTGACTACCTACAGCAATTCGGGCATTGAGAATACCAGAATGGTTGATCTCACAGTGTCTCCCGCGCGCCAGGTGTGGTCAAGCGCGGTCCTTACCGGAACTTCACGCCTGCAGTTCAGTCCCTACGGGGATTACCTGATGTATAACGCCATCACTGCCGCATTCCATAACAATATGAGTATAATTGATACCAGGTCAGGCCGAACCGTCTATCAAACTGAGTTCACCTTTCAGTCCGTTCCGGGTGATCCTGGAGAAAAATTCGGAATGGTCACCTGGGGATTCAGCCCGGACACTTCCAGCCGGACGTTCGTATATGCCTGGGTAAGCGGCCAGAACAGCGTCGAATTTTCCATGGTCAATCTTGAAACGCGTCTTGTGGTCCGGAATACGACCATCCTCACGATCTCCGCATACTGGCAGTTCAGTCCCTGTGGCGACGTGCTGGGCCTTGTCAAGGAGACAAGCCCGATACAAATCATGGTCCAGCTCTACAAAACAGCCAGCCTGGAGGCTGCCCTTGCGGAGCAAACGCATACCTTCCTGGATCCTATCCTTTTGAGTACAAATAATTCCTCCCACATCATTTCTGTCGGGGGAACGCCATACACCCTGTCATCAAATACAGCGGATTCGCCCTGCTCCAATGAGTTTGTGGGGGTAAGTGTTCCCGATACCCTGACAGGCGGTCTGACGGGAACCGGCACGGTAAGGCTCAACATACCGGCCTTTGGCACAGCGGTGACGGTCACCCTGTCAAGCAGCAGTCCTTCCCTGGTTACCGTTCCTTCGAACGTTACAATCCCGGTCGGAGTGAAAACAAAAACATTCACGATCCAGAGCTCTGTCGTACAGGCCAACACACCGGTAGTCATTAATGCAACGGCAATTGCTGTCACCAAAAAGGACACCATGATTCTTCGGGCTTTGAAAATTCAATCGCTGCAGCTTCCCGATGCTGTAATTGGCGGAACGACCGTGCAGGGGACTGTCATGCTCAATGATTTCGCCCCGGCTGCCGGGATTCCGGTCACACTCGAAAGCGATACGCCATCCGTTGCGCCCGTCCCGGAACAGCTTACAATCCTCAGTGGAACAAAGTCACGCAATTTCAGTTTCAGAACAACCGCAGTCGCAGATCCGGTAAAGGCAACGATTACGGCAAAATCCAGCAATTCACAGAAGTCCACCACGCTGACGATCCTTCCGGCAAACCTGGATTCCATAAAACTTACACCTTCAAGCGTCAAAGGAGGGAATCCGGCATCGCTGAAGATATATCTGGATGGCGTGGCACCTCCGGACGGGGCACTTATCCTTCTCTCGTCCAGCAATCCCGGGATTGCCTCCCTGCCGGAAACAACCATCATCAGTGCCCCCGAGAAAAGCATGACTGTCCCGGTCACGACAATTGGAGTTGCCTCTGAAGAGTCGGTGATCTTCACCGCTTCCTACCGGGAAGCCAGTGTGACCGGATCGCTCAGCATCCAACCCGCTGATCTCTACTCGGTCGTCCGCAACGCCTGTGCGGTTTGCGGAACGAAGGGCGGGGAACCGACCGATATTACCTTATACCTCGACGGTCAGGCTCCCCCGGGCGGAGCAGTGATCAGCCTTTCAAGTAATGATCCCTCCCATATTTCAGCTCCTGCCACGGTGACCATTCCTGAGGGACTCAGCAGCATTGCTGCACCGCTGACCACTTCGGCTGTTCTGACAGGCACTACCGTAAGAATAACGGCGCAATACGGATCCACTCAGATGGACATAGACATCGTTCTTGGTACGGCCGGGAAATACTCGGTCACTGACCTTGGGATTCCAACTGGCTTCTTATACACCAACGGGATAGCGATCAATGACAGCAATGCTGTCCTGGTCCAGGCTTACGGCGGAACTTCGCCCCAAAAGACTTCATTTCTCTGGAGGAACGGCCAGAGAACTTATTTCCCTCCCCCGCCGAACTACGGATCATCCTTTTATGTTATAGGCTCGGATGTCAATAACAAGGGTAATGTGACCGGGGCATTTGGCACGGCTGTTGATAATGAGCAGGCATTCCTCTGGATTGACGGACTAACGTCTTTGTTGCCTTTTACAGCCTATACTTCAGGAGGCTTTGGAATAAATGATTCCGGCTGGATCATCGGGTTCAGGGACGAAGGGTCGGGTGGGCAGGATTTCATTTACAGGGATGGCAATGTATCCTCGCTGGAAAGTCTTCCGGGAGCAACCAGCAAGACACTGCGTGATGTAAACAACAAAGGGCAGGTGGTCGGATACTCGGATGCAGGTGCGTTCTTCTGGGAGGGGGGAGAGGTAACGGAGATAAAGCCAGTTGAGGGATTTAATATAAGCCAGGTCAACGCTGTAAATGATTCCGGATATGTTGTGGGCTATCTCCATGAGACAAGCTCAGGGGCATGGCGGGCATTTGTCTGGAGAGACAGTATCATGGACTTACTTTCACTTCCGCCCGGGGTTCTCAACATTTTTGCCAGCGGTATTAACAACAACGGAGAGATCGTAGGGGACTTTTTCAAAAACGATGGAAGCTATATTCATTACGGAATGGTCTACCGTAACGGGGTGGCTTCGGATCTCAACGAATTGATCCCGGATGCTTCGAGATGCATGGTTAACTACGCCAATAAGATCAACAATTCCGGAAGCATCGTAGCTACGGGCATAATCAATGGTGAAACACATGCCATGTTACTGACCCCGCCGGGTATTATAAACACCGGCATCGGACCGGAAGAAATGCAATCGACCGGTTACCGGCTCGGGCAGAATTTCCCGAATCCTTTCAACACGGGCACAACCATTCCGTACCATCTGCCGGAAGCGGCCTACGTTCGCCTGACCATCATGGACATGCTCGGAAGAGAGGTGGCAATTCTTGTTGATGAAATGCAGCCGGCCGGTGAAAAATCTGTGGAATTCCAGGCAAGGGATTTTCCGGCAGGGATATACTTTTACCGCCTGCAGGCCGGAACTCATAATGAGATCAAAAAGTTACTGTTGCTGAGATAAAAAGCACGGTCACTCTTCTGTTGGATTCATCAGTTACATGCATACATTCAACGAATGGAAAGGCCCTGCCCATTGTGTTCATATACCGGTCGGGGTGTACCACTCGCACTGTGGAATATCCCCGGCTCAGGGTTGATCTGGCAGATCTCGGTTTTGCCCGGGCAGACCTGATCGAGGCCGGAAATTGAATATCCCATGGCGCAGGTAATTTTAGGGGGACTCTTAAATTCGGCCCTGCTGAATCTTTTTGTGATGCCGCTGATCTACTGGTAATTTTATCGTACCAGTCCCTCTCCTTCGTATTCAAGTTTTTCCGGTTCCTTATAGTTATTGAATTTCCAGGTAAATCCAATGTACACAACAGGCAGCTTTCTCTTTGCAGTGGTGACCTGTTCCAGTTCGTTCGATTCGATCACATTCCTGACATGGTAAGTATGGAAAATGTCTGTGCCAGTGAGTGAAAGGAAAGCCCTGTTCCGGAACAGCTGCTGTTTGATCCCTGCATTGAAATAAAAATAGTGGTCTCTTCTTCCCTGGGGAGTAATTGTCGGGAAGTAGTAAAAGGTATTGAGCTGGATGAAGGTGTTTTTCCAGAGGGTTAAAAGCAAGTATGCTTTAATATTGCCGGAAACGGTTGATTTGTTTGAGGAATAATCCAGGTTTGCGGCGTCCATCGTAGTATAAAATACATTGCCCGTCAGGTCGAATTTCCAGTCCTCCAAAACCTTTCCCGACAGTACCATTTCAAGCCCCATGGCATCCTGGGTATTTAAATTGGCAATCGTCCGCAGTACTATGGTATCGCCTATATTTCTCCTGATGCTTGTGAATGCATCGTACCTGTGGCGGTAATACAGGGTGCTTGTGAGCGTCAATTCCTTCCGGCTGACCTGGTATCCCAATTCCAGCGAATGGATCTGTTCCGGTTTCAGGTATGGATTGCCTGATTCCGCGTTCCTGGGATCTGAAAACTCCGGGAAGGGATTCAGGTCATCCGCATCGGGGCGGTTGATCCTTTTTGAATAACTCAATGAAAGTTCATGGTTATCGTTCAGTTGATAACCCATGTGAAGGGTCGGAAAAAGTTTAAAATAGTTATTCGGGATCAGGGAGTCAACCGGGATCTTCAGGTGAGAATTAATCAGGGCCTGTTCTGCTCTGGCACCTGCCTTAAAACGGAAATTTCCTGCAGGAAGTCCAATCAGTGCATAGATTGCATGGATCTGCGTGTTTTGCAAAAACCGGCTGGTGGAAGCATCCCCGGTATAACGGATGTCCTGGTGTTCAAATTCACCCGCATAGCCGCTTTCAAATTCTCCGTCTTCGCCGAGAGGCAGGGCATAATCCAGGAGGATTTCATCCTGGTGGCCGCTTTTTTCAACAAGATTTCCACTGAGTTCGGAATAGCTGCCGGGGAAGCTGTATACCTGATTATACTTCTGATCCTCGCTTTCATTAAATGCAGAATGAGTTGCTTCAAAGGTCAGTGTGTGATCCTCATTGTTTTTGAATGTATGTTCATACCCCAGGCTGGCTTCACCCTCCTGTTCAAATTCATCGTTTGTGCTGTTGTCTGTGAAACTGTAATCCGGGTTATTGATGGAATCGGTCGCGGAAATTTCAGAAGTTCCGCTGTGATATGAATTCTGCAGAAAAAAACTGCCGGAAAGTTCGATGCTGTTATAATCGTTTACCGCATAATTTCCCCCCGTATAAATCGTATGGGACAGTCCGTCTGATGTTGAGTTCCCCTTTTCGGTATACCGGCTGTTGACCGATCCGCTTTCGGCATCCTTGTACACACGGTCGTCAGTAAATAAACGGGTTCCCGCCGAATGCCGGATACCGTAATTGCCGAAAAGCTTCAGATTTTCGGTCCCGTAATTTAGCGTTAAATTTCCGGTGTATCTCTTTTCCGTACCCGCACTGGCAGTTACCTGCCCGTTCAGGCCTTCGCTTGTTTCCTTTTTCATCACGATGTTGATGATGCCACCGATCCCGTCGGGACGGTATTTTGCAGATGGATTGGTTATGATCTCGATGCGCTCAATTGAATTTGCCGGCATCTGTTCAAGTACGGAAGCGGGATTCCTGCGGAGCATTGCAGAGGGTTTGCCGTTGATGAAGAAGGTGATGTTCCCGCTGTTCCTCAGGGTGATGTTGCCGTTCAGATCAACGGAAACGGAAGGAATATTCTGCAATATTTCACTTACCGAGCCCGATTCTGCCAGTATGTCCTGTTCGACGTTGTACACCTTTTTATCAAGCTCGTTTACCAGGACGGGTTTACTTCCTGTTACGGTTACCTCGTTCATCAGGATCTCAGATGGTTCCAGGTATATTGTCCCCAGGTTTTTATTCTCTCCGGTGATTATTAATGGAATTTTTGACGGGATGAACCCGATAAAGCTGATTTCCAGGATATAGCTGCCTCCCTGAAGGGATGTGAGTTCAAACTCCCCGGTGGTATCTGCCACCGTTCCTGCACTAAACGTAGAATCATCCTGCTGGTAAAGCGTGATTGATGCCCCCGTCAGGGGTTCTCCGCTTTCTTTTTCCAGTACCTTCCCGGTTATCGTCGAACCCCGGGCAAATCCGGCATAACAAAGCAAAAACAACAGGATAACTGTCAGCCCGGACTCTTTATGCCGATGGAACATGATGAATTGCTGGAAATTAATTCTGCATTAAAGATACAGGGCAAATCTAAAGGAATCTTTAAGGGGCTGTAAGGATAGCTTGTTATAAATATTCATGATATTAATTCGCAATCAGGAGTGGCTCACGAATTAAAATTACCTCAGAATGGAAATTTTTTCGTAGATGGATCTGCATTTAAAATGCATGTTTATCCACCTGTCTCCTTGCTTTCCAGCGGTGTATTTCGTCTTCAACTTCAATGGGGACACAGACTTTATTCACTGGGTTAAAATAGGTTCCCAGAGATTTGGCCAGTACCAGGGCAACCGGGATCCCAACAACGGACAGGAATAATCCTGCAATCTGGAAGACGGTTATGACCGACAGGACCAGGCCGAAAGGGAAATAGATGATCCGGATCAGGAAACCGAAAGCCAGCCAGAGTTTGTTCTGATCGGCCTTTAAATCACGTTTGCTGATCATTGACATAGAAAACGGTGTCAGCAGAAACCTGGACAGCTGGATTAGTCCCAGGCCAATCGGAGATCCGACGACCGTTATGACAAGCAAACCCCCTATGAGGAAAGTGCAGAATGCCGATATAAATCCCAGGAACGGGATGTGCCAGATGATGTTGCCCAGTGTCCTCAATGTTTCATGATTTTAAAATGCTCTTCTTCAACAGTGACCAAAAAGTTAAGGCTATTTTTTAAATTATTGAAACGATGTAACGAATTAATAGAATTGCATTATCTTGAATGATCCATTAAAATCCAGTCAGATGAATTTGAGAGTCAGGATCGTAATTTTCCTTGCATTGACCGGGGCATTGTCCCTGCAGGCGGAAATAAGGCTTCCGCAGTTGATAAGCGATGGCGCCGTTTTGCAGAGGGAAACCAGCGTCCGGTTGTGGGGATGGGCATCCCCGGGAGAAGCGGTAGTACTAACATTTAACCATAAAAAGTTCAGGACCGTGGCGGACGGCGGGGGGAACTGGCAGATCCTCCTGCCGCCGCAGAAAGCCGGGGGACCCTGTGAAATGATATTCAGGGGGAAAAATGAGCTCCGGGTCCGCGATATCCTGTTCGGCGATGTCTGGGTGTGTGCCGGGCAATCGAACATGGTGCTGCCCATGGAGCGGGTCAAGGAAAAATACCCCGAAGAGATCACCGGTGCCAATTATCCGGAAATCCGGCACTTTTTCATCCCGACCCTGACGAACCTGCAATCTCCCAGGGAGGACCTGCCTTCGGGGAACTGGAAAGCGGCTACTCCGGAGAATGTTCTGCGATTCTCGGCCACTGCCTGGTTCTTTGCCAAAACGATCTACGAAAAATACCATATCCCGATCGGGCTTATCAATGCAAGCGTGGGCGGGACACCAATCGAGGCCTGGATCAGCGAAGAGGGACTAAAACAGTTCCCGGAATTGTTAGAGACGGTTGAGCGGAACAAAGATACCGCGTACATCCGCTCGGTGGTACCACCAAGGCCATCCGGGGAAAGAAGCGGAACACCCGGGGCAAGGGGCAGCGCGTCCGGGGGCAGGTATAGCAGTCCCGGGGACCTGGGATTGACCGACAGCATAAAGTGGTATGACCCAGGATATCTGCCAGTGGACTGGCACCGGATCAATGTCCCCGGTTACTGGGAGGACCAGGGAATAAGGGACCTGGACGGGGTCGTTTGGTACAGGAGGGATATCAAAGTTCCGGCTTCCATGACGGGTGTGCCCGCGAAGCTTTTCATGGGAAGGATCGTGGATGCCGACTTTGTCTGGGTCAACGGGCAGATGGTGGGCAACATCACCTACCAGTATCCGCCGAGAAGGTACGAAATGCCCGGGGGACTGCTGAAGCCCGGAAAAAACACCATTGTTATCCGGGTGATCAATTACAGCGGGAAAGGCGGGTTCGTCCCCGACAAGCCATACCTGCTGACAGCAGGCGGAAATGAAATTGACCTGAAGGGGGACTGGCAATACAGGGTCGGGGAGGTGTTTGAACCGGATGGTCGGGACGGGCCCCGCTTTTCCTTCCAGAATCAGCCGACAGCACTTTACAACGCTATGGTCGCACCACTTGTCAATTATGCGATAAAGGGTTTCCTTTGGTACCAGGGCGAATCCAACGCGGGTAATCCCGCACCCTACGAAAGGCTCCTGCAATCCCTGATACTGGACTGGCGCCAAAAATGGAACGAGGGAGACCTGCCGTTTTTGTATGTACAGCTGGCGAATTACATGGACGTGGACTATTCTCCCGCCGAAAGCAAATGGGCCGAGCTCAGGGATGCCCAGCTCCAGGCACTCCAACTTCCCAGTACGGCAATGGCAGTGGCCATTGACATTGGCGAGTGGAACGACATCCATCCCCTGGACAAGAAAGACGTCGGTGTAAGGCTGGCACTGGGCGCCATGAACCTTGCATACGGGGAAAAAGATCTGGAATATTCCGGTCCCATTTACCGCTCCTTCCAGGTTTCAGGGGATAAGGTCATCCTCAGCTTTGACCATTGCGGGAGCGGGATGGTTTCCTGTGATGGGGAAGCCTTGCACCGCTTTGAAATAGCGGGACCGGACGGGAAATATGTGTGGGCAGAGGCACGGATTGAGGGGAACCGGGTGGTAGTGTGGAGTCAAAATATTACCAATCCCAGGTACGTCCGCTATGCCTGGGCGGATAATCCCCGGGGGGCAAACCTCTGCAACCGGGAAGGGCTGCCGGCCTCGCCGTTCCGCACCTTCAATCCGGCAAAGGCCAACGACCAGCCCTGGCAGGGGAAAAAATGTGCGGTTGTGCTTACCTATGACGATGGCATTGACGAGCATCTCGACCATGCCATACCGGCACTGGACTCCATGGGATTCCACGGCACTTTTTATATTTCGGGGAATTTCAGGGCATTCCAGGATCGGATGGGGGACTGGGCACAGGCGGCGAAAAACGGGCACGAACTGGGGAACCACACGCTCTTTCATCCCTGCAACGGCAAACTGCCCGGAAGGGAATGGGTGAGCCCGGACTACGACCTCAGCAATTACAGCATACAGCGCATGACCGACGAGATCCGCCTGAACAACATCCTGCTCGAATCGCTGGACGGTAAAACCGAAAGGACCTTTGCATTCACCTGCGGGGACATGACCATCGGCGGAGAGCCTTTTATCGACCGGGTCAAAGGCGACGTTGCCGCAGCTAGAGCTGTCCGGGAGGAAATGCTTCCCATGGGCCGGATCGATATTTATAACATTCCCAGCTACATGATCAACGGGGAAAGCGGGGAACAGCTTATCGAACTGGTAAAAAGGGCCAGGGAAACCGGGTCGCTGCTTGTCTTCCTGTTCCACGGCGTTGGGGGCGGCCATTCACTGAACGTATCCCTTTCGGCCCACAGCCAGCTGCTGCATTTCCTCAGTCAGCACGAGGATGAGATCTGGATCACCTCCATGATTGAGGCCGTTGAAAACATTAAATTACATCAGCGGTAATAAAAGTTAAGTTTACGCTTCGGAAAGATAAAGTCACGCTTCGGAAAGTTAAGATCACGCACCCGGAAGCTCCCGCCCGGCTGTTCCGGATTTATTCCAAAACACTTAACCGGTCGTTCAAATTATTTGCTTAAATTAGATCATGCCATAAAACCAATCTATTGAACCATGAAAAAAATCATTTATCTCTTTGCCCTGGCACTTATTGCTTCATCAGGCTTCGGTCAGAAAGTGGATTTTTCCGGCAAGTGGAAAATCAACAGGGAGAAAAGCCAGCTGGGTGAGGAATTCAGCATGGCCCCCAATGAAATCATCCTGGAACAGGGGAGAAAATCACTTTCCGTGGAAAGGCATTCCTCCTGGCAGGGAGAGGATTTCAGCTTCACGGACAATTTTACCCTGGATGGCAAGGAATGTGAAAACCCGGGATGGATGGATACCGTGAAAAAATCCACTGCGGTCTGGGCCGGAAAAAAAGTTCTGAAGATCACAACCAAAATTCCCATGCAGGACGGGGGAGAAATGACAATCACTGAAGAATATAAGCTGGATGGCGATAATCTCAGCATCAAAACCTTTGCATCGTCAAGTTACGGAGAGATGACCGAGGTGTACGTCTTTGATAAGCAGTGATTGACAGACAAGGAGCAGAATATTTATATATCAGTGACTTGCGTTCCCGTTTCCGGCATCCGGTAATTCAATCCTTTCCCTCAGTTTTTCCGAAAGCTCCCATAGCCGGCGGCCGTTTTCAATGTCAACGGCCCGTTCGTCCATCGGCTTGCGCTGCATCAGGAAAAGGTATTCCATGGGTTTGCCTTCATGCTCCTTTGAGGCTGCCAGGTGGATCACCGGGCGGCAGGCTTTTTCGGGGGAACGGAAGAAAAAGCGGAATACCCCTTTCAGCAGGGGCTGAAATAATTTCGGGGCCTCCCGGGCAATGTTGGTGTTAACCGGTCCGGGGCATAGGGCAAAGACCGAATAGCGGATTTTCCCTTCCCGGTTCAGGCGCCGGGAGAGTTCGTTGGCCATGGTAACAAGGAGCAGTTTGTAGTACCCATACATGGCCATGGACTTTTTAATGCCGTAGGGTTCATACTTTCCAAATCCTTCCCATTCAAACCGTTCCGGGTTCCTGTGGCTTTCGGAGGTAACGAAGATGATCCTGGGGACCGAGGGTCCCGCGTCATTGAAGCATCCTTCTTCCAGAAGGTAATTGACAAACAGGAATTTGGCAAAGTAATTAACCACGAACATTTCATCCAGTCCGTGTGCAGCCGGCCTGCTCCTGCTTGCCACAATGGCTGCATTACAGATCACGATGTCGATCAGGCCATGGCGGTTCCTGATTTCCTTTGCCAGGGTTTTCAGTGAATCAAGTTCGGAGAGGTCAACCCGGACCATGTCCACCCTGTCCGATCCGCTCATTCTTTTTACATACTCTCCCTTGTCCGGGATGCCTGATCTTACGGCCATTATGACCGTTGCCCCCCGTCTGGCCAGTTCAACGGCGGTGGCCAGTCCCAGGCCGGAACTGGCCCCCGTGATCAGGACCTTCTTCCCGTCCAGCCGGTCCGCCTCGCCGAGGATAAGCTCATCGGGGGACTTCCTGAAAAGATCCGAAATGCCGGTGAACATTGCCGCAACCGGGCTTTTATATTTGTTCTGCCTGTTTTGCACCACGTAGTGCTTAAAATTTTTCCGGACCTTCCCCCACAAGCCTGGTATATAATTGATAATAGTCCTGGTTCCTGCGGATGAGATCTTCCCCTTCCAGCCCAAAATCCGAAAGACTGTATTCATGGATCCCGTATTTACCCCGGGGATTATTCGATTCGGCAATCCGGAACCTTTCGGCCAGGTCGTCCGGTATCCCGCCGTACCGCTCATAAATCCCGGTCAGCTGGATTAAGGGATCCTTTACAAGCCTGTCGTATAAAACATCTGTAAAATATTCCCGGTGGCCTTCCTGCTGCCGGAAGAACATTCCCTTTTTCAGCATGTATGCGGTTTTTCTGACCCAGTGCTCCGCGACTTCCCCGATCCTTACCTCATTGCTGAAGATTGACCTGCTGTGGCAGACCATGCTGAGAAACGAGGGAATGCATTCGTTGATCTCCCTGTGGGTCCATAAAAAATAGGGTTCCCCGTAATACTTCCTGACCAGGGGCAGGAATTCAAGGTGGTGCGGGGATTTCAGGATCCAGCGTTTGCCGGGCTCCTGCCATTGCAGCAGCCGCAAAAGTTTGCTGGCATAGTGGTAGGCGTGGGACTGATCCGTTTCCTCCAGCCAGGCCGCATAGGAGGGCACATGTGCGGTGGCTTCCGGCGTCGTGCTGAGGAATGTCGCATCGAGCAGCAGGATGTCTTCCTCCGGGGCCGTGTGTTCCACCGGGTGGATGGCAAAAAAACCGGGAGCCAGCAGGCGCAGGGCCCGTTCAGTGGTCCTGGCAACCCGGATGCGCCTGTCCATTCCCTTATGATCCAGGCTGAAAGGAGCGGGATTAATGGCTTCCCAGCTCCTCAACACCCGGTTACCGGGATCTGCCGTGAGGAGCCGGTGAAGCTTGGTGGTCCCGGTACGCTGGAGTCCCACTATAATCACCGGCGGAAGGACCTCCTGTTCAAGGATCCGGGGAAATTTCTTGAACCAGTGTTCAGCCCTAAGCCTGACGGCAAGCAGGTTGATGATCCTCTGGCGCGATATGAAACAACCGACCGCGTGAAGCCGGGCTTCTTCCTTAAGGGAACGGAGCAGCCGGTCGAGCGGTTCATCCCAGAAATCCTGTCCAAGATCGTGCATTCCGGTTGCTTTCCTGGCGGTTTTGATCAGATCGTCTTTTTCAAGTGAGGGCCGGGATCCCACGGGATAGGTATTCCTCCAGACGGCATTCAGGGCATTGAACCAGACCGGGCGGCGGGAAAAATCCCTGGCATTGACTTTATTCCCTGGTCTCATCCTTGCATTTTTTCAATTGTTGCACATGTGCTCATTTTTGCCTTAACTCAGTCGTTTTTACCAGGGAGCAGGATGGTTCCACGGGCTGTGCCCCCTCGTGAAGACGATACCATCTCCAGCACATTGTACCTTCCTGGTGATGGGCTGTTTCGATCCAGTTGGGCATCCCCGGATCCTCGTGTGCAACCACGATCCGCACCCTGCCGTCCGGTTCGTAACGGGCGCTGTTTTTATTGATGCTGATGGAATGGTAACGGTAATCGAGCGATTCCATCCAGAAATTGTCAAGCTGGAAATTCCAGTTGTCGCATGTGGGAGGCGAGGCTTCGATCAGCAGGGCCTGGTTCGGATCCAGTTTCCAGTAGCTGTGGTAATACACAATGCTCTCATCCCCTCCCGCGGCGTTCGATGTTTCCTGGTCAAACTGCGGCAGGCGGTTTGGGTGTTTACGAAACCCGTTCGCCCAGCGGGTGAAGAGCAGGGAGGTCCCGCCCACGAACATCGATGCCATTTTGAGTCCCTCGTCCACCTGTTTTGTGGTAAGGGGACCGGGTTTGGCCTGTCCGGATGCGTTGATCAGCTTAAGTTCTGCGGGACGTTCCTTTGAACGATCCGCAAAGGTTTGCCGCACAATAAGCAGGCTCGTATCTTCCTCAGTCTTCAGCCAGTTCTTTCCCCGGGGCTCCCTGCCCAGGAAGATCTCGAATGACCCGTCCGCTTCGACCACGAGGTCCGAATTGTCTATTTTCCCGCAAGGGGCGAGTCCCCCTGTAGTCCCGTAATTCCCGTTCCGGGTATGGAAACTGATATGGTCCACCGTATTTCTTTTGCCCTGGATCCGGTATTCGTACCGGCCGCTGATCTGAGCATTCTGGTAATAATTATCAGGGTTATCCGCTCCTATTTTCACGGTTTCATGCACCATTCGCCTTAATTCGGGGAAGGCCGGATCGCTGTATTCGACGAAAGCTTCCAGTCCCGCTCTCGTCAACCGTGAAAGGTAGCGGATGCCCTCGGCCTGCTGGAAAGGATCGCGGGGCACCCCGGGGGACAGCAGCACATTCCCGGCGGCTTTCAGGTCGTCGCAGAATTCTGCCCAGGACCGGCCGGTCACGATCCGGCGGTCGTGCAGGTCCTGCTCGGATCTGCCGCGGATCCTGAGGAAAAGCTTCCGCCAGGCGCCCATGACCCTCAGGAAAAGAAACAGGATTTTTCTCATTCGGACAAAACGTTTAATATTACGGAACGGCTTAAATATATTCATTTTGGTTCACATGGGGGAACTGAAAGATTCATACGGATCCTGGTGCCTGGTGGCCGGCGCTGCCGAAGGCCTGGGTGAGGGGTGGTCCACCGCCCTGGCTGAAAGGGAAATGGACATTATTATGGTGGATCAACAGGGGGACCTCATGCATGCACTGGGGGACCGGCTCGAGCGGGATTTCGGGGTCCGGACCCGGAGACTTCAGTTGGACCTGGGGGATGAAGGATCGGTACCTGCCATGATGGATGCGGTTAAGGAAACTTCATGCCGGCTCCTTGTTTATAATGCTGCATACAGCAGGGTGAAAAAATTCGTTGAAAACGACCCGGGGGACCTGGACCGGTACATCGAGGTGAACGTCCGCACGCCCAACCGGCTGGTCCATGCCTTTGCCTTTCATCATGCCGGCGATCCCGGCCGGAAAAAAGGGATCGTGCTGATGGCCTCTATGGCGGGGTTGTGGGGGACCCGGTTCCTTGCCCCGTACGGAGCGACAAAGGCATTCAACCAGTTGCTCGCGGAAGCCCTTCATCATGAACTTAAACAAGACAATTTCGATGTCATGGCCTGCGTGGCGGGTGCCACGGCTACTCCCGCCTACCTGGGAACCCATCCACAGTACGGCCGGATCCGTCCCCATGTCATGGATCCCCGGCAGGTCGTTGAAGGGGCACTGGGATCCCTGGGCCGGAAAGCCCTTTACATCCCCGGATTTCAAAACCAGCTGAATTATTTCATCATGACCCGCATCCTCTCCAGGAAAACCACCACCCGCCTGTTCAACCGGGTGATCAGCAGAATGTACCCGGAAGCTTGACAGGACCCTTCCAATCAGGGCTGTATCAGCGTCCCTGAAGCAGACGGAATGGATCTGTCGGTCCGGTATGCCTGATCTGCCGGATTATTTCCTGCTCCTGATGTGAATCTCGGTGGCGAGGTAAGTTTCGATCCGTTTCATGTCAATAAAGGAAATGGTATCCCTGTAAACCAGGTACATGTGATAGGGGACTTTCAGGGCCGGCCCGAAGAATATGAACGGGTTCAACAGCTCTGCGGCCGTCCTGAATTGTTCCTCCACGATGCCGCCGTACCAGGTCGAATTTTCGTTTAGTGCCTTTACGACAACATTCCGGTTATAATTCCACAGTGGGTGCAGACGCAGGGACAAAGGGGTGTGTCCCCCGTGCCAGCGGCGGATAAAAGTATCCTGGTCAAGGTCCGGCTTGCGGTGAAAAAGGGTCAGCAGGCATTCCCCGGGCGTCGGAACCCCGTCCCCCCATGTTTTTTCATAGGTAACTGGAATGGCCTCCTCCACGAGGTATCCCCCTGTAAAACCCGGAGCCCCCGAAATGACATCCGCGCTATCCCTGGTTGTCCCGGTGATCGAAAATGCTGCGGCTTTCTCCCTTCTGAACGGAATTACGGAAACGCGGGGCGGTCTTTTTACCGTCAGGGTGATTCTAAGCGTCTCCGGTCCGCATTGCTCCAGGATCTCGTTTGAAAGTTCCAGCATCCTGTCTTTAAAGCCTTTGTAGTCCTCAGCTGGCAGACCCTTCAGGATATATATTTCCTTTTGCAGAGAGGGTTTGATAACGGGTTTGATAATTTTTATATTTTCAGATTTTTAAAAATATCATTTTTGAAGCAAAATCCATAGGTTTGGGAAAATCAGAGGGCAACGGTTATAACATACTCCTTACGGGAGGATCGGGATTCCTGGGCAGGGCCATCATACGGGAACTGCTGGACGGATCATCGCCCCTGCCGGTAAATGAATTGAGGGTGCTTGACATCAGGCCACTGCCTGGAACAGCCGGTCAACGGGTCAGTTTTATACAGGGTGATGTCAGGGACCCGGAAATTCTCGCGGATGCCTGCAGGGGAACGGACCTGGTCATCCATGCTGCAGCCATCGTGGACTGGGGGACAAAATCAAAGGAGGAGATCCTCTCGGTCAATTACGGGGGCACCCGGAACATGGTGGACGCCTGCCTCGCAACCGGCGTCAAAGCCCTGGTGTACACCAGTTCACTGGACGTCCTGTACGACGGCAAGCCCCTGCTCAATGTGGATGAGCAGGCTCCTTACCCCGTGGGCCACTCCACCTCTTACTGCGAAAGCAAATACCTGGCTGAAAAACTGGTGATGGATTCGGACGGCAATGACCTGAAAACCTGCGTTTTGAGGCCTGCAGACATTTACGGAGAAGGGGATCCATACCACATCGGATCTCTGGTTAATATGGCGAGGACCGGTTTTTATGTCCGCCTCGGGAACGGCAGTTCAAAATGCCAGCACGTGTACGTCGGGAACATTGCCCATGCCCATTTGCTGGCCGCACATGCACTGCTGGACGGAAACGAGCGGGTAAGGGGGAAGGCCTATTTCATTACCGACGGACCCGCTTCGAACTTCTTTAAATTTTTTGATTCCATCGTGCAGGCTGCAGGATACAGGATCTGGCCAAAAAACCTCTGGCTGCCCCGCCGCCTGGCTTACAGCCTTGGCAGCATTTCGGAAGCCATTGCCTTCCTGCTGAGCCCTGTGAAGAAATATTCCCCGAAGATGAGCCGGTTTGCCGTAACCTACACCTGCACCGATTATACCTTTTCATCGAACCGGGCCAGGCAAGATTTCGGTTTTGTTCCCATGTACGGCGAGAAGGAGGCATTGGAACGGACGGTAAACCATTTCAGGCGGAAGGATCCGGACTGAAAACTGCGTACTGAAAACTCCGGACTGAAAACGACGGGCTGAACACTCAGGATTGAAAACTCCGGACTGAAAACTGCGGGCTGAACACTGCGGATTGAAGGTGGTCAGTTTATAAGAAGGGAACGATAGACCTCCAGCAATTCATTCCGGATCTGCCTGCGGTCAAACTGGGTGACCAGCTGCCGGGATATCTCCCTGGCTTCCCTGAAAAATGTTTCATCCTTCATCAACCGCCGGGTCATTTCGATAAACCCGCCAGTGGAACCGGTTTTCAGGTAGGGATTCCTGAAAAGAAGAGCATATTCGGGAAGGTCCCGGAACAAAACGGGCAAGCTGCAGGCTGCTGCTTCCAGGGGGGCAAGGGGACAGTTCTCCTGGTAGGAGGTGAACAGCATAGCATCCGCAGCCGCATAGACCAGGGGCATTTCCTCCAGTTCAAGCATTCCTGTGAACCGGACGTGTCCGGGTGCCCTTTTGATCCTGGCATTGATCTTTATGAGTCCATCTGATAAAACTCCGAATGGCCTGCCTCCAGCCCAGATGAACCTTGCTTCCGGGATGGCCTCAGCAACATCCAGGAAGTCTTCCACTCCCTTGCGTTCAACCAGCTGGCCCACGCCCAGCACAACGAAATCATCGTCCCCCAGGCCAAGCATCCTGCGCCCCCTTTCCCTTTTCTCCGGGGTGAATCGCCAGTGTTCCATCATGACCGGGTTGGAAATTTCCACGATCCTGGTTCTGGTCCCCAGTTCCCTGATGGAATCGGCAACCCGGGGAGAGATCGCCAGGCACACGTCTGCATACTCGTACACCTTTTTAAGGTACCATTTGCTCAGTGGAAGGATCAGTTTCCAGAGGGGGAAGGAACCCCTGACTGAATCGGGGATGACATGGGCGGTGAAAACCCTCCTGCCTTTGTATTTCCTGCCTGCCCAGAAATACCGGGGACCGTAGGTATGGCTGTGGAAGACGTCCCCTTTGCCCCTCCTGCTGACCACTGCTTCGATGTCCGGCCCATCGTTTAGCAGTTCAATGGAATCCCTGAAAGCGGTGTGAACGCCATTTCCCCTCATTCCGAAAGGCGCTTCACAGAACACGTGTACCTTCATGGCGCAAAGCTTTTGTGTAAAATTAAATAGCCGGGATATAAATATCAATAAACGTAAGATAAATGATGATTGTCCCTAAAAAATATTAAATTATGCCTTTGCATCGTTTACCATACCTTCAATACCCATGAGAAAGTCTGAATTCCCGGTTTTCGCCGCCATTGGATCACTCACCCTGGTATTGATAATAACCGCCGCCTGTGACCGGTCAGGTTCCGGGCATGAAACCGGCGAACCATTAACACCAAAGGAACAACTCGGCAAACGGTTGTTTTTTGAGAAAAAGCTGTCGACTCCAGGGGGACAGGATTGTTCGGCATGCCATGCGCCTGAACGGGCCTTCGCGAATGCGGAAACCGGGCTGCCTGTATCAAAAGGAGTGGTGAAGGGAAGATACGGAAACCGGAATGATCTGCCTGTCGCCTACGCATCCTTTATTCCCCCTCTTCACAGGGACAACGTGGAAAATATATGGGTGGGCGGGTTGTTCTGGGACGGGCGCGCCAATTCGCTTGAGGAGCAGGCAATGGGCCCCCCTTTAAATCCCCTTGAGATGGCAAACCCTGATGTAATCTCAATAAGGGATAAGCTCAGGGATCTTGAGTATGCAGGCATGTTTAAAGAAGTTTACGGTCCCGGTTCACTTGACGATCCGGCAAAAGCCTTTGCTAATATGGCCGATGCCATCGCGGCCTATGAAAAAACCGCGGAGTTCAGTCCCTTTGATTCAAAATACGATCACTATTTGAGGGGGGAAGAGGAACTGACCGGGCAGGAGCTCAGGGGACTGGCTCTTTTTGTGTCTGCAAATAAGGGGAATTGTGCTGCCTGCCATCCGCATGCAGCATCGCCCGACGGAGCTCCGCCCCTTTTCACCGATTTCAGCTACGACAACCTTTGGGTGCCCAAAAATCCTGAAAACCCGTTCTATACCCTGCCGCGGGAACTGAATCCCGATGGTTACGGATTTGTGGACCTGGGACTGGGAGGTACCCTGAACGATCCGGCCGAGAACGGCAAGTTCCGGGTGCCCACGCTCAGAAATGTTGCCCTGACCGCTCCCTATATGCACAACGGCATTTTCAAAACCCTTTTCCAGGTCGTTGCGTTCTACAACACAAGGGATACCGGGCCATGGGCTCCGCCCGAGGTGACTGAAAATGTGAATGATGAAGAACTTGGGAACCTGGGACTCACAACTCCGGAGATCGAGGACATCGTAGCGTTTCTCATGACCCTTACGGACGGCTGGGAACCGGGAAAATAAACCGAAAATCTGCAAAGAAATGGCCTTCAGAAAGAGTTTCTTTCCGGTTTCAATGCTGATACTCACCCAGCTTTTGCTATACGGCTGCGGAGGTGGAAGCAGACCGGGAAAATCCCCCGAACCGACCCTTCAGGGTAAAAACCTGCTGGCGGAAGAAATGGAAAAAAGCCTTTTCGGGGATCTCCTGGATTACTGGTATCCCCGGAACCTGGACACCCTCCGAGGGGGATACATTTCAGACTTCGATTACGACTGGACCCCCTCGAAAGGTTTCCAGGTTAAGGCCCTGGTGCAGCAGGCGCGCCATGTCTGGACAACTTCATTCATTTATGAAAACTATCCCGAACGAGAAAAATTCCTTGACTATGCAGCGCACGGATTCAGGTTCCTGAGGGACCGGATGTGGGATCCCGAATGCGGAGGGTTTTTTACCTTCTGCAACCGGGACGGATCACCACAGAAGGAGAGCATAAATGAAAAGCGCATCTACGGCCAGGCTTTTGCTGTATACGGACTGTCGCAGTATTACAGCGTAAGCAGGGATCCGGAAGCACTGGACCTGGCCAGAAAGGCTTTCCTGTGGATGGAAGCCCACAGCCATGATCCGCAGTACGGCGGGTATTTCGAGTTTTTAAGGCGCGATGGCACCCATCTTCCTGCCGGGGATACCGGCGAGACCGGGCTCTGGGATTCCCCTGCAGCGGGACTGAAGGATTACAACAGCTCGATCCACCTGATGGAAGCCCTGACCGCCCTGTACGGGATATGGCCGGACAGCCTTCTACGCAGCAGGCTGGAAGAGATGTTTTTCCTGATAAGGGACACCTTCGTGCACCTCGACGGGTACCTGCAGCTGTATTTTTACCCGGACTGGAGGCTGGTCCCAGAGGAGATTATGGATAATCCTTTCGGAACGAATTACTGGTTTAGCCAGCATTATTCCTACGGGCACGATGTGGAAACGGCTTTTCTCCTCCTGGAAACCGCCCGTGTCCTGGGATGGGGTGGAGATAAAGAGACCCACCGGATCGCAAAGCTGCTCGTGGACCATTCGCTGGAATCGGGATGGGACACCATTGCCGGGGGATTTTACGATGCCGGCAAGCAGAGCGGAATGGAGGTCACGATCCTCAACCACCATAAATCCTGGTGGGGGCAGGCGGAAGGCATGAACGCCCTGCTGATGATGGCCCTGCTTTACCCCGAGGATCCGAACGACTACTACGGGAAATTCCTGAAATCCTGGGAATATATCGATACCTTTCTGATCGACAGGGAGCAAGGGGGGTGGTACAATTACGGGCTGGATACCTTTCCGGAAAATACCGGGCAGCGCAAGAGCCACATCTGGAAAACCACCTACCACAATACCCGGGCCATGGTCCACTGCATCCGGATGCTGAGGGGAGAATAAGGAAACCGGAAATTAGATTTTCAGGCCTATTACAATCATATCGTCAACCTGTTCCAGGCTGCCCATCCAGTTGCTGATGTAATCCGTGAGAGCCTTTTCCTGCCCGGACATGCCCAGTACTGAAATGTCCAGGAGCAACTGCTGGAATCCTTTGTATTTCATCTTTTTGCCCCGGGGACCGCCAAACTGGTCGGCAACCCCGTCGCTGAAAAGATAAAGCTGGTCTCCTTCATGCAGGGGAATTTCGTGCATGGTGAATTTATCCATACGCTGGTAGATCGCGATGGGCATCCTGTCGGGCCTGAACTCGATCAATTCCCCCTTGCGGATGATGTAAAACGGGTTGTTTGCACCGGAATACTGGCAAAGCGTTTTCTCCGGGTTAATGCTGATCAGCGAAACATCCATCCCATCCTTCTGTTCCCCTTCAACACCCTTCTGTTTAAGAGACCGTATGATTTCCTTTCTCAACTTTCTGAGGATCACTCCCGGGTGGGTAATGTATTCCTTGTTGACGATTTCCCTCAGTAATGAAATACCCAGCATGCTCATGAAAGCTCCGGGAACCCCGTGTCCGGTGCAATCGGCAGCTGCAATTATGATTTGCCCTTCAACCTCGGTCCACCAGTAAAAATCACCGCTCACCTTGTCCCTCGGCCTGAAAAAGACAAAATGATCGGCCAAATGTTCATTAAGCAACCCGGTATCGGGGAGTACGGCGCTTTGCAGGCGGGTGGCATAATCGATGCTGGAGGATATTTCATGGTGGGTTTTTTCAATCTGCTGCTTCTGACTGAACAGCAGGTCACGCTGTGCCTCAATCTCGTCGCGCTGTGCAAGGATCTCCTCGTTCTGCTGGTTCAGTTCCTCGTTTTTGTCCGAGATTTCATTTTTCTGTGCAACCAGGATTTTATTGTCCTTCTGCTTGCGGGCATATGCCCGGGTGGATACGATCAGCATAAGCAGAACAAATCCAATACCTGTGAAAGCAAAAATGCTTATGGTCCTTTGTTGCTGTAATTCTGCACCGGATTGAGCAAGCTTGAGGTCAAACAATTCCTGTTGCTGTTTGATCATGAGAAGTTCGTCCTCTTTCGACTCAATGGCCCGTTCCGATTCACGACGGGCCATATCCCGGATAAGTTCGGTCTCACCGGACTGATCCAGCCTTCCGATCAGTTCGTGGAGCATGGTACTTTCGGTCAGCAGGATCATATTCTTCAGCCATGCACTGTAACTGAAAATGGCCGAGACCGGTAAAAACCCGAAAATACTTTCCCAGCTCAGGGCATCACCATAGACATCCCTGGTGTCAGCCGTATCAAGACCGAATCCGATCAACGCCGATTGGATATCATTCTTTCCCGCGATACGATTGATATCTTCCATGAAAGTCCCCAGGGACTCCTTAAGCAGTTTCCCGTTGGAACCCGATTCGAAAAATTCATCCCCAAGGTTGCCGTTTGCTCCTATTTCACTTAAAATATAAGGCCTTTCCATAAGTTCATCCAGGGGATAACCGGTGCAGAAGAGCGAAAATTCGTTGAAAATCGAATCGAACCTCCGGTGAACTTCTCTGCTGGCCTTCCCGGCCATACGTATGGATTCCCTTACCCCCTGATTTTCGGATTGAATCAGGGAATCGGTACTCTGGTAAATGAGGGTATTGGAGGACTCGATTCCTGCATTCAGTTTCTGGTAATGTTCGGTAATGAGGAAATAACCCTCCAGCACGGACCGCGACACGGTATTTTTCTGCACGAAGATGAACATAAAATAGCACAACAGGGCGATGACCAGGTCGTTCAGGATGAAAGGCAGTTTCCCCTTCCGGCTGGCACGCAGGATAAAATAAGAGGCAATCAGGATGGGGATCAGAACATTTGAAAGGATATACAGGATCCCGGCCCCGGCCCAGTGCTGGATCTTGAATGCCATGCCGAAGACAGCGCAAAAGAGCGTTACAAACTGGAGCAGCGAGTATATTCTTTCAAGCAGGCTTCCGGAAGCCCGGTACTGCAGGATCAGGTGTATGGGAAGATAAATAAGGTTCAGCAGAAGGACGGAAAGCAGGATCATGAGCCCTGAAAAGGGAATATGCTGCATTTTAAACAGGATCCCGAGGCAGAACAGGGAAATTGAAATGATGCCGGCCAGGCGTTCTGTTCTTTTCATGTTTGTGTTGTAAGTGATGACAATCATATCACTCCTATTATTAAAATGAAGAGCCCGATCATGAACCGGCTGTCTTTTCAGGCTTCGCAGTTTCCGCGTACGATTCCTTCACCCTGATGTAAGTACCGTGATCCGGGTCGATTTCCTTCAGCAGTGCCATGGATCTTTCCCATAATTTCTTTCCTTCCGCCGGGTCGTATACCTTGGGGTCCATTTTCTTAGGATTGAACATGTGTAAGTATTCGTTGGTTTTGCCCTCGTAATCGGGTGACAGGGCCATGTATAAAACCGGGTGGGCGGCTTTGGCGGGGGACTTAAACACTATCCAGAAGATCCCCTTGAGGATCATCCTCAGGAGCCAGGGCGCTTCCTTCACGATGTTGGAATGGACCGGTCCCGGGCAAATGGCATTGATGCTCAGTTTAACCGTCTGCTCATTGACCCTCCTGGATAATTCGGTGGCATAAGTATTCAGCACCAGCTTGAAGTAACTGTAGTTCGATATGCCCTTGGATACCCCGTATTCAAAATACCTCCCGAATTCGTTATAGTCAATGGCACTGGCTCCCTGGTGGGAATCGCTCGAGATGAAGATCATTTTGGAAGAGACCGCCGAATCCCTTAATTCAATCACCGATTTTTCCAGCAGCAGCCTTGTCAGGATTACGTTTGAAAGGTAGTTGACCAGGAACATCTCATCCTGCCCTGAAGCAGTCCGCCGGGACCCCGGCAGGGCCACTGCCGCATTCAGGATGCAGATGTCAATTTTAATTTCGTCTTCAACCAGGGTTTCAACAAAATCATGAATGGATCTTATATTACTGAGGTCGAGGTAGCGCATCTCAACCAATGCCGAGCCCGACAGGTCCTTCACCCGCTCCCCGGCCCGGGGGATCTTGCTGCGGCCTGCCATGATCACATTGCCGCCCCGTTTTGCAAACGCAACGGCAAGCGCAAAACCGAGTCCCGAATTAGCCCCTGTAACAAGGACGGTCATCCCGTCCGCCCGGTCGTCGTCGGTGAACCTGTCAGCCAGTTTCTGCTTTGAAAAAAAATCCTTTACCCCGGCGAGCGATGCAACGACCGGATTGGTGAAACGTCCTTCTGCCATGGTGAAATTATAAGAATCTGAAATTATTATCCGGGTAAAAATCACGGTTTAAAAATAGTCTTTAAGAATTATTCTCCAAACAAATTTCGTTTACCCTCATGAAGTAATTGTAATCAGGCGGCAATGCCATGAAGTTCACCGGAATATGGACATATAGGGAAATTGATTATTTTTATGGAACTTAAACCAATCGAAGGACTATTTGGATTTTGAACTGTAGCTGCATTGAGCATGAAACCTCAATTATCAAATATCACCTAAATCATGAAAAAAACAGGATTACTTATTGCCCTTACAATTATTCTGGCTGCCTGCACCCAGCAGGGCAAAGGTCCGGGATCTTTCGCAATGCCGGAAGTTGATCCCGCAGGTGTTGGCGTTTCTCCCAAGCGCCTGGCAGAAATCGATTCCATGTGCGTCAGGGCCATCCGGGAAAGGGAAGTGCCGGGCATTGTGGCCCTGATCGCCCGAAACGGGAAGATCGTTTATTACAAGGCTTTTGGAATGGCCGACAACCAGGCCGGAAGGGCCCTTAAACGGGAAGATGTGTTCCGGATCGCTTCCCAGAGCAAAGCAATCGCCTCCACGGCAGCCATGATCCTCTGGGAAGAGGGAAAATTTAACCTTGACGACCCGGTTTCAAAGTACATCCCGGAGTTCGCGAACGAGCAGGTGCTTTCTGAATTCAACCCGGCAGATACTACCTACACCACGGTTCCTGCCAGAAGGCCGGTTACCATACGGCACCTGCTGACCCATACATCGGGACTCGGATACGGGATGATCGACGGGGATGAACGGTTCCGGATGATTTACCAGAAGGCCGGTATTGTGGACCTTTTCACCACGGAGGATGTGAAGATCGGGGATAATGTTAAAAAGCTTGCGAAACTGCCGCTGCATCATGATCCGGGGACTGCGTTTGTCTACAGCGAGGGATTAGACGTCATGGGCTACCTGGTAGAGATCTGGTCCGGCATGCCCTTCGACCGATTCCTGAGGGAAAGGCTCTTCGATCCGCTTGACATGAACGAAACCTGGTTTTACCTGCCGGAGGAATTGTATCCCCGTCTGGTAACCGTTCAAATGCCGGACAGCGGACAGTGGGTGCCCTTCCCGGTAACCTTTTACGACCCGGATTACCCGATAAAAGGTGCAAAGACCTTTTTCTCCGGAGGTGCGGGACTGAGCTCCACAGCAGAAGACTATGCCACCTTCCTCCAGATGTACCTGAACGATGGGGAATTCAATGGAGTGAGGATCCTTGAACCTGCCACCATCGACACCATCATGAAGAATCAATTCCGGAACGTCTGGGACAGTACGGATACATATTACGGGCTCGTTTATGGTGTGCTCACGCAGAAAGGAGTGGAATCCGGGATACCGGGAAGCGCCGGCACCTTCAACTGGGGCGGTTATTTCAACACCCAGTACTTTGCGGATCCGAACCAGCAGATCACGGGCATCATTATGAAACAAACCCAGGGAACCAGAACGGATCATACCGGGGATAACTTCCGCCGGCTTGTTTTCAAGTCCATCGAAGAATGAGCCGGTTCAGCCTGGTGATCAGCTTTTCGAACTCTTAATGGCTTCGAGCACCCGCTCAGGGGTCAGGGGCAGCTGGTATAGGCGGGCACCGGTTGCATCAAATACGGCATTCGCAACGGCGCCCCCCATGCAAATGATAGCCGGTTCACCCCCACCGTGGGGCGGATCCTCCTGTGCATCGATCAGGACCACGTCTATATGCGGGGTCCAGCTGAAGCGTGTGAAGCCATAGGTATCGAAATTCCGGGTAAGCATTTTTCGCCCTTCAAACCGGACCTCCTCGCTCAGGGCATAACCGAGTCCCATGATAATGCACCCCTCAACCTGGATGATGGCGCCCTGGGGATTGACGACCATTCCCATGTTCTGGGAAGCGACTGCCCTTTTGACCTGCACATGTCCAGTTTCACCATCCACCTTAACCTCCACGAAGACAGCCACCCGGGTGCCGACATCGATCCCGCAGGCGATGCCATAGCCCCGGCCGCTGGGACCCCTGGCCGGGGTCCAGCCGAATTTTTCCGCGCCCGCTTTCAGGACCTCCGCCATTTCCGGGAAATTCTTAAGATGCTCCAGCCGGAATTCAAGTGCGTCCTTACCCGCGGCGGCAGCCATAATCTCCATCTGTGATTCCCTTGCAAAGGTGTTAGTGTTATTGCTCGGAGCCCGCCAGGCTCCTGTATCAAAGGGATGGACTATCTCTCCACGGGGCTTGCTGATGACCTGGGTCCGGGAAGCATTAAATTCCCGGGTACGGTGGTTCTCGATGTCATAAAAATGCCTAGATCCCCGTCCGCCTCCAAAATATAGATTATAATCCCAGAAGGAAATCTTTCCTTCAGCGGTGATGCCGGACCTGAGTTTAATGACGGCAGCAGGTCTCAGGTAATCATACATAAATTCCTCCTCCCGTTTATAGATCAGCTGAACCGGTTTCCCGGACAGCTTCGCCAGCCGGGCAGCTTCGATAATCTGGGGATTGTATAATTTGCCTCCAAACGCTCCTCCCGTAAATATCTGCATCAGTTGTACATTTTCTTCGGGAATGCCAAGCGCTTCCGACACGTCGGTTTTCATCGGGAAAGGGTTCTGGCAGGAAGCCCAGATCTTCAGCTTATCGCCTTCAAATACCGCGGTTGCCGTATGATTTTCCATCGGGGCATGGGCAATGTAGGGATCCCGGAATTCGGAATCGAAGGTCTTTTCCGCCTGCTTCTCCCCCTCCGTCAGGCTGCCACCGGAATCGGTCTCTTCCATCTCGCTTCCCTTTTGTACCAGGAATTCAAAGATGCTCTTATCATCCACTGCGAAATTCTCTTCCTTATATTTTGCCTTGATCTTTGTGATGGCAAGGTCGGCAACATCCTGGGATTCGTGAAGTACTGCAAGGAGCTGGCCCTTTTTTACGATTTCAACCCCTTCGATGGCTTCGGCCCCGGAAGTGTCTGCGCTCAGGCGAATGGCTCCCCGGGAGGGCGGCCGCAGGATCCTGGCATAGACCATGCCCGGCAGTTTGACGTCACCTGAATATTTGGCGGTTCCTGTAACCTTCAGGGCCCCGTCCGTATGCAACATGGGCTTTCCCATTACCCGGAATTCCGATGCCTTTTTCAGGGCAGGCTTTTCCTTAACGGTTTCCAGGATCTCCTTCCCCTGGGTCAGTTCTGCGTAGCTGACCTGCCTGGTCTCATCCGATCGATCCGTAACAATTCCGTCGCTGACACTGAGCTGTGCGGCGGGTACCGAAAGTTTTTCTGCGGCCATTTCCAGGAGTCTGGCACGTGCTTCGGCGGCTGCAGCTCTCATAATCTGTCCGAAAACCCGTGTGGAGGTGGATCCGGCGGTCCCTTCATCCCAGGGACAGAGATCGGTATCCCCCATGATGATGTCGATACTGTCAAGGCTCACGTCCAGTTCATCGGCAAGCATCATGGGCAGGGAGGTGATGGGTCCCTGTCCCATTTCAATTTTACCGGTATAGAGGGTCACCCTTCCGTCTTCTCCGATCCGAAGGTAAGCATTCACTCCATATTCTTTTTCTTCTTCCGGCTTCGTGGAGCATCCGGACAGAAGGGCCAGGTCACCGGCTGAGAATGCAATAATGAGTCCCCCGCCAATCCTCCTCATGAAATCCCTGCGGTCCATTCCCCAGGGATTATTCATGTCTTTCGACAGGCGCCTGGTTATTTTTTCTTCCCTTTTCATCCCTTCACCCCTCCTTTCATTTCTTCGGCGGCCATCTGTATGGCCTCGATAATCCTTCCGTAGGTGCCGCAGCGGCAGAGATTATCCTCCATTGCAAGGATGATCTCCTGGCGGGAAGGATCGGGATTTTTCAGCAGAAGTCCGCAGGCGTTCATGATCATCCCGGGGGTGCAGTATCCGCACTGCAGGGCATCATTTTCCATGAAGGCCTTCTGGATCGGATGCAGGGAACCGTTGAGGGCGAGTCCTTCTATGGTCGTAATCCTGCTTCCCGCCACATCTTTAACCGGGATCATGCAGGAGCGGACCGGTTCATCATCGAGCAGCACGGTGCAGGATCCGCAATAGCCCTCCCCGCAGCCAAATTTGGTGCCGGTCAGCCCGAGCTCATTCCGGAGCACCCACAGGAGCAGGTTGTCCGGGTTCGTTGAGACCTGAACGGGATTGCCGTTCAGTTCAAATTGGATGGTCTCAGTCATGGTTATGATGGTGTTTGAGTTTTATGATGGTGTTTGAGTTCTTCCTGGTAATCTTTTTCCGTGTCAATATCCCTCAGGATTTCCGGGCTATCGGTCTCCAGTTCGGTGATATCTTCCAGGTGCATGTCCAGAAGCTCCCTGAGGGAGCTGCCGGAGGGCAATTCCAGAAGTTCCCTGAAATACTTCGAACCTATCAGGATGGGATGTCCCCGTTTACCCTTGCAGGAGGCAACGATGATCCCGCTTTCCGCTTTCCTGTATGCCTTAACCATCCGGTCCATTATCCCGGTTCCGATCATCGGCTGGTCACCCAGCAGGATCATGACGGCCTCGGTCGGTTCAGGCACTGCCCTCAGTCCGCACTGGACCGAGGAGAACATTCCTTTTTTGTATTGCGAATTATAGACCGTTTCGACCGGGTAATTCCTGATCTGTTTGCCGATGGCTTCATGGTTTGCCCCGAGAACGACGATGGTTTTACCAATAGCCGAACGACCGGCATGGTCAACGACCGTTTCGATGATGCTCCTGTCCCCGAAAGGGAGCAGCAACTTTGGCTTTTTCATCCTGCTGGATTCCCCGGCGGCCAGGATGATGGCTGATATGTGCCTGGCTTTCGGGGGATTGCCGGGGTAGGATTTTTTTGAATCGTTTCTTGCCTGGATAAGCTGTGCGGCAATGCTCACTGCGATCTCCTGCACGGTTTTGGAGCCTATTTCGAGTCCCACGGGAGCATACACCCGGTCAAACTGCGATGCCGTGGCCCAGTCATGGGACAGGAAATTCTCCCGCATGGTACGGATCTTTTTCCTGCTGCCGATCATCCCGATGTAGGGCACATCCCAGCTGATGCAGGCCCTGAGTGCCTCCGTATCGTCCCTGTGGCCGCGGGTCACGATCACAACATGGGTGTCCGGACCCGGTCGTATTTCCTGCATTGCTTTCCCGACAGGTTCAACAATGAGCCGGTCTGCATCCGGTATATTCCTTGCATTGGCGTATTCTTTCCGGTCATCCAGGACGGTCACTTCGAAATCAAGCAGGTTGCCCAGGTGTGCCAGGGCCCTGCCGATATGTCCGGCTCCCGCTATAAGCAGCTTCGGAAGGGGGCGAACCGGCTCCAGGAAAACAGCCGGGGCATCGGATCTTTGCCGGTAAGTGCATTTCCCTTCAGCTAAACAGGCATCCATTTCAGCCCATAGGTTCTTCCATTCCGCTGAGGCCGGATGTTCATCCGGGTGCCCCTTCGGCTTCAGGTCCGGATCCCCCGATGCGAACCACTGTCGCTTGATTTCAATCTTATCCGATCCCGTTATACGGGTAAGCAGCACTCCAGGAATGCCGTTGCCGATGCTTTTCTCAAGCTCCCTGAAAACCTGAAGGCTCCTGCCGGGATCGGCATCGAGCAGGATGGTGGCAGAACCTCCGCAGATGGCTCCCTCGCTTGAAGAAAAATCGGCATCCAGGCCGAATGTGTAAACCAGGGAGGTGCTTTTGCCATGGATTTGCATGGCCTTCCGGGTGGCATCCCCTTCCAGTATACCGCCTCCCAGGGTTCCGGAAAGCAGTCCCCTGCCGGAGAACAAAGCTGATGCACCCGGTACCTGCGGGGCGGATCCCCTGGTGGCAAGGACGGTGGCCAGCACCGGCCGCCGCTTATTTTCCAGTTCCCCGATAAGCGTATGATAGAAATGCCTCACCTGAAGCAGGATCTTTAGAAATCCGTATTCACAATCATCCGGAACAGCACGACCAGTAAAAGACAGAGAACCAGGGTCGCCGGAGAAGCCATAACTTTAACAAAACTGTTTTTTATCTGCAGGCTCAGATTATCAATGAATATCCTGATCCGGTCGCCTGCTAAGAATCCCAGCGGAACGGTGACGGCTGAAAAGGCAACCGCCACGGGGGCAAACCAGATCGAAAGGGGGACCGTCGTACCGGGTTGCACGCATGCCGGTATCCCGGTGGCATATTTCACAAGTGGAAACAATGCCACCGCAGCCAGGGCAGAGCCTGCTCCAAGCAGGGCTTTCGATGAAGTTTTTTTCCATGTTGCCCTGCGGAATATTGCGATGAGAACAATAAAGGCAATTCCCTCCATCCAGAATGCAAAGATCGGGTTGCCGATCGCCCCGTGCTTCACCGGGAGTGAGAGCAGCACGGCATCAAACAGTTTGAAGACTGATGCGACCAGGACAACCAGGAGGGGCAGGAGATAATTTCTGGAAGAGGCCACCCAGGCGGCCGAAATGAAGAACAGGGCAACGCCGGTCATCAGCGATCCGGATACCAGTTGTGCACAGCTTCGCAATCCCACGCCGAGGGCAACTTCCCCGAGTCCCCATACGGATCCGATGATCAGTGCATATGCAAGAAGTGTTCCTGTCAGTTTTTGTCTCATGGCTGGTCTTTGATTAATGAGGGATTTAAGATAGTGGTTTCCTTGCTTAAAATCAATATAAATCAATTCCAGGACAGGAATTTAGGCCTGTATGACATTTCCGGCAGGGTTACCCTTCCAGCTGCCGGAGGATCATCAATGCTTCATCCCGGTTGCGCCCGCAAACAGCTTCTTCCGCCTTGAAATCCCGACACACCTTTGGGCGCCGCTCATAGATCCCGCAGCTGAAATCATCCTTCAGGTGAATACACCGGACACCTGCCGGCTTGCCCTGAGGCATGCCTGGGATGGGTGAAGAGATCGACGGGGCAATACAGCAGGCTCCGCAGTTGGACCGGCATTCCATGAACAGGCAGTTTTTTGATGAACTGAATTTAGAAAAAATGTCCGACATGAAGGTTTTCAGGCCATAAATCCATATATTGATGCCCTATATTTTGGTGATAGAGGGCATGGAATCGTTTTTCAAATATGTTAACCCGGGACAGGAGGACAAGGACTGGGGACTCTTTGTAAATTGTGCGGGCAAGGCGATCATTCCACCCAACGTTGTCTATCCGCCTGGCGATCATCCTTCGGGTTATTATTTCACCTACGAAATCGGGCGGATACTGAATGAATACCAGATCAATTACATCACGGACGGAGAGGGGACCTATGAGAATAATTCCGGAAGGTACCGGATCCAGCCCGGATCACTGCTGATAACCAAACCCGGGGAATGGCACCGCTACCGGCCCAAAAAGAACATCGGGTGGATTGAGCATTATGTCGGTTTTTCGGGTTATATAGCACACCAGGTATTCAGCCGGCCCTGGTTCACCCAGAAAAATGCCGTGGTGGATATCGGGAACCGGGAAGAAATCATCGACACCTATTACAAGATCTTCGATTACATCATGGTAGAAAAGCCCGGTTACCAGCAGGTTGCAGCCGGAATGGTCATGAAACTCCTGGGATTCATTGTTTCGCTTGACAAGCAGAAGGATTTTTCAGGGAAACACGTGGAGAAGATCATTCAGAATGCCTGTTTCATG
Source organism: uncultured Bacteroides sp. (assembly GCA_964431315.1). Taxonomy (GTDB): domain Bacteria; phylum Bacteroidota; class Bacteroidia; order Bacteroidales; family SM23-62; genus SM23-62. Next base: position 92,066 of record CAYSJH010000003.1, on the reverse strand, counting down.
ATCCGGGAAAACATCGAGTCCGAGTTTGATTTCCAGAGTTTTGCGGAGAAAAACAACATCGGTTATTCCTATTTCCGGAAGATGTTCAAGAAATACACCGGGGTTCCCCCGGTGCAGTACCATCTTGACCTGAAAATCCTTCGGGCAAAGGAGATGCTGCTAAACACGGATAAAAGCATCAAGGAGATCAGTTTTGACATGGGATTCCAGTCCATCTACTATTTCAGCCGCGTATTCAAAAGTAAACTTAGGATCTCCCCCTCTGAGATCCGTAAAATTCTAACCAGACAATCGATATGAAACTCCAATCATTTTCCAGGATTTTCCTGATGACAGCCTTTTCCCTCCATGGATACCTGTTCATGGATTCTTCAGAGCTCCTTGCAGGATCCCCTCAACCCCCGGCGGAAGCCTGTTCGGTGAGCCGTCTGAGATGCGAGCACATGATCAATCCGGCAGGGATCGGGACCACGGTACCCCGTTTCAGCTGGGTAATAACTTCCGCTGAAAGAAACCAGGAACAGTCCGCCTGCCAGATCCTTGTGGCCTCTTCCCCGGAATTCCTGACGGAAAAAAAAGCGGATTTCTGGAACAGCGGGAAGGTGAAATCCGGTAGGAGTATCCTGGTGGATTACGGGGGGGAGCCTCTTTCCTCAAGGGATGTCTGCTGGTGGAAGGTCAGGATATGGGACCGGAACGGGAAAGCTTCGCCCTGGTCCGAACCGGCGCGTTTCGAGATCGGCCTGCTGAGCCAGGATGACTGGGAGGCGGCATGGATACGTCCGGCGATTGCCTTCAAGGAATACAGCCACCCGGCACCCTTGCTGCGCAGGGATTTCAGCCTGCAGAAGGAAATCCGCAGCGCCAGGCTGTATGTATCCGGCCTTGGCCTTTACCGTGCCAGCCTAAACGGGAAGGAGGCGGGGGACCTGGTCCTGACCCCCGGCTGGACCAGCTATACCCACCGCATCCAGTACCAGACCTACGATGTGACAAAACTCCTTAAAAATGGTGCCAATGCCATAGGCATCATGCTGGGGAACGGATGGTACCGTGCCTTCAGTCCCAACAATTTGGATGATCCCAAGGATCCCCGGAATGCACTTGCTGCCAGAGCGCAGCTGGAAATAACGTTTAAGGACGGAAGCCGCAAGGTCATCCCCACCGATAACAGCTGGAAATCCTCCACGGGCGCCGTCCTGTTCAGTGAGATCTACGACGGGGAGATCTACGATGCCAGGCTTGAGAAACCCGGATGGGACCAGCCCGGGTATGATGATTCAGGCTGGTCAGGCTGCCTGGCCTTCGATCCCCAGAAGGGGATCATGATCTCTCCCGCCTCACCCCCCATGAGAAGAATGGAGGAGATCAAACCCATCGCGGTGCTGGTCACACCGCAGGGGGATACGGTGATTGACATGGGACAGAACATGGTCGGCCGGGTGAGGCTCAGGGTGGATTGTCCCCCGGGCACCCGGATCGAGCTCAGGCATGCCGAGGTCCTCGACAGGGAAGGTAATTTTTACACGGACAATCTCAGGAAGGCGGCCCAGAAGCTGGTCTATACCTGCAGGGGTGGAGGGGTGGAAACCTACGAACCCCTCTTTACATTCCAGGGATTCCGGTACGTGGCCGTCTCGGGTTATCCGGGAAGGGTGGAAAAGGACATGATCACGGGGATCGTGATCCATTCCGACCTTGAACAGGCCGGAAGTTTTTCCTGCAATAATTCACTGATCAACCAACTGCAGCATAATATTGTATGGGGACAGAAAGGCAATTTCCTGGATGTGCCAACGGATTGTCCCCAGCGGGATGAACGCCTGGGGTGGACCGGCGATGCCGAAGTATTTGCACCCACCGCCTGCTTCAACATGGATTGTGCGGGTTTTTATACCAAGTGGCTGGCGGACCTGGCGGCGGACCAGGAAAAAGACGGGCGTGTGCCTTCGGTGATACCCGCCGTGTTGGCTGACGGAGGTGCCAGTGGGTGGGCGGATGCGGCTGTCATCGTTCCGTGGACCGTATACCGGCAGTACGGGGATGTCAGGATACTGGAGAACCAGTACCCGAGCATGAAGGCATGGGTGGAATTCATGAGGGCTCAGGCCGGCGATGCGTACCTGTGGACCCAGGTGGAATGGCATTTTGGAGACTGGCTGGCCTTCGCCACCACCCGTTCGGATTACCCGGGTGCCACCACTGACAAAGACCTGCTTGCAAACGCCTACTTCTACCATTCGACAAATCTTCTGCTGAGAACGGCGGAGATACTTGGCTATGACCGGGAGGCTGAAGATTACCGTGCCCTGATGGGTAAGATCAAAGCTGCATTCGGGAAGGAATACCTGACCCCGAACGGCAGGCTGAGCTCCAATACCCAGACCGCTTATGTGGTCGCACTATCCTTCGGGCTCATCCCGGAGGAACTGGAACTGAATTCCGCCGCAAGGCTGGCGGCAGATGTGGACCGCTTCGGACACCTTACCACGGGCTTCCTCGGCACGCCGGACCTCTGTCGTGTACTGACCCGGTACGGTTACCTGGATGAGGCCTACATGCTGCTTTACCGGAAGAGATATCCGTCCTGGCTCTATCCGGTGACCCAGGGTGCAACCACCATCTGGGAACGCTGGGACGGGCTGAAGCCGGACGGGACCTTCCAGGATCCCGGAATGAATTCTTTCAATCATTATGCCTATGGTGCGGTGGGGGACTGGCTCTACCGGGAGGTCGCCGGGATCAATATGGACCCGGATGTGCCGGGCTATAAGAAGATCATCATCCTGCCACATCCGGGTAATGGTGCAGGCGATGGGCCGGGCGATGGAATGAATGACGTGAAGGCTTCCCACGAATCACCCTACGGAACGGTTTCCTCGGCCTGGAAAACGGTCGACGGGAATTTCATCCTGGAGTTGAGCATCCCGGTCAATACCACGGCCGAAGTGTTTGTGCCCTCCACAGGCGATGTCCTCCTGGAGGGCGGAAAGGAAATACCGGGAGCGGTTAAAGTGGAATTCCCGGGACTGGATTACCATTTCCTGAAAATAACCACAGGCTCGGGGAAATATACCTTCACCAGTACTTTCCTGCCATGAATCAGGCTCTGCCCGGGCCTGCTTATCAAAGGAATTTTTTTCTGAGTTCTTCGATCTGCCGTGGATTTATGGGGACCAGTTTGCCCAGGGGATGTCCCATGATCAGTGATCGGGCACTGAATTCCGCCACCTCCAGGCGGTCAAAGGTCTGCAGGAGCTTATCCCCCGTCACGATAATCGAATCGTTCCGTATGATCAGTGCCGGCGTACCGGGCGAGAACATCCTGGCGAGCACGGAGCCGCCTTCAAACTGCCTGCCGAATTCCACCATCGGGATGTCCTGGAGGAATATCCAGCTTTCCGGGATGCTCCTCACGTCCAGTTTTTTACCTGAGACCCCGTAGGCCATGATGTGGGGAGGCTGAGTGAGAATGATCGAATTGATGTGCGGGTTTTCGGCGTAGATCTGCTGGTGTACACTGATGGCCCTGCTCGGGAACTTGCCCGGTTCCCTCCGGCCGCCCCGGATCTGTATGATGTCTTCGATGTCAATTTCCCAGCGCGGTACGTTCCGGGGGGTAATGAGGAAATCGTTCTCCTTCCAGCGGACGGAAACGGTACCGTAGGAGGATATCATCAGTCCCTGGTCGCAGGACCTGCGCACCAGGGTACTGATGTTTCGTCGAATGGATAGTTCTTTTTCATCATGCTCGACCCGGTCCATTTCCGGAAGATCTTCGGGGATCTGCGACTCAAATGCTTCGATCTGTTCATCGCTTAGGTAGGAAGGTGTTCCGATGGTGCTGGCATTGATGATGGTCCGTGCAGAAAACTCGAGCGTCTCGAAACGGACGAAGGCATCCTTGAGATCCGAACCTCCTACCACCGTTCCATGGTTCTCCATGATCACGGCATTGAATCCCTTTTTGAATTCTGAGGCAATATTTTCCCCGAGTGCTTCCCCTCCCGGGAGGGCATAGGGAGCATAACCTATGGGTCCGCAGACATGCCTGGCCTGGGGGATGATGTTCATGTCCGGGAGTTTCCGGACGATGCTGAAGGATACAAGGGCAGGGGGGTGTGCATGGATGACTGCCCTTATATCGGGACGGGCCTGGTAGATGGCCTTATGGAACGGGAATTCGGATGAAGGTTTGTAATGGCCGGTTATGTTCCCGTCCGGGTGCACACATACGATGTCCTTGCGCTGGAGGGTTCCTTTGTCGATGGCACTCGGGGTCACCCATATGTTCCCTTCCCCGTCAATGATGGAGATGTTTCCCCCGGAGGTCGTCGTCATCCCTGCATGGTAGATCCGCTGGATGATCTCGGTGATCTGGTCGCGGGGGTGCTGCAGAACGGTATTGAGTTTTTCCATCAGGGCACGGTAATTTTCAGTCCCAGGTCAACTTCGCCAATCCTTCCCGGGTCGAGTGCTTTCCAGAGCACCAGTGCAGCGCCCAGCGAGGTGGCGTTGGGAATGTCAGAGGTATACACTTTTTTTCCCGGGTATCTCCTGGCGATCCCTTTCAGGAAAAGGGGATTCTTCGAGAAGCCGCCCGTAATGTAAAGGTTCCGTGTCCTGTCGTCATCCCCGGTTATGAGATTTATGGATCCCGCGGCCAGGTCCACCAGGTCCGCCATCAACTGGTGATAGGCTTCCCCGAAATTCCTGAAATCCTCCGGCCTGACCGATTCATCGGTATAACCTGCCGGAACCCCCTGGCTGAAGAATATCCTTTTCCCCCTGTTCCTTTTTTTAAGGGAGTCCAACAGGTCATAATCGGGGACAACCTGCCTGTATGCCCCTTCTTCCAGGCCGAAGGCCCTGGCGAGCCTTTTTACGTTTACATCGTGGATATGGCCGAGAAAAAGCCTGGAGGATTTTACCGGTTTCTGCTGCACACTCAGGTATGCCAGGCAGTCCTGCTTAAGCTGGTCCGGGGTAAGCGGCGAGTGGTTAAACGGGTTCATGGAAATGCACCAGGTACCGGTTGAGACCAGTATGAAGGGTTCATCCGATTTCATGAAATACGGTACCAGGGACGAGGAACTGTCATGGATGCCAATTCCGACGGGGACTGACCTCCCGAATCGGCTTGAGGGATGGGTGGTTTCAACCGGACCGGGATGGGGAAGCACATTCCCGAGCATACGGGTCCAGTCATGGTATTGCATACGGTCGAAGTCCCACAACGCCGTATGGCAACCGATGGAAGTATGCTCGGAGCCCCGCTTTCCGGTCAGGAGATGGGACAGGTACTGTGGGAAATGCAGTATGCTGTCGACTTTTTCAAAAATCCCGGGCTTCGTTTCTTTCAGCCACAGGGCCTGGAAACCGGAATTCAGCATGCCGAGGGCGGGGGAAGCCGTCTGCCGGCAGAACTCGTCCTTCCCGCCGTACTTTTCATAGACCGGTTCGACGATCCCTTCCGGCATTGGTTTGAGGTAATTGTAAACCGGGGTGAGCCGGTTCCCTTCCCCGTCGAGGTACATGAGTGTAGCCCCGTAGGTGGTAAAATTGATCCCCCGGACGCTGTACCCCGGATCCCCGAGGTATTTCCGGCAGCCGGCCAGAATCCAGGCTTCCAGCTTTTCGATATCGTCTCCTTCAAATCCGTCGTCATCGGGGATTTCCCCGAATACGGTCTCTTCTTCGTGAAGGACCTTCAACTCATGGTCGAAAAGCAGGATCTTCTTGTTGGTCTTGCCGATGTCAAAGATTAAAATAACATCCCTGTTCATAGTACCTCAGGATCTCTTGCTGAGCACGTCCTTTTCATACTGCTGGATTTCGCTTATGAAATCCTGGGCGACCGGGACATCGTGTTTCATGCAGTAATAATCCCAGACGGCCCCGAAAGGTTTGGTCTTGAGTAGTTCAAGCATAGCAAGCCGTTCGAAAAGCTTCCCTTCCTCCTCGTATTTAAGAACCATTTTCCTGGGTTCAAGCAAGGCAAAGAGCATGGCCTGCTGTGCCGCCCTGGTGCCCACGACGTAGGCGCCGATCCGGTTGATGCTGGCATCGAAGAAATCGAGTCCCATGTGAACCCTGTCCAGGGCACCCGACCGCACGATCTCCTGCGCGATCAGGAGGGTTTCGTCGTTCACCGTAACCACATGGTCGCTGTCCCAGCGGACCGGCCGGGAAACATGAAGCAGGAGCTCGGGAACGAAGAGCAGGCAGGACGAGATTTTGTCGCCAACCTGTTCAGTCGGGTGAAAATGCCCGCTGTCGAGGCAGATCAATTTCTGGTTGGCCACGGCATAACCCAGGTAGAACTCCGCATTCCCGACCGTCATGGATTCCAGCCCGATCCCGAACAGCTTGCTTTCGATGGCATCCTTGACGTATTCGGTGGAGTAATTATCCCGGAAGATCTGGTCCAGGGAATCCTTCAGGAGGGCCCGGTGCGTGTAGCGGTCCACCGGCACGTCCTTCGATCCGTCGGGGATCCAGATGTTGTGGATGGATGGGGTGCCGAGCTGCTTGCCGAATTCCTCGGTGATGGCCCTGCAGCGCCGGGTATGTTCGATCCAGAAATCGCGTATCCCCTTGTCCTTATGCGACAGGGTGTAGTTGTCCTCGGCTTTTGGATGGGAAAAGATGGTGCAATTGAAATCCATGCCGATGCCCAGTCCCCTGGCCCAGTCCACCCAGCTCTGGAAATGTTTGATCTCGATCGCGTCGCGGTCGACGAATTCTCCTTTGAAATCACCGTAGATGGCATGCAGGTTCAGGCGCTGTTTTCCCGGGAGGAGGGATATGGCTTTCTCGACATCCCTCCGGTGTTCCGCCAGGTTCCTGGCTTTCCCCGGGTAATTTCCGGTGGCCTGTATTCCCCCGCCGGAAAGTTCCGAATCGGGGGTTTCGAAACCACCCACATCGTCCGCCTGCCAGCAGTGCAGGGAGATGGGAAAACGGTCCAGGCTGTCCATGGCCTTTTCCAGGTCCACGCCTATTTCAGCATACTGATCCTTCGCCATTTCAAAGGCTTTGCTGATTCTTTCTGATTTTGTCATATGATAAATTTTTAATTGATGGTATCGATTATTCCAAATAGAAAACCTCTTCCAGTGGAATGCTTACCGGTGAATTATCCGGGTTGGTCTCCATGATATCAGCCATGTATTTCCACCATTTTTGAACGATCTCCGTTTTCCCGAGGTCCTGGGAACCCTTATCGCCCGCCTGTTTCTGGAAGGCAAAAAGGATGTTTGTCTCTTCGTCGTAAAAGATGCTGTACTCGGAGACGCCGTTATCCTTTAAAAGTTTATGAAGCTCGGGCCAGAGTGCGTCATGACGCTTTTTGTATTCCTCAACCTGCCCTGGGTTGAGTTTCATTTTGAATCCGATGCGTTTGTACATGATGATTAGTTTAGGTTGACGACAAAAGTGGACAGGATCAGGACAATGATCCCGATCAGGAGTATGACCAGGGTCATCCTGCTTACGCCTTTCCATTCCTTCAGGAAGAGTCCCCATATATTACTGAACGCAATGTTCAGCGCCATCAGGATGCTCCAGGCAAAGACCTCCATCTGGGGAGGTAGCTGGCTTTTTCCCATCCCGTAAAAATGGAACTGCAGGAACCATAGAAAACCGGCCAGGAAGGTGAAGAACAGGTTGTTCAGGAAGACCCTGCCGGGGACTGAAAAGTAATCTTTCCCCGTGCCGTTTTTGATGTTCAGGTAGACGCAGTACACCAGGTTGGTGGCGAATCCGCCCAGCAGGATGAAGATCAGAGTCGGGTTACTGAGGAAAAGTTTGTTGGTCCCGAACCTTGCCGCCGTTTCGTTGATCGGTTCACCGTATTTGAACCCGAAGTTAAAACAGGCGCTCATGACGCCCGCGAGCACGGCGATCAGGATGCCCTTTTTCAGGGCAAATTCCTTGACGGCCACCTTCCGTTGCTCCTCACTTAGTCCCTTGTTCTTCAAAGCACCCGCATACCCGATGGTTGCAATCCCTGCCACACAGACGGCGACACCCACCAGGGTCAGGATGCCGGCGTGGGTACTGAAGAGGTTTTCACCGGCTACGATGGGCGGGATGAGCGTTCCGAACGCGGCACAGAAACCCAGGGCAATACTCTGACCCAGTGCAACCCCCAGGTACCTTATGCTGAGGCCGAACGTGAGTCCCCCTACCCCCCAGAGCGCGCCGAACAGGATGGCCAGCCATTTGGCCGAGGAAGGCGATTCATGGATTATGTCCATGAGCGTCCCGGAAGGAACGGTCAGCAGGGCGAAGATCCAGGGTGCGAGGATCCAGGCCGCGAGTCCCTGTACGATCCAGTAAGACTCCCAGGCCCAGTCCTTAACTTTTTTGAACGGAACATAAAAACTGGCAGCCCCAAGGCTGCCGATTGCGATTAAAAGGATCCCTTTCATGTTAATTGATTGGCTTAGGTAAGTTTGTGCGGCTCCAAGTTATAACAAAAATAAAGTTATTTCCTTTACGCGATGAAATCAATACCGGATTTGGGACAATATTTACACAAAATGGGTTTGAACCGCTTATCTTTGTCCATGATAATCTCTAAATAAAACAGCCATGGCCGGAAAGAAAATCCCTTCTATTGTAATGATTCCCTTACTTATCCTTGTTGTATTCTGCGGGTTTAACGGGAAATGGACCGGTCCCCTGCCGGATGCCGCTGGGGGAACCCCTGAGATCAATCCCGGTTCGCTTCATTTTGATTTCGGGGAAGGGGACCCGATGCCCGGGTTCGTGAAAGTGGGACCCGGAGACGTTTTTTCCGGGGGAAAAAGTTTCGGATTCCTTGCGGGATCGGCCTTCGTTGTCCGGGATATGGCCGTGAAGGATCAGCAGGGGGAAGAAGCGGGAGACAGGGATTTTATCCTGTCAAAGGAGCCTTTCCTGTTTCTCGCGGATGTGCCCGAGGGGAATTATAATGTGAGAATCACCGCAGGAGGGGTCGAGGGCGATTCCAGGCTCACCCTGAAAGCCGAATCCCGCCGCCTCATGGCCATGGACGTAATGATCCCCCGGGGTGAGACCAGGACCATCGAATTCACCACCAATGTTAGGTATCCGGAGGTTGGGCCCGGCGTGGAGGTCCGGCTGAAACCGAGGGAGATCGGTCACCTGAACTGGGACAGGCAGCTGTCGGTCGAATTCAGCGGGGAGAACGTTGCCATCTCTTCGATGGAAATTATCCCCGATGAAAAAACCATTACGGTATTCCTTGCCGGCAATTCGACCGTGACGGACCAGCGGTATGAGCCCTATTCGGCATGGGGACAGATGCTGCCGGTGTTCTTCAAACCGGGGATGGTCTCGGTTGCCAACCATGCCGAATCCGGGGAAGCCCTTAAGAGCTTCGTTTCGGAGAACCGGCTTGAAAAGCTGCTGGGACATGTGCGGCCGGGGGACTACCTGTTCATCCAGTTCGCGCATAATGACCAGAAAACCGAGAGCTCGGCCTATTCCGCACCCTTTGGCGATTACCAGGAGTACCTGAGGCTTTTCATCAGGGAAGCCAGGATCAGAGGGGCGATTCCGGTCCTTGTCACGCCTATGCTCAGAAGGAATTTTGACGGGGAGGGCCACGTGGTCAACACACATGGCGATTACCCGGCAGCCATGCGGCAGGTTGCTGAAGAGGAAATGGTTGCGCTGATCGACCTTTTCGAGATGAGCCGGGTCCTTTACGAGGCACTCGGACCCGAAGATTCGAAACTTTTATTCGTGCATTACCCGGCCGGGAGTTTCCCGGGACAGGAAGGGGAATTGAAGGACGATTCCCATCATAGCACCTACGGTGCCTATGAGCTTGCAAAATGCGTTGTAAAGGGAATCCGGGAGGATCTCCCGGAGCTGGCCCTGGCCCTGCGCGACGACCTGCCTGATTTCAATCCTTCCCGCCCGGATCCTTTCGGCGACTGGGATCTGCCCCGGAGTCCCGTTTTTGATACTGCAACCCCGGAAGGGAAATAATCACGGAATTTAACGGAACTTACTCTGCCATTTTATATATTTCCGATCCGGCAAGCAGGAAGCAGCCAAGTCCGAAATCCTCGAAATCGGGCACCTTATCGCAGGTGACCGGCTGTCCCGTGGAAGGTTCCTTGCCGGTGGACTGCACGTAGCCCAGGAAGCCGTCTTTATGAACGGCCTTTTTAACCATGGCATTCCAGGCCTTAATGACGGCCGGCCGGTAAGTATCGCCGGGGAGGATCCCCCTGTTGAGTCCCCAGGCCATCCCGTAAACAAACAGGGCGGTCCCGGTGGTTTCCCTTCCACCGTAATGGTCCGGGTCGTGCAGGCTGGCATTCCAGAACCCGTCCTTCCGCTGCACCTTGAGTAGTGCCTCGCACATCTCCTTATAGGTCTTCAGGTAATCTTCCCGGTAAGAGTTATCTTCCGGCAGCAGGTCCATTACGCGGACCAGGGCGGCAAGGACCCAGCCGTTGCCGCGGGACCAGTAGCAGTCCTCCCCGTTGGGTTCAGTGTAGGGCTGGTCGTAGTCCCCATCCCTCCACCAGAGCCCGTCTGCAGGATTGTACAGGCCGTTGTCGCCGTGCCTGTCCCTTGTAAAAAGGTACATCTCGTTCATCCGGTCAAAATAGGATTCATCCCTGTATAGGTCCCCGAGTTTGGCAAAGACAGGCATCGCCATCTGCAGGGCGTCGATCCAGTTCCAGTCATCGATTATGTCCGTCCTCATCATGCTGTCAATGGAAGCCTTGATCAGGGCGATCCGTTCCGGCTTCGGATCGATCCGGTAGAGGTCGATATAGGTTTGTCCCGCACACTGGTTGTCCGCATTCCTGGTATAGGTCTGCCCGTCCCTCAGGTTCCACCCGTGGAACTCGCCCCAGCGGACGGCGTAATCATAGTATTCCGGACGGGGATCTATCCTGTAAAGCTCCATCAGTCCCTCGTAATACACCGCCCGTGTCCAGATGTTGCTGGCCCGGTCGCGGTTGGTAACAATCCTCTTTCCCGGATCCGGCCACTTTCCCATGAAGTAGGCATTGCAAAGAGTCATGGTTTCGAGGATCTTTTCCCTTGACATGAGCTTCGGGACTGGGTTCATCCCTGCCGCTGCGAGGGTAGTCAGGGCGAGGCCCAAAGAAATGAACGGCAGGATTTTCAGTCTTTTCATCGGTTTATTTTATTTCAAGTACCACGATGGATTTCGCCGGCATCTTCATGGCCAGCCTGTTCTTGCTGAGTTTGGCTCCCGTGAAGGATTCCGGCTTTACTGCATCCGGCTTCTCGAACGTATTGTGGGAGCTCAGCTCGGGCGCCGTCAGGATGCGGCCCGTCACGGAGCTTACCTCCTGACCCCTGAAATCGATGAATACATCCGCTGCCTGGAGGGGATGGATGTTCACCAGTGACACGTGGATGGCTCCTTCTTTATCCCTTGAAGCGGAGGCGCTTATGGCCTGCAGCTTTTCACCGTCAAATTCGTAATCGTAATCCGTTTCCAGGTCAAGAGGAAGCAGGGTGGCATCCTGGTGTACCTTATACATCTCGAAAACGTGGTAAGTGGGGGTCAGGATCATCTTTTCCCCTTCGGTCAGCACCATGGCCTGCAGCACGTTGACCGTCTGGGCGATGTTGGCCATTTTGATCCGCCGGCAGCGCTCGTTAAAATCATTCAGGGCGATCCCCGCCACGAAAGCATCCCTCAGCGTGTTCTGCTGGTAAAGGAAACCGGGATTGGTACCGGGTTCCACATCCCACCAGGTCCCCCATTCATCCACCACCAGTGCAACCCGGTTGCGTGGATCGTACCTGTCCATGATGGCGATCTGCCCGTCGAGCAGGCTACCGAAATTCACGGCAAAACGCAGGGTCCTGAAATATTCGTCTTCCCCGAACCTGGTGGCGGATCCCTTGTTCCCCCATTCGGTCATATAATGGTGCAGCGAGAGTCCCCACATCATGTTGTGCGGTATTTCCTTCATCATGACTTCCGTCCATTCATAGTTCCGGTCGTGTGACCCGCCCGCGATCTTCAGCAGCCTGTTGTCCCCGTAATTCCGGCAGTAGGTTGCAAAGCGCCTGAACTGGTCGGCATAAAACTCCGGGCGCATATTGCCCCCGCAGCCCCAGTTCTCGTTGCCTACTCCCCAGTATTTGACTCCCCAGGAGTTCTCCCGCCCGTTGGCACGGCGAAGATCTGCCATGGGACTGACCGCGTCGGAGTTGATGTACTCGACCCATTTCGACATTTCCTCGACCATTCCGCTTCCCACGTTGCCGCAGATGTAGGGTTCAGCATTCATCTGTTCGCACAGGTCAAGGAATTCATGGGTCCCGAAACTGTTGTCTTCAGTCACCCCGCCCCAGTGGGTGTTGATCATTTTGGGACGCTGCTCCTTTGGACCGATTCCATCCATCCAGTGGTATTCGTCGGCAAAGCATCCTCCCGGCCAGCGGAGGTTCGGGATGCCCGATTTTTTCAGGGCCTCCACGATGTCGTTCCGGATGCCCCGGGTGTTGGGGATCCCGGAATCCTCCCCGACGTAGTATCCGCCATAGATGCAATGGCCGAGGTGTTCGGAAAAATGCCCGTAAATGTCCCGGCTGATCACATCCTTCCCGAGATCGGCATTGATGATGATGTTTGCTTTGGCACTGGCCTTGGTGGACTGTGCCTGAAGGGTGAGGCCAGCCATGGCCAGTAAAAGAATTACTGATAAGGAGATAACTTGCTTTTTCATAAAATAGGTTTTTCGTTGAACAGGTTTATTCAGGATTTGACTGCGCTTCGCTTCCGGTTTTAAAGAATCGGATTAGGTAAAATAGTAATTATTCCGTTTCGACCGCATAGATCTGGGAACTGCCTTCATAGTTTGCCCGGAAAATGATCCACTTTCCGTCCGGTGAAAAGTGTACGTTGGGCTCCAGGCTGTAATCGTGGTGTTTCATGTTGACCAGTTTTTCGGACCGCAGGCTGTCCGTACCCGGGGTAAACAGGTACAACCACATTCCGTCCTTCGCTCTGGCCACCTGTGATGAATCCCCTCCGTCCCCGGCAAAGATCTTCTGATCGGGGGAGATGTTGAAGTGTATGGACCATTCGTCGCGCTTCATGGCGTATCGTTTTTCCACACCGGAGGCCAAATCGAGTCCCGCTAAATAAAACGTCTCCCCACGTGGAATCTGCAGGTCGAACCAGATGGTCCCCCCGTCCGGGCTGAAAAATTCATGTCCCGCGATCTCCCGGTTAACGGTTCTTGCATGCATCAGCCTGGGCTCCTGTGTCCTTATATCGAGGGTCCAGATACGGTCGACCAGGTGCCAGGGCCCCTCGTGGCAGAACATCAGCAGGTTGGGATCGGCCGGCGAGAACTGGACGTGGTTCAGCCAGGCGGTGTCACTGAATATCCTGTGATATTCGCCGGTCTCAATGTCAATGGTAAAAAGGCTGTGCTGAAGCTTCGCCTCGTAGATCCGGGTGAAATAATCCCCCTTCCTGGGGAACTGCCGCAGAAGTTCAATCTTCTCGGAACCGCTGGCAACGCCGCCAAGAAGCGTCTCGTCCGCGTTCAGCGTGGTCACCTGTCCCCTTACACTGTCAGGGAAGACATAGACCAGTTTTGTTTCCAGGCTTCCGACATTGGTGGAGAACACGCTGTCGCCGGACTGGTAGAAAACCTCCCGGAGTTTTTTCCCTACGATCTCACCCGATATGCGTGAGGGATGGTGAGTGACCTGCCTGGTTTTATGCGTTTTCAGGTTCAGGGTGAAAAGCTGCCGGTTTCCTGATTCGGTATACATCCGGTCGTTGGTGTTATCGGGGACATTCCCGTAGTAGACCATCAGGTCGCCTTCCCCGGATTCCCCGGGAATAAAAGGATTGTTGTGGAAATAAAAACTCCGGTTGTTCCCTTCCGGACCAGTCAGCCGGACAATCCTGTGACCGGTGTCCAGGTCGATCCATTCGCCGGGCATGGGTAATATTCCCCCCGTTTCCAGAACAGGTACCCGGGATTTCTGGCAGGAGGATGCAAGCAGGAAGAAGATGAGGATAGTAAGTGTTAATCGAAGTCTGTTCATGGTTTCGGATTGTTTATTTGCTTAAAGATAGTTCAAAGATTTTAACCGGGGAAAACCATGCCGTATTCAGGCCCTGGCCGGGTCCCCGATTTGTCCCGCATATCCGGATTGCATATTTTTATCCCTAATTAATAGGTCCCATTAAATACATCCCGGTATGAACACATTTGCTTCCCGTACGTTGGTGATGATCCTTCTTCCCCTGCTTTCAATTTCACACGGCAATACGTTTTGCAGGTGTCCGGGGACCCCGGCGGGGGAAGTGGCCTTCGGGGTGCACCTCGACCGGGTTAAGGGTCCCCTTCCCCCGGTATGGGCCTGGTTCGGGCATGATGAGCCGAATTACACCTACATGAAGGATGGCAGGAAATTGCTATCCGAGCTATCGGCTTCGTTTCCCGTCCCGGTTCATGTACGGACCCACAACCTCCTGACCTCCGGTAACGGCGAGCCGGCCCTTAAATGGGGATCCACCAATGCCTACACAGAGGATGATGAAGGGAATCCAATCTATGACTGGGGACTGATTGACAGTATTTTCGACACCTGGGTGGAAAGGGGGATAAAGCCCCTGGTCGAGATCGGGTTCATGCCCGAAGCCCTGTCGTTACACCCGAAACCTTACCGGCATTCATGGGACCCCGGGGATCTGTACGGCAACATTTACACCGGCTGGGCCTATCCCCCGAAAGATTACGAAAAATGGGCGGAACTGGTTTACCGCTGGGTGAAGCATTCGGTTGAGCGTTACGGAGCGGGGGAAGTGGCCGGCTGGTACTGGGAACTCTGGAACGAGCCCAACATCGGGTACTGGCAGGGGTCCACCGAAGAATACATCAAACTTTACGACTATACGGCCGATGCGGTGAAGCGGGCGCTTCCGCAGGCGGTTATGGGCGGACCCCACGTTACGGGTCCCGCATGGGACGTATCCGAAAAATTTTTAAGGGAATTCCTGGACCACTGCCTGGGGGGCGAAAATTACGTGACCGGGAAGAAGGGATCCCCGCTCGATTTCATTGCCTTTCATGCCAAGGGTTCCCCGGCAGTTGTTAACGGCAGGGTGAGGATGGACCTGGGAAAGCAGCTGAGGGATATATCCAGGGGATTCGAGATCGTGGCATCCTATCCCGAATTCAAAAGGCTCCCGGTCATCATAGGGGAATCGGATCCGGAAGGATGCGCCGCCTGTCCCATGGAACATTACCCGTACAATGCCTACCGCAACGGAACCATGTATTCGAGCTATACGGCTGCCGCCTTTGCACGCAAACTCGATCTTGCGGAATATTTCGGGGTGAATTTCACCGGGGCGGTGACCTGGGCATTTGAATTCGAGGGCCAGCCCTGGTTCAACGGGTTCCGTGACCTGGCCACCAACGGGGTGGACAAGCCGGTGCTGAACGTATTCCGGATGTTCGGCATGATGCAGGGGGACCGGCTGGAAGTCAGCGGGGAACCTGCCTACGACCTGTTTGCCGTCAGGGATTCCAGTGTCAGGGGCGACAAACCGGACATCAGTGTCCTCGCCGCCGGGAACGAGCGGAAAGCCACGGTAATGGTCTGGAATTACTACGATGACAACATCCTTCTGCCGGCAACACCTGTCGATATCACCATAAGCGGCATTCCCGGACGGGAGGTCCTGGTCCGCCATTACCGGATCGACCGGGATCACAGCAATTCCTATGAGCGATGGAAAGCAATGGGATCGCCGCAGCAGCCCACACCCGGACAATACAGTGAGCTGGAGCAGGCAGGCCAGCTCCAGATGATGTGTTCCCCTCAGTGGATGAAGGTGGATGTGGGGGAAATCAGGCTGACCATAGATCTGCCGGGACAGGCGGTATCCCTGCTCGAGATCGAGTGGTAAAAAAGACTGGGTCCGCTTACCGGTGACTCAGTTGGTTTTCGGGACCTCAGTTGGTTTCCGGGACCTCAGTTGGTTTTCGGGACCAGGTCCTCCGGGCTCTCGCGGGTATGGCTGCCTGACCCTCGTTGCCCGGCAGGGAGGAACAATTCCCGGATGACGCGCGGATCGACCTCGAATTCCGGTTTGAAATCGCCGGAGACCATATATTTTTCGATGCTGTAGAATAGCTGCCTGGCGGCCGGACGATGATCAGGATCCGAAAGCAGGTCCAGGCTGCAGATTACGATTTTGCCCTTGCCTACCCTGGCCTCCAGCAGGGAGCCCAGTTTCCTGCTCAGGAACCAGGTGTCGATGGGCTGGATCAGGGGCCTGAATCCCTTCGGGAAGGAATCCAGCAGCATTACCTGCTGGCCGTGCAGGATCTCCCACCATTGCAGGTCGCTGTGTGCTTCCGTAGGAAAATCATTAAAAACAGGGTGTTCAGGGTTGCAGAGGATCCCGGTGACATGGGGAGGGCGCATCTGGAACCAGGAGGTGTTCCAGAAAACGGGACTGAAATGCATCACGACCTCTTTGCCCTTTTCAATCTTGCCTGGGACGTTCAGAAAGACCCTGCCCCCTTTCCCGAGGGCCTGCCATACCTCGTCATCCAGCGTATCCCGGATAAGGATGCCTGAGCTTTCAATACTCCGGACCCCGGTCTCCGGGAGTTTTTCAGGATAAACCCAGAAGTCCCAGTCGTTAACAAAAGGGCTGTCCTCAACCGCGACCTCGAGGTTCAGGCGGGTGGGTTCCGTGATTTCCGAAAGTCCGAAAAGAATGCCGGTTATTGGGATGGTATTGCCGATGGGGAGGGACCGGTTCAGGGTATCGCCGGCGAGCACCCTTCCCTGCGGATCGGTGATCTTCCAGGCGATGCCTGCATCTTCAAGCGGAGCGGGACCGAAATGGTACATTTCAATTGCTGCCCTGAAGGTATCGGTGTTGTAATAAACAAACTTTGGTATGCGGGCCAGGGGAACGGTGGAATTGCAGAACCGGCTGAACTCTTCAGCCGTGGCATATCCTTTCTCACGGTAGAGGGCGTTGAGTACCCCGACCAGGGCGGTTCCCTGTCCCGGGAAATCATTCAGCGAAAGCATCTGGAATCCACCGAATCCCGGGGTACGCAGGGCAGCCTCGATCTCGTGCTTGTAACAGAGCAGTTGCAATTTGCCCGATGCCATTAAAAAATCCCGGGCTTGGTCGCCCATATCATGCTCCTGCAGGATCGCACGGAAAAGCTCAAAATTACGGGCTTTCATGACGCCGGTATATTCACCGATCTCTCCGAAATCAGGGAAGGCGCAGTACTGGCCGATCTCGTGTGAAACGTAGGGGACGCTTTGCCCGCCGATGATCCTGCGGTGGTCGAAGAGGCTCTGCGGCCTTTGTTTCCAGGGGAGTCCCCTGGGACTCGAACGGATGATGTACTCCGCTTCGGGTACCCAGGGCCACCCGCTGGCCACGGAGGCTCCCGTGTACATCCTTCTCGGATCCCTTTCCTTCCAGTGGTTGACGAATTTTCCCAGGTATTCGGCCTGGTGCCGGCCTCCCGGTTCATTCCCGCTGGAAAGCATGACCCAGGAAGGATGATTGCCGTAATACCGCTCCATCCGGTGGGTTTCATCGTATAGATACCGGTCAATGGGGAGCCCGTCTCCAAGGCTCACCCCGTGGTTCGGCCAGGAAGGGCCCTCCGGCTGCAGGTAAAATCCCACCCGGTCTGCCGCTATAAAGGCCGCTTCCGGGGGACACCAGGAATGATAACGGACATGGTTGAACCCGTATTTCTTCAGAAGGATGAACAGATCCTCCCATGATCCCGCATCCATGGGTGGATGTCCTGTCAGTGGAAAGGCGGCACAGTTCACGTTGCCCCTGAGAAATACCGGCCTGCCGTTGACCGTGAAACGGGTGCCGTTGCGGCCGAACTCCCGCATGCCGAACTGCAGCCGGGTTTCATGTGACCCGTTCTTTTCCGTTTGCAGGCTTACCTTCAGCCGGTAAAGGGCGGGCTGAAATTCGTCCCAAGCCAGGAAATCCTCTCCCATGGGCAGATCGTACTCAAACCATTCTTCCCCGTTCCGGACCTTTAGTGACGTTTTCAGGGCGTGCACATGGTGCCTTTGTTCCGTGTTAAAACTCTTCGCTTCAATGCTCAGGCTTCCTTCCCCGGCATCCCCCGAGCGATCCCTGATTAGCACCCTGATCCTTGCGCTTGCATTCTCCAGGTCAGGGTAAACCTGGACTTCTTCAATCCATGTCAGGGGGGTGGACTGCAACTCGATCCTGCCGATCACCCCGTTCCAGTTCCCCTGGGTATTATCGGTGATGCTGTGGGAGTCCGGTCCCACATTAATCTCCTTGATCCGGTTATCGATCCTGAGGCAGAGGGTGTGTTTGCCGGGGGGGAGCATACCGGTCAGGTCGTAAACATGCGGGGCAACCAGGGAATTCTGCATCCCGGCTTCACGGCCGTCAACCCAGAGCATGGATTCGGTGTGGACCCTTTCCAGGAAGAGAACGGTTCGCCGGTCCCTCCAGCTTTCCGGGACATTCACCTGCCTGCAGTACCAGGCAGCACCGACGTAATATTTTACCGGGTTCAGCCAGAACGGGAATTTCAGGTTGCCGGGCTGCCTGAAAGGGGCCATTTCCGGGTTGAAATACCAGGAACTGTCGTAAATGCTGCCGGTCCATTTCATAGCAAGGAAGGGATCATAGCCCTTACCGTTGGTGGTCATCGAGCCGGGCAGGCTGATCTCATCGTCAAGGCGGATGATATCATCTTGATTTCCCGCGTACCAGGCTTCTGCAATGCCCGCATCGCTTGAATCGATCCGGAATCCCCATTTGCCCTCCAGTGAAATGACGGAGTTGCCCTGGCCGCATCCGCAGAGGATTCCCAGGAGGATCAACATGCCTGGGTTCAGGAAGCCCGGGTTCAGGAAGCTAAAGGCTTTATTAACCATATTTAAAGGTTTAACGGTTAAGGATTGCCTGACGGCAGGATATCACGAATATACAAATTATCCGGACCCATCCGGTATTTTATGCATACGGCTTCCGGTTGACCGAAAACGGTGAAACCCTTTGAAATGATAAAACGGTCTGTTATTTTTAAGCAGATTATAATTCAATACTTAATTCCTGTTCCATGAAGAGATCACTTACCCTTATCCTGCCGGTGCTTCTTTCAGCATCGGTCCTGTATGGCCAGACGGTGGACTGGGAGAATCCACGGATCACACAGATCAATAAAATGCCTGCCCGGGCCACAAGTTTTTCCTTCCCTGACCTGAAATCGGCGCTGACGTGCATGCCCGAAAACAGCAGCAGGGTCATTTCCCTTAACGGCACCTGGAAGTTCCATTATGTCCCTGTGCCGAAAGAAGCGCCTGAAGAATTCTGGAACACGGACCTCAACGGGTGGGATGACATCACAGTCCCCTCGAACTGGGAGATGCAGGGTTTCGGCATCCCCATTTATACCAACGTGCAGTACCCTTTCCTGCCGGTCGATCCACCCTACCTCCCGGATGATAACAACCCGGTCGGTTCCTACCAGCGCAGCTTTATGGTTCCCGCCGAATGGGGAAATATGGATGTTATCCTTCATTTTGGCGGCGTCAGCTCTGCATTCTATGTCTGGGTTAACGGTCATGAGGTGGGTTACAGCCAGGACAGCAGGCTGCCCGCCGAATTTAATATAACCGGTTACCTAAGGCCGGGAGAAAACAAAGTCTCGGTCCGGGTATATCGCTGGTGTGACGGATCCTATATGGAGGACCAGGACCACTGGAGACTGAGCGGCATACACAGGGATGTGATGCTGATGGCGGAGCCGAAGGCCAGGATCAGCGATTTCTTTGCGCAGACCATACTTGATAAAGATTACAGGGATGCCACCCTGCGCATCCGGCCCCTAGTCACCAATGCCACTGGCGAAAACATCGATGATTACATCCTTGAAGCCATGCTGTATGATCCGGATGGTGCAGCTGTGCTGGAAAAACCCCTTACCATAACAGCCGGGGCGGTCCTTCACGAGGTGTACCCCAGGCTGGACAATGTGAGGTTTGGCCTGCTCGAAACAACGGTAAAGGATCCGCTGAAATGGTCGGCGGAGACCCCTGAGCTGTATACCCTTGTGCTGAGCCTGAGGTCTCCGGGCAGAGAGCTCAGGGACATGCGCAGCACCCGGATCGGTTTCCGTTCGATGGAGACCAGCGGGGAGGGACAGATCCTGGTCAACGGCGTTCCGGTCACCCTGTGCGGGGTGAACCGCCACGACCATTCCCCCACGGGCGGGAAATCCGTAACCCGTGAGGAAATGCTACGGGACGTGATCCTTATGAAGACCCATAACTTCAATGCGGTCCGCACCTCCCACTATCCCAACAACCCGTATTTTCTTGATCTCTGTGACCGGTACGGGCTCTATGTGATCGATGAGGCCAACCTCGAGACGCACGGGCTCGGCGGGTACTTTTCAAACCAGCCCGAATGGTCCTACTGCATGCTAGAAAGGGCGATCAGGATGGTGGAGCGGGACAAAAACCATCCCTGCATTATCATCTGGTCGCTGGGAAACGAGGCGGGAAGGGGACCTGCCCACGCAGCCATGGCCGGCTGGATCCATGACATGGACATCACCCGACTGGTCCATTATGAATGTGCCCAGGGGGATCCCAGGGCCCCGGGTTACATCCAGCCAGGCGATCCGGATGAACTGGACCATAATTCTCGCAGGGGACTTGCCAATCCCCGCGATGAACTGTATGTGGACCTGGTCAGCAGGATGTACCCTTCACCGGATATGCTGGAGAAGCTTGCCCGGACCGAACCCACCAGCCGGCCGGTGATGATGTGCGAGTATGCCCATGCCATGGGGAATTCCCTGGGGAATTTCACGGAGTACTGGGACCTGATCCGTCGGGAGAAGAGGATTGCCGGGGGATTTATATGGGACTTCATCGACCAGGGGATCTATAAAACCGCACCCGACGGACGGCGTTACTTTGCCTACGGGGGGGATTTCGGGGATGTCATCAACGACGGGAATTTCTGCATCAACGGGATCGTCTCGGCGGACCGACAGGAAAAACCTGCCATCATCGAGGCCAAAAGGGTGATGCAACCGGTAGGCATCGATTTCATTGGAAAGCCAGTTAACCGTGTCATCCTTACCAACCGCCATGATTTTGTCAACCTTGACAGGTACATACTGGAATGGGACCTGCAGGAAGACGGTAAGATCCAGTCCCACGGGACCCTTACAAGCCTGGATGCGGCACCCGGCGAAACCTGGGAAAGCAGTCTGCCGCTGGAAGATATCCGTCCCAGCCTGCCGGGAGGGGAGGTTTTCCTGGATGTCCGGGTTGTCCTGAAGGAGGACAAATCCTGGGCGCCCGCGGGACATACGGTTGCTGCTGGCCAATTCAGGGTAGGGGGATCGGCATCGCCGGTGCGGCATGTGTCTGTCCGGGGCAAACCGGTTAAGCTGGAGGAAGACGGTGAGGGGTACCGGTTATCAGGAGAAAAATTCACCGCCACGGTCAGCGGCTCAGGCTTCCTGACGGACCTGGCGTTTGATGGCAGGGAATTGATCAGCGCTCCCCTGGGACTCAACTTCTGGCGCCCCCAGACCGACAACGACAGGAGGGGATGGAAGACACAGGAGATACTGGCCTACTGGAAAGGGGCTGCTGATAAATTGCAGGTCACCAGTGTCAGGACGGAAAAAATGGCAGGTGGTGGTATGAAAATCCTGGCCGATGGAGCGCTGCCGGAGGAGCAGGGGACATTCAGCCTGGTGCAGGAGTTCTTTCCTAACGGATGGATCCATGTATCCTTAGCGGTGGACCCGGACCCGGATCTTCCCGTGCTGCCAAAATTCGGAATGCAGATGAAGATACCCGACCGGTACGAAAAGGTCAGCTACCTGGGAAGGGGTCCGCATGAAAATTACATCGACCGGCTGGCCAGTGCGGACGTGGGACTTTATGAATCAACGGTCAGTGATTTTGGCGAGCATTACATATACCCCCAGGAGAACGGCAACCGGACGGGTGTCCGCTGGATGGCTTTCACGGATGGGAACCGGCGGGGGATCATGATCACCGCCGACAGCCTTCTAAGCATGAGTGCATGGCCCTGGTCGCAGGATGCCATAGAAAAGGCCACCCATACCATTGAACTTCCGGACGAACCCGATCAGACTGTCAACATCGACCTTGTCCAGATGGGGGTCGGAGGCAACGATTCATGGTCCTCCCAGGCGGCACCCCTTCCAAAATACCGGGTCAGGCCCCGGCCGATGAGCTATTCCTTCTGGATCAAGCCCCTTACGGGAAAGGAAAAACTGAGGGAATCCGGCAGGCAGGTGGCAGAATAGGCGTGGCCGGCCTCGGGGTGTGGCCATCCGTTCGCCACAGCTTAACGGACCGCAACATCGAATGCTGTTCCGGTTTTACGGATCACCAGCCAGTGGTTTTCATTGTCGTATTGCCAGTCCACCGAGCCTGTTACCCCGGAAGGCCTGTTCTTCCTGTCCACGTAGAATACCCAGTGATGCTCCCGCTCCGCGGAAACCGAAAGCCGCTCACCCTGTCCTCCGGCATGGATGTTCACCGGAGTAATGTAAAACCCGTCTCCCATGGGTTCGAAAAATTCAAAATCCGCACTTTCCCCTGTAATGAATATCGCGCGGAGGGTATCGGAGAAGAGCGTATCCCCCTTCCCGATGATCTGGCCGTTCCCACCGGTGACGGTGATCCCGATTGTCTTCTCCCCGGAACCCAGGCTGTCGAGCAGTTCGTTGAAATCCGGGAAACGGGATCGTAATCTGCTGTCTACTTTCTCCATGTAAAGGTATTCCGGCTGCTGGACATTCTGGCAATCGTCCAGTTCAATCTTCCCGCCCTGCGGCAGGGTGAGGCTGACATTTTCCATGGTCCATTCCCTCGCGTGGCTGATTGAACCCGCTTTTGCCGCGGAAATGCTCACGTTCCTCCAGCGAACATCCCGGATAGGTTTTTCCGGGTAGGCGTTTGCATAAAAGGCCGTGCCGGCATTTTTTACAATCACATCGCTAATGGTGAGATGGTGGAACTCGGGGATCCCCTTTTCGGGAGGCATGACGGGCTCTGTCATAATCCGCCAGTTATCCGGTATGGAGTCCGCCGGAATGCTCTCCGGTATGACCGGGTAGCTGTACTCCGGGTACCAGTTCAGTTCGAAGTGGAACGGGTAGGTCACGCTGTCCATTTCAATGTTGTGAAACCAGATGTTCTCGATCACCCCTCCCCGGACTTTTGCCGATTTGAAACGGATGCCCATGTTGGTCCCCACGGCTCTCAGCCCGTATACCTCGATGTTGCGCATCCCGCCCGAGGTCTCGCTCCCGATGGTGAAGAGTCCGTGTCCCGCCCGTGTAATAGAATTCCGGTATACGATGTTCTCCGCCGGCCTGTTCACCCGCAGGCCGTCGGCATCGCGGCCGGACTTGATGCAGAGGTTATCGTCGTTGCAGTCGATGTCGCAGTTTTCGACCAGGATATCGCTGGAGGAGTCGGTGTTGATGCCGTCCGAACTGGGACCGAAACCGCCGATGTTATTTCGGATCACTATCCCGTCGACATGCACCCGGCTGCAATAGGTCATCGTAACGGTCCAGAATCCCGAACGCTGGACCGTGAAATCCTTCATCAGCACGTCCTCCGAACCGTAGGCCACCACCGCGCGGACCCTCCTGCAGTCGTAATCAAGGGCCCAGCGTACTCCCCGGGCGCTGTATCTGGTCCACATCCCCCCGCTCAGAGGCGGATCTCCCCAGAATTTGTCCCACCAGTACTTACCGTTCCCGTCGATGATGCCCTTCCCGGTGATCCGCACGTTCTTCTGTTCATAAATGTTGATGAGTCCCGCCGGCCAGTACATTTCTATCCCGGCCACGCGGGTCCATACATCGGGGAATTCCCGGTCGTCCTGGATGGCCCGTATCACCACTCCCTCGTCGATGCGAAGCTCCACGTTTGACTTTACGAAGAGGGCACCGGAAAGGTATACCCCGGCAGGGAAACTGACCACCCCGCCGCCCGCTTCGGCAGCCGCATCGATGGCCTTCTGTATGGACCTGGTATTGAGCGTCTGCCCGTCCCCGGCTGCCCCGTAATCGGCTACACTGAACCGCCGTTCGGGGATTTTTGCAAAGGAAGGATCGTAAAAGATGGCCTCAAGTTTTTCTACCAGGGCACTTTTTTCCTGTTTCAGGCATGCAGGCATTGTGATCAGGATCAGTATACCCGGGAGAATGTGAAATGGAAAGTTTTTCATTTCTGATTTTTATTTGGTTTGGTACCGCAAATCTATGGGAATGCATTTAAAAGATCAATAGCCGGTCGGGGCCCGGGGAAAATCGCCCGAATGGCAACCGGGATGGCAACCGGACCGGCAGCCAGACCTACAGGGTACCCAGCAGTGCCAAATAGTGCAACAGAATTCGTATTTTGTTTATGGACTTGTATTGGAAAGGTCAGTAACTTTATAGGTTGTGCCTGAAAATTATCAAACCAACCAATAAACCATACCCATGAAAAAAATCAGTTATCATTTCATAATCGTTCTCATCTCCCTGCTATCCTCCGTTTCCTGTACGGAGAACTCCGGGCAGAAAGGTCCCTGGCCGGAAATCACCCGGGAGACAAAACCCTGGACCCGCTGGTGGTGGATGGGATCAGACGTGGACCGGGAAAACATCACCTCGCTCATGGCTGAATATGCGGAGGCCGGCTTCGGGGGCGTGGAAATAACCCCGATATACGGTGTGAAGGGACGTGAAGACCACTACATTGAATTCCTTTCACCGCAGTGGATGGATATGTTGAAAACCAGTGTTTCGCAGGCGGGGGAACATGATATGGGTGTGGACATGAACCTGGGGACGGGCTGGCCGTTCGGGGGACCGCAAATTACGCCCGAATATGCGGCCAGCAAGCTGATCGTACAGAAATACAGCCTTTCGGGAAATCAAATCCTTGAGGAAAAGATCCTGCCCCGGGATAGCCGCCAGCTCGAGCTTGGCGTAAAACTGGAAGCCCTGATGGGGTACCCGGAAGAAGGCAGTATCCTGGACCTGACTGAATACGTCGGGGAAGACGGTACGCTCAACTGGAAACCGGAGTCCGGTAACTGGGAGCTGTACGCCGCGTTTTGCGGCAAGACCAGGCAGCGGGTAAAGCGGGCGGCCCCCGGGGGGGAAGGCTACACGATGGACCATTTTTCAAAGGCCGCACTGGAGGTCTACCTGGACAGGTTTGACAGGGCCTTTAAGGGATACAAGGGAGTCCGTTCCTTTTTCAACGACAGCTACGAGGTATACAACGCAAGCTGGTCCCCCGGATTCTTCGATGAATTCCTTTCAAGAAGGGGATACGACCTGAAGTACCATCTCAGGGAGCTGATATCGGAAGAGGAGAACGACGAGACGGCCCGCCTGAAATCCGATTACAGGCAGACCATGTCGGACCTCCTGCTCGAGCATTTCACCGTTCCCTGGACGCAGTGGATCCATGCCCACGGAAGCCTGTCCCGCAACCAGGCGCACGGATCGCCGGGGAACCTCATCGACCTTTATGCCGCGGTGGACATGCCCGAATGCGAGATCTTCGGGCACCGGACCTTTGACATCCCGGGACTTCCCGTGAACGAGGACGATACCCGGAACGTGGAGCCGAATCCCATGATGCTGAAGCTGGCGACATCTGCCGCCCACGTTATGAACAAGCCCAGGATTTCGAACGAAACGTTCACCTGGCTCGGGGAACATTTCAAGGTCGCACTCTCCCAGTGCAAACCGGAAGTGGAAGAAGCCTTCCTGGCGGGAATAAATCACGTGTTCTACCACGGTACGGCCTATTCCCCATCCGATGCCCGGTGGCCGGGCTGGCTTTTCTATGCTTCGGTGAATTTTGCCCCGTCCAACAGCTTCTGGCCTCACCTGAAGGGTCTCAACCAGTACATTGCACGCTGCCAGTCCATCCTCCAGTCCGGGAAACCGGATAACGAGGTCCTTGTGTACTGGCCGGTATTTGACCTGTGGCATAATCCAAAGGGACTCGAAATGCAGCTGACCGTCCATAACATCATTGAATGGCTGAATTACCCGGGGATCGAACAGATGACCGGACATGGCTATTCCTATGATTTCATTTCCGATGCCCTGCTGCAGCAGGTGGAAGCGGGGGACGGTGGACTTACATCCGCAGGCGGCACGGTGGACTATAAGGCCCTTGTGATCCCCGCATGCCGTTTCATACCGATGGAAACCCTGGAAAAGGCGATTACCCTGGCAGAAAAAGGCGGCATTGTTGTCTTCGAGGGAATGCCGGGAGACGTGCCCGGTCTGCCGGACCTTGAAAAACGCAGGGAATCATTCCGGTCCCTCCTGGAGGGACTCTCCTTCAGCGATGCCGGGGAAGGCATACGGGAATGCAGGACGGGCAATGGCAGGATCCTGTTAAGCGCAGACCCGGGAAAGGCCCTGGAATATGCGGGAATACCCGGTGAGAAGATCGTTGAAACAGGATTGCAATTCACCCGTCGGGCACTTGCTGACGGGAAGTACTATTACCTGGTCAACCATACGTCCGGGCCCATTGACGCCATGGTGCCCCTGGATACAAAGGCGGAATCCGTCCTCATCCTGGACCCGCAGGACGGCAGGTCCGGAAAAGCATTTACGGAACAGGCCGACGGCCAGGTCCGGGTAAGGGTGCAGCTTCAGTCCGGGGAATCGGCATTTCTCAGGACATTTAACTCCCGTGCCTCCAGGGCGGATGAATGGGTATACGAAAAGGCCAGGAAGGAACCCGTTGAACTGAATGGAAGCTGGGAACTTGCCTTTAATTCAGGGGGACCTGCCCTGCCGGCTTCCAGGGGACTGGACATGCCGGTGCCGTGGACGGAACTGGGGGATTCGGCAGCGATGAATTTCTCCGGTACCGCGGTTTATACCCTGCATTTCAGCATGCCGGAGCTGACCGCCGATGACTATGTGCTTGACCTGGGAAGGGTTTATGAAAGCGCCCGGGTAAGGCTGAACGGTAATGACCTGGGCATCCTGTGGAGCGTTCCCTTCCAGGTCAGGGTGGGATCCGTCCTCAAGGAAGGGGAGAATATCCTCGAGGTGGAAGTGGCAAACCTCATGGCAAACCGGATCAGGTACATGGACAGGAAAGGCATCCCCTGGAGGATCTTCAACGAAATAAACTTTGTGAACATTGAATACCGGCCATTCGACGCATCCGGATGGGAGGTCATGAAATCGGGACTTGCGGGTCCTCCCACCATCATCCCGGTCTATACCATCGCTTATGGACCGGACATGGGTCTATCAGGCGGGCAGGCGGAATGAACCGGCAATGCGATGAAATCATGAATAACAGGATCCTGTTAATAATTCTCGTCCTGCTGACCATTGCATCAGGGAACGCTTCCGGGCCAGGAAGATCCTTCGGGTCAGGAAAATAATTTAACCAGATAAACCATCGATCATGATTGAAAAATTTTTAAGTTTTGTGCTTCTTGCAGGCATCCTGTCCTGCACACCGGCAGCGGATAAGCCTGCCGCAACAACCGATTCCACCACCCCCCTGCACATGCTGCAGCCGGATTACCCGGTTCCATATGGGGTGATGGATGAAACTGAGATCATCGGAACCCTGAACCGGGTGCTGAAGTACCTGGAGGTTGCAAGTCCCGTGGGACTGGTCGACCGGAATACTGGAAACGAGATTCCGGCAACGGCCCCGGCCGATACGGCAGCCCGCCTGGCACGGGGAGACTTCAGGCTGGTCAGTTACGAATGGGGCGTTTTGTACGCAGGGATGCTCCTGGCCGGCGAAGTCACCGGCGATGAGGCATTTACCGACTATACTACCCGTCGGATGCAGTTCATTGCAGACGTCATCCCGGTATACAGGTCCCTGGTGGAAGAGGGACTGACCAGGGAATATTTCTTCCGTTCCATCGTCCAGCCGCGTGCACTGGACGATGCAGGGTCCATGTGTGCGGCCATGATCAAGACCATTCGCAGCGGATCCGATGCAAACCTGAGGCCCATGGTCGACAACTACATCGATTACATAAGTACGGGACAATACCGCCTGGAGGACGGGACCCTGGCAAGAAACCGGCCCCTGCCCGGCACGCTCTGGCTCGATGACCTGTTCATGAGCGTCCCCGCCCTTGCCCAGATGGGGAAACTGACAGGGGAAAACAAGTATTTCGATGATGCCGTGAAACAGGTCCTGCAATTTTCCGAAAGGATGTTCATCCCGGAGAAGGAATTGTTCATACACGGCTGGGTGCAGGGCATGGAACCGCATCCCCGCTTCCACTGGGCCCGGGCGAACGGATGGGCCCTGATGGCCATTGTCGAATTACTGGATGTGCTGCCGGAAGACCATCCGGGACGTGAAGATGTCCTGCAGATCCTGCGGGCTCATGTAGCGGGACTGGCGGCATGTCAGTCCGGACAGGGATTCTGGCATCAATTGCTCGACCGTCCTGATTCCTACCTGGAGACTTCGGCTACCGCAATCTATACCTATTCAATTGCCAGGGCGATCAACCGAGGGTGGATCGATCCCCAGGCCTACGGGCCCATGGTCAACCTGGCCTGGAACGCAGTTTCAACAAAGATCAATGAAACGGGACAGGTGGAGGGTACCTGCGTGGGGACGGGAATGGGATTTGACCCTGCATTTTATTACTACCGCCCGGTCAACGTCTATGCCGCCCACGGCTATGGTCCGGTCATGCTGGCCGGATCGGAGGTGCTGAGGATGACCAGGAATTTCAGGATCAATGCCAACGACAGTGCCGTACAGGTTTACCCGAAACAATAACCGGAAATTGCTGCAGATATCGGGTTTCCGTGCCCTCTGAATTGCGTTCAACTAACAATCTGAAATGGATCCAGTTAAAAAAATATCAACGAATGTATTCATCCCCTTCGCGGTTTCCTGCCTGCTGTTCATATCGGCAGGCACTGCATCCTCCGGGGAAGATACACCCGGGGATGACCTGCGGATGTGGTTTACCCGCCCGGCCGATAACTGGGAAAATGCCCTTCCCGTCGGGAACGGGAGGCTGGGTGCAATGGTCTTCGGGGGGATTGAAACCGAACGCCTGCAACTAAACGAGGAAACCGTATGGACGGGCGAAGTGGAGGACTACCATAATCCGCAATCCATCGAAGCCCTGAAAGAAGTACGAAAACTTCTGTTCGAGGGCAGATACTCCGAAGCGGAAAAGCTGGCCCAGAGCGGTATCATGGGCCGCAAGGACCCGTCTGCGCGGCACACTTACCAGACCCTGGGGGACCTCTGGCTGTTCTTTCCGCATTTTAGGGGTGTTTCGGAATACCGCCGTGAGCTGGATATCGGGAAAGCCGTTGCCGGGGTTTCCTTCGTCGGGGGCAGGTCCCGTTTCAACCGCAAAGTCTTCTCCAGCGCCATGGACCAGGTACTGGTGGTCCGGCTGGAGTGTGACAGGGAAGGGGGACTGGATGTCGCGGTCCTGCTAAACCGTCCGGGGGGACTTGCAAGTATCGCCGTGGAAGGTGACCAGATCACCCTGTCGGAACACGTCGGCAGCGGAACGGGTGTGTTCATGGTCTCAAGGCTGAAAGTCATACCGGAAGGAGGGAGCCTGAGGGTTTCGGGGGACAGCCTTGTGGTAAAAGATGCAGACGCTGCAACCCTCCTGCTGGTTGCAGCAACGGATTACAGGGGAGGGGACCCCCTGGCAATCACCCGGCAGCAGCTGGATGCCGCTTCGGCCAGGTCTTACGAAGATCTTTACCGGGACCATGTGGCCGATTACCAGCACTACTTTAAACGCGTGGAACTGGACCTCGGGAAAACCGATGCGGTTTATTTCCCTACGGATTCCAGGATCGAAGCGATGAAAAACGGCAACGTGGATCCCCAGCTGGTGGAGCTTTATTACCAGTTCGGCCGCTATCTGCTGATCAGCAGTTCCCGTCCCGGATGCCTGCCGGCAAACCTGCAGGGGATATGGGCGGACGGCCTCCATCCCCCCTGGAGCTCGGATTACCACATAAACATCAACATCCAGATGAATTACTGGCCGGCCGAGATCACCAACCTTTCCGAGCTTCACGAACCTTTCCTGAAATTCATCGATGAACTGAGGCCGGACGGGCGCAAAACAGCGAGTGAGGTTTACGGGTGCAGGGGGATCACGGCGCATTATACCACCGATGTCTGGCATTTTACCGAACCCACCGGGGCCATACGCTACGGCCTCTGGCCCATGGGAATCGCCTGGAGCTGCCAGCATCTCTGGGAGCATTACCTGTTCACGGGGGACAGGGAATACCTGGATACCTTTGCCTACCCCATCATGAAGGAGGCTTCGGAATTCTGTACCGACTGGCTGGTAAAGGACCCGGAGACCGGCTACCTGGTTTCCGGTCCCTCCATTTCGCCTGAAAACAGGTTCATCACTCCCGAAGGTTCACCCGCCTCCATAGACATGGGACCCACTATGGACCAAGAGATCATATGGGACCTGCTGACCAGTACCCTGGAGGCAGGGCGCATCCTTTGCAGGGATGAAGACTGGAGGGAAGAAATGCAGTCCGTCCTGGATTCCCTGGCCCCGGTCCGGATAGGTTCTGACGGAAGGCTGCTGGAATGGAGGAAGGAATATGCGGAGGCGGATCCCGGGCACCGGCACATGTCGCATCTTTTCGGCATGCATCCCGGAAGGCAGATCACCTGGCAGAACAGTCCCCAGCTCATGGAGGCCGCCCGTAAAACCATTGAGACCCGGCTTGCGCATGGAGGGGGACATACGGGCTGGAGCAGGGCATGGATCATCAACTTTTACGCCAGGTTGCAGGACGGGGAAGCGGCACACGAAAACATCCTGGCACTGCTCAGGAAATCAACCCTTCCTAACCTGCTCGACACCCATCCCCCCTTCCAGATAGACGGCAATTTCGGCGCCACGGCAGGCATCACGGAAATGCTCCTTCAGAGCCATGCCGGCGAGATCCACCTGCTTCCCGCCCTACCCAAAGCATGGCCGGACGGGCACGTATACGGCCTTTGTGCCCGGGGTGGTTTCGAGGTCGACATCGAATGGGAAAAGGGGAAACTGAAAGAGGCCCGGATACGGTCAGACCTCGGCAATCCCTGTAACATCCGTTACGGGGACAGGCTGGTCAGCGGCGTATCCACGCAAAAAGGAGAAATCCTGCTGTTTGACGGGTTGCTTGAAAAAAAATGAACCAGATGTAACCGAATACATCTTAAACCTGGAATTATGAGATCATTCCTGATTTTATTATCGGGCGTATTGTCCGTTCTGCCGGCATCCACCGGTCATACAGCCGCAAGCCTTCCAGGAAGGGAAGTCCGGTACCTTTCCGGGACCGATAATGAACACACCGTAAACTGGGAGTTTTTCTGCACCGGGGGCCGCCGGAGCGGAACGTGGACCAGCATAGAGATGCCTTCCTGCTGGGAACAGCAGGGATTCGGCAGCTACAATTACGGGCGCGATTACGTGACCTACGGGAGGAAATTCCGTTTTGCCGATGAAAAAGGCATGTACAGGCATGCGTTCACTGTGCCCGCTTCCTGGAGCGGCCGGAAGGTGAACATCGTATTCGAGGGTTCCATGACCGATACCGAGGTGAAGATCAATGGCCGGCCGGCCGGGGAGATCCATCAGGGATCCTTTTACCGTTTCAGCTATGATATCTCCGGCCTGCTTAAATACGGAGAGGAAAACCTTCTTGAAGTGACCGTTAGCAAGATGTCAACCGATAACTCGGTGAACCGGGCCGAACGCTATGCCGATTACTGGATATTCGGGGGAATATTCCGCCCCGTCTACCTGGAAGCCTTTCCCGTGCAGCACATCTCCGGGGTGGCGGTATGGGGACTGGCGGATGGAAGCTTCCATGCCCTTGTGGATGTTTCAGGCGCCGAACCCGGCATGCAGATCGAAGCGGTGATCCTGGATGCATCGGGAGGAACGGCCGGAAGCTGCACGGCGGATATAGGCGGCGGTAGTGAACAGGCGGGACCCGGGGCCAGGCAGGAAGGACCCGCGGCCGGACCGGAGGCTCCCGGAAGCAGACCGCAGGAACACGGTATCAGCCAGGTTGGACTCAGTACAGGCCTGAAAGATCCGCTTCTCTGGACTGCCGAATCGCCCAACCTTTACACGGCGAGGTTCAGCCTCAAAATGGGGAATGAGATCCTGTACAGCACGGATGAAAAATTCGGGTTCCGGACCCTGGAGATCCGGCACGGGGACGGGATCTACCTGAACGGGGTGAAGATTAAGATGAAAGGGATCAACCGCCACGCTTTCTGGCCGGAAACCGGCCGGACCCTGAACCGGGGGATCGACCTGATGGATATTACCCTGATGAAGGAAATGAACATGAATGCGGTGAGGTGTTCGCATTATCCCCCCGACAGGTCCTTCCTGGAACTCTGTGATTCACTCGGCCTGTATGTCCTGGACGAACTTGCCGGCTGGCAGAACGCATACAGCACGGAAACAGGGGAAAAACTCGTCAGGGAAATGGTGCTGCGCGACCGGAACCATCCCTCGGTCATTTTCTGGAGCAACGGGAACGAAGGGGGGACCAACAAGGAACTCGACGATGACTTTACGATGCACGATCCGAGCGGGCGCAAGGTGATCCATTGCCACCACCGGCCGGGGAATGATTTTAACGGGATCGAGACCAACCATTATGAAAGTTACCAGAGTACCGAACATATCCTGCAGGATACGCTTATCTACATGACCTCGGAGTTCCTCCACGCACAGAACGACGGGGGCGGCGGTGCCGGGCTCCGGGACTACTGGGAACTGATGTATGCTTCGCCCATGTCCGGGGGCGGCTTTATCTGGGCACTGCTGGACGAAGGCGTCGTCCGCACGGACCGGGGCATGGCCATAGACGTGAACCTTGTCAATGCACCGGACGGGGTTCTGGGTCCCCACCGGGAAAAGGAGGGAAGTTTCTATGCCATACGGGAGATCTTCTCACCGGTGATCATCGGCCTCGATGAACTGCCCGGGGATTTTGACGGGGGACTCCCCATCGAAAACCGCTACTTTTTTACCAGCCTGGACCGTTGCAACTTTCGCTGGGAGCTGGTTGAATTTCCCGCGCCATCAGAGGATCTCTCCGGGCACAGGATCCTGAGAACGGGAATGCAGGAAGGACCGTCTGTAGCTCCCGGCATGAAAGGCAAAATTCAATTGCAGCTTCCGGGGGACTGGAAAGCATCCGGGGCCCTGAGGCTGACGGCCATCGATCCACACGGGAAGGAAGTCATGGAATGGACCTGGAGGACCGGGGATCCGCTGGCATGGCTGCCCGCCTGCCTGGAACCGGAGGAACCGCCGGAGGTGGAGGCCACTGAGACAGACAGCCTCATCAGCCTTTTATCCAACGATATTTTCATCTCGATCAGTAAAATTACCGGTGAGCTTGCAGCAGTCAGGAACAACCGCAACCGGTTGACCTCTTTCGGAGGGGGACCGCAACTCTGTTCCGGTTCATCAAGCCTGAAAAACATTCGGCATTTCCGGGACGGTAAAAAATATACCGTCGAAATCACTTACAGCGGAGACCTGGGGCAGGTCCGGTGGACCATGCATCCGGGCGGATGGGTGGAGATGCAGTACACATACTCCCTGGCGGGACTTTACGATTTTGCAGGCATATCGTTTGATTTCGAGGAAGGGAACGTTATCTCGGCCCGCTGGCTGGGTGAGGGTCCTTACCGGGTGTGGAAGAACAGGATGACAGGCGGAACGATCGATGTATGGGAGAAGGAATACAACAATACCATGGCGGGAATGTACCCATGGAATTTCCCCGAATTCAAAGGCTATTATGCCGATGTCAGCTGGATGGAGCTGAACACCCTCGATGGGAAGATCCTGGTGGCCTGCCCCGATAAAGATCTTTTCGTGCGCCTGTTTGAGTTCTATGCCTTCCCGGAACCAACCCTGAGCCCGGACCTGCCTCCGGGTGACATATCGTTTATGGATGCCATTTCCCCGGTGGGGACTAAAATGAGCACACGTCTTAACGCTAGCGCCAGGAGTACCGGTCCCCAGGGCGAACCGAACCAGCTTGACGGGACCTTCACCCATACGCTCTATTTCAATTTCGGGATCCTTCCCTGACCGGGGAAATCCTCTCTTATCTGGCGGAAATGACCATTAAAAATCGATAAATTATGAACAGGCATCTATTTTCGTCCGCATGCGCAGCAGCCCTTTCCCTGATCCTGCCAAGCGGGTGCACGGGACCGGGGCCTGCAGAAAAACCAATCCCCCACCTTGAAAAAATAGGAGAAGCCACCCAGCTGATCGTGGATGGACAGCCCTTCCTTGTGCTGGCCGGCGAACTGCATAATTCCAGTTCCTCGAGCAGGGAATACATGAAGCCGATCTGGCCCAGGCTCGATTCCATGAACCTGAACACGGTCCTCACGGTAGTGGAATGGTCACTTGTTGAACCTGAGGAAGGGAAATACGATTTCTCCCTTGTTGACGGCCTGCTTGAGGATGCCAGGGGCCATAATCTGCGCCTTGTGCTCCTCTGGTTCGGTGCCTGGAAGAACGGGCAGTCCCACTACATGCCCGCCTGGGTCAAAACGGACTATGTCCGCTTCCCCAGGGTAAAAACCAGGGAAGGGAAGAGCCTGGAGATCCTTTCGAGCCTTGGCACTGAAACCATAAAAGCCGATGCACGTGCCTTCGCTGCTGTGATGAAGCATGTGAAGGAAGTCGACTCGATCGATCGTACCGTAATCATGATACAGGTACAGAATGAGGTGGGGATACTCGGGGCGACGAGGGATTTTTCCGAAGCCGGCAACGCCGCTTTTCAGTCCCCTGTCCCCCGGGAACTGATGCAATACCTTCAGGATAACAGATCCGGGCTCCTTCCCGAACTGCTTGAGGTTTGGTCACGGACGGGCTATAAGGATTCCGGCACCTGGGAAGAGGTCTTTGGTAAAAGCACCCGGACAGATGAGATCTTCATGGCCTGGAACTATGCCAGGTACCTTGATTACCTGGCCCAGCAGGCCAAGCAGGAATACGACATCCCGATGTTCGTGAATGCATGGATCGTTCAACCGGAGGACAGGATTCCCGGGGATTACCCCTCCGGCGGTCCACAGGCCCATGTGCTTGACCTGTGGAGGGCAGGGGCACCCCATTTGGACCTGCTCTGCCCGGACATCTACCTGCCCAACTTTGCGGAGATATGTGCCCTTTACACCCGTTCGGATAATGCCCTGTTCATTCCGGAATCAAGGGCAGGGGACCAGGGGGTTGGACAACTGTTCTATGCCATCGGAAGGTGCCATGCCATCGGGTATTCACCCTTCGGGATCGAGGGAAGGGTCACTGACCCGGTCAACGGTCCCATTCCACGGGCCTACCGGCTTCTTGAGGGGATGGCCCCGCTGATCCTGGAGGCACAGCAAAAGGGGACCATTAACGCGGTTTTGCTGAAAGGGAAGGAAAACCCGGAAGAGGTGTTAAAAGCCGGCGATTTCAACCTGCATTTTGAACTGCGAAAGACCCGGAGGTCAGACTTTGTCCCCGACCAGGGTTACGCCCTCGTCATTACCCTCGCTCCGGACGAGTTTATCCTGACAGGCAGGGATGTCCAGGTATCCTTCTCACCGGCCACTCCCGGTCCCCCTGTAGCCGCCCTGCTCCGCGTCGATGAGGGGAAGTTCGAAAAAGGTACCTGGATACCCGGGCGCAGGCTGAACGGGGATGCCATCATGCTGGATTATGACCTGGCAAAACTGGCAGCCATCGACATGACCGGGACCGGCATCCGGTTTTCGGGTGAAGACAGGAACATACAGCGGGTAATACTCTATCGCTACGAATAAGGTTTCCTGAATCCAGTCACTGGCGATGCATCTTTGCCGGATCAGGGCATAAACGGGTTTTAAACTTGAAAATGTGGAAGATATAGACCTCTCAGGGCTTACCATCGAGGTGGAGAAGGATACCATTTACCCGGTCTTCCAGTTCCCTGCAAATATGATCCCCAGAATTTACGGGAATACAGACGACTGGAACATGGTGCCGGAATCGTATGTGACCGGTACCGACCAGAAACCTGAGGTTTAATATTAACTTGTATAAATACTGACCGTATGCCTGTAAATAATAATCTAAAACTCCTGGCCCTTTTTTCGGGGGCGATCCTTCTGGCTGGCGCAGGATGCACTGTGCACAGAGGGGGTCACACTTCCTGGGATTCGACCCGTAACGGGAAAGCCATCCCGGTTTACAATGTGAAGGATTTCGGTGCCCGTGGCGACGGACAACAGCCCGACACCAGGGCCATAAATGAGGCGATCTTGGCAGCTTCCGTCAATGGCGGGGGGACGGTCTGGTTCCCGGCCGGAATCTATCTATCTTTCTCCATCCACCTGAAAAGCAATATTTCCCTCTATCTTGACGCAGGAGCCATCCTGCTTGCAGATGAACCTTCGGAGTCGGAAGGGGGTTATGATCCCCCGGAACCGAACATCTGGGGGGATTCCCTGAGGTACCAGGATTTCGGACACAGCCATTGGCACAACAGCCTGATATGGGGGGAAAACCTTGAGAACGTGTCCATCCTGGGTCCCGGGCTCATTCATGGCGCGGGACTGATACGGGGAGGGAATAGGACCCCGGGCCTGGGGAACAAGGCTGTTGCGCTGAAAAATTGCCGGAACGTGATTATCCGCGACGTTTCCTTCCTGTTGTGCGGACATTTCTGCATACTTGCCACGGCAGTGGACAACCTGACCGTTGACAACCTGAAGATCGACAGCAACCGGGACGGGATCAACATCGACTGCTGCAGGAATGTCCGGATCTCAAACTGCAGCGTCAATACCCCTAATGACGATGCCATCGTTCTGAAAAGTTCATTTGCCCTGGGCTATGCCCGGGTGACGGAAAACCTGAGCATCACCAACTGCCAGGTCAGCGGGTACGATCCGGGCAGTTTCCTCGACGGTACTTTCAAAAAAACCCGGGACCAGGCGCCGGACCGCGGAGGCGTAACAGGAAGGATAAAACTGGGTACCGAATCAAACGGGGGATTCCGGAATATCACCATCAGCAACTGTGTCTTTGACCACTGCAGGGGACTCGCCCTGGAAACGGTCGACGGCGGGATCCTCGAAGACATAAACATTTCCAACCTGAGCATGAGCGACATCGTAAACTCGCCCATCTTCATCCGTCTGGGAAGCAGGATGCGGGGACCCGAAGACGTGCCCGTCGGCAGGCTCCGCCGGGTGAATATCAGCAATGTAACGGTATACAATGCCAACCCACGCTATGCCTCCCTGATCATGGGGATCCCCGGGCACGAGGTGGAGGATGTGAAACTCAGCAACATCCAGATCCTGGTCTGCGGGGGAGCTCCCGCGGAACAGGCTCAGGGTACAGTCCCGGAAAACGAGGACGGCTATCCCGATCCAAGGATGTTCGGGGAGATCCCCGCGTATGGATTCTTCATCCGCCATGTAAAAGGGATCGA
Organism: uncultured Bacteroides sp.; assembly: GCA_964431315.1. Lineage (GTDB taxonomy): Bacteria > Bacteroidota > Bacteroidia > Bacteroidales > SM23-62 > SM23-62. The sequence goes on along the minus strand of CAYSJH010000003.1, from coordinate 54,417 downwards.
GATGAGCAACGTGGAACTGAAACTTGAGCAGGAGGATCCCCGTCCCGCTTTTATCCTGGAGGATGTGGAGGAAGCGCGCTTTCTGAATGTCAAAATCCCGGCCGAAGCCGGGCGGACTGCTTTCCGGCTTAAGGACGTGCACGGGTTCAGCACGCGGCTCTGCCTCTCCGTTCCCGATGTGGATATCGGAGAAACAGCCGTCAGGGAAATACTGACTTTAGAGTAAACCCAATTACACCTAATTATCATGTTACGAATCAGATCTTTTTTAATTATCCTCGCAACAATCCTGGCCTTTGCCTGTGTAAAGGAACGGCCCATGAAACCGACCCTTTACATCATCGGCGATTCCACCGTCAGGAACGGACAGGGGGACGGCCGTGACGGGCTCTGGGGCTGGGGGGATTTCCTGGCCGAACATTTCGATACCTCGAGGATCACGGTCGTAAACCATGCCATCGGGGGAAGGAGCAGCCGCACTTTTCAGACCGAGGGGCGCTGGCAGAAGATCCTCGATGAGATGTCACCGGGTGATTTCGTCCTGATGCAATTCGGCCATAACGACGGGGGATCCCTGAATACCGGGAGGGCCAGGGGAACCCTGAAAGGGACTGGAGAAGAAACCGAGCAGGTCGTGATGGAACGCGACAGCAGCCTTGAAACCGTTCATACCTACGGCTGGTACATGCGTAAATACGTTGCCGAGACAAAGGCTGCCGGCGGCATCCCAATCGTCCTTTCCCCCATCCCGAGGAACATGTGGACAGAGAATGGGAAGGTCATCAGGGCATCGGAAGATTATGGTAAGTGGGCCCTTGAGGCGGCACAGGCAGAAGGTGCGTTTTTCATCGACCTGAACGGGATCATAGCCGCAAAATACGATGAAATGGGACCGGAAAAGGTCAGTTCCGAATTATTCCTTACCGACCACACCCACACCAACCTGGCCGGTGCCCGGATTAATGCCGGGGCAGTGGTGGAAGGACTGCGGATGCTGGGGGATTGTCCTCTGAACAAATTCCTGGCTGATAAGGATATACGCACAACCAAATAACAAATTAATATTGAATAAATGAAATCGGATCAGTCTATTGATCGTAACATCGCGTTCCCGCACCATTCCCGGAGTTTGAAAGCGCTGTTTCTTCTGTTCCCGGTCGTTCTGATGTCATTGCACGGCAAAATGGCGGCTGCCGGTCCCTCCGGGGCGGTTCTTATCAACTGGCTCGGTAATCATCCCCCGCTGCTTGAACAGGGCATCAGCTGGGGTGTGCCATGGACCCGGGGAAGCCTGTCGAAAGACCAGGCATTTGTACTTACCTCAGCCGATGGAGAATCCATGCCCCTGCAAACCTGGCCGCTTGCTTACTGGCCCGACGGATCCATCAAATGGCTGGGATGCGCCACGGTTGCAGGCCCACAGCAAACCGGTCCCCTGAAGCTTTCCCCGGGCAAAGGCAAAGCGACCCGACAGGCCGTCAGGATCAATGAGACGGATGAAGGGCTTGAGATCAATACCGGTGCGCTTACCTGCCGGGTTCCCCGGATGGGAAGCAACCTGGTCAGTGAAATCCAGGTTGACGGGAAATCCGTAGCCCGCGACGGACACCTTGAGTGCAGCCTGGAGAGGACAACAAAGGGTGCAGGTCTTACTACCAACCAGGTGGAGGAATTCAGAAGTGATGTCCGGGAGGTAACCATAGAACAGGCTGGTCCCGTGCGGGCAGTCATTAAGATCGACGGGGTACATAAATCAATGGCCGGGACGAGGGAATGGCTTCCATTCTCCGTGCGGCTTTATTTCTATGCGGGTAACTCATCCATCCGCATGGTCCATACCGTGATATACGACGGCGATGAGCATGCGGACTTTATAAAGGGACTCGGGATTGTTTTTTCCGTGCCCATGCGTGAGGAGATCCACAACCGGCACGTCCGGTTCCCGGGCGAAGATGACGGCCTCTGGGCCGAGCCCATCCAGCCCATGATCGGAAGGGGAGGAAGGTCCGTATCGTTTGGTGAGCAACGTGACCTGTACCCGGACCAGATCGCCGGGAAGCGGATGCCAGACAGGGGAAAAATAAATGCCAGGGGACAGGACCTGCTCGATCACTGGGCGGTATGGACCGGATTTCGCCTGGTTCAACCCAACGCAGACGGATTCATCGTTGACAAGCGAACCAGTGCCGAAAGTTGCTGGCTGCCGGCAGGTGCCGGCAAGCGGGCGACGGGACTTGTGTTTGCAGGAGATGTAAGCGGCGGACTCGCCATAGGGGTGAAGGATTTCTGGCAGTCCTATCCCTCTTCCCTCGAGGTTCTTAATGCTGAACAGGACGAAGCCCTTGTCAAAGCATGGCTGTGGTCACCGGAGGGTCCCCTGATGGACATGAGGCATTACGATACGCTGGACTGGGGACATGGACTTGAAGAAGTGTATGAAGATGTTCAACCCGGTTTCAGCACGCCTTACGGCGTTGCAAGAACCAGCGTTCTTACCCTGTTTCCGTCCGCCACCCTGCCGGACAAACAGGAAACCATAAGCCAGGGCCGCTCTGCCAGCGGGGCTGCACTTCTGGTCTGTTCACCTGAATACCTTCATGATGCAGGTGCCTTTGGCATATGGAGCTTGCCGGACCGCAGCACTCCGTTTAAAAAGACCATCGAAGAAAGGCTGGACAGTTACCTGGAGTATTACCTCAAATCCGTCGACCAGCGCAACTGGTATGGATTCTGGGATTACGGGGATGTGATGCACTCCTATGACCGTACCCGCCATGTTTGGAGGTATGACCTGGGAGGAATGGCCTGGGATAATACAGAACTTGGAACGGATGCCTGGCTCTGGTACAGTTTTTTACGAACCGGCAGGGAAGATATTTTCCGGATGGCAGAGGCGATGACACGGCATACCACCGAAGTGGACTGCTACCACATGGGCCGTTTTGCGGGACTGGGTTCCCGGCATAACGTCCGCCATTGGGGCTGCGGTGCCAAGGAGCTGAGAATAAGCCAGGCTTCATTCCGGAGGTTCTATTATTACCTTACCTGTGATGAACGGACCGGCGATGCCATGCACCAGGTCGCGGATGCTGACCTGAAACTTCTTGAAGTCGATCCCATGAGACTTGCTTCGCCCATCACCGAAGACCAGAAGAAGTACCCGGCACGTGCCAGGGGGGGACCGGACTGGCTGGCCGCCATCAGCAACTGGATGACCGAATGGGAACGGACAGGGAATACCAAATACCGAGACAAGATCTATGCCGGCATGGATTGTATTGCCGCCATGCCTTACGGATTCCTTTCAGGTCCCGATAACCTGTTCGGGTACGATCCGGCGACAAATAAATTGTATACCCTTACGGACGATCCGTATGGCACCTATAACCTCACCACGATCCAGGGAGGGGCCGAAGTGGTATTTGAACTGAATGAGCTGATCGATCATCCAGGCTGGCAAAAGGCATGGCTGCAGTACTGCAGGCTTTACAATGCACCCAGAGAAGTAATCAAAAAGGATATGGAAACAGGCGGGGAGGGAGAAGACGGATCGTATGCACGTCCTGACCGGCTTGCAGCCTATGTTTATATGAAGACGGGCAATGAGGCATTCGTGAAACCGGCGGTAAACAGGATCCTGGGCAGGGGGAGACTCCTTCCCCTCGAGCCGGAAGAGATCAAAGGGCCGGATGTCCTGAACCCGGTTGATGAACTGCCGTGGGTAAGCACCAACGGCACCGCACAGTCCTCCCTTATTGCCATAGAAGTGCTCGAAATGTGTGCGGATAAGCTGCCCACCGAAGTCCCGGAACCGGAGCCCAGGCCTGATTGGCAGAGACGGTGAGGACAGGGAATTGAAACGGCCGGTAAGTGGGCGTCAATCAAGACATCGGATTGAATGCAACCTGGAAGAATGTTAGTACAATGAAAAGGAGACAGTTCAGTTTTTATCGGACTGCCTTTTTCATTAAATTTAACTTACTGTTGAACCGTACTGCCAAATTAAACAACATGTTCAAACATCGCCTGTTTCCTGCCATCATGATGATTCAGTTGTCCCTGGTTCCTTTTTCTTCCGCCCAGCAGTCATGGCAGCTGATCTCCGTGCCCACCGCTGAAGAGGTAAGGGCAGGGTTTAGATCCCCTCCTCCAGAGTATGGACCGAATCTTGTATGGGGCTGCAATGGGACCATGGATGAAACGGTCATCAAGCGTGATCTCGATATGATCCGTTCGCTTGGTTTCCCCGCGGTGATCATTGAGGCAGGATACAGGATGAAGGACCCTTACCTGTCCGAAGGGTGGTTCAACACGGTCTCCCTTGCGGTCAGAGAGGCAAAACAGCGTGGTATGCGTGTCTGGCTGATTGATGAGGGGAAGTACCCCAGTGGTTTTGCCGGGGGGAAATTCAGCACCGAACGCCCGGATCTCAGGATGCAGGGACTCGAAGTGGCGCGGCGTATCAGGCCTGCAAGCGGAGAGGTCCTGGACATTGAGCTTCCGGGTGATATTTTGAGTGCGGCGGCATTCCAGAGGGGAACGTCTTCCTGTAACATTTTGGATGTCAGTGAAGGCAGATTGGAGTGGACGGCACCGGACAGCGGCTGGGTGATCCTGATTGTCCGTCATCGTTTCCGGACATCCGTTACCCGGGCAGCAAACAATCCGACCGGTGGAAAGGATACGGTAAATTCCCTCTGTGATTACCTGAATCCTGAGGCAACAAGGCAGTTCATAGCGTTCACCCATGAAGGCTATAAACGTCACCTTGAGAATGAGTTTGGGAAAACCCTGATGGGTTTCCGCGGAGATGAGCCCGACTATGGCTTCATACCGTGGACCCCTTCTATAACCGAAGAATTCCTTGCACGGAAAGGCTACGATATCAGGCCTTATATTGCCACCTTCTACCTCCCGGAACCAGACCGGGATATGCGCATGGCCCGGGCTGATTACTGGGACGTCTGGTCTGCCCTTTTCGGGGAGAATTTTTTCCGGGTACAGGCCGATTGGTGTGAAGAAAATAACGTGGAGTACATGGTTCACATGAATCATGAGGATAAGATGATGGAACTGGTTCGATCAGGCGGCGATTATTTCAGGAATATGAGACATGTCCAGATCCCGGGGGTCGATGCCATCTGGAACCAGATATGGATGGACAGGGTGGCGGATTTCCCGAAGCTTGCTTCTTCTGCCGCACACCTTAACGGAAGGCCCAGGGCCATGAGCGAAAGCTTTGCAGCCTACCGCATCCACCCGAATGTTCAACAGGGCAAATGGGTGCTGGATCATCAGTTTGCCCGGGGAATCAACCTGTTTGAGATCATGTTCTTCGGATCATCGGCCGAAGGAAGAGGCCGGCCAATGGGCTGGATGGCATCAGACTCATTTCCCTCCCTGATGCAGTACACCAGCAGGGTCTCCTGGCTGCTTTCACAGGGCCGTCCAACTGCACGCATTGCTCTTTACATGCCCACACCGAGCATGTGGCTGGGCGATGATAAAGCAAATGAAATTACCTGGGAAATCGCCAGGCAGTTGCTGGAGCACCAACGGGATTTTGATTTTATTGATGAATACAGTCTTTCGGGGGGACTGATCCGGTCGGAAGGAAAATTGGTAAATCGAAGCGGGCAGTCCTATGAGGCGGTGATCGTACCCGGAGCCAGCGTGATGTCACGCGCGGCGGTTGAATGTCTTGAATCATTTTCCGGTTCCGGTGGAAGGGTGTTGTTTATAGGCCGTGAACCGGGCCAGCTATATGATTCCGTATTTACCAAGGCAGGACCATTTGCCTTTCATGGAAAGGCCACCCTTGAACATTCCATCGAATTAACCCCCCGGATCCTTGAGATTCTGCCGGACCGGGATGTAATACTTGAGCCTGCATCAGGGTCAATAAAATACGTCCATCGCAGGCTCGATGATGCAGAACTGTACTTCCTTTTCAATGAAAGCGAAGCCGATTTGAACTGCCGTGCCACGCTCGAAGGTACAGGAGATATTGAGATCCTGGATCCGTTTTCCGGGGAGGTACAACGCCTGGTTGATTTCGATCAGGGAAAGAAGGGCCTTACCTTTAATCTTGGACTGGGTCCCTGGGAAAGCAGGATTTTCCTGCTGGGTCACTCCTCCACAGGCCTGGTTTCCGGCACTCCTCCTGACACTGCGGATGAATGCAGGAATATGGAAGCATTTAAGGAACTAACACGGCTGGATTGGCAGCCGGGTTTTAAAGATCCTGGTACGGGGGACTGGAAAAAGGGTTGGTTTCTCGATGGAGAAAAGGCAAAAGTCCTGAATACCAGTAAAGGAATGGAGTTTTTTGCCGGCCCGGTGCCGGCTGAAGACGCCAGTCATACTGTTCTGTGGACAAAGCAAGCATTCCATGGAGATATCCGGATCGAATATGAGTATACCCGGCTCGATAGCGCTACCCGGTATGTGAATATCCTGTATCTCCTGGCGACGGGCAGCGGAGCTGAAGGATACCCGGAAGACCTCATGAAATGGTCTGATAAGAGGGAGATCCCTGCCATGAGGATCTATTTTAACCATATGAACCTGCTGCATATCTCTTATGCAGCATTCGAAAATACAAACGCCGAAAAAGGGAACGATTACATCCGTGCCCGGAGATACCTGCCCGAAACCGGAGCGGGACTTCGGGGGACCGACCTGGTTCCCGATTATTTCCGGACAGGATTATTTCTGCCCGGCGAAAAATACCGGATCACGGTGATCAAACACGGGAACGATCTATTCATGAACATCCAAAGCCGGGAGAAGGAGATGCTTTGCCACTGGGACCTTTCCGGTTTCCCGGCCATTCAAGAGGGACGCATCGGACTTCGCCACATGGGCTCGAGGGATGCCAGGTACAGGAACTTCATCGTCTTTCAACTTGAACACAATAATCAGTAACATGAAATCCAATCATTTTTTAACATTCACGAGGTCTGAACTTATGATGATCCTGGCTGCACCGGGAGCAGGGATATTCCTGGCCTGGTCGGTCATCTCCCCGCAAGATTATATCAACCGGGCCCTTATGAGGACCAAGGAGGCGCCATCACGGGGACTGCACATGCTGGGCGGTGAAGATGTACTGGTTAATAAAATCAAAATATGCAATCATAATGCTGTTAAAGAGTTAAATCAAAGATAAAAATCAATATAATGAAAAGATTTTGGATAATTCCATTGACATTGACCATGCATCTGGGTGCTCAGTGCCAGATCATGGAGCCCGCACAGAATGGAGAACATTGGGACCTGATCCCGGAACCCGGTTGGGCGGCGGATGTCGGGGCAAGGGTCTTTCCTTCGGCCGGCAAGGAATTCAGGGTGAATGATTTCGGGGCCAGGCAGGGACTGGCCAGTTCAACCCCGGAGATCCAGGCGGCCATCGATGAGTGCTCCAAACAGGGCGGGGGAACCGTCTGGTTTGAACCGGGTGAATACGTTACAGGTGCCCTTTTTGTCAAGGAAGGCGTACATCTCAGGATTGACAGTGGAGTTACGCTAAGGGCCAGGATGAATATCTCGGAATATCCCGAGATCGATACGCGGGTGGCCGGATTTGAAATGAAATGGCCCAGCGGGGTGATCAATGTGATCGGCCAGAAAAACGTGGCGGTCACGGGTGATGGAGTGATCCATGCCCAGGGCCGCTGGTGCTGGGAAAACTACTGGACCCTCCGCAAGGAATATGAAAAAAGGGGGATCCGCTGGGCTGCCGATTATGATTCAAAACGGGTACGCACCATTCTTGTCTCAAATTCATCCGATGTTACGATCAAGGGACTTACCCTGAAACAGGCGGCCTTCTGGACGATCCACGTGCTGTATTCAGATCATGTCACCCTGGAGGGACTGGTGATCCAGAACAACATCGACGGCCACGGGCCAAGCACCGACGGGATCGACATCGATTCCTCCACCCGCATCCTGGTCGAGAACTGTGACATCGACTGCAACGACGATAATTTCTGCCTCAAGGCCGGGAGGGATGCCGACGGACTTCGGGTGAACCGCCCGACGGAATACGTGGTGATCCGTAACTGCATTTCAAGGGCTGGAGGGGGACTGATCACCTTCGGAAGCGAAACTTCCGGGGGATTCAGGCATGTCGTTGCGCACGACCTGACCGCAAAGGGCACCCAGGTCGGGATCCGTTTGAAGTCCGCCATGATCCGGGGCGGTGTGGCTGAAGATATCCATATCTATAACGTCGAAATGGAAGAGGTCGGGACTGCTATCCAGGCGACCACCAACTGGAATCCCAGTTACAGTTACCCCGTTTTGCCGGAGGAAATCACGGAAATCCCCCCGCACTGGAAGGTCATGCTCGAAAGGGTGGAGCCGCCGGAGAGGGGAATCCCCTGTTTCCGTGACATCACCCTTTCAAACATCCACATCAAGTCTGCCCGGACGGCCATCGATGCCGAAGGAGCAGAAAATTCACTCCTGGAGAATTTCGTACTGGAAAATATCCGGATCAATGCCCGGCGCGCAGGCAGGATAAGGTATGCGAAAAACTGGACCTTCAGGGATGTATCCATCCTGACTGAACAAAACGAAGGACCTGTCATTGAACACAGCATCAACGTAAACCTTTGACCCGGATGGCATGCCCCCCGGAACCGGAACGCATGCATGTGACATTCAGGCATTATTTCCCGGTGAGCCTGATATTATATCGTGGCTGGGGGGCCATGTCATCCCCGATGTAAAAACTGGTGTGCGGGGGCTGGTTATAGGCTACATTTTGCCAGGCAATCCCCAGCCGGTAGACGGGGTCATGCATGAAGGTATAGAAGCGGTTCCGGGCAGGGATGGTCGTGGTGTAGATACGGAGGGACTGATTGCCGGAGGTTCTCCAGATCACCTCCTCCCTCCAGTCCCCGAAAAGATCCGCACTGAGGGCTGGAGTTGCCTTGGATCCGTTGTTTGAGCGGCATTCTTCATCCTGCAGCAGTATTTCCTGTTCGGATCCTTCCCAGTTCCATTTGGCTATGTAATTCCGGTCAAGGATCTCCCGCAGAAGGTCAGCGTCCCACCAGACAGCAAAATTACAGGATCTTGGTTCAACTTCCGAGATCAGGTCCCCTTTTGCATTGAACAGCCCTTTAAGGCCGGCCCCTTTCACCCAGCATTCAGAGCCTCGGTAGCGGGGATCGATGTTGAAAGAAGCGGCCCTCCCGGGACCTTCGCCACGGTCCCCCCCCGATTCTGCTGCCTTTACGGAGGGTTTTTTCCAGATGACTTCCCCGCTTCCGGCAGCCCTGAAGTTCGCTCCCGCATCATCGAAACGTTCCTGGATATTAAATATTTCGAGTCCCGCGTGATCCGGGTCAAGATCGGAAAAATGAATCGCGTCCCCGTGTCCGAACCCTGTAGAATAAAGTCCCCTGCCGTTATCATCGATCACACAGGCTCCGTATATGATCTCGTCTTTTCCGTCATTATCGACGTCGCCCACACTCAGGTTATGGTTCCCCTGTCCCCGGTAAGCTTCATTCCCCGGCGTGCCGTCATCCGAATCGAAGGTCCAGATGTTCTCCAGTTTCCCGTTGCGCCAGTTCCATGCCGCCAGTACCGTTCGGGTGTAATAACCACGGCACATCACCAGGCTGGGCCGCTCCCCGTCAAGGTAGGCAATGCAGGCCAGGAACCGGTCCATGCGGTTCCCGTAGTCATCTCCCCAGATTTCCTGGATCTGGGAGGGTGTGGGATATTCGGTGTCGGGATGCCTGGGAGGTATGTAGTCGACTGTAGCAAGCGCAGAGCCTGTTTCTCCGTTGAATACAGTAAGGTATTCGGGACCCGAGAGGATCAGCCCGCTCATATCCCGGTCGTATTCCCTTCCCCTCCTGAATGATTTGACCGTGGTACCGGCAGGATTGCGGTATACAGAATCGGCATTCCCGATGACCTTTCCCCGACCGTCAACGGTCCCGTCTGCGGTCTTGCAGGCCACCTCGGCCTTCCCGTCCCCGTCCAGGTCGTACACCATGAACTGGGTATAATGGGCTCCTTCGCGGATGTTGATGCCCAGATTGATCCTCCACAGCAGGGTGCCATCCATCTCGTAAGCATCCAGGATGGGTGCTGAGGTAACTCCCGTTCTTGAATTATCCGCCCCGCGGCCGGTCATGTGAACCACCAGTTCGTAGTCTCCGTCCCCATCCAGGTCTCCCACCGAAGCGTCTCCCGGACTGTAATTTTCCGGGGTTTGAAGAGGCACTTCCAGGTACTGATGTGCCCACACACAGGCCGTGTCGGGAATTCCGGAGGCGGTTTGGTTCCCTGGCATATTGCCTGCGGGTTGTACAAAGTAGCTGAGGGATTCCCGGTCCCCTGGAAATACATCGATGTAATCTGTTGTTAAGGTCAGCGGCTTGGTGTTAAGCTTAACGGGCTTTGCCCTGCCGGATACCCGGTAGATGTCGAAACCGATGTCTTCCGGGTCCGTTCCCAGCATCCTCCAGCCGATGTAAATACTGTCCCCTCCGAGCTGAACGGCTACGGGTGCCCGGTTGATGTCTTCCATCCACCGCTGGGCCTGCAGGGGCTGCTTTCCTGTGAGCGAAAAAACAGGAATAAGGAATAATGACAGGAATAATTTTGATTTCATCTTTGCAATGGATCGAATTTTGCGTTTCATTGTTTCAGGAATTTCCAGATATGAACCTGGTCATTCAATTCCAGAACGAAGACATAAATACCCGGGGTCCATTCCCCGACGTCAACCTTTGCAGTGGCCTGGTGACCGCCTGCAATCAATTTCTGCTGGCAGACCTGCCTGCCCTGCTGGTCGTAACATTTGAGCAGGATCTCACTGCCTGGTCGGGGGATTGAATTTACGGAAAGTTCAATAAGGTGGCTGCCAGGGTTGGGGAAAATGGTAAAATTCAGCGGATCCTTCATTTCACCTGTGCCTACGTTTCCTTTAAGTGCGATGTGCAGGTACCCGTAATCCCTCAGCCATATAGTATCCCATTTAAGTCCCTCTCCCGGAGTTGCAGGAACGATCATTTCAAAGCTTCCACTTGCACTGTCTGCATCCAGCACCTGGTAGTTCTCTCCCGGTGCATAGGCACCGATATCCAGTGTGTTTACATAGAGGATCCCTCCGAGTCTGAGATGCCCGTTCACCACCAGTTTATCGGCGGTTTTATCAAATGGATTGATTTTGACCGAAAGGAAACTTCCCGGCTGGAATTCAACATCGTTGTCAATGGTCATGACATCAATTTCGGAACCGGTACCGATCGACACTGAACTCTGGTTCTCAACGGTAAGGCGGCCGGCTATGGAACCGTTCCCGCGAAGGGCTCCTCCGGACCGGACAAAAACATCACCGCTCCCGGTGGCGTAACCGCTGGTATTGGTAATGGTAAGGATACCGCCCTGGATCTCCGTAGTCCCGCTGAAGGTATTGGCATTTGAAAGCGTCCAGTTCCCGGTCCCGGTCTTTACAATGGAGGCAGTGGCGCCTGAATTCTTGAACTGCCTGTTGGTGATCTGGCCCTGGAATTCAGCGTTGGTGTTGAGTCCCCCTACGACCCATGTAATGGTGTTGCTGCCTTCGCCCCCGGCTCCAAGCTGTGATCCGGCTGTACCGGAAAGCTCTCCTATCTGGATTGTGACATCCGCAGATCTGACGTAAAGCATGCTGACGTTATCGTTCAGTTCTATGGCCGCATTTCCGAAACCATACTGGCTTCCCGGCAGGAACGTAGCATCGGTATTATCGGTATAAACCCTGATCCTCCCGGCAAAGGCTGACCAGTCCCCGTCCAGCTCCGAACGGATGAATGGCGTCCGGACATTAAGGATCCCGCTGCCCTCCAGGGAGCCGGTCAGGCTGCACCGTGAGTCAAGACTGAGCCATGATTCCGAGCCCTGTGGTACCACGAGGTTCCAGTTACAGCCGTTGGTAGAGGAATTAAGGTCGTCAAACATCTCCAGCGTGGCGTTCTGAAGGGTTACCTTTCCGGAACCAAGGCCGCCCAGGTTGGCTTCTTCCGAGCCCAGCCGGAGGGTACCGTTTTTAAGCAGGAGTCCCCCGCTCCAGTCATTTGAAGCGGCAAGGGTCAATATGCCTGCGCCGATTTTACTCAACTGGCCGGTACCCGTGATGGTACCTGATAAAATAAGTCCCCCGGAAGCATTTGACAGGTTCAGGGTGCCGCCGTTTGTTCCAATGGTCATCCCCCGGTTGCTTGAAGAGGATGGGCCGGTAATTTTCAATTCTCCGCCGTCCAGGACGAGACTGGAGGGATCCTCCTGAGAGGCCCCGATGGCACTCGGCTGTCCCCCGTTTTTCAGTTCCCCGACCTGCAAGGTGCCGGAATTGATCCGGGTTGGACCCGTGTACATATGTTGCCCGGTCAGGGAAAGGTTTCCCTCACCGTTTTTCACCAGTTCCCCGGTCCCGTTCATATAGCCACCACCTGCAAGGGTGTAATTACCGGAAGCATCCACCAGCACCTGCCCGATGTTCAGTGGGCCGACCAGGTTAACGGTATTGTTGTTGATCCCACCGTCGTTGAAAATCACGGTATCGCCCGGGACAAACCAGTCCGGGACGCTATTGTTCAGCCAGTTCAGGTGCCGCGCAAGGTCCCAGTCATTGGGCGTTCCCCCCTGCCAGGTTATGCTTGACGGTGCACGCAATTTAATAACACTGAGCGTTATGGAGCTGCCGGTGTCAACCAGTTTGTAAGGGAATCCCTCCAGTCCCTTGCAGCTAATGGAATCCAGGTCCCCTGTAAAGGACCCGGTGTAATGGATCAGGGCATATTGCCCGGGTTGAAGGGATCCGTCAAAAAGCTGAATTTCAAAGGAAGTCTTCCCGCTAAGATTCAGGTCGCCTTCGACCATCAGGACGTCGTTCGGCTTTAACAGTCCCGAGCTGTCGTCTGACAGATCGAAACAGATCAGCGCCTCGCCTTCCGTGATCAAGCCGGTGTTAATGCGCAGGGTATCCGCTGCGCCTTTTCCGGGACCCACCTGCAGGATTCCCCTGGTATGCAGGGTGAGGCCATTACCGAAGGTCCCGCTTCCGGCGGCGGTGGCATCTTTATAGACTTCTGCGGGACTTTGCTGCAGGCTGCCGTTTAACAAGAGCCTGCCATGCCATATCCTTGTTTTCCCGCTGAAATCATTGTCCGAATTTATGGTGAGGGTCCCGGCACCGGCTTTCAGCAGGTCCATGGTCCCCGTCAGGGATCCCGGCCCGTCAAAGGTATAATCCTTCGGGGCATAGACTGAAACGTTCGAGGGACCCAGGGCTCCCGTTATGGATATGGGATCTGCATTTGAGCCCGATAGATCGAACAGGACATCATCGCCATCGACGAACGCTGTAAGGCTGTCGGCATGCAGCCAGTTCTTTGATGACAGGTCCCACGCCGATCCGCCGCTCCATTTCAATTTTGCCTGTATGGTTGGTGGAGGCGGAGGCGGGGTCATGCCATGTCCCAGGAAGAAACCCGTGTGCGGCGGCTGGTTGTAAGCCACGTTCTGCCAGGCAATGGACACACGGTATTGCGGGTCATGCATCAGGGTGTAGAGTCGCCGGACTGTAGGATAGGTGCTTACATAGAGCCGGAGTGAATGATTGTCCACGGCGCTGAAGATGATCTCTTCCCTCCAGTCCCCCAGCAAATCTGCTGAAATCCCGGGATTTGATTTAGTGCCGTTATTTGAAACGCAGTATGAGGCTGAAAAGATCGTTCCCGAGCCGTACTTGGATACGCTCGTTCCATCAAGCAATTCTCTCAGGTCATCGCTGTCCCACCATACCAGGAAATTGGATGAGGAAGGGGTACTCCCGACGTATTCGCCGGTGGCGCTTCTCAGGCCCACCGTTCCTCCCCAGCACTCCATACCCGGCCATGCGGCGGAGAGGTCTGCTGAGACTCCTCTTCCAACATCTCCATTTGCGCCATGCCAGATGATCTCTCCGGTTCTGGCATCAAGGAGAGCGCAACCGATTCCCGTTCCTTCATGAATTCCCCATTTTTCCAGTCCCGGGCGATTCGGGTCAATGTCAGAGACATGCATGGCATCTCCATGGTGTAAACCAGTATTCCAAAGTGGTGTTCCGTCATCGTCTATGGCGCAGGCGCCGTAAATGATCTCATCCTTCCCGTCCTCATCCACATCCGCTACGCTGATGTTATGGTTCCCCTGTCCCTCATAATCCGTGTAATTGGGCCTGCTGTCGAATACCCACCGGGAGGTCAGGGTTCCGTCCCTCCAGTCCCACGCAGCCAGCACCGTGCGTGTATAATATCCCCTGCACATCACCAGGCTCGGGCGCTGCCCGTCAAGATAAGCGATGCAGGCCAGGAAGCGGTCCACCCGGTTCCCGTAGCTGTCGCCCCAGCTGCTCACGCTGCCCCTTGGCGGGATGTAATCCGTCGTCACCATGGCGGCGCCGGTCTCCCCGTTGAAGATCGTAAGGAATTCTGGTCCCGAAAGAATATACCCTGAGCTGTTTCGGTAGTCGGCGGATGAATCTCCAATGACCGTACCGACGCCATCTTTCGTACCGTCTGCTGTTTTGCAGGCCACCTCCGCTTTTCCGTCCCCGTCCAGGTCATAGACCATGAACTGGGTATAATGGGCCCCGGCCCTGATGTTTATGCCCAGGTCGATCCTCCAGAGCAGGGTGCCGTCCATTTCATAGGCATCCAGGAATACGTTCCCCGTATAACCGCTCTGGGAATTGTCCTTTGAGTTGGAGGGATCCCATTTCAGCACGAGTTCGTACTGTCCGTCCCCGTCGAGATCACCCACGCTGATGTCGTTGGCATTATAAGTGTAGCTCCCGTCTGGTGTGGTGCCCCCTGCAGGCCTCTGGAGAGGAATGTTGCGGTAATTTTGTGCCCATGCGGTAACGGGCGCCGACTTTTCCTGTTCAACGCCGTCAATAACGGCCGCCACGGAGTATTCGACACCCGTCGTTCCCCCGGCATCCGTAAAATTACTTGCACCGGTCAGGGGCTCCGCGTTCAGCAGGGTTGATGCCCGGTATACGTTGTATGAGGTATTCAGGTATTCCTGTCCGAGCACCCTCCAGCTGAGGTAGACCCCGCCAGCAGTCTTGACGGCCAGCAGGCCCCTGTCCAGATCTTCAATCTGCCGCTGGGCCTGGCATGTCAATGCTCCAAACCATACTATGCCGGCTGCCAGCAGGCCAATCCTTGCGATCCTTTTTCTTTTCATTATCAGTTTTGCTATTCCTGTTATTATTATTGTTTGTTATTGCTTGATAAATTTTTCCGTTATGGGAATATCCCCGGTTTCCAGTTTCAGGATGTACCATCCCGGTTCCATTCGCTGTGTCCCCAGGCTGAACCGGGAGGCGGAGAGGAATGTCTGATCCACAACGCGGATGCCGCATACATTTTCTATACTGACATGGATCTGCCGGAAAACCTTCGATAATTCTATGTTCAGTTCATCCTGTACCGGGTTTGGGAACATGCGGTGGAGGGGTCCCGTTGAAATTTCTTCCGTGTATGTGGCGGCCTGCACCCGGATAGTGCTGCCGGAAGACCAGTCAGAGGTATCCCATCGCAGTCCCGCTCCGGGGCTGGAGGGGATTATTCCGGCCAGCTCTCCGTCGATGCTCCCGGCATCAACCAGGTGAAAGACATCTCCGCCTGCAAAAAGAACGGAACCCGAGTTGGTAAAATAGATGGTCCCATTCATGGTAAATGATCCACTGACTTTCAGTATACTGTGCTTTTTGTTCAGTGGGTCGATCTCAAATCCCAGGTAACTTCCCGTTTCCATTACCAGGGAAGAATCAATGGTGAAGAACGTTCCGGGGGATGGTCCCGGGGTGAGAAATCCGCCTGGCTCCACTGTAACGGGACCGGCAATGATCCCTGTTCCTGACAGGACTGCGTTGGACTGTACGCGGACAGCTCCTGATCCCGTGGCGCTTCCCCCGGAATTGGCGATCCGTAACGACCCGGTTTCCACGGTCGTTCCCCCCGAATAGGTGTTGCTGCCGGTCAGGGTCCAGGTCCCGGTCCCCGTTTTTACGATTGCTGCCGAGGCTCCCGAATTCTTGAACTGGTCGTCGCAGATCACCCCGTCAAATGTCGCATTGGCATTGCTGCCTCCAACCTTCCAGGTTATGGTCGAGTTCCCTTCGCCCCCGGCTCCGAGCCTGGAAAGTGCCGTACCGGTAAGGGTCCCCAACTCCAGGGTCAGGTTGGAGGTATACCGGTAAAGGGCTGTTACATAATCACCAAGGTGGAGGTGTGCACCGGGATAACCGGCGGGATTCCCCACCAGGAAACTCCCTCCGTCTGCCGTTGTGCTGGTATTGATGCGGCCGGTAAAAGTGGACCAGTCCCCCGCCAATTCCGAGCGTATGAATGGTATGTAAAGATTCAGTATCCCCGAACCGCCCAGGCTGCCGGTCAGGGTGCACCTGGAGTCCAGGTTCAGCCATCCGCTGTGACCTTCCGGTACGGACAGATCCCAGTCGCAGTCGGTAGTATAGGAATTCCGGTCATCGATCATGCTCAGTGTGGCATCCTGGAGGATCATCAGGCCCGGACCGGGACCGTAAAGGTTGGCTTCTTCGGTCCCCAGATGGATCCTTCCTCCCATGAGCAGGGTTCCGCCGAGATGCTGGTTGGCTGCACTCCAGGCCAGGGTTCCGTTTCCGGTTTTAGCCAGCTGTCCCTCTCCCGAGAGGATGCCGTCCATCCTGAATTCTCCCCCGTAAAGGTCGATCGTGCCGTTCAGGGGACCGATATGTATGTCCCGGTCGCTTGTAGCAGATCCTGTCAGGCGCAGCGTGCCCCCGTTAAGTACGATTTCCCCGTTGTCCTCATCGTCATCCCCGTTCCCGCCGTTTCCCGTACCGGTCCCCAGGGGACCTGGTTGTCCCTTGCCTGCCAGGGTCCCGATCTCGATTGTTCCGTCGTTAATAAAAGTGCTTCCCGAATAATCGTTACGGGTTTCAATGCCGAGTTTACCCGAACCGTTCTTTACAATGTCACCCACTCCGGAGATTTTGCCGGTGCCAGAAAACCGGTAATCGCCGCTGGATTCAACCTTTACCTGCCCGGGATAGAGATCCCCCTCCAGGTTCACCAGGTTATATGCAAGGCCATCGTCCGTAAAATTCACCGTATCGCCTGAAACGAACCAGTCAGCAATGCCTTTGTTGAGCCAGTTGAAGCTGGTGACCAGGTCCCAGTCATTCGGGGCGCCACCCTGCCAGAAGAGGTTCCCGGGATCCCTGGTTTCCAGGAAACGGATGCGGATGGCTCCGCCGGAGTCGTAGATTTCCCAGGGGATACCCGCAACACCGTTGACTTTAATGGTATCGAGGTCACCGGTGAAACTGCCGGTATAGGTAAACAGGGTGTAGCTGCCGCGCTGCAGGCTGTCGTTGAGCTGATTGATGATAATGATCTGGGTTCCGTCCAGGACAAGGTCCCCCGTGACCCGTATGATGTCGGATGGCAGGGACAGTCCCGTGGAATCGCCGGACAGGTCAAGATGCCAGGTAACATCCGCCTGTGCCGTCAGCCGGCCTGAAATCTTCAGTGTATCGGCCGAACCTGCTTCCCCTGCTACCAGGCTCGATCCGTGTTCCAGGGTGATCCCGCCGCCGAAATGTCCGCTCCCCCCTGCAGTGGCGAATTTTTTTACGTTCACGTGACTGTCGATGAAACCGTGCACCAGAAGGGTCCCGTCCCAGACGGCCGTATACCCGGTAAATGTATTGTGATTCCGGATGACGAGTGTGCCGGAGCCTGCCTTGAGGAGGCCGGTCGTTCCGGTAATGGAACCCGGACCTGAGAAGGTATAGTTAGTGGGACTATATACTGTAAAGGAAGAGGGCTCAGGATTGCCTGAAACATGAATGGTGTCGGTCGGTCCGCCCAGGATATCGAACAGCACTTCATCCCCGTCATGGAAAACGGAAGAGGACCCGTTCCTGATCCAGGATGTGGATGTTTCCACATCCCATGCATCGCCTTTATTCCAGACCAGTTTTTCACCGGTGATGGGAGGAGGAGGGAGGGAATCCATCCCGGCTCCCAGGAAAAACCCGGGATGGGGGGGCTGGTTATAGGCATTGTTCTGCCAGGCGATGGCCAGGCGGTATTGGGGATCGTGCATCAGGGTATAGATACGGTGGGTGGTGGGATAGGTGCTGGTATAGATCCGGAGGTACCGGTTATCCGTTGTCCTCCAGATCACCTCTTCCCTCCAGTCCCCCAATATATCCGCACTCAGGCAGGGATTGCCCTTGGTATAATTCGTTGAATAGGTGCCGTTGGCCTGCAGGATCGTCACATCGTCGCTTCCGTTATACTTGCTGATTGTCCCTATCCCGACCCCTGCTTCGGTCCCCAGCCACAGGTGGTCGAGGAATTCCCTCAGCAGGTCCCCATCCCACCAGACCATGAAGTTCACCGGGACGTTAGTGGGACCGAGTATGCTTCCTCCAACATTGTATATAGGGCATTCCGTGGCCCCCCAGAGCTCATACCCCGGGTAATCCGCGGTGATATCCCCGGCACAGGCCCTGCCCATGTCGCGGTTGCCGAAGTACTGGATAAGGATCTCTCCGGTTGCGGCATCCCGGTAGGTTCCCCCGTAATGGGGACCGTTTTCGTGGGCCTGCCACACTTCGAGCCCGGGACGGTCGGGGTCCATGTCCGACACGTGCATAGCATCGCCGTGACCGAGCCCGGTCCCGTAAAGTCCCCTGCCATCATGGTCCACCGTCATGGAACCGTAAACGATCTCATCGCAGCCGTCGTCGTCCACATCAGCCACGCTCAGGTTGTGGTTGCCCTGACCGCGAAAGCCTTCGGGCCATTCTTCGGAATCAAACCGCCAGAGTTCCGAGAAATGTCCATCCCTGAAGTTCAATGCCACCATTTTGGTACGGTGGTAGATGCCCCGGCACATGACCAGGGTGGGGGTTTTGCCATTCGCATAGGTAACGGCCATCATGACCGCATCAGCACGGTGGGCAAGCTGGGTAAGGTTCATGCCCGGCAATCCCCATTGTTCAAGAGGATCCCTGGCGATGTAATTGATCCGGTCGAGTTCCTTTCCGGTCGTGCCTTCATAGACGGAAAGGAATTCGGGACCCTGGGTGATGTCGTCGGCAGTTGCTGAGTAGCGGTAATTTGTGATGTTATCCCCGTCTGTGTCACCGATCACAGCACCCGTGCCGTCAATGGTTCCTTCAGAGGTTTTGGTCACGACCTCGGCTTTTCCGTCGCCGTCCAGATCGTACACCATAAAGTTTATTTGCTGGGGTCCCAAGCGGTTGGAACCGTAATCGATGGTCCAGATGTACGTGCCGTCGAGGTGGTATGCTTCAAGCAGGTGAGTGTAGGTTGGATTTTCACTCATGTCGGGTGAGATCCGTTTGACCACGATCTCGTATTCCCCGTCCCCGTCAAGATCACCGACCGAGGCATCGTTCAGTTCATAACCGCCTGGTATGTCACGGACCGGGAGATCGTAGTATGAATGTTCCCATGGAGTAACGGTATCGGAAGCCTCCGTTTCCGTTCCGTTCACGATGGCACGGATATAATAGGCCGATTCCGGCGTGCCGGATCCATCGAGGAAGTTCGTTGCCCCGGAGATGGGTTCCTGGTTAAGTTTCTCAGTGCCCCTGTAAAGGTTATAGCTCACATCCTTCCATTCGGTTCCCAGTACCCTCCAGCTGACAAAAACACCGGAAGGTACTTTCACTGCCAGCAGTCCCCTGTCCAGCTTCTCCATCTGCCGCTGGGCCGTCAGGGGGAAGGCGAACGAAAGAATGATGGTTAAGGCCAGTATAAATCCCCTCTGTAATATATATTTCCCACTCCGCATATCCGTCCGGAAAGGATTACCCTGATAAAAGTTAGCTGTGAAGAAAAAATTTTAAAAAAAGGTATTCCACGTGGAACGTGGAATACCTTTGAAAGCGCCAAATATAGCCAAAAAGATCCTACTTCATAATCATCTTAACCGTCTGGGTACCGTCTGTCGTGCTGATGCTGACAAAATAGACCCCTTTGCGGCCAAGCTCGATCTTCTGGGGACCGCTGACATTCTCGAATTCCCTTTCCAGAATGGTGCGTCCCGTCAGATCCGAAACCTTGAGGTTGAAGGAATTGTAATTCCCCGCATTGATGTAGAAGGCCTCGCGTGCAGGATTCGGATAGAGTGAAATGGTATTGACCATGTTCTCTTCAACAGCCGTAGGCACTACCACAATCGTAACTTCGTTACTGTTGATGGTCTTGCTTCCGAACGTGCTGGCGCAGACCACGTAGTATGTGCCTTCAGTCAGGAACAGAGGCGTCCAGCTGGCAAGGGTCGCGGGCGGTATAATCGATGTGTAACCCGATCCTGAAGTGGTGCTGGATTTCCATTCCCTGGAAGTAGCTGTAATCGATTCGGTAACCGTAAGTGCCGTGCCCGCCTCGGCTTCCTTGATGTTCTGATCGTCTGTCGGTGCTATGCTTACACTAACTGCCTGGACCATCACTTCACTGGACATGACCGTATCGGCACCGTAAGCTTCGCAGATCACATAGTATTCACCGGCGGCATCGAAGGAACCGCTGAAGGTCTTGCCTGTAGAGGCCGGAGCGAAAGCCATGTATGGTCCGCCGGAAGCTGTGGCATATTTCCATTCAAAAGTCGTCCAGTCGGCATCATTCAATGTAGAGAGTGTAGCCACGGGCTCGCCAACAGCGACCAGCTGGTCATCCAGCGGTTCGACCTCAAATATCAGGAGGCTCTTGGCAGTGACCTGGGTGACGGTGTCTCCCGGAGAGAGCACTACCGGCCAGGTAACCACAATTTTCTCCAGATCCGGATCCGGGGTTCTGAGCTGGTTTGTTGCCATAACAGTCGCTGCGCCGCTTATCCAGTTCCCTGGCACCTGAAGCATGCCGTTCCCCGAAATGGTAATCACACTCTGGGTTGTATCTGAGATCATGAAGCGGGCCGGCTGGTTTGCCAGGCTGATGAACTTCCCGTCGTCCATTATGTCAATATAACCTCCCCGGGCTGGAGTATTTGAATTCCCCATCATGAAATAACTTGAACGGAGGAGGAATTCGCCGGTTCCCTTGACGATGATCCTTCCCGTACATCTGCCAGAGCCGGCCGCGTGACGCAGGTCCGTGTAACTCAGGACGCCGGAATTGACGATCACCTGTCCTTGTATGCCATAGGTGCTGCCGCTGGCGACCCTGAAGGTGTCTGTTCCCATGTCAACCGTCATAGTGGAAAGGCTGTCATCCGTCCAGATCCTGCCAACGTATATGTTCCCGTTGCCGCCTGAGAAGACGCAGCTGTCCTGGTAGGCATCGTGAGGTCCGACATGCACGAGGTTATTGTCCACAAGGGCCAACGGTTCCCAGTTCTCGGGCTTGACCCCGGAATTTCCGGCAGTTCCCCTCCAATAAATGCTGTACTGTTGCTGGTCGACAAAGATCTTCACATCCTTACTGGGATAGGTATTGTTGCTGGCATCCTTGCCTACGCAGATGATGTAGTACAATCCTTCCGTGTCGAAGTTGGGTGTGAATTCATCTCCTGTGGCAGCGGGACTGAAGGACACATGGCCCTCGCCCGGAGTGGCGCTCCACTTCCATTCCACACTTGTGATGATGGCATCCTTGGTGACAGTCAGCATGGCACCGTCCTTCGAGGGCCTCAGGAACTGCTGTCCGGCCGGATTTATCTGTACCTTATCCGAACCGACAAAGAAGACCACCTCGTTGGAGGTCTTGGTTCCGTCACCGATGCAAACCACATAGTACTTGCCCGGTGTGTCAAATACGGCTTCGATGGAGTCCGTCGTAACGTCAGGCGAGAACGCCACGTACCCGCTACCGCTGGTGGTGGAGTACTTCCACTGGAACGTGGAAGTGGCGGCATAGCCGTCGTTCTGGACCATCCCGATTTTCGAACCGGCCTCTCCCGTAATAATAAACTGGTTTGCCACGGGTTCTATGACGAAGGCCATCTTGTCACGGACCGAGACATAGGTCCAGGCTGCGGCTTCGTCGAATTTGACGACCACGTCGTAACCCGGCCCCGCCTTTAGCTGTCCCTTGGCAATAAGAGTATTACAGTAACTCAGGAAATTCCCTTTAAGATCCAGGGTTCCCATGGGATTGATGGTAACCACACCGGTAGTAGTGTCGGTAGGGAAACGGTTGAATGAATGACCACCCTCGGCGTCGTTATAGATAACCTTGCCGGTCCCGGAAATGTTCAGATAACCCGCCGTGGGCCGGTTATTCCCGTCCCCACTCATGAACAGGTACTTGCGGACCACCATTAATCCCCCGCTGTTCACGTTAATCACCGTATTGGTATCCTCGATGTGCACCCGTCTTCCCTGGAGGGTTCCCCGGTTGATGTTGATGATGCCATGAGGTTCGAAATACTCGGTGGCCACGTTAAACAGGTCGATGCTGTCGTCGAAGTCAATGGTCATTTCCCCCGTGGGGTGAATGACCAGCGAGTTGACCTCGATGCTGTCCGATCCGCTGAATACCGGCATATGAGAGAACTTATAGGCTGAATCGATCAGGACTAATTTACCATCGATCGCCTGTTGCGGTTCCCAGTTAGCCAGGAGACTTGCGTCTGAACTTACAGCCCCTGTCCACTTCGCTGTGTCCACCTGGGCCATAAGGGAGCCGGACATCATCACTGCCAGAAGCAGCAGCGTGAATTGAATTAAAGAAATAGAGGTTTTTCTCATAATACTGAATTTTGGTTAGTAAATGTATTTTATAATTGAAATTTAAGAATTTTAATATTTCTAAAGTTACTTAATTCCTTCTAATTACCGGTATTCAGGGGCAGGAACCAGTTGGCCCTGTCCATCAGTTTCTCCCTGACTGCTGCAGCTTCCGGGTATCCAGCCCGCTGCAGCTTGTCATAGATCCGGTCCGCCAGGATGGAAGGATCGTCCCTGCGTATCGCGATCCTCACCAGGTCTCCCCAGCGCTGTCCCTCAAAAGCAAGCTCCAGCGCCGATTCGTCCAGTACGAAATTTTCGATGCTCAGCAGGGAATCGGCCGGGGGGATCTCCCTTGCTTCCAGGTAAACCCTTCCGCGCACCCCGATGTTCCGGTGCCAGGGTCCCCGGGTACCCGCAGGGATCTGGCTGGGTCCCGCGCTTCTCCCGTCAAAATCATAGGGGAACGGGAGATTGGTCCGTTCCAGGTAGGTAACGTCAACCGCTCCCGGAACACCATAGGTAGGCCTGATACCGAGGTTCATAAGAGCGGCTGCAAGCTTGTACTGGCCGTCCCGGTTGGCCGCTTCAATGAAATGCAGGTGAATGCCCCCGGTCCGCCAGAGATGCCACTGTCCCCCCCGCTCAAAAGGATACAGGGGATCATAGGTGGATATGTATTTCGTTATGACCGGATCACCGTCGATGATCTGGTAGGAGCCTCCCAATCCGCGGAAATCCGTCTTAAAGTCGTTCTGCTGGATCTGTGCATCCCATTCATCCATGATGGATTGTGCAGGTTTAAACAGGTATTTCCCCGCATCTTTGGAGAACAGTTCCAGGAATGGATTCCCGGGCGGATAATTATCATGGAAATACATGGCCCATATCCATTCACAATAGTAATCCGCCGTCTGGGGTGAGTAAAACATAAAGGGCCAGTTATTAAGAATGGAATTTATATCCTCCCAGTAATACCTGACGTAGCCGCTGTTGAAATGAGGAAGGGCATACGGCTCGCCGAAACATAATTTATAACTGTCGAAATTGTTCTGATTGATGTCCCGGACCATAATGTTTTTATAGGTAGAGGCTGCAGCCAGGTAATCGCCTTTCCACAGGTAAAGGTCACCCAGGAAAAATTCCTTGTCGATGAACATGATCCTGGTATCGAAGCCGTCGATGATCGTGCGGAAAGAAGGATCGGTGTAAAGCGAAAGGTAGGGAAGCGATTCCATGACCCCGATCAGGGTGTCGACCATGGCCTCGATGCCCAGGACAGGGAAATCCCCGCTGGTGAGCTTATCCAGGTCATCGACCTGATCGATGGAGGAGGTGATATAGGGTACTTCCCCGTATTGAATGACCAGTTGCAGGTAAAGCCAGCTTCGCAGGGTAGCAATATCGGAATAACGCTGGTTGTACTCCTCTTTTGAAAATTTCAGGTCCTTCAGCATGATGTTGAAGTTATGGAGCACATCGTTGCAGTCGTTGATCAGGGAATAAAACTCGGTCGGATCGGCATAGGGGTTGCCGGCACTTACATTGTGGAGGTTAAGTTCGCGGAGATACACATCTGCATTTCCGGTCACATCCATGAGGTCCGCTCTTAACTCGTTCAGGATGACGTACCGGCTGCTCAGGTAGAGCAATTTCCCGTAGATTCCCCTGACTGCGGCATCGGCATCGTACTTATCCCGGAAATGTTGTTCCGGGGTCAGGAGGTCCTGTGGCGGCACGTCCAGGAATTTTTCACAGGATGTCAGGAATCCGGCCAGGAGCACCGGTATCAGAAAAAACCAAATGAGGCGTATTTTTTTCATATCTGGTGTTGATTATAGTCCAATCCTTATTCCCGCATAGACCGATCTTGGCTGCGGGGTAAGTCCGATGTCAATTCCCTGTGAAAGGGTGGCTCCGGACAGGCTGAAATCCGGGTCGAGTCCCATGTACGAGGTCAGGGTCAGTAAATTATTCCCGCTCACAAAGATCTCGACGCTGCTGACAAACCTGGGCATCACCGGGATTTTATAACTGAGCGATACATAACTCAGGCGCATATAAGATCCATCCTCGATCCAGAGATCAGAGAACCTTGAATTCCCGATCGGATCCCCCCAGACGGCCTTTGGCACATTCGTTACCTGGCCCTCCCCCCTCCAGCGGTTCAGCACCAGCGGTGTCTGGTTGTCCGCGTTCTTCATTGATTCCATGCGGTATCTCAGATGGTTGAAAACATCGTTCCCGTATGAAAAATTCATCCCGATGTCGAAGCTTATTCCCTTCCATGACAGGGAGGAGGTGATCATTCCCGTGAGGTCCGGATTCGGGTCCCCGATCACCTGCATATCGTTCACGTCAATGATCTGATCACCGTTCAGGTCCTCAAAATGCACATCCCCTGCGGAAAACGGAACCAGGTCGGTATTGGGCATCAGCGCCCGGAGCCCGGATGCTTCCGCCTCGGCCTGGGTGGCGAATACGCCAAGTGTCCGGTAGCCGTAAAACTGATTGATGGGCTGTCCCTTCTGGCTTATGATGTTGGCGCCATAGATTGTGGTAATCCTGCTTTCTTCCGGGAAATCAACCAGGTTGGTTTTGTATTTGGAAAGGATGATCCCGGCATCCCATTTCAGTGACCCGTTAAGGATCCGGCCATCCAGGCTGAAATCCAGTCCCGTACTGGTAAAGCTCCCGTTGTTATCGATGTATGAATCGAATCCTGAGAGTGGATTGGCCGCAATGATATTGATCAGGCCATCGGTAAGGTTCCGGTACAGGTCTGCCCTGAGGAATAGCCGGTCCCCAAACAGCGAAATGTCCAGTCCCCCGTTCAGCTTTTTATTGGTCTCCCACTTCAGGGCCGGGTTGTAGAGATTGCCTTTCACGAGTCCCTCTGATCCAAGCAGGTTCTGCGACACATAATACTTGGTGGCGGTGTAATTCCCTATGTTATCGTTACCCGTGATGCCGTAACTGATCCTGAGTTTGAGCAGATCGATAAAACCTGCAGCCTGCATGAAGGATTCCGAAGAAATGAGCCATGCGCCCGATACGGAAGGAAAGAATCCGAAGGTCCCTCCGAACATGGACAACCCGTCGGCTTCCTTGCCGAAACGTGAGGAGCCGTCAAGTGCCAGGTTGAAATCCACCAGGTACTTATGGTTATAATCGTACCCTGCTCTCGCATAGAAGGTAACCCAGTTCCAGTCCCCGAAGTACCCGGACACTTCCCGCATGGAACTTACCCCGTTCCCGAGGGTGCGTATCTGGTCGTTCGGCGTATTGTAATCCATTCCCCAGTCCCCCTGGGTCTTGTTGATCCCGAAGCGGACGCCAGCAAGGCCGCTCAGGTTGTGTCGCCAGTTCAGGGAGCGTACATAATTGATCCTTAAATCATTATAAACGTTAAAGTACCGATCCACCTTATGGGCAACCTTGTTGCCAACGATGCCTTGTTCTATGGTATCCTGAGCGATGCCCAGGTAGGGTACAAAAAGGTTGTCGCGCGACTTGTCAAAATTGATGCCCAGGTAATTGCTCGCCATGAGATGATCCGAGAATTTATAGCTGAGGTCGACGGATCCCAGGATCTTATAATTATTGCTGCTTGCAGAGAGATTCTGGATCATGGACTTCGGATTGCCGACCCCGAAAATATCGGCATCCTCGAGGTTGGGAGAAATGGCCCCGCTGCTGCTGCGCACATTGGGGTACAGGAAGGGGGCCTTGATCAGGCTGGTGTGCAACGGATTGGTATTGGGTGCATCCCCGTCCTCCTTCAGTGTGTGCTGATTGAAGGTAAAGCCGAGGTTCGTCGCCAGCTGCAGTTTATTTGAGATATTGATGTTCGAATTGAAGCGGAAAGAATACCTGGAATAATCCGTTTCCCTGATGATGCCTTGATTGTTCTGGTACCCTACGGACAGGGCATAGAGTGCAATATCGTCCCCTCCCGTGATCTTCAGGTTCACATTCCGGTTGGTTGAGTTGGTGAATACCTCGTCCTGCCAGTTGGTTTCATTGTGGTAACGGTAATACTGGCTGTATGAGGGGTCGTCGATCATAAAGGGCATGGACTGTATGGAATCCGCCGTGATCCCGGATGTCTGCAGGATTTCGGAAAGATAGTCCCGGTAATCCTGTGATTTCAGCAGGGGCAGTTGTTCCGGGGCAAAATTGATCCCGCCGTACATGCTGAAATCAATCCGGGTTGCCATTTGGTAAGGGTGGTTGGTACGGATGTAAAGGACCCCGTTGCCAGCCCGGCTCCCATAGATGGAAGCAGCATCCCTGATGAGGGTGATGTTTTCTATATCATTGATGTTGATGCTGTTCAGGGGATTGGTCTGGAAGCCATTGATAATGGCCTTTCCGTACTGTGAAGTCTCATAGATCAGTCCATCAAGAACGATGAGCGGCTGGTTGGTCGAATACAGGGAGGAAAACCCCCTCAGGAACAGATTCGATCCGATGCCCGGGACCCCCGACCTGGCCAGGATCCTCAGTCCCGCTACCCCGTTGTTAAGCACTTTTTCCGCGGAAGTTCCCGGGCGTTTCCATGTTTCCTCCCGGACGTTAACCGATACAACGGACTGGGTGGTAAAAGCCAGGGGTTCAGCCAGGTAATAAAACTGTGCAAGTTCATCCTGGGAATGGTA
This sequence comes from uncultured Bacteroides sp., assembly GCA_964431315.1. Lineage (GTDB taxonomy): Bacteria > Bacteroidota > Bacteroidia > Bacteroidales > SM23-62 > SM23-62. The sequence goes on along the minus strand of CAYSJH010000003.1, from coordinate 26,979 downwards.
ACCCGCTTCGTTCAGGCCGATGGAGACCTGTTCCCTTCCCTTAAGGAGCACATCCCTCGACTGGTAGCCGGGACCGCTGATCTGCAGGGCGGATTGATCATGGGGGACCTGGATGGTAAATTGTCCAAGGCTGTCTGAATAGGCGGATGAAAATCCGGGGACACTGATGGTGATACCGTTAAGGGGCAGTTTCGAAGAAGCGTCCAGGACGGTGCCCTGTACTTCAACCGAAGGCTGGTCCCCCGCCTGTCCGGATCCGGATATGCAAAAGCCGGTGAGCAAAAGAGCGGTAAAACAAATTCTGGTTCTATGCATGGGTTTAGTGTTTTCCATTATTCTACTCTTCTTCTAATACGGGCACTGCTTTCAGGTAATCCAGGCAGATGGTCGTATTCCTTCCGCTCCCGGTTACCTGTAGCCATACGTCCTGGTAAGTGGTGAAAAATCGTTGTCCCAGGTATACCTCCCGGGCGGTTTCATAGGTTGAGTCGACCACAGTTATCAGATCGGATATTTGGGACGGAGTGCTCCAGATGATCTCGTGTCCCGCCATTCCCAGGTACCGGACAAAATCAAGGCGTTGCTGCAATACCGTGGCGGAATTGGGAGTCCGGTAAGAGCCCCTGAAGTCGTTGACCGCAACCCAGTAAAAATCATAATAGCCGGCTGCAAACTCTCCCATGTGGTATTTGATGTTCCCGGGATTGGCCCCGTGATTATCCAGTATGAAGTCATAGCCCCCGGAAGCGAGTTCAACCTGCCGGGTATATCCTGTCTGTCCCGATACTGCTATGAAAGTTACCCGGTTGGTATCTTCGCCCTCGACGATCCAGGGATGGATCTTGTTTCCCAGCCGCACATCGCAACTGCTCATTACATAGACTATTCCGTTGCTGGCCTCATAGGTTTGCTGGATGGCGCTGCGGTCAAAGGGGATTTTTATCCCGAAGAGCGATACCAGGGTGTCGGGCATCTCCTCCAGGGACTTGAGTCCCCTGAAAACAAGGTCCCTGCTGACCAGCCAGCGGGTAAGTTCATCGCTTTTAACCGAGTCAGCCAGTTTATAGTAGGGGCGATACTTTAAAAATTCGGATTCCCAGACCGGGTCTTCAACCAGGATCACCGTGGAAAGGCTGTCCTCCTTCCGGAGATCCCGGACCTCCGTGATCAGCCGGTTGCTCCATACCATCCCTGAAAGGGTGTCGTATACCGGCTTTCCCGTAACCGGGTCAACTCCGATGATCGTGGCGATGGAAGGATTAAAAACCATCTCCGAAAGGCTTTTCAGGTATGCCACGTGCTGCGGGGCGGACCCGGTGATTTCGATGATCTCCCAGGCATTGGGTTTAGGCAACAGGGCTTTATCTATCACATGAAGGATCCCGTTTGTCGCCAGCCGGTCGAACGGTTCCAGCAGGCTGGCGTCTTCAATTTTTCCGTTTTCATTGTCGATCAGCAGGTTCTTGCCGCTGAACATTTTAACGGTGACCTGTTTGACAGGCGAATAATAGGGATAGGCAGTAAACCCGATATGATTGTTTACAAACATGGCCAGGCTTGCCGAATCGTCCAGGTCCCATGCATCCATTGCACTCATGGCATCGTTGTCGGGAGCCCAGACGGTAAAGGATTTCGAGGACTCAAGTTCTTCCTGCCACCCGGCATCGATAAGGTAACCTGTAAAGTAGGAAAGTTCAGGGGTGCTTTGCAGCAGCTCGAACAGGTTGCTTTCCGGTATTGCCCCGTCCGGTTTTAGGTGGTCCTCCCAGGGGTCCTTGCATCCCCAGAGGATCAGTGCCATCATAAGGAGCAGCAGGCCGGGTTTCATCAGTTTGTTCATGGTTGTATCGGTGATGGGTTGTATCATTCGGTTTCTGGATTTTACTTGGTTGGCAGGGGATACCAGTCCGGTTTAGCTACCAGGGTTCCGTCATGGGCGACCCTGGGCCAGATCTGGTCATTCTCATAGGGGATGATATGGATCATGTCAAGCCAGAGGGTCTTATCCCCGTTGTTGATGGTCTGGAACCTGATGGTATGGCTGCCCGTGGTCGGAACCTCGATGGTACCGGCCAGCCGGGATGCGAACCTGCCGTTGGCATCGGTGAGATAGAGGGAATCCCCGGGTTCGTAATTGTATCGCTTAAATCCCTGCAACAGGAGTTCGTCATCCGGGATCCTTGGCATGGTCTTGTCCGTAGCCACGATGTTCGGCATGGCTTCCCCGTTAAAATAAACCAGGAAAATCGGCCTGCGGTTCGGATCGTCAACGTTACGGGTACAGATCCATAGTTTATATTTGCCCTTAACGATGAGCGGGGTTTTGAATTCGATCCAGTTTATTGCGGCCGTCCTCAGGTTTATGATAAACTGGTCGCTGTGGACAAGGTACTGGCCCTGTACTCCGCCGGCCTCACAATTATATATAATATTGTCCTCATTGCTCCAGGTAACATTGGCAAGTTGTCCGGCCTGGATATTAGCATTGGTTCCTGGCACCCTGAATACGCCGGGTAATTTACGGATCTCGGGCTGGTCGCAGACATCCCAGTAGATGGGGAAGGGCAGGCGTACCTTGATCGCGAACCCGGCATCCACATAATGGAATACCCCGTTCGCGGAAGTGTTATCGCTTTTCAGGCGGTTTATGGGGGCACCCTTTTCGATCTTTCCCCTGTATTCATCCTCGTTGATCAGGACCGAATCCTGTTTCAGCTGCATGGTGATCACCTCAAGCGGGGCCATGGTCAGGTGGGCTGATTCCTGGACCAGGTCGGCCACGTACTTCAGGCTATAATCAAGGATATGATAGGCAATATAAAGGTTCAGGCTGTCCTTCGGATCTTTGGGGTTACCGGTATTGCAATACTTGTTCTTGAGGTCCTCGAAGGAATTGATGCCTTCGGACCGGTAAACGGAATCCGTATGCACAAAGACCGTGAACCACCTTTTATCGGCTGTGGCCACTTCCTCGCCGGGGATCAGGCTCAGGGTGTCATAGAAACCGGTTGCCTTAAGGGCTTCGGTAAAAATACTCAGGTCCGGATCGGCTTCGACCAATCCCGCGATCGGTACCACAACCGGTTTCAGCACGCTCTCCAGGCTGTGGATAATGCCGTTTGCCACCCGGATATCAAGTTCCTGGACCGTGGCATATTTATTGATCTTAACCTGCGCTTCCCCCGATTCAAAAAAGGTGCTTGCCGTCAGGTATTGCCCGTACATGTTCGGGGTGGGCATCCGGCCGTCCGTGAACCGGGTCGAGTTCAGGGTATCGATGATGACATGGTACCGTACAAGGTCCTTTAATTCTTGCGGCGTGAAATCATCGAGGGAATTTTTACCCTCGCTTTCAAGGAATGCCTGGATGGCCTCGTTGGTGGGGGCAAAACAGGTATAGGTGCCGTATGCATTCAGGAATGAAAGAGTGCCTGATTTTACAAGCATTTCGTAAAAGCTTGAAAACTGCATGCTTTGCTCTTCGAAATAGGCACCCATCAGGACGTCATCCGTCGTGGCAATGACGTATTCCTCCTTGACGCATTCGGTGCACACGATCACCCCGAGAAAAATCAGTCCAATTACCCTTATTCCTTTCATGGCAGATTATAGTTTATATAGTTCATTGAATTTCACCGTAAAAGGGATTTTGCACCAGTGCCGGGTTTGCCTCAAGTTCGGTATAGAATATGGGCAGGTAATGGCTGCGGGTATCCCTGTATTTGTTCAGTATAGTCACCTGTTTATCCGAGGGTGCCGACCGCACAACCATGGCCAGAAGCAGGTCGAGCCGTTGATAATCGTTCCGTTTGGCAACGCGCAGGACATCGAACCAGCGCTTCCCTTCATAGGCGAACTCGCGGCAGCGCTCGTCCAGGATGAATTCCGTCAGGGATCGTTCATCGGTAGCTTCACCCGGAGAGCTGGTTTTTGAGGCCCGTGCCCTTTTGCGTATGGTTTTTACCAGCTGAAGGGCCTCCTCTCCCTGTCCCATCTGGTTTAGCGCTTCGGCCTTGAACAGGAGGATCTCTGGGTAGCGGTATACGATCCAGTGCCCGTAGGCTTCGGTCTCGGCCCTGGCTTCATCGCGGTTCCGGCCAATGTATTTCCAGATGGTGTAATTATCACTCAGTTTATAGGAAGCCCCGTCGGCCCGGATATCGGCACTGTCAGGGATCTGGTTGGGGTCGGGCGGAAAAAATTCTTCGATTGCCACGGCGGAGGCTTTAAGGTACTTGTTGCGTTTGAGCATGCTGTAATAGGGATTCAGGATCTCCTGGCTGAACTGGAGTTCAAAAATGCTCTCGACCGAATTCCCGTCGACGTAAAGATTGCTGAACCAGAATTCGTCGTTATCCACCAGGCCGAAAAATCCGGAATTAATGATTTTGTTACATTCGAAAATGCAACTGTCGTACTGTTCGTCCCAGAGGTAAACATCGGCCTGTATGGCATTGACCGTATATCTCGTGATCCTGCCCTTGGTTGATGCCAGGTCCCCGTAAGAAAAGGGCGCATCGTGCTCGGCACTGGCCAGGTCTTTCTTGATCTGTGCAAGAACCTCCTGCTGGCTGCTTTTGGGGACGGCGAACTGCTCATTATCACTCTTACTGGCGGTCAGTTTTATAGGGACTTCGCCGAATGTCCGGGCCAGGTAAAAATACATAAGGGCACGTATGGTTTTGACTTCAGCCTCGTATGATTTCAGTTCCTTCTCGGTAAAGGATGGGTCGATCGCCAGGACATCGGGTGCAAATTCAAGGACCGTATTGCAGTAATTAATGGTACGATAGAAGGCATTCCACCTGCAGATCCCGTTATCCGGCAAGATATCGCCGTTGATAACGTAGAGGAAATCTGAGCGAAGGCGGCTCAGGGAGATCATATCCCCGCGGATCTCTCCCCAGAGGAACAGGAGCTCCGGAACGCTGTAACCGCTTCCCTGTGAATTCCCGAGAAGGGATGCGTAAGCTCCCATAACCGCTGCATGCACATCCTCTTTTGATTTCCAGTATTCCTGCCGGATAATACCGTTCTCCGGCTGGAGGTACAGCCATTCGTCACAACTCATCCCGGTGAGGAGTCCCGCGAGAACAATACCAATGCTGATGTATTTTTTCATGGTCACCTTATTAGAAATTGAGGCCTATCGTGAATGTTAACTCTTTAGGCCGGGGAGTGTTGGACTGATCATACCCGACGGTATAAATAGTGCCGTCCCGGCTGTTGATGTTAATCTCGGGATCCTGCCCGAGGTACCTGGTAAAAGTAAGAAGGTTCGTCAGCTGCAGCGAGAAGCGCACCTTGTCCATGCCTATCTTCCCGATCAGGGACCGTGGCATGTAATAAGTCAGGGTAACGTATTTCATGCGGAGGAAGGACCCGTCATCGACGTAACGGTCCGAACCGAGCCAGTTATACCCGTATCCGATGAGGGCTCTCGGCATGTCGGTCTGGTCGCCCGGTTTTCTCCATCGTTTGAGAGTGGCGGTGGTCTGGTTGTCGTAGGAGAACATGTTCTCCCCGTACATTTTGGTCTGGTTGATGATCTCGTTGCCGTACCTGCCGTAGAAATAGATGTTCAGGGAGAAGCCCTTGTATTTGACGGTCGATCCGAATCCGCCGGTAAAATCCGGGTTGGCATCCCCCAGGTAGACCACATCGAGGTAATTGATGTTACCATCGTGGTTGATGTCCTGGTACTTGGCATCACCGGGCTGAAATTCGTAATTAACCGAGGGGAAATTATAGACCATGTTCACGGGTTCCCCGTTGGGATTGTAGATTTTGTTCCCGTTTGCGTCTATTGCGACCAGGTCTTCTTCATCCGAGTAGACCCCCAGATAACGGTACCCGTAAAATGAACCGATGGGATTGCCTACCTGGATGATCCGCTTGTAATCCCCGTTGGTCGTCGTGCGGCCTCTCTCGAGCGGGTAGTTGTCGGCCACTTTCCTGAGGATATTATAGTTTTTGGCTACGTTGAAGTCAAAGGAAATGGAAAGAGCCTCGGTTCTGACGGGATAGGAACGGAAGGAAAGGTCCCATCCCTGGTTATCCAGCGACCCCACGTTCATCAGGATGTTGTCGTAACCTGAACTGGATGGGAGGGCAACGTTATACCCGAACATGTCTTTGGTACTGTTCTGGTAAAGATCGAAATCCAGCATGATGCGGGTTTTGAACATTTCCAGGGTGAATCCCAGGTTTTTGGTTATGAAGGCTTCCCATTTCAGGTTTTCCAGCTCCATGTCAACCGGGTAAACTGCCGTACTCCCGAGGTAAGTCCAGCTAAAGGTGTTGTAGTTGTTGAAAAAGGCGTAGGGATACCTTGGCGGATAACCGTTCTGGCCGTAGCTGGCTTTGATGCGCAGGTCATCCAGGAAGCTGAGGCTGCTCATGAACTTTTCCCCGGACAGTCTCCAGGCCATTGAAAGGCTGGGGTAATACCCGTAGCGGAATTTCTCATCGAAGCGGGAGTTACCTTCCCTCCGGAATCCCCCGCTTACGATGTAACGGTCAAGCAGGGTATAGTGGAACATGGCTACGATCCCGTTGTCGCGGTTCTGCCAGCTGCTGCTGGATAGTTCAAGTCCCCCTTCCTGTATCCTTGCGGGGATGGAAGGATCCCGGAAGTCCGATGAAGCGGAATTCGCGGTGGTTGCCAGGTAACGGATCGCCTTGGTGTCGTTGGTCTGGAAATTCAGGGTTGCGGTGATCTGGTGGATGTTGGCAAAGGTATTGGTGTAGGAAAGGCGGTTATTGGAATAAATGTAATAACTGTCCTCATCGCTGTCGGATGCCCGGTTGACCGAGAGATTGGTCCACAGCTTTCCGGTGGCGATTTGTGGAAGAAAATAGTTCCGCTTGGTATTGTTGATGTCGAAGGCAATATCGAAGGTATAGCTGAGTCCGGGAAGGATGTTGTAATTAAGCTGGAACTTCGGGATGATCCGGTCGTTTGTCGTGGTGTATTCCCCCGCCTCCGCCATGGCCACGGGATTGTAGGTGGAGGAATAACCTCCCTGGATGTTCTGGTCGGGACTGAAAAATACCGGGGTCTGGTTGCCCTGGGCATCGAATTCATAGACCCCCATATTGGGCATTTTTTGGTAGGCTACCGACCTGAGGTTTGAACTGTAGTTCCGGTCGGATTTCCCGTGGGCGTAAGAAAGGTCCGCTCCCAGCCTTAGTTTATCCGATATGTAATAGTCCAGGTTCAGTCTCGTGGTGAACCGGTTCAGCGAGGTTCCGATGGTAACCCCGTCCTGGTCCTGGTAATTCACTGAGAACCGGTAATGGGCTTTGTCGCCGCCTCCACTGAGGGAGAAGTCATGGTTGTGGATGTATCCCCTGCGGGAGATCTCGTCCAGCCAGTTGGTGTTCTGACCATAGTTGTAATACCACCAGGGTTCGTTCGGGTCGTAGAGGAATTCCTTGTTCTCAACGCGGTCGAGCGGTATCCCGTTGACGTTCATCACCCCTTCCATGATCAGGGTCGAATACTGGTCCCCCGAGAGCATCGGGATGGGTTTCGGTTCAAAGGAGAACGTGCCTTTGTAGGTATAGGCGACCATGGGCTTGATGCTTTTCATTCCCCTTTTCGTTGTGATCGCCAGCACCCCGTTTGCGGCTTTTGTACCCCAGAGGGCTGTTGCGGCGGCATCTTTCAGAACGGTGATCTCCTTGATGTCGTCTACCGCGATGTTGAGCATCTGGGCATAACCCTCCTCGTTGGCCGTTGCAAAGTCAAAATCCGATGAAATGCTGGTTTCGTAGGGCACGTTATCGACAACGATCAGGGGGCGGGCGTTGGCATTGAGCGTGCTGACCCCCCGGATGCGGATCGACATCCCTCCACCCGGGTCCCCCGAATTCGATACAATGTCCACCCCTGCCAGCCGTCCCTGTATGGCTTCATCGATGGTGGTGGCCTGGACTTCCGCGATCTCTGCTGCGCTGAGTTTCTGGACCGGAATGGCCAGGTCACGGTCCGCTACGTCCATGAATCCGGTATTAACACGTGATTCCGCTACGATCTCAACAGCTTCTATCTGCTTGATGTCTTCGGAAAGTTCCACGTTGATGGTGGACTGCCCGGCAATCGGCTTGGTCAGGCTCTGGTAGCCGATGAATGAAAACTGGATGTTGTTCTCCGCATCGCTGACCTGGATCACATAGTTCCCGTCCAGGTCGGTGACGGATCCCTTGACGATGCGGTTGTTCCTGTCCATTTCAACGATGGTTGCCCCGGGCAGCCCGAGGCCATCGGTTGCCGAGGTGACCTTCCCCCGGACCAGGTGTTGTCCCTTTGCCGCCAGGCCGGATAAAAGGAAGAATCCCAGCAGAACCGCATGAAACAATTGTTTTGGTATCTTCTTCATCGTGATACAGGTTTAATAGATTAGGTAGTTGTCAATCTGGTGAATCACGGCCCGGTTGCTCAGCACATTGCTGGCCGGCAGCACAACATTAGCCGTCCGACCCTGGTGATCGATCATCCCGAAATTCGCACCGTCGTTGAAGACGGTCATATAGGTTGCTCCGTCAGGGGTTGAGTAAAGGGTTTTAACATCTCCGCTGATTTCGCCGTTGTTGGTAACGATCAATTTGGCCAGTGTGTGATACATGACAAATTTCAGGAGCCTGTCCTGCTGGGCCTGCGTGAAATCGGCAGGGCTAATGGCCGGGAGCACACCATGAGCCACGGCAGAATCCATGGCTGCATTGCTGGGAATAAGGAGTGTGTTGTTCTCCGTATTCTTGATATTGGCAATGGCCATGGTGCTCGGATCATAGACATACCCTGGAAGGGAACTGGCCGATTTTGTAAGATAGCTGAAGAATTTGCTGAAATCAGCCCCTTTCAACTGGATATGCTTTCCAATGTTCTCGGTGGAAAAACGAATAGCCGGAGTGAGCGTGTATGTGTACCCGTTACTGGCCTGGGTTTTATTTTTGGGGATCAACGTTTCTGCCTTTTCCACGTTACCGGCAGCCCAGATAAACCCGTAATTTTGCCGGATGTACTCACCCCCATAGGTTTCCAGGAGAGCATCGTCGATAAAGCTCGGGTGTTCTCCTAAAACTACGTGCATGTTGATAAGCCGGTTGACGGCCACTGAGGAGTTTGTCCCCAGGTCCGGATCATTGAGGTCCCATGCCCCGGTGGCAATGTTGTAGCTGAGTCCAAGGCTGTCAAATTCGGCATTGTTGATCATGAAAACGGTCAGCTTGATCCCGGTATTTTTCACGACATAAAACAGCTCCGAAGTATAAAGGGCCTGCAGCATAAGGGAATAATCCGGATTCAGGATGATGGGCCCCAGCGCCGTATAGAACGCATCCGTTTTCTGGATGATGTCGGTCCCGTAAAAAGCCCCGTTGCTGCCGAATACCTTTTCGGTAATGTTGATTTCCGGGTCGAACCGTGCCGGTTCCCCAAACATATTGGTCGTGGTTTCAAATTTACTGGGCCAGACCGTGGTCCGGAAAAGGTGTGCATTGACGAATTCGGCGATGATCTGGGCCGGCATGTTATCCAGTGTCTTGTAATACACCAGGAACTTGTTGTTGAAAAAATCCAGAACGGCCGCATTGTTCGGTGCGAACAGGGTCCATCCGTCGATCTGGGCATCGTAGCCTTCCCCTCCCCCGTATTTCATGAAATTCTCACAGTTGGGCGCATAATTCAAAAGCGGGTAGGTCTTGATGTAAACGTTCGGACGGCTACCCTCCACCTGTTCATAGCGGCTGAGGAAGCTGCTGGGGGCAAGGGTGAATTCCCTGATGTAATTATCGATCACATTCCTGAATTCACTGTAGTCCGGGTTGGATGAAAGCTGTTCGTCAAGGTTCGGAAGGGGAAGGATGACCCGGTTGATGGCATGCACGATGCCATTCTCACAGAGAATATCTGCCTCCGTGACCTTTGCACCCGCGACATTGAAACCGGAATATTCCGATCCGGGGAAAAAATAATTGTAGTCATAGGCCGTAATGTTCTTTGTGGCCATGAAGGGGTCAGTGAAATAGGGGATGCTCTTGTTGTTGTTATCATCGGGAGTGAAAACCGGAGGGGATTCGGGCAGCAGGGGCACCCCGTTCTGGTCAATGACTTTCTGCAAGCTTCCATCGACGCTCTCGTCGTACACCCATTTGTAGTAAGCGGTGGTGCGCTTGAAAGCCTTGTCCAGCACCCAGCCCTGCTCGGCGGTGGACTGGTAATCGTCCAGGTTTTCTTTCGTAAAGGCATTGTAGACCACCGAATAGTTGACGATTTTACTTGCCGTGAGGGTATCGATGTCCTCTACCGAGGCAAACGATTTTTCCTGGATGAACTGCTGAAAAGCCTCGTTGGTGGGTGCAAAGACCGTAAAGTAACCTGCCCTTCCAAGGACATCCCGGTATCCTGCCTTGTCCACCACCGAAAGGTAGGAGGAAAACTGTCCCTTCTCTTTCAGCATGTCATAGATGTTAGGCTCCAGCCAATCGGGTCGTGCATAGTATTCATCGATTTCATTTTTGCAGGCCGTAAAGGCGCAGCCGAGCAGGATAATCAGGTAGATGGATGGTTTCAGGTGCCTTCTCATGATTAGGGATAAATTGGGTATCGTTTACAAAGATACGAGTCCTGTGGAATTAGAAAGGTGGCTGCCATCAGTATTCGCATGGATAGTAATCGTTACCATTATTCATTCGGTTATTCGATGGCAATATAACTCATGAACCATAAAAATACCATATTTCTCTATTAAAATCAATATCGAAATTGGGACAACCTTTTTACAAAATGGGAATGGCTGTTCCGCTGTCAGAAAGTCCCGTAAAGTCCCGTATCACTTGTATTACAGGTGACCTGGCTATAGAAGAAATACCCCGGCCTGTTAGTCCTGAGCTTTCGTTCAAGCTTGAGGATCGGATGCATGCCGGGAATACTGAAATACTTCTGTATCATGGATTCTGCATGGGTTGCATAGATCTTCTGCTCCCCGCCGACAACCTGTATCTGGTAATTCCGGCGAAGGATGTCAAAGAGGGACCTGTCCTCGAACTGCCTTGAGGTGAACCTGGGAAGATTAATGTTGGGAAGCATGGTGATGTCATAAAAAATTGGCTCATCATTGACAAGCCGCAGCCGTTCCATATAAATACAGCCCACCTCCTTTTCCAGTCCCGTTATTTCAAATCCGAACGCATGATCCCAGTTGCGCAACTGCGGTTTTACAATGATCCGGGTCCTGAGGTTCTGCTGCCCGATCGCGGAAGTTGTCCCCGAAAAGGAAAGGATACCTATCCCGGTGGGCCTGCCCTGCACAATGCTTCCCCGCCCCTGTTGCTTCAGGATGTACCCCTCGTGCATCAACTTGTCGAGTGCCTTTCGCACGGTGGGGCGCGTCATTCTGTGCAGGGTGCAGAGTTCATTCTCCGACGGAAGCAGGTCGCCCTTCCGGTAAACGCCTTCCTCGATCCGCTGCCTGAGGGTTTCGTAAAGCTTTCTGTAAAGGGGTAGCTGGTTCGTCGACATGTCTATACACAGTAATAACAATTGTAAATATAAATAAATTATAACAAACCCGGTTTCTTCAAGGAGAATATTTCAAATTATTTTATAAATACATTGATATTAAGGCATATACAATTACATGAAATAAAAAATGATAAATTTTTTTGATATGTTGGTTTTTATTGTAAATTTGTACTTGTATATACAAGTTATAAAAATTTCCTATGGCTACCTCGGTGATCTTACCCAAGCAGGGACAATCGGTGGAAACCTGCATCATAACGGAATGGTACAAGAAAAAAGGGGACCGGGTGGAAAAGGGGGAACTCCTTTTCGCCTATGAAACCGACAAATCCTCTTTTGAGGAAGAGGCCAGGGCCGAAGGGATCCTCCTGGAAGTATATTTCGGGGAAGGCGATGAAGTCCCCGTACTGACCGAGGTTGCCGTTATCGGCCAGCCTGGTGAGGTGGTTCCCGGCCGTCCGGATGTCCCGTTTGTGGCATCAGGCGCCCCGG
>CAYSJH010000003.1:0-14857 GCA_964431315.1 uncultured Bacteroides sp. | reverse complement strand
GGCGCCCCGGAAGGGGAGTCAACGCCGGCTGCAGGGGATGCTAAAAGCGGGGACAGGCTGAAAATTTCACCCCGTGCCAGGAAAATGGCTGAAGATAAAGGGATCCGGGTGGAAGGACTGACCGGTTCCGGTCCCAATGGCCGCATCATCGTCCGCGACATTGAAGCCGCTCTCGCGGGAGTGGCCGCAGGAGTTCCCGGCCCTGTCCCGGAGGCCGTTTCCGAAACTGTCCCGGAGGCCGTTTCCGGATCTGTTGAAGGATTGCCTTCCAGACCTACTTTGGTGTCCCCGGAAACCGAACCCCCGGCTCCTGAAGATCAAAGGGCGGAAAAGGAGTCAACACCGACACCGGTTCCGGAAATGGCGGGGGATTGGCAGGACAGGCCCCTGAGCAATATGCGGCGGCTGATATCCCGGGCCATGCATGCCTCCCTGCAGAATTCCGCACAGCTGACCCACCACCTGGGTGCCGATGCCCGCAGCATCCTTTCCCTGCGCAGCAAAGTGAAAAAAATGCGGGGGGAAGGATATGCACATAACATCACCCTGAACGACATGGTATGCTTTGCCCTGGTACGGGCGCTGAAAAAGCACCCGGGTGCCAACGTGCATTTCCTGGGAGAATCCATCAGGTATTTCAGGAAGATCCACCTGGGGATCGCGGTGGATACTGAAAGGGGACTCATGGTCCCGGTGCTTCGCAATGCCGATGACCTGTCCCTGGCGGGACTCTCAAACCAGATCGCCCAGCTGGCTGCAGCCTGCCGTTCCGGGAAGATCGACCCCGACCTGCTGCAACCGGAAGCCGCCACCTTCACTGTATCGAACCTCGGCAATTACGGGGTTGAGATGTTCACCCCCGTGATCAACCTGCCGCAGGCAGCGATCCTCGGTATCAACACCATCCTGGAACGGCCCGCACGGATGGAAGACGGCACTTTCGGGTTCGTCCCCTACCTCGGCCTCTCGTTGACATACGACCACAGGGCGCTTGACGGGGGACCCGCAACCCTTTTCCTTGGGGAGATAAAGAAAGAAATCGAACAATTCAATCATGAACTCATAAACCTCTGATAAAATGCCTAAGAAACAATTCATCGATCCCGCTGAGACCCGGAAGTCCCAGATGCTGGAGATCAGTCCCATCCCGGTGAACGTCTACAACAAATCAATCGAAGAAGAAAAGGAAAACTTCTCGAAGGAGGATTTTGTGAGGATATTCAGGGACATGGTGATCATACGGGAATTCGAGACCATGCTGAACCTGATCAAGACCACCGGGGAATACCAGGGCATATCTTATAATCACCCGGGACCGGCGCACCTTTCCGCCGGGCAGGAAGCCTCGGCTGTGGGAATGGCCTACCTGCTGGATCGCGACGATTACATTTTCGGTTCGCACCGTTCCCACGGGGAGATCCTGGCCAAGGGATTCTCCGCCATCCAGAAAATGGGGGACAAGGAACTGATGGAGGTGATGGAAGGGTATTTCGGGGGAAAGATCCTTAAGATCGTCGAAAAGGATCATAAAGGGGAAGTTAAATCCCTGGCCCTGCGTTTCCTGGTCTACGGCACACTGGCCGAAATCTTTGCTCGCGAGACGGGGATCAACAGGGGACTGGGAGGCAGCATGCATGCCTTCTTCACGCCTTTCGGCATCTACCCGAACAATGCCATCGTGGGGGGGTCGGGCGATATCTCCGTCGGTGCGGCCCTGTATAAGAAAGTCAACCGGAAACCCGGCATCGTGGTGGCCAACATCGGCGACGCATCGCTCGGCTGCGGTCCCGTCTGGGAAGGCCTGGTTTTCGCCACGATGGACCAGTACCATATGCTCTGGGAGGGGGACCAGCAGGGGGGACTCCCGCTGATCTTCAACATCATGAACAACCAGTACGGCATGGGGGGACAAACCTGCGGGGAGACTATGGGATATAAGATCGCTGCCCGAGTGGGTGCGGCCCTGAACCGGGACAATATGCATGCCGAACGGGTCGACGGCTATAATCCACTCGCCGTAATCGATGCCTACCGACGCAAGATGGACATCATCCGGCAGAAAAAGGGTCCCGTGTTCCTCGACGTGCTGACCTACCGCTTCAGCGGGCATTCACCTTCCGATGCTTCCACCTACCGCTCCAAGGAAGAACTGGAGGCCTGGCAGAAGGTCGATTCCATTGTTACTTACGGGGAAGAACTGATGAACGCAGAACTTGCCAGCCGGGCCGAGATCAATAAAATCAAAAAGGATGCCGAGAACCTGGTTACATGGGCAACCCGGTTGGCTGCGGATGACGCAGTCTCACCGCGTATGGACCTGGTAAAATCCGGCGAGATGATCGGAGAGATGATATTCTCCAACGGTTCGGTCGATAAAATGGAGAACCGCAAACCCGAGGTTTCCCTGCCCATGGAGGAGAATCCACGGGTCCAGCAGATCGCAAAAAAGGAACGCTATGCCTTTGATGCCGAAGGCAAATCCTATTCTGCCATGAAGCAATACCAGCTTCGCGACGGGATCTTCGAGGCAATCATCGACCGGTTCTACAAGGACCCGACCCTGGTTGCCTACGGGGAGGAGAACCGGGACTGGGGAGGGGCCTTTGCCGTATACAGGGGACTGACCGAGGCCCTACCCTACCACCGCCTGTTTAATTCACCGATATCCGAAGGCGCCATCGTAGGCACGGCCATCGGTTACGGGATGTGCGGCGGAAGGGTGATCCCCGAGATCATGTACTGTGATTTCCTTGGCCGTTCAGGCGACGAGGTGTTCAACCAGCTCCCAAAATGGCAGGCCATGAGCGGCAACATCATCCGGATGCCCGTTGTGGTCAGGGTATCCGTGGGTTCCAAGTACGGGGCGCAGCATTCGCAGGACTGGTCCTCGCTGGTGGCACACATCCCGGGGATCAAGGTGGTCTTCCCGGCTACACCTTACGATGCAAAGGGAATTATGAACGCTGCTCTCCAGGGAACCGACCCGGTGATCTTCTTCGAGAGCCAGCGGATCTATGGCGTTGGGGAGGAGTTCCACGAAGGAGGCGTTCCCGCTGAATATTACGAGATCCCGCTGGGTGAACCGGACATCAAACGGCGAGGAAGCGATCTGACCATCCTGAGCATCGGTGCCACGCTTTACAAGGCACGCGAAGCAGCGGACATTCTGGAGAAGAAATACGGGCTGTCGGTGGAACTGATCGATGCCCGAAGCCTGGTGCCTTTCAATTATGAACCGGTCATGGCCTCGGTCAAAAAGACCGGAAGGATACTGCTGACCTCCGATGCAAACGAGAGGGGTTCCTACCTGAAAGACATGGCCCACAACATCACGGAACTGTGCTTTGATGACCTGGATGCCCCGCCTGTAGTGGTAGGATCAAGGAACTGGATCATCCCGGCCCACGAGCTGGAGGACTATTATTTTCCGCAGGCCGCATGGATGGTGGATGCGGTGCATGAAAAGATCTTGCCGTTGAAGGGACATAAGGTATCGAATGATTTTACAAATGAAAAGAAGATATGGAGGGCTGCCAGGGGCATCTGACCCGAAGCTGCCCGGGACATCTGGCCCCGAGCTGCCCGGGATCCGGCCTGAAGCCCTGAAGTGCATAAGGTCCAGGATTATATCCAGCCAGACGCAACGATAATACAAACCCAAATGCCAATGAAAAATTTTCTGAATAAACTTCCCGGTCCGACACGACTTCTCGAAAAACACCCTCCTGGCAAAGCCGTGCCCGAAGTAAACGGTCATCTTCACAGTCCCTGGTCGTTCTGTGCCTTTGAAAGCATCGAGCAGATGTTTGCCATGGCCCTGGATGAGAGGATCGCCGTCCTGGGCATCAATGATTTTTACACGGTGGACGGGTACGCGGAATTTGAAAAAAATGCCCTTCGGAACCGGGTCTTTCCCCTGTTCAACATTGAATTCATGGGATTGATGAAAGACCTGCAGGAACGGGACATCCGGATAAACGATCCGAACAACCCGGGACGCATTTATTTCAGCGGCAAGGCCCTCAGAAATCCTCCCGGCAGCTCGGTTGAAAATACAGGATTCCTTAAAGACCTCCAGGAAAACAGCCAGAAACAGGTCAGGGAAATGTGTGAAAAAACCGGCGAGCTGCTGAAAGAGATCCATGCTCCATTCGGCATCAGCTATGACGAGGTGCGGAAAAAATTTGCCAGGAACCTGGTCCGTGAAAGGCATATTGCCCGGGCCATCAGGGAAGCATCCGTCGAACATTTCAGCTCCGTTTCCGAGCGGCTGGATTTCTTTGAAAGGCTTTTCGGGGGACGCAGGATCAATGCCTCCTTCAACAACCCGGCCGATGTTGAAAACGAGATCCGTTCAGTCATCCTGAAAAAGGGAGGAAGAGCTTTTGTCCCCGAAGACAGCGATGCCTTCCCGGACCTCGGGCGGATCATCGAATTCATCCTGGATGCGGGGGGGGTCCCCTGTTACCCGGTACTGCTCGATGACCCGGCTGGAAACCTGACAGGGTTTGAGGGGGACTGGGACCGGATGCATGAGATCCTGCAGTCCCACCAGGTCTCCTGCCTGGAACTGATTCCCCGGAGAAATTCTCTTGAAAAACTCCAGGAGTTCGTACTTTTTTTCCAGCATAAAAAATACGTGATTTCATTCGGGACCGAACATAATGCGCCGGAGCTTTTCCCGCTTACCGTAAAGGTTGAGAAGGACAGGGAACTGCCGCCGGAATTGAAGGAAGTATCTTACAGGGGAACCTGCGTTCTCGCCGCACACCAGTATCTTGTGGAAAGGGGGCAGGAGGGATTTGTGAAGAGCGACGGGAGGGCGGATCCAGAGAACCTGGACTTCTACCAGGATCTGGGTCATGCCGTGATCAGGGAATTCCGGTAGAAACCACACGGACATATAAAAATAAAACAGCGACAAAGCAATGGACAGGAAAATTCACAAAAAGGATTTGAAAGACCTGGTTGAGATCTCCCGGCACTACGGGAAAAATAAAAGGGCAGTCATCGCAGGGGGCGGGAACACCTCCATGAAGACCGGGGAAAAGCTATGGGTAAAGGCCAGCGGACATGCCCTTGAGACTATAGACGAAAGCGGCTTTGCCGTTCTTGACAGGAAAAAACTACAGGTCATCTCAACGAGGGAATATTCCACCGATCCTTTTGAACGTGAACGGGAGATCAAGGATGACCTGCTGGCGGCCAACCTTACCCCCGGCCGCAGACCCTCGGTGGAAACTTCCCTGCATGACCTGGTCCGGTACCGGTTCGTTGTCCACCTTCATCCCACCCTGGTCAACGGGATCATGTGCGGAAACAGGGCGGAGGATCACATTTCCCCGGTCTTCGGTGTGAAGGCACTTTACATCCCTTACACCGATCCGGGATACACCCTTTTTAAGGAAATCGAAAGGCAGCTGGAAGCATATCGTAAGCAGTTCCCGCAGGATCCTTCCATCATCCTGATCCAGAACCACGGGATCTTCGTGGGCGCCGACTCGGTCGATGAGATTCGCCGTATTTACGATGGACTTTTTAAGCAGCTCGGCAGATTTGCCGAAACCATGCCATCGGCCGAAGATGCGGGCACTGATCCGCAAATCACTCCGCAGATCACGGGTGTAATTCCTGCACTGCGGATGATGCTTTCGAAAGGGGGACTGAAAACGCTGCGGCTGAGGAACAGCAAGCTCATTGAGCACTTCAGCGCATCGGAAGAACAATTCAGGAAGATCAGCAAGCCCTTTACCCCGGATATTATAGTTTACTGCAAATCCAGTTTTCTTTACCTGGAAAACCGCGGAACCGCCGAGGAATTACTGGCGGAACTGGATACGGGGATAAGGGATTTCAGTAAAGCACATGGTTACCTGCCCAGGGTGATACTGATCCGCGGAGTGGGACTGCTTGCTGCCGGCGAGCATGCCACGGATGCCGATACTATACTCGATGTCTTCGAGGACAAGATGCAGGTGGCCTGGCTGAGCGAATCATTCGGGGGACCACACCATATGAGCCCGGGACAGATCCAATTCATTGATACCTGGGAGGTGGAGAGCTACCGCAGAAAAGCGGCGGCCGGAGATGCCGGCAAAGGTGTGGTTGAGCAGCGCACAGTGATCGTGACGGGTGCAGCCATGGGATTCGGGGCCGGGATTGCAGGGGGACTCTTCGAACGGGGGGCCAATGTCGTGATCGCCGATATCAACGAGGAGGCAGGTAACAAAACTCTCGGTGTATTCAGGGCCCCGGGCAGGAAAAACCAGGCCATTTACGTTCGGACCGACGTTTCCGACCCGGCAAGCCTGGAGAACCTGGTGCTGGAAACGGTGAAAGCCTTCGGGGGGATCGATGCATACATCAGCAACGCGGGCATACTCAGGGCAGGGGGACTCGATGAAATGGATGAGGAAACCTTCGACCTGGTCACCAGGATCAATTACAATGCCTACTTCTACGGGGTAAAGGCGGTCAGCCGGATCATGAAACTCCAGCAGGAAACCCTGCAGCATGAGACCCTGCAGCATGAGACCCTGCTGCGGTACACAGGCGATGAGGTACACCGGGATCATTCAGGTTCCGGGCAGGAGGCCACCGGTGACAGGCAATCCAGTTTCTGTGACATCATACAGATCAATTCAAAATCGGGCCTGAGCGGCAGTAAAAAGAACTTTGCATATGCCGGCGGAAAATTCGGAGGGATCGGGCTGACCCAGTCCTTTGCCCTGGAACTGGCGCCTTACAACATCAAGGTAAACTCGGTCTGCCCGGGGAATTTCTTTGAAGGTCCCCTCTGGTCGGACCCTGAGAAAGGCCTTTTCGTACAGTACCTGAATGCCGGGAAAGTACCGGGAGCAAAGACCGTGGAAGATGTCAGGAAACATTACGAGTCCCAGGTTCCCCTCGGAAGGGGCTGCCGGGTGGAGGATGTGCTGCGGGCAATTCTGTATGTCATGGAACAGGAGTACGAGACCGGCCAGGCCATTCCGGTGACGGGGGGACAGATCATGTTGAATTAGGCATGATCCGCCGGAATCCCGGCTATACTGGTTGAAGGATAAAATCGCTGAATTAGTTGTATCATATTATATAATAGCAAGTGAAAACAAAAGCAGTTCGATTATACGGAGAGGACGACCTGAGACTGGAGGAATTTGAGCTTCCTCCCCTGGGTAAGGATGAAATACTGGCAGAGATCATCTCCGACAGCCTCTGCATGTCATCCTACAAGGCCGCCTCGCAGGGAGCAAGGCACAAGCGGGTTCCTGAAGACGTAGCGGAGAACCCCGTCATTATCGGGCACGAGTTCGCCGGGAGGATCCTCGAGGTCGGAGAGCAGTGGAAACATAAGTTCAGGGAGGGGGACAAGTTCACCGTTCAGCCGGCACTCGGCGAAGTGACCATGGATGCCGCCGGATACAGTTTCCGGTGGTTCGGGGGTGATGCCACCCACGTGATCATCCCGGCCATTTACCTGGAACGCGACTGCATCATCCCCTTCGAGGCCGATTCCTACTTCATGAGCTCCCTGGCCGAACCCTATTCCTGTGTGGCCGGGACCTTCGAAGCCCATTTCCACACGAAATACGGTTCCTATGTGCACGAAATGGGCATACGCGAAGGCGGACGAATGGCGATGCTCGGTGCCGCGGGACCCATGGGGGTTGCCGCCATCGATTACATCGTTCACGCCGACCGGAAACCTTCGCTCCTGGTGGTGACGGACATCGACCAGAAACGGCTCGACTACATTTCAGGCCTGATCACCCCGGGGGAAGCATCCGCCAACGGCATTGAGCTTCTTTATATAAATACCTCGGAAAAGGGTACGGAAGACCTCAGGTCCCTGACCACGGACGAGGCCGGGTACGATGACATTGTTGTCTTTGCAGCGGTCCGCCAGGTTGTGGAGCAGGCCGATGGACTGCTCGCTTTCGATGGATGCCTGAACTTCTTTGCTGGTCCCTCGGATACGGGTTTCAAAGCGGAAATCAACTTTTACAGGCAGCATTATAATTTCAATCATTTCGTTGCCACCAGCGGGGGAAACACCGATGATATCCGGCGTTCGATTGACATGATGATCGCCGGAAGGCTGAGTCCCCAGTTCCTGGTCACCCATGTAGGCGGCCTCGACGCGGTCCGTTATGCCACCTGCCGCCTGCCCCAGCTGCCCGGCGCCAAGAAACTGATCTATACCCACATAAGCATGCCACTGACAGCCATCAGCGATTTCGAGGAGAAGGGAAAGGAGGATCCCCTCTATACCGAACTGCACCGGATCTGCGAGCGGAACGGGGGACTCTGGAACGCCGAGGCCGAAAAGTACCTGCTTGAACACGGGAAGCCCATCCGGGTCCGGCCATGAAAAAGGCATTTCAATATGGAGCGGTCCTGGTGCTTGCCTTGATCCTTGCACCGGCCTGCAGCCTTTTCCAGGATCAAAAAAAGAATTCCGGGGAACTGGAAAAACTTGCCAGGAATGTCAGGGAGGAGACCCGGCGCACCTGGGAGGCTTACCGGGAATATGCCTGGGGACACGATAACCTGCTTCCCCTCAGCGGAGGCTTCAGCGACTGGTATGCCGAATCCCTCTCCATCTCGCCCATCGACGCCTATTCCACCCTTAAGATCATGGGACTCGACGATTATGCTGGAGAAATCGAATCGTACGTCGTGGACAGCCTGGATTTTGACAAGGACATCTTTGTTAAGACCTTCGAGGTGAACATCCGGATACTTGGAGGCCTGCTGAGCATGTACGGGCTTTCCGGCGATGGACGGATCCTTGATAAAGCCGTTGATTTTGGCGAAAGGCTGCTGCCGGCGTTCGGATCGGGAACCGGCATACCGCACTACTGGGTGAACCTGCACACCGGGGAAGTCCGGGGCGATACGGTGAATGTCGCAGAGGGAGGCTCCTGCCTGCTTGAAATGGGAATACTGAGCTACTATACCGGCAACCCGGAATATTACCAGGCTGCCAGGAAGGCAAGCACCGCCATATTCAATGCACGATCACCACTGGGACTCGTCAGCGAGGTCATCGATGTGGAAACCGGTGAATGGATCACCCGGTACGGTCATATCGGCTGCTGCATCGATTCCTACTATGAATACCTGTATAAGGGCTGGGTCCTTTTCCGTGATCCCGCACTTAAGTCTATGTGGGACAGTAGTATTGGTCCCATTCAGGAATACCTGGCAGAGGAGACTGACAGCAGCCTGTGGTACGGAAAGTCCGATGTTTACACCGGTGAACACGTCAATTCCGTAGTGACTCTTTACGATGCCTATTTCCCGGCTTTGCTTGCCCTGTCAGGTGATACCGGGCGGGCTGCAAAGGCTCAGCTGACCTGGGACCGCCTCTGGAGAAAATACGGTCTCGAACCAATGGTATACGATTACCGTTCCGGCGAGATCCTGGATCCGCGGTACAATCTCAACCCGGAGATCATTGAATCTGCGTTTTACATGTATTATTTTACCGGGGAGGACCTTTACCTTGAAATGATAAGGAATTATTACGGGGATATCAGGGAATATTGCAGGACCGGCATCGCTTACGCCCAGATTACCAGCGTTGTATCGAAGGAACAGTCCGACGCCATGTCAACCTTTTTCCTGGCCGAGACCCTGAAATACATTTACCTCGCCTTCTCGGCTGACACGGGAATTAACCCCGGAAGTTATGTTTTCAGCACCGAAGCTCATGTTTTCAGGAAATCCGCATTTACGGACGACAGGCTTGAAGCGGGACTCGGGATCAAAGTGGCCGGCAGGAACCTGGTGGATATCCCGGAATGATCCCGTTGTCAGGTTTCGTCCCCTCTCCCTTCATAAATCAAATGTTTATTGAATGTTGATCCTGGTTACCTGCCGGATGTCCCGGGATGAAAACCCGGCATACAGGGTATAGGTCCCCTGTTCGGTGATCCAGGTCCTGGTTTCATTGTCAAAATATGCAAGGTCCCCGGCATAGATCCGGAAGGTGATTTCTCTTCCATCTCCCGGGTTAAGCAGGATCTTTTCGAAGGCTCTCAATTCCTTCAGGGGTTTCGGCACATAAGATCCGGTTCCTCCGCCAGATCCTGATCCGGCTTCAGTCCCCGGTCCCCCGACATAAAGCTGAATGGTCTGCATTCCCGGAAGCGGGCCTTCGTTTTTAACGTGCACCCGGACTGAAACGGATCCTTCCCGGTCATATTCCGTCATGTCCGTTTTAAGGGAATTCAGGGAGAAGGTCGAGTAGGACAGGCCGTGCCCGAAACAGTAAAGGGGATCAATGTTTTTCGTATCGTACCATCGGTAGCCAACGAGGATGCCTTCGGAGTATTCTGTTTTATCTCCGTCGCCGGGGAAATTCCCGAGGGCATGGGTGGGCGAATCTTCAAGCGACCGTGGTATGGTGAATGGCAGTTTTCCGCTCGGGTTCACCCTGCCCAGGATCACGTCGGCAAGGGCATGCCCTGCTTCGCAACCGTTTAGCCATCCCCAGAGAATGGCCGGCACTTCGGGTTCCACTTCAGAAAGATCGACCGGTGAGCCGGCAATGATGACCAGTATGGTATTCGGGTTGGCCCTTGCAACTTCTCTGATAAGTTTATCCTGTCCGTAGGGCAGCCCGTAATCTTCCCTGTCGATCCCCTCGGTGTCGAAATCATGATTCAGTCCCCCGAAAAAAATCACCAGGTCTGCATCCTTGGCCGCCTGAACAGCCTCTTCGATCAGCCGCGGATCCTGATCCTTGATAGTGATGATCCGCAGTCTGCCATCGTTAGCCATCCGGGTGGTTTTTTCGTACCCCCGGGCGTAACGGATGGTTACATTTTCAGGCAGGGCCTGTCTGAGTCCCTCCAGGGGTGTGATCTCGTACTTTGCCTTGACGGTAGTGCCGAATCCCCCCCTTGCATGGGTTCTCACCGCATTGTCCCCGATCACAGCAATGCTTTTCAATTCCCCGGTTTTAAGCGGCAGCAGGTTTCCCTCATTCTTAAGCAGCACAACGGCTTCGGAAGCAACCCGGTAGGCGGTTTCCGAATGCTCAGTGGTATTGATGCTTCCCTCCAGGCGATCGCTTTCAAGGACCCGGCAGTTGAAGATGATCCTCAGCACCCTTCTCACCTTGTTGTCGATCAGTGTCGTATCGATCTGTCCGGACAGCACCGCTTCTTTGAGCGGGTCAGCGAAATACCATTCATTGTAAGGTCCGTTGGTTCCCATTTCAATGTCGAGTCCGCTTTCGGCAGCCTGGATTGTGGATTTGGTGGCGGACCAGTCGGATATCACGGCGCCTTTGAAACCCCATTCCTCCTTCAGGATATCATTCAGCAAAAAGGAGTTTTCACAGCAATACGATCCCAGGAGTTTATTGTATGATCCCATAACGGAAAAGACTTTGGCTTCCACCACGGATGCCCTGAAAGCAGGCAGGTAGATTTCACGGAGTGTCCTTTCATCCATGATCACATCCAGGGTACTGCGCCGTGTTTCCTGGTTGTTGGCCACAAAGTGCTTCACACAGGCAGCCACGTCCTGGTTCTGGACTCCCTCAATGCAGGATACGCTCAGGCGGGCATTCAGCAGAGGGTCCTCGGACAGGTATTCAAAGTTCCTGCCGTTCAGGGGGGTCCTGATAATGTTGACGGCCGGGCCCAGGAATATGTCTTTATTCCTTTTCCTGGCTTCACTTCCGAGCGTGGTCCCGTAATCCCTCGCAAGGTCCGGGTTCCAGGTTGCGGCCAGGGCCGTCCCCGTAGGAAGGAAAGTGGCCGAATCATTGGTCCAGCCTGCAGGTGCCCAGGAATCACGCATGAGTTCCTCCCGGATGCCGAAGGGGCCGTCGGTATATTTCAGCTCGGGGATCCCCAGCCTTTCAACTCCGGCGGATGTGAATTTCCCGTTCCCGTGCAGCAGGGCAATCTTCTCATCCAGGGTCAGCAGGCCGATGATGCTGTCGATCGATGATTCATAGAATTCGCTGAAATCCCTTGTCCCTTCACCGGTGGCCGGGGATTCCTGTGGACCGGTGCAGGACGAGAACAAAAAAGGTCCCGCAAACAGGGCCCCCAGCAGGGAAATCCCAATAAGCAGGGATCCCTTAATCAACTTGCCGGGCCTCAGGCTTTGGGAGTTCAGGTTACCGGGGTTCAGGCTTATGGGTGTTGTTGAATGGTTGGGGGTGGATCTAAGTAATTGAAATCTGAGATTCATCTGGGATTTGCTTTTGATTTCAGGTGGATACTTGCGGATTCAAGGCTTGCGGAACTTGCCGAGACGCGCACCAGGCCCGGTGAGTCCCCGGACCGCACAACCAGCAGGCATTTCCCGTTGAAACATTTCCTGAAGTCGGCCCGGAAGTGTTCATGGCTGACTGGATTCCCGTTGTCGACACCTGCGATGCTGCCCGGGCCTTCAACGGAAAAACGGATCAGGTTATCTGCGTAGGGAACCGGAATACCATCCTCATCGGTCACGGTCACGGTAATGAACGAAAGATCCTTTTTACCGGCGGCCAGGAGGTCGCGGTCGGCGGCAAGTTCTATCCTTGAGGGGGTACCGGCGGTCCGGACAGAGGATTCAAGGACCGGCATCCCATCCTTTCTTCCGACTGCCTTCAATTCGCCGGGCTGGAAGGGGACTTTCCAATGAAGATGGAGCCTGTCCCCGTCCATTGTCCTTATACCCTGCGATTCACCGTTCAGGAACAGTTCCACTTCTGAACAACCGGTATAGGCGACGACATCCACCGTATCTCCCTCCTGCCAGTTCCAGTGGGGAAGAAGATGGAGCACGGGTTCGTCCGTCCACCTGCTCTGATAGAGGTAGTATGCATCCTTCGGGAATCCCGCCAGGTCGACGATCCCGAAATAGGAACTCCGGGAGGGCCAGGAATAAGGCGTGGGTTCCCCCAGGTAATCAAAGCCCGTCCAGACGTAAATTCCCGAAATGAAATCGTATCGTTCCATCAGCTTCAATACCTCCTCATGGGTGGAACCCCAGGGTACATGGCAGTTGTCGTAGGCGGAACAGGTATGATCCGGGTTGCCGTCACGAAAGGGGATGTCCCATGCGACCGGCCAGATGCGTATGCTGTCCGAGGGCATGTCGTAGGATCCCCGTGTGGCCAGCGCCGATGTCGTTTCGGTGGCAATGAATTTCTGTCCCGGAAAATTTTCCGGAAAATCCATCATGTCTGAAAGGTGGTAGTTAAACCCGATGAGGTCCAGCGCCCCGGAACGGTAGATGTAATTATGTGGTGCCGGGTCATTCAGTCCCGAGGTCACGGGCCGGGTCGGGTCCAGTTTTTTCACAATGGAAGCAAGTTCCCCGGCCATCCGGGTCCCGGAACTATCCCATTGTTCAAGGATCTCGTTCCCTATGCTCCAGACGATGACACTCGGGTGGTTCCGGTCGCGCAGCACCTGGTCCTCCAGGTCACGCCGGCTCCATTCGTCCCAGTACATATGGTAGTCGAAGCAGGATTTGCCACGTTTCCACATGTCAAATGCTTCATCCATGACAAGGAAACCCATACGGTCACACAGGTCCAGGAGCCCGGGATCGGGAGGGTTATGAGAAGTCCGTATGCTGTTGCACCCCATGGCTTTCAGGATCTCCAGCTGCCGTTCCATTGCTCTTTTATTTACGGCTGATCCCAGGCAGCCCAGGTCATGATGCATGCACACGCCCTTTATTTTCATGGATTCCCCGTTGAGAAAAAATCCCATCCGGGGATCAAACCTGAAATAACGGATGCCGAACGGGGTCTCGAGTTCATCCGTGGGTTTGCCTTCAAGCTGGACTTCCGAACGGGACGTGTAAAGGTACGGGTCACCTGGTGACCAGAGGTTTGCCCCGGTAATTGTGATGTCCTGGTTGATTGCGGATACCGTATCGGGGGGGAGCTGAAGATCCGTTCGCTCCATGGCCACTTCGGATCCGCTGCGATCAAAGATGCGGGTCAGCAGGGAAACGTTGGCGGACTGCCCGGATGTATTCCTAATGCTGGTTTTTACAGCGACAAATGCCGTGTCCCCATGGATCTCGGGAACGCTTATGAAGGTTCCCCAGTGATCAACATGCACTTCGGAGGCGATCACAAGACGGACGTTCCTGTAAATCCCGGACCCCGAGTACCATCTCGAGTTGGGCTGCATGGAGTTATCCACCCTTACGATGATCTCGTTGGTTGCATCCCCGAACCGGATGTACGGGGTCAGGTCATACCGGAACGAAATGTATCCGTTCGGCCTGAACCCGAGAAACTGCCCGTTGATCCAGACCTCGCTGTTGCGGTAGATCCCGTCGAAATCGATGAATACTTTCCTTCCCCGGTTCTCTTCAGCCAGGGTAAAAGTTTTCCGGTACCATCCTGTTCCCCCGGGAAGAGCCCCGCCGCCGGGGGTGGCGGGATTGTCCCGGCTGAATTCACCTTCGATGCTCCAGTCGTGCGGAAGGTCAAGTTCCCTCCAGGCGCTGTCACCCGGCAGGGTTTCAATACTTGCTTCATCCGGATCCAGGTAAAATTTCCATTCCCCCGTGAAATCGATCGTGGTCCGCAGGTTATCTTTCGGATTGTTACATTGACCGGTGTTTAAGATCATCAGCAATCCCAGAATATAAATTTTGATCCCATTCATCTTTCTTCTAAGTTGTAACATGGTAGAATTTACATAACACGATTATATTATCCGCCGGATAAAGTTAACAAGGATTCTACAATTAAATGGTACCGGGTTTAATTCTGATAAGGCTTTTTTTATAGCTTTGTGTCCCCGGGGGTATAGCTCAGTCGGCCAGAGCGCGTGGTTCGCAATCACGAGGTCAGGGGTTCGACTCCCCTTACCTCCAC
>CAYSJH010000002.1:114089-152779 GCA_964431315.1 uncultured Bacteroides sp. | reverse complement strand
ACTGCAAACTGCAGTTCGCTGAGACTGCGGTAGATGCCCTTGCGTAGTTTCATCAGTTCCTGGTGGGTCCCCTGCTCGACCAGCCGGCCGTGATCGATCACCAGAATGCGGTCGGCCTTGCGGACCGTGGCCAGCCGGTGGGCGATCACGATGGATGTCCTCCCGACCATCAGCTTCTCCAGGGCATCCTGGACCAGGGCCTCGGATTCGGAATCGAGCGACGAGGTCGCCTCGTCGAGGATCAGGATCCTTGGATCCTTAAGGACCGCCCTGGCAATGGCGATCCGCTGTCTCTGTCCCCCGCTCAGCTGGGTCCCCCTCTCTCCCACCAGGGTCTCCATCTTTTTTGGGAAACGTTCGATGAATTCTAGGGCATTGGCCTTCCGGGCGGCCTCCCGGATCTCTTCCTCCGGGGCGCCCGGCCTGCCGTAGGATATGTTCTCCCGGATGTTCCCCCCGAAAAGGAAAATGTCCTGCGGCACCAGGGCGATCTGCCGGCGCAGGATTGACAGCGGGATGTCCGTTCCCTTTTTCCCGTTGAACCATATTTCCCCCTTCACCGGGTCATACAGGCGCAGCAAAAGGGAAGTCAGGGTGGATTTCCCCGCGCCGCTGGGTCCCACCAGGGCCACAAGCTGGTTCTCCTGAATTTGGAAATTCAGTTCCTTTATCACCTCCACCTCGCTCCGGTTGGGATAGGCGAAGGATACGTTATTGAAGCGGATTTCACCCGAAAGCTCATCCTGTTTTTCGATGCGGGGCACTTCCCTGACGGGTTCTTCATCCGTTTCGAAAATTTCAAAAAGGTCCTCCGTGGCCCCTATAAAGCGCTGCATCCGGGTGATGACCCCGGCGATGCCGCCGATGTTGCCCCCTATAAACCCGGAATAGAGCACGAAGGAGAACAATTCCCCCGCATCCATCGCACCCGAGGCAAGCAGCATGGAGCCTCTCCATATCACGGCCACAAGAGCGCCAAACAGGCTGAGGATCATAAAGGAAAAGAAAGCGCCCCTGTACATCCCGCCCTTGATCCCAAGGCGGGCAATCTCGATCGTTTTTCCCCTGTACCTTGTCATTTCGAGGAACTCGTTGGTAAAAGCCTTAACGCTGCGGATCCCCTGCAATGTCTCCTCGACCACCGTGTTCGATTCGGCCACCTCCTTTTGCATGTCGCGCGAATATTTACGGATGAAACGCCCGAAGAAAAATACCATCAGCACCACGGCAGGCAGGATGGCCAGCATGAAAAGCGTGAGGCTTGCGGAAATGAACAGCAGGTATGCCACACCACCAATGATGATGATGATCTGGCTGAGGAAATCAGCAAGGGTGGAAGTGAGCGTATCCTGCAGCAGGGATATGTCAGCCGAGATCCTGCTGTTCAATTCCCCCACCCTTTTTTCCTCGAAAAACTTCAGCGGAAGCCGGATCAGGTGATTGTAGGTATCCTGCCGGAGGTTCGCAAGGGCCTTTTCCGAAACATTCACAAAAGTGATGGTCCGGAAGTAGGAGAACACAGCCTGAGCGATGATTATCAGGATCAGCAGCCTCCCGATATGGTTCAGTGATTCTGCAAGCGTTCCCTTGTTCCCTGCGCTGACAAGGTCCCCCAGCAGTTTGGGAAAAGCAAGGCTGGCAAGGGAACCTCCGGTCAGGAACAGCATGCCAAGGATGAATAAAAACAGGAACGGCCGGATGTAACGGTAAAGCTTAAAGGCATTCCGCAGGCCCGTGAGCGTGATCTTTTTCCTTGGTATGTCTGCCCTGGTGTATGCCAAAATTAGATAAAGATATCCAAAACTATTTATATGGAAAGAGACGAAAAACCCAGGCAAATATTGCAGTAAAAGTTGACAAAATGCGGCAAGAGCCGTAAATTTAATTATTCACCAATTCCATATAGTTATGCCGAACAGTGTATACAAAATCATCGAGCTGGTGGGAACCAGCACCGAGTCCTGGGAAAAGGCCGCCATGACCGCAATCGAAAGGGCATCAAAAACCCTCAGGGATCTCCGTATCGCTGAAATTTCCATGCTTGACATGCAGATCAAGGATGGAAAGGTGGAATGCTACCGTGCCAAGGTAAAGGTATCCTTCAAGTTCGAGGGATAAAGAAGCGGAGTGTTGGATATCGTCATACTTCCGGCTCCCCGTTCTGCGGGCGATGTTTCCCTGGAGAGTGCAATCCTGAAGCGGCGTTCAAGGAGACATTTCCTCCCCTCTCCGGTTTCCGATTCACAGATCTCGCAGATCTTATGGGCGGCTTATGGCTATAAGGATCCTTCCGCGGGACAGAAAACCGGCCGAGGAGTGCGGACCTGTCCCTCCGCCGGTGCCCTCTACCCGCTCGAGATCTACCTTGTGGCGGGCAGTGTGGACGGCATTGAAAGGGGACTGTACAATTACATTCCCGCGGAGCATACCCTGCGCCGGATTAATCGCACAAACCAGCAGCCGGGTGAGGAGTTCCAGCCGAATGAAGCTTCCCAACCCGGGGAAGATATCCGGCCGGCATTGTACATTGCCTGCCGGAACCAGGGAATGATCCTCCAGGCCCCGGCCACGCTCCTCTACACCATAATCTATTCAAGGGTGACCGCCCGGTACGGGGACCGGGGCATACACCGCTATGTCCCCATGGACATCGGGCACTCGGCGCAGAACGTTTACCTGCAGGCAGAGGCAATGGGACTGGGGACCTGCGCCGTAGGAGCGTTTGATGACGCCAGGGTGAAAGAAGTCATTGGCCTGCCGGACGACGAGGAACCACTTTATTTACTGCCCATAGGGGTACCTTCACAGGTTTGATATTCCGATGTGGTCAGCAGGGCTGCCGCTGCAGCCATCAGGGCTGCAGATGTGGATACTCTTCTGGCCGGGGACTTCTCTGCGACGGACTCAGCCCTTCCAGCGTTCGAGGCTGCTTATATGCGACGTGTAGAACCAACGCTTCAGTGAGCCGTACCCCATCTCCTTTAATTTGCCTTTTACGTGATCGATCATTTCATCGGCGGAGGCGAATTGTTCAATAAATTCACCGTTCTGATAGCAAAAACTGCAGTATTTAAGCGTTTTTGACCCGTCCGGGTTGGTTCCCCCGCCCGCAGGGTCCTTATCCATCGGCATTCCGCAGCTCTGGCAGAATCTGTCGTATGTTCCCATAATAACGAATTGATTAGATATTAATCATTAATTACGATAATATTTTAAGCAATCCTTTTCAGCATTCCAAGAAATCGCTGAACTATTTTCAGGTTGCACTGAAATATTTCTGACGAGTTTTGGATTTTTCCTGAAATATTTCTGATAAGTTTTCAGATTTTCCCTGCATTTATTTTTTGATTTTTAAGAATAATTAAACAGAATGTTAAGCTGATTTCAGTGGAATGTTGAGCTGATTTTACCGGATTGGTTATATTCAGACTGGAATTAAATCATCCCATCCCATGCGAAGTAAACCGACCCTGATCCTTTCCGCCGTCGTTGCATCCCTCGGGGGATTGCTGTTCGGTTTTGATACGGCTGTCATTTCAGGAACCACCCAGTGGCTGCAGGATTATTTTGACCTCAGCAGGGCTACCCTGGGGTTCACCGTTGCCAGCGCGATCATCGGTACCATTGCCGGAAGCCTGGTCGTCGGGAAACCGGCGGACCTGATCGGAAGACGGAACGTGCTTTTCATTCTTGCCCTGCTTTACCTGGTCTCCGCCCTCGGAAGTGCAATGGCAGAGAACTGGGTGATGTTCCTGATTTATCGTTTTCTCGGAGGGATCGGGGTCGGAGGCTCCTCGGTGGTCGCTCCCATGTACATTGCGGAGATTACCCCTGCCCGCAAACGCGGAAGGATGGTGGCGATCGTTCAGATGAACGTGGTTTCGGGCATGCTGCTTGCCTATTTTTCAAATTATCTCATCGCATCCCAGGGGCTTGGAGCAGTCGAGTGGCGCTGGATGCTGGGGGTCGAGGCCCTGCCTGCCTTCCTGTTTTTTGTCCTGTTGTTCTTCATACCGCTGAGTCCCCGGTGGCTGGTAGGCAGGAACCGCACGAAAGAGGCGGCAGGGGTGCTTGAGAAATGCGGGACCGACAACGGCAGCGTTGAAGAGGAGATTGCCGAGATCAGGGCTTCCCTGGACCTGGAGACCAGTCACCTGAAGGAACGGTTCCTGAGCAGGAAATATGCCAGGCCAATCTTCCTGGCCATGGCCATAGCCATATTCAACCAGCTGTCGGGGATAAATGCCGTGCTTTATTACGCACCGCATATATTCAAAATGGCGGGGGCCGGTAATGCCTCCGCACTTCTCCAATCCGTTGCCATCGGGGGGACAATGGTCCTTTTCACCCTGATCGCCCTCAGCATCATCGACCGCTTCGGAAGGAAACAGCTGATGATCTTCGGGTCCCTCGGTTACATCGTCAGCCTGGCCGTGACGGCATGGGCATTTTATACCTACGGCACGGACTTCAGCCGGGCAGGGGGGACGGTGGTGCTCATCAGCATCATGGTGTTCATCGCTTCCCATGCTTTCGGGCAGGGGACCGTCATATGGGTGTTCATCAGCGAGATATTCCCGAACCGGGTCCGGGCAAGGGGACAGGCACTGGGCAGCTTCACACACTGGTTCATGGCTGCAGCCATTTCGTGGACCTTCCCGGTGATCGCGGATATTTCAGGCGGTCACACCTTTGCCTTTTATTCACTCTGCATGGTGGGACAGCTGCTCTGGGTTCTTCTGGTCATGCCCGAAACTAAGGGAATAACCCTGGAAAACATCCAGAAACAGATGGGAATCAAATAAGCAGGTGATTCCCGAAAAGGAACTCATTTACCTGGTTCATAAGCAGGAAAAGTAGTGTAGCCTTCGGGCCCGGAACTGTAGTAAATACCGGGATGAGCCTCCGCCCAGGGGTACCCCCGCCTGATCCTTTCAGGCAGGTCGGGATTTGCGATGAAGGGCTTCCCGAAGCAGATGGAATCGGCCTTCCCCGCCAGCAGTTCAGCTTCGCCCGATTCACCGTCGTATCCCCCGTTCACCATCAGGTGACCTTTATAGATCTTCCTGAAATGGGCCGGTACATCCCCGATCAGCAGGGGCGAGTCGACGGGGAAAAAGGGACGGGAAAGGTGGAGGTAGGCCAGGCCGTAATCGTTCAGACGCCTGACGATGTATTCAAAGGTCGGCAGGCTTTCTTCATCGAGGAAGATGCCGGCACGGCCGTGGTACATGGGGTTCAGCCTGGTGCCGACCTTCTCCCCGGGCACGGCCGAAAGGATGGCTTCGAGCACCTCGAAATAGAACCGGGTCCTGTTCTCAACAGACCCGCCGTATTGGTCCCCGCGCAAATTGGTCGACCTGCTGAAAAACTGGTGAAAAAGGTACCCGTTGGAAGAGTGGATCTCCAGCCCGTCAAACCCGGCTTCCATGGCCCGGATCGCAGCGTTTTTAAAATCCGACACGGTTTGCCTGATGTCGTCCTCCGTCATGGCTTTGGGCACCACCGTAAGCTTTCGCCCTGAGGGCGTCCGGATCGGAAGCCCGGGATTCACCGCCGAGGGGGCGAAAGGCAGTTCCCCGTCATGAAAATCCGGGTGGGATATGCTTCCAACGTGCCAGAGCTGGGTGAAAATCCTGCCACCGGCATCATGCACCGCCCGGGTCACCTTTTTCCAACCCCCGACCTGTTCAACCGAATACAGTCCAGGCGTATTAATATACCCGATCCCTTTTCTTGAGACAACGGTTCCCTCCGATATGATCAGTCCCGCTCCTGCCCTCTGCATATAATACTCCGCAATCAGCGCGGTGGGTACCCGGCCCGGGTTGTCGGCACGGCAGCGGGTCATGGGCGCCATGATGATCCGGTTGGTCAGTTCCAGGTTTCCGATTCTGACGGGTTCGAGAAGTTTCATTAAAACAGGGTTTTATTTATGGGGAAACAAATTAACGCCGGAATTGTTTGATTTTAAAACGAACCTGGGGCTATTCCCCTGTATTGTTGAAGCCTGCAACGTAAAAATCCCGGTCGATGATTAATTCATGCCCTTCCGTTCCTTCCGTTCCTTCCGTTCCTTCCGTTCCTTCCGTTCCTTCTGTTCCTTCTGTTCCTTCCCTGTATTTCCATCCGGTCCCGGGCTCAAGGAGAATACTATCCCCGTTCAGGGATACCCTGACCGGCATGTCGAAACCAGGGATGCAGTTGGTCCACCGGTAAGCGAGCTTGTTTCCCATGAACCGGTATTCCAGCGTGGGGATGCGGGTATCCCTGAGGTACTGGTCGAAAACCTTTTCCAGGTTCAGCTCAGTGTTTTCATTTATATAATTCTCTATTTGCAAGGTCGTTACAACCTGGTACCGGAAGTTTTCGTTCAAACCTCTGAGGATGCCCCTCCACTTTTCATCATCGTCCACCAGCTGCCGGATGGTATGCAGCATGTTGGCACCCTTTGCGTACATATCCCCCGATCCCATCTGGTTCACATCGTAATACCCGATGACGGGCCGGTCGTTGTCAATGTTCGAGCGGTAGCCCCGCAGCAGCTCGTATCCGGCCTCCTTCCCGAAATAATATTCCACGTAAAGGCCTTCCGCGTATGTGGCAAAACTTTCGTGGATCCACATATCGGCCATGTCCCGGTAGGTGATGTTGTTGGCGAACCACTCGTGGGCCGATTCGTGCACGATGATGTAATCGTACCTGTATCCCCATCCGGTGTGGCTTACATCGTATCCCAGGAAACCGTTCGTGTACCCGTTGCCGTAGGTGATCGAGCTCTGGTGCTCCATGCCGGGATAGGGCACTTCAACGAGCTTGTAGCCGTCCCTGTAGAACGGGTATGGCCCGAACCAGTGCTCGAAGGCTTCCAGCATCATGGGCACCTGCCTGAACTGTTGCCTGGCTCTGGCGAGGTTTTCCTTCAACACGTAATAATCGCAATCCAGGTCTCCCTGCTCCCCGCTGTAAACCTCGTTGAAATGAGCATAATCCCCCACATTCAGATTTACGACGTAGTTACTGATGGGGACGGACACGAACCAGGTCCAGGTGCGGGTACCCCCCCGGTTCTTCCTGACCCCCTTCAGGCGGCCGTTGGAGACATCCATCAGGCCACCCGGGGTGGTAACTGAAATGAGCATGCTGTCCGGCTCCTCGTACATATGGTCCTTGCAGGGCCACCAGGTGCTTGCCCCGTCGCCCTGGCAGGCGGTGGCCACGAAAGGTTTCCCGTTCTTATCGCGCGACCAGGTGATGGCTGCATCCCATGGAGGTCGCCGGCTGACCCTGGGTTTCCCCTGGTAAAAAACCTTCACCTCTTTAAGGGCGCCGGTTTCCTGGGGTTCGGCCAGTGTAACGAACCAGGCGTTCCCGTCCCGCTCGAATTTAAGGTCACTCCCGTTCTGGGTGACCCGGGTAATCTGCATCGGGGGCTGAAGGTCGATCTGCATCCGGGGCTGCGGGTTGTGCTTCATCGGCTGCCGGGGACCGGTCTGCATGGAGGACAGGGGATCGGTCTGCAATCTTTCAGGGGATTTCAGTACCCTGTAACGAATAAGAACCGAACCTTTCAGGCTGCTGTCAACGGGAAAGACCTCTACGTCAAGATGGTAAAAGTTGAGTTTCCACCATCCCCTTTCGGGGGTTACGGAACCCCTGAGGGTATCCTGGCGGGTAAATTGCGGATTCAGTTCATCCTGCGGATGCTGGGCAAGGACTGCGGATGATGCAAGCCAGAAGCCAAGCATTAGAATGATGGGCAGACGGATTGATAACAGTAGGAAGTGGATGAAGTGGAAGCTGCGTATCATATTGTTCAATGTTGTTAATAAGGTGCTAAATGAAATCATACATTTCAAGCCAGAAATATTCTCCCAGTCCCACTGTAAAAACAAGCATACCCAGTACCCCATGAAGGATTGCGGTGTAAAGGACGCTCCGGGTCCTGTTATAGGTTGAGGCAAGGTAGATACCGCCGATGAGGGTCAGAAGCATGGAGATGGGATGGTAATAGAGGATATGCACGAAACTGAAACTCACCCCGCTGGCTGCGATCATCGGCCATTTCCCCGGGAAAATTTTTGTGTAGCGCCTGAAGATGAAGGTCCTGTAAAGAATCTCCTGGGGGTAAGCGGAAAAGACCGGGTAAAAAGCACCGAGCGCCAGCCATATCCAGGGATTGGCCCTCGGAAGGTTCAGGAATTTACCGGGCATGAGTGTAAGTACCAATACCAGCAGGCTGACGGCGCTGGCCGAAAGGATGATTCCATCCCTTATCAGTTGCTTTCGGGTGATCCTGAGGTAAACCAGTTCTTTCCATTTAAAATCGGTCCGGTACCGAAGGATAAAAAATACGAATATCAGTACCGGGATCAGGAAAATGCTGGGGAGCGGGAAACGTTTGACCAGGTACATGATAAGCGGGATCCCGAAAAAAAGAATCGCAAATTCCGCTACCAGTAAGACCCTTTTAATTCGTTCACTCATCCATCTTATGCTTTTATATCCCCGGCCGGCGCTATAGTTCCCATCCGAACGCTGTCTGGATCATATATCCGAACGCTGTCTGGATCATATAATCGTTCTTCGAGGCACCTGCTGCAGGTTTGTTGTCAAAGTTACAAGTAAATCTGTTCAGACGGCCGGATGACTGAAGATGGGTTCAATCCCTTCAATCATGGCGTTCAGTGTTTCCTCATCCGGCGCTTCAATGGATTTGTGATTTTTCACAAAATCGAGTGTTTTTTTCTGAAAGAGGCTGTCGCCGGCATGGACCGTTGCGGTAATGTCCTTTGAAAGGGTGAAGCTGAGGGCTTTTTCAATTTCCTCATCCTCCCCGAAGGGCTCGTACCACATGTTCGGAAAGGGTCTTTTCTCCTCCGCCACACTGGTTTTTGCCACGGCCTTGAGGGCAAGCACGCCCATGCCTTTTTCCCTGGCGGTCCGGAAGACCAGGGGACCGAAATTCCCGTTGTTCCAGCATACGCAGTTGATGGGATAAAGGATGGAATCAAACTCGAATAAATCCATCATTTTCAGGGCAACCTCCTCGTTGTGTGCCGAGAAGCCAATGTGCCTGATCCTGCCATCCTGCCGTGCCTTAAGGAAAGCCTCAATGGCACCGCCTTTCGCGAACACCTGGTCCACCTCATCCATCCTGCTCATGGCATGGAACTGGTAGAGGTCGAAATGGTCCGTCCGGAGCAGTCCCAGGGATTCACTAAGCTCCTTTTCCGCCCCTTCCCTGTCCCTCATCATGGTCTTGCAGGCAAGGAACACATTCTTCCGGTAGGGTTCAAGGGGAGGTCCCATCAGTTGCTGAGAATCGCCGTACCCGGGAGCCACGTCAAAATAGTTAATCCCCGCGTGGAAGGCACGGGGGACCAGCTCGTTTGCGAACTCCTGACCGTTGTTCCGAAGTGCGATGCCTCCGAATCCGACAATGGAAAGCTTCTCCCCTGTCTTACCGAGCACCCTTGTGGGGATGTCATCGGGACCGAGTTTTTCATACATCGCGAGCACATCGGCAAATGGCAGGGTCATTGCCCCTGCAGCACCTATTTTTATGAAATTTCTGCGTTTCATATCCGGTTGTTTTCAGGTTCCCCGTAAGATACAAATTTTCAGAATATATTTTGGGAATGTATCCTTCGGCGGGATCCACCCGGAGATGGGAAAACGGCAACGAAGGTCCGGACTTCCGGCGCGATCACTCGTACCTGAGGGTATCTGCAGGATTTCGTGCCGCTGCAACAAGTGCCCGGTAACCAGTGATCAGGAAGGCGAGCAGCAGGGTGGCCAGGCCGGCCGCCAGAAATAGGCTCAGGTCGATGGAGATCCGCCTGGTGAAATTGTCCAGCCAACTGTCTGTAACGAAATAAGCGACCGGCCATGCGACCAGGTTAGCGAGCAGGATAAGACGTATGAATTCGTTTGAAAGCAATCGGACTACGCTGGCTGTGCTCGCACCCAGGGCCCTTCTGATGCCGATCTCCCTCGTGCGCTGCTGGGCAATGTAAGAGGTCAGTCCCACCAGTCCCAGCGAAGCGATCACCAGGGCCAGGATGGTCAGCATGATGGAAAACCTCCCGAATTTATCCTCGTTCCGGTAAAGGTTATCCAGTTCATTGGCCAGGAAGGTATATTCAAAGGGCCTGTCGGGTGCCAGCAGGTTCCATTCCTTTTCTATTTCACCGAGGACCTTGCTGTACCTGTCCGTGTTCACCCGGATCGCGATGTAACGGGTGAGTCCCGCTGCAAACCCCGGATTCCTTGCCATATCGATAATAAAATTATTCATGGGTTTGTGCAGGGAAAGGATGTTAAAATCTTTAAATACCCCGATGACCCTCTCATTTCCCTCGTGCACCACCCGTTTACCCAGGGCTTCTTCGGGGCTCCACCCCATATTTTTCGCCATGGTCTGGTTGATCATGATCGCGTCTGCCGTATCACTGGGGATATCCGGGGAAAAGGCCCTTCCGGCAACGACCTGGATATCGAATGTCTCGATAAAATCATGGCGGACCACGAACATCGGGTACCAGAACTGCTGGTCTTCGGCCAGGCCTTCAATCGTGACTCCCCTGGTGTTATGGCTGGCGCCGATGATGTCCTCCATGGCCGTAACGTGCCCGATCTCGGGATATTTCAGAAGATTTTCGCGGAAGGTTTCGTAATTCTGCACGATCTGGTTCACTCCTTTCAGGAGAATGATCCGGTCCTTCCGGAATCCCAGGTCAGCCTTCCGAATGAAATTAAGCTGTGAAAAAACCATCAGGGTACCGATGATCAGGGAGATTGATATCGCAAACTGGGTTGTCACCAGTACCTTTCTGGCTGTAACCCCGTTCTCGCTGCGATTCAGTCCCCCCCTGAACACCGAAATCGGATTGATGGAGGAAAGATACAATGCGGGATATGCACCAGCCAGCGACCCGACCACGATGACCAGTGCCAGGGCGAAAAGGATAGAGGTGAACGCGAATAAATAGCTGGTGGTGATCTCTTTGCCGGTGAACCGGTTGAAACCCGGCAGCAGGATCTCGACAAGTAATGATGCGACCAGAAGCGCGAAAAAGGTCGTCAGTATGGTCTCCCCGATAAACTGCTGGATCAGCTGCTTACGGCTTGCCCCGTAAGTTTTCTTGATCCCGATCTCCCGCACCCGGGTGGCCGAATTGGCCGTTGTAAGATTCATGAAATTAATGCAGGCAAGGACCAGCACGATGGCTGCAATCACGGAAAGGATGTAGACATAAATGATGTTGCTGTTGGCATGCATTTCGTAGTCGTGGTGGGATTTCAGATGGATGTCCGTAAGCTTCTGAAGGTAAATGGTTACATCCTGGTCGGACAGGTCGGGATAGTGGTTTTCGTAGAATTCAGGGAATTTGGCCTCGAGCGCCTCCGGGGATACATTTTCGCCAAGCTCTATGTAGGTCCAGCAAGGATTCCAGATCCAGGTCTGAGGCAGGCGGCCTCCAGCGGCCTGCCGGAAGGTGGACATGGAAGCAAGGAAATCGAAGCTGAAGTGACTCTGTGCCGGGATGTCTTTCAGTATCCCCGTAATCTCTATGTTCAGAAATTCGTTCAGCCTCAGGCTCTTCCCTAGCGGGTCACTGTCCCCGAAATAGCGTTTGGCCGCCGATTCCGTGATGACCATCACATTTGGACGGGCAAGCGCGGTTTCCGGATCCCCCACCAGGAGGGGGAAATCAAACATGTCAAACACGGAGGAATCCACCAGGAAAAACCCTGTCTCATTATACCTTGCAAGAGTCGAATCGTTCTCCCGGTAATCGATGAATACCTGAGTAGCCATGAAATTGAAAAACCTGCAGGTATTGACCACCATCCCGGGATAATCCAACTGGATCGCGGGACCGGCGGGAAAGGACAGGGTTGCCGCGTCCTCATTCACGTTGTTCGAGTTGTAAAACCGGTTTACCCGGTATATCCGGCCGGCCTTCTCATGGAACCGGTCATAACGTAGTTCGTCATTGATGTAAAGAATAATGAATATGAAACTTGCCAGGCCAATGGCCAGTCCCCCGATATTGATAACCGAAAAATTCAGATGCCTTGCCAGGTTCCGGAGCGTAATCAGCAGGTAATGCCTGAACATGAGAATTTTTGGTTTAGTGATAACACAACTCCCGCAAACCCTGTGCTAAAAAAACTAAGTTTATGATTATGAATTAAATACTATTGAATGCCTCCTGCCAGATATCGACGCAGTGTTTTGAAATCGAACAGTTTGTGTCCATTAATGAACAAGCTGCCCGGGACCCTGGTGGCTTTTTTTTGAAGCGAATCCCTTCGGGCATGATCCTACCCTTAACCGGATTTACAAACTGATCCATAACCGGGTCTGTTAAATATTCGCAGAGATTTTTATCTTTATATCATGCCGGATGACAAAAAGCATCGGTTCGGGATCAGTTCCTGTGCCTATCCATGGGCCATAGGGGTAGCCAGGGGACCCCGCATGAAAAAGCGGCTGACTGCAATTGAGCTGCTGGAAAAGGCCCTGGCGCTCGGAGTGGAAAGGGTGCAGATCGCCCAAAACCTGCCCCTTGAGAACCTTCCCTGGGAAACCATGGTCAGGATCAAGCGTTATGCCGGGGAGAACGGAGTCATGATCGAGGTGGGAACACGGGGAACCGGGCGTGAACATCTCATGAAATTCCTTGAAATTGCGCACTTCCTGAAATCCCCGATCATGAGGACAACGCCGGAATCCATTCATGGGAACAAAAAGGGCATGCAGAAATTGCAAAAACGACTCCGTGAAGTCCTCCCCGAATACGAGAAGGAAGGGATCACCATCGTACTGGATAACCAGGAAAATTATAAAGCCTCAGACCTTGAAAACCTGATGGAAAAGGTTGACCATCCTAACCTGGGACTTTGCCTTGACCTGTCAGATGCCCTCGGTGCAATGGAGGGTCCCGAGTATGTTATAAACAGGCTGGGGCGCTGGTGCAGGAATTTTATCCTCAAGGATGTGGCAGCGGTCCGCACACATACGCAGATGGGATTCTCGGTGGAAGGGCGACCTGCAGGGAAGGGTCAGTTGCCCCTTAAATGGGCCCTGGAACAACTCGGGCAAGCCGGCACGGAACATACCACCATCCTCGAACTCTGGCCGACATGGCAGGGCGACATCACATCAACCATAAAACTGGAAGCGGACTGGGTTGCTGAGAGTGTGAAATTTATGCAGCAATTTTACTAGTCCTCAAGCTGGGCAGGCAGGACCACATTATCATTCAGGTAATTACACCTGGCAGTACAGGAACTTACTGTTTGTAATTGTGAGCCTTGTTCCCGGCTGGCCAGGAAAGCCTTTCCAGCACACGGCCGGTTTTGCGGATTTCCTTTTTGCCGGTTGTAAGGGTGACCAGGTAATCCCCGGGTACGGCTTTCAAAGTATTCCAGACAAGCCTGTGGATACCCGGTTCGGTGCTGCCCTCCATTTCCTCCAGGACCTTCCCGTCCGGATCGCTTATTTTCAGGCGGACAGGTTGGCTTGCCTGCTTCCCAAGGTAATAATAGATGTGCAGGCCGTTTTCCTCGTTGGGCGTACGGTACAGGTTGTCCTGGAAGGGACCGAAGTTTCCCCACCATGCCTGCTGTGAAAAGTTCTGCCGGGGCCTGGGTTCGATGTTAAAAAGGTACACTTCCTCTGCCAGCAGTTCTTCCGTAAGTTCGAGGAAGGGAAAGACATCCGTAACGTAAATCCCCCGGCCGTAGGTCCCCACCATGAGATCCCTCGCCAAGTGGTGGACCATGATATCTTTTACAGGAACATTGGGCATGTTGTTTTTCAACGGCATCCAGCTTTTCCCCCCGTTCAGGGTGAACCAGACGCCCCGGTCATTGCCGGCAAACAGGAGATCCGGGTTGGTGTCGTCTTCCCAGAATGCAGAGACCGGCTGGTCCGGGAGGGATTGCGAAATGCAATGCCAGCTTATCCCATAATCGTCACTGCGGTATATATAAGGTTTGAAATCATCGTTTCGGAAACCGGATTTCACCACGTATCCTCTGCCCTCAAGATGATGAGAGGCAAAAATGCGGCTCACGTAGCGCTCATCCGGGGCGCCCGCCTGGAGGAGGCTGGGGGACAGGTTCGTCCACCCAGCCCCGTGGTCCCTGCTTATCCAGACCTTGCCGTCGTCGGTTCCCACCCACAGAATGCCCGGTGTCAGGGGCGATTCGGATATGGCGGAGATCGTGCAGTACATGATGTGCCCGCGGCCGGCGATTTTTACGGAATCGTTCCGGGTAAGGTCGGGACTGATCTCCTGCCAGGTATCGCCCCGGTTGACTGACCTCAGGAGCATCTGTCCCCCCGTATAGATGATCCGGCTGTTATGCGGGGAAATCGCCAGGGGTGTGTTCCAGGTGTACCGGTAAGGAGGTTTCCCCTCCCCTGCCACCGGCTGGATGTTTTTCCGCTCGCCCGTGAGCTGGTCCACCCGCTGGTGTGCCCCGAACTGGGTGGTCGTGTAAAGCCAGCGGTTGTTCTCGTGGTCAACTTTCAGGTACATTCCATCCCACATGCCCACCAGTGTCCAGTCCTCATCCCCTACGGATCCCCGCCATCCGGTTGAGGGAACCTTCCAGCCTTCATGATCCTGGAGTCCCGCGTAAATGTTATAGGGCACTGCGTCGTCCACCTCGACGTTATATACTTCACCCAGGGGGATCTGGTAACAGCACATCGTCGTTTTCCCCTGGTCCCACGAAACGTTCACCCCACCGTCACTCCCCGCCATGATGTGCCGGGAATCCTGCGGATCGATCCACATGCAGCGGACATCCCCGAACATGGTCCTGAAGCGTTCCTGGGTTTCCCAGTTCGTCCCGTCCCAGGTGATGCCGCGGTCCCCCGATGATTGCAGGGATACGCTGTTGATATAAACATTCCGCTCATTGTTCGGGTCGACCATAATTTGGTTGAATGAATAGGCCGCCTTGCTTCCCACATCGACCGTATCGTGGTTCATCTTGGTCCAGATGAGGCCGGCATCCTGGCTCCGGTAGACCTCACCCCCGATCAGCCTGTCGAAATACGGGTCCCGCATATGGTCAAAGGCCGCGTCCTCTTCCCCGGGCTCATAATCCGGCTTGAGATTCAGGTTCTCTACCACGGCATAGAGGATATCCGGATCGGATCGGTAGATGTCCACTCCAATCCTGCCAACATTGCCGGAGGGCAGTCCCCCGTAAAGCCTCTCCCAGTGGTCCCCTGCATCGGTGGTTTTATAGATCCCGCTTTCAGGCCCTCCGGCCTCGTAATGCCAGGGATAGCGATATTTTTCATAGGCCGCGGCATACAGGATATCCGGATTGCTCCGGTTTATGACCAGGTCGATCACCCCGACGTTCTCATTGATATAAAGCACCTTCTCCCAGGTTTTCCCGCCGTCGGCCGTTCGGAAGACACCCCTGTCCCAGTCGGGCGTGAACAGCGATCCCATGGAGGCTATGTAGACGATGTTCTCATTTTCCGGGTGGATCACTATCCGGGCGATGTGCTGGGTGTTCTCCAGTCCCATGAACGCAAACGTGGCACCCGCATCGGTTGATTTGTACACTCCGTATCCA
Organism: uncultured Bacteroides sp.; assembly: GCA_964431315.1. Taxonomy (GTDB): domain Bacteria; phylum Bacteroidota; class Bacteroidia; order Bacteroidales; family SM23-62; genus SM23-62. The sequence continues at coordinate 137,161 of CAYSJH010000002.1, read as the reverse complement.
CGGTGGGCAGACCTGGCATTGGAGGCCTCCCCGGTCCCCACCCAGACCGTGTTCGGATTCGAGGGGGCGACTTCCACAGCACCGATCGAGGTGGTCGGGAGCTCATCCGTTATGCAGGTAAAGCTGATCCCGTTGTTGGAGGTTTTCCAGACGCCCCCGTGCCGTGCTGCCGCATAAAAAACATAGCGGTTGGCGGAGTCCGGGGTTTCAGGCGCCGCCAGGTCGCTGATCCAGGCGCTCACCAGGGTGGGATTGAAATTCCGGTATTCAAATTCCCGGAAAAGTTCCTGCTGCCCGTAACACGAAAGCGGGAAAACCAGGAGGAGGAGAATCAGGTTCGTTTTCATCGCTCACTTTATTAAAAGTTGACTACGCTGAGAATGATCCCCGGGGTCATCGATGAATGAAAACCTGTCTGTCACCCATGGTCTTCATGGCTGTGCCTCCGGAAATTCGTAAAGTTCCAGGATCCATTCCAGGTGGAATCCACCGTAAAGTGTCATAAGCGGTTCCATCCATTCGGGTATGGACTGGACCGTTTTGATGCCGTTGTGACCGGATACATAGGTCCTGGCCGTATCCGTTTCCGCATGCTGTTTTTTCAGTACCAGTAAATTCAACCTGTCCGTATCGAGTATGTCATCTCCGAGTTCCTCAAGGGAACCCAGCCGGATATCCTGCATGTCCTTCTCCATATAAAAGGTCGACATCAGTCCCCATGGACCATAAGGATTGCTGTGATCATAGGAGATCAGCCGGATTGGCTGTTCACCGTAATGATACCGGATGTAGCGGGTTATGGTCATGAGTCCCCCGTCCGCCGGCTTAAGGATCACAGTGATCACGGCGATGCAATTTATGGCAACCAGGATCCAGGCGGTTGCCCGCAGCAATACCCGGCCGGGTTTTCTCCATTTATCAAGGTCCAGGTTCAATTCCTGCCAGGCCAGTACCAGTATGACCGGCACCATGTTGACAACCGGGAAAAGGAACCGCAGTTCCTTGTGCGGGATGATGCAATGGATGATGAAAAACGGCACGATCGTCCAGATGAAAATGTTCCGCGGTTTTTTAACCAGCAGCAGTAGGAATGCAAGAATAACCGGGATGCTTATGGGAAAGAAACCAAACCGGAAGATACTGTAGAAATAATTCCACCAGGCCTCCGTTCCGTAACCTGAAGCTACGCCTTCAACCAGGTTGACATAAAAATAATTCCACCATGACAGTACCGGTTCCCCGTAAAGCCAGAAGTCCAGCACGATCCCAAGCAGCAGCACGGCAAGGCCGGATAAAGACAGCTTCAGCATGTTGACGGCTTTTTCCCTCTGGATGATGATCAGCCACAGGATGAGTCCCATTGCAAGAAATGCATTCTGGTAACGGAAAAGGAAACTCAGTCCCAGCAGTCCCCCTATAATCCAGAACTTCCTCCTTTCCCGGTCATCGATAAGCTGGACCGATAGGGAGTTCAGGAGCAGCAGGCCGGACCATGTCTCCGAACTGAAACGGACATTCACAAAAAGCAGGAACCAGAGGAAATAGGACAACAGCAGGTAGGCCCTCCTGTATTCGGCACGCACCATATCCCGGCATGCAAATGTAAAATAACGGATGCTGAACAGGGAAAAAAAAGCGGTCAGCAGCCTCAGGATGAAGGTCTGGACATAAGGATCGGAAAGGGCGAAGAGGTTCAGGAACCTGATGACAACGAAGGCCACGAAAGGTTGAATGGCAGGCCTTACCCTGGACTCAAACTCCCAGGCAAGCTGATCCTGGGAAACGCTGCCCATCTTGTGGCATGCAAACTCGATGATCTGGAAATGCTCGTCGCCGTGATAAAATCCCGTACTGAACCAGGCCGAGATCGCATAGATTAGCATGGCCGAGAGGAAAACAGTCCGTTCGAATTTCATGAAGCCCGGGATGAATGAATTCTGGATTCTGATTACTAATTTTACTTTCTGAATATAAGTAAAATTAAGCATCCATAAAATACATCATCATGAGAAGATACATACGAACAACACTGCTTGGCGGCATTGCCGCTGTCCTGCCGCTTGCCCTGGTCATCATGGTATTCAGGTGGATCATCGGCCTGATCGAGAAGTACATGGGACCAATCGTTGCGTTGTTTCAGACGGATTCAAAGTATTTGCCATATGCGATTTACATCATTCTGATCGCAGCTTTCCTGGTTATGTTCTTTTTCATCGGTGTCATAGTAAAGACAAGGATCGGCAATTTTTTAAGATCCGTGGTGGAAAAAAACCTGCTGAAGATCCCCGGGTACCGGATTGCCAGGGAAACGGTCAAGCAGTTCTTCGGCAAGAACAAGTCCTTTTTCTCCCAGGTTGTCCTTATAGATCCCTTCAATGCGGGTACCCTGCAGACGGGATTCATAACGGAGGACCAGGGAGAGTTCATTACCGTATTCGTCCCCACGGGTCCCAATCCCACTTCCGGGATGATCTACCATCTCTCGCGTGATAGGGTATTGCTCACGGAGACCACGGTTGAAAACGGGATGAAAACCATATTCAGCTGCGGTGCCAGGTCCTCTGAAGTATTTAAAAGCGCCGCTGAAGATCCCGGCAAATGGAAATCCCGTGCCTGATCCGCACGTTTTTCACCTGGCCGGGAACGGAGCAAAACATTTTGGCACAGATATTGGGATGAAATGACCGTTCAAGTGACTTCTCAAATGCTCCGCCTTGACTGGTAATTTTAAACGTTTTTATTGTTTAACTTAGGCAAAACAAAACAACCAGAATCGTTTTGTCAAAACTTGAAGTCATGAAATCAACCATTATTTTAACAGTTTTGCTTCTTTTTACAGGGAGCCTTCTCCATCTGCAGGCACAGGACAGGATCGTGAAACGGAACGGGGAAGTCATTGAATGCAAGGTCCTGGAGGTTGGGTCGGCAGAGATCAAATACAGCCTTGCCGAGTATAATTTCCAGGTTCAGTTCTCGATCGACAAGAAACAGGTGGACAAGATCCTCTTTGAGAACGGGCAGGAATTAACGATCGATCATGCAGCAGTTGCACGGGAGGATGCAGAAAGCAATTCCGCGGACCTGTTCCTGGTGCAGAATAAAAATGCGATCAAGCTGAATTTCCTTTCACCGCTCTGGGGAGTGACCACCTTCGGATATGAACGGGCCTTAAAACCGGGTCAATCCATTGAAACCGCCGCCGGGATCATCGGGCTCGGATTCAAGAATCCGGACAATGCCATTGGTGTTGGCCTGAAGGCAGGTTATAAATTTATCCGCAGCCCGGATTTCTATCTTCAGGGAATGCGCTATGCCCACATTCTCAAGGGAGGGTATGTAAGGCCGGAGCTCGCTTTTGCCAGTTATCAGCTGCGGGATAAGGACAGGCAAGTTACCAAATTCGCGGTACTTCTGAACCTTGGCAAGCAGTGGGTTTTCTCAGATGTGTTCCTGGTGGACCTTTATTTCGGCTTTGGTTATGGATACTCCAATGCCAGGGAATTTGAAGACTATCCCTATTTCATAGGAGTCGGGACCAATAGGACTCCCATTGCACTGACAGGAGGATTCAACATTGGGATCCTTTTTTAGATCACTGCGGACGGGAATAAGAAGCCCGGCTTATCACCGGGCTTCTTCCGGTTTTCCCAGCCGGAATAAATACATACCACCAATTCCAAAACCATACATATGAAAAACAAACTTTATCTACCGGTCATTATTATCGTTCTGCTGATCATCCTCAGCTCCTGTTTCGCAGGTGTAAATCCCTCTGAAGGTGTACCCACTGAATTCGGGACCACCGCCGGATTTCTGAAGGGACTGTGGCATGGTTTCATCGCTCCTTTCACATTCATCGTCTCCCTTTTTACAGACGGGATCAATTTCTACGAGGTCCATAACAACGGCGGATGGTATAATTTCGGATTCGTTATCGGGGCCGGTATAATTTTCAGCGGCGGCGGCAGGGCATCAAGGTTCAAGAAAAGAGCCTGATTAATCCGTCGTCCCTTCTTCCTGTCGGGGATATCTTTTTTCATCCCCGGTGTAAATAAATCCTGAAAAATTTGTCGTTTCATATATTTTGATTATAATATAGTCAGTTTTTTTGATTAATATTTAATCATTATGATGAAACGAAGCGGATTGGCAGATCTGCCGCTGCATTCCGGTAAAGTACCGGAATGGCTGTATGAGCGAATGGCCAGGATGGCCAGGGTCATAACGGAAGCGATCATTGAAGATTATGGAAAAGAAGAGTTAGTCAGAAAGATCAGTGACCCCTGCTGGTTCCAGGCACTGGGTTCCGTGCTCGGGATGGACTGGCATTCCTCGGGCATCACGACATCGGTCATGGGCGCTCTCAAACAGGCAATCAACCCCGTATCGGACCAGTTCGGCCTGTACGTTTGCGGGGGAAGAGGGTCCCATTCCCGCAAAACGCCTTCCGAATTGCTGGAATATTCCGGGCGGAAGGGACTGGATGGGGATTCGCTGGTCCGCTGCAGCAGGCTTTCGGCAAGGATAGACAACAACGCCATCCAGGATGGTTTCCAGATCTACCTGCATTCCTTCATAGTCTCGGATACCGGCAGCTGGTCGGTGGTTCAGCAGGGTATGAACGGTCCTGCCGGTATGGCCCGCAGGTATCACTGGCATTCCGGAAACCTGAAATCCTTCGTGGAAGAACCGCATACCTCCATTGTGGGAGAAAACATGGGAACGATCCTTAACCTGACTGACAGGAAAGCCTCCCAAACGCGGACAGGCATTTTGAAACTGACCCATGAATCACCGGCCAGGATGACGGATGAGATCCGTTTGATGGTCCTCCCGAAGCATCACGACGTCAGCTATCGGGATGTCGATCTTAAAAGGCTGGGGACCGTGCTGGCCATTGCCTATGACCGTAAATTCACTGAATTTGAGGACCTGCTCCTGCTGGAAGGGCTGGGTCCCAAAACGCTCAGGTCCCTCACCCTCGTAAGCGAAGTCATCCACGGCACGCCTTCCCGGTTCGATGATCCTGCCAGGTTTTCTTTTGCCCACGGAGGGAAGGACGGAAAACCCTACCCCGTTCAGACTTCAGTTTATGATGAGACGTATGCCTATCTGCGACGGGCCATCGACCGTGCAAAGCTTGGCATCCATGACAGGCAGAGGGCTGTCAGGGGACTGGTGCCCCTGCTTTACAGGCTGGAAAACAAGTTCATCCCCAACCCGGAACATTTTCAGCAATACATAGCCAGGGAAATCCGCGAATCTGACCAGTATGGCGGAATGACGGCCACCGGCAGGAATTACGGTGCAATAATAAAAAAGAGAACAGAGCCCGGTGTAAAACAACTGAGCCTGTTCTCTTAATTCTAAATACGGTTTATCCTATTTCTTACGCTGCCCGGTACCTGTGGATTGGGTGGTGCGTGATGTCCTGGTGGTACTTGAACTTTTTGTAGTACTGCTGCTGCTCCGTGAAGGAGAGGCCGAACTTTGACGCTGGGGTTGCCGCTGTTGCTGGCTCTGCCGGTAATCATAGGTGCGCTGGCTGCCCTGACTCCGGGCCTGGGATTCCTTTTGCAGTTCCTGACCCGTTCTGGCCGGGGACCCGGTACCCTGCCTGCTGCCGTATGAGCCCTGCGTACCCGTAACCGATGATTGGGAACTCTGGCGTGTACCCGTCGAGCCGGTAGAAGAAGAGCGCTGTGTAGATCCCGTTGTCTCCGTCCTGGTCCGGGTCACCGTTCCGGTCCCCGTCCCCCCGGTCCGCGGTTCGGCCGTACGGTTCGCCGAACCGGAAGAACCGGTTGTCCTGCTGCGGTCCGGCAATTCACTTTTCTTCCAGGAGCCCTCTTCCCGTGTTTCCCAGCTGTCCCCTTTTTTCCTGTACACATTTCCGTTACGGTCCGTATAAACGTTGTTCTTACGGTCGGTTAAAGCCGGATTGCTGTAGGATGACCTCGAAGAGGAGGCTCCGGTCCTGGAACCGTAGGCGGTCGGCCGTGTGCCGGTATTGACCACGCCGTTCGGCCGGCTCTTGTAAATATTCTGGCTGTATGCATGGTGGTGCTGCCCGTCGTAGTATCCGGCCCTGTAACCGGAACGGCTGCTTGCATAGACACCGTAATTGTAACCGTAATAATAGCCCCCGTAATAGGCCCTGCTGTACCCCTGGTAATAACCGTGCCTGTACCCGTAGCAGTACCCTGCAGGTCCCCACCAGGAGGTATAGTAGTAGGGCATCCTGTAGTAGCTGTACCCGATCCACCCGTAGCTGATGCCTACGGAAAAGCCCCACCCGGTATAGGGATTGTAATGCACTCCGTAGCCGTAGGTCACCGGCCGCGGATAGTAATAGGTCCTGTACCAGGGATGGTAATGGTACCCCGTGCCGTAAACGATGGTCCCCCTGTAGGGGTAGGAATAGACATACCCCGGTGTGTACCCGACGTAAACAATGTCCGGCGTATAGTCATAGACGTATACGTACTTGACATTGTATACCGGGTATTCGGGCGGGATGGACTGGACGTCATCGGGGACCGATACGCAGACCTCCCAGGGTCCCGTAGCATGGTCCGATACGAACCAGACGGCATTGTCAACCGCATAATACCGGTTGTCTACGAAAAGTACCGATTTATCCGTGTTTATCGCATAGGCCATATCCGTGCCCTGGATCTTTTCAAACTGGGGGTTGCCGTCATAAGCCACTTCCATGCTGGCCTTTTTCCGGTCGACCTCGGCGGTCTGCGGGATCTCGTTCTCAAGAATGGCTTCCCTTGCCTCCCGGGTATCGGGTATGGATGAGCGTACACTTCCCATTTCGGAATCCGTACCGATCCCTGCAAAATATTCCGGAAGATCATCCGGTCTGACAAATTCCCAGTCCTCCGAATCAAGGGATCCGGACCTGTACCAGCGACCGGCAATGAGCACAAAGTATTGCTGGCTGTTTATATCCATCAGGATCTCGCTTTCGGTGTTTCTCACGTAAAGAAGGTCGGTGCCTTCCAGGGCGGCGAAATCCGGTTCACCGTCTGTCACGATGATCTCGGCGGGCACCTTGCTGAGGATTACCTTCGGCGGAAAATCAAGCAGACGTGCCATCGAATCGACATCCGTCACATAGCCTTCGTCGGTCGGCTTGATCTCCAGGACCGAATTCGGGGGATTGCTGATGTATCGCCAGGTATTCTCAACCCTTCCCGAACGATACCACCAGTCACCCCCCTTCAGGTAGAAATATCCGTCCGCCTTGTTGTAAAGAATGAAATAAGGCGTATTCACCACATACTGAATGCGGGTATCCTCAATGTCCTGCAGTATGGGTTCACCGTCGATCAGGACCAGTACGGCCGGTTCATTCTCAATGAGTATCTTTGGCGGCGTATGATCGAGTTGCTCTGAAAACTGGTTGGATTGTTCCGTGGTTTTCAGGCTGGTCAAAAGGCGGTCAAGGGAGTACGTCAACTCCGATTTTGCAAATTCAGCTTCAAGCAGGCTGATCATGGCGGACTCTTCCTCTTCACCGGAATTTGGAAACTTGACCGACTCAATGTTGAAATCGGTAAGGGTCACCAGCCGTGTGTCAAAGTCCGTCACCAGCCGGCTGGTAAACCACATGGCTCCGAATACGAGTTTTTCGCCCTTCTGCTTGACGGAAATTGCCGCCCGGGCATCGAGGATATCTCCTTCCATGGAGTTTATCTGCGGCTGGTAGATCGCAATCTGCGTACCTTCATTGTCCAGTTTTTTGGGCCATTCCGGTTCCTGCTTTTCGGGAGCGGCAGTTCCTGCCGCTGCGGCTGCCAGGATCCAGATGAATATTAATGATGCTTTCAGTGTTTTCATGACTCTAAATTTTTTGAGAAACGTTTTTCTGATGATTGAAAATCCAAATTCCGTGCCATATGTTTGACACATCCCCGGGATCCCTGCCGGAGCCTGGTTCAGGAGTCCCCCTCCACGGAACTTAGCAAAATGACAATGTACACAGCACCCTCCTGTTTCAGAGAAATTTGGATTATCTAAATTCTTCAGTTGCCTAAATTTATATAAATTTCGTCCGGTCCCAGGGTATGTTCATCAAAAACCTTTCAACATAATCAACATGTCCGTCGTATCATTCTTTGTTCGTTCCCATATTTGAGATGCAATAAGTTATTAAAAGAATTAAGATTTCAATGCAGAGAAACCCTGAAAGAATCGTTAAGGCCTTCCTCCTCTTGCTGACGGCCGGATGCCTTGCATCATGCGAAAAAGTAGCTGAATTTGTGGAGCCTCCGACCAATTCCATGGATACGGAGTATTACGAGATGGACTTCACGGTTGAATCATCCGATAAAAATGGATTCCAGATATTCTCGGAAGAAACTTATTCAAACGATATTAACAATCTTCTTGTCCAGGCAGGTTTTAATCCTGACAAGATCGAGTCAGTAATATTAAAGGAGGCAACGGTAAACCTGGAAGGAAATGTCAATTACCCGGACTTTGATATTCTGAAATTCATTGAACTGACGGTTTATACGGATCTGCTGAGGGAAAAAAAAGTTGCATGGTCAGACCCGGTGCCTGCAGACTTATCCTCACTGACCCTGGATCTTTCCGAAGAAAACCTCCTCCCCTATTTCAGGGAGGGAACGTTTATCATTACTGTTCAGGGATTTCTGAAACAGAGGATTTATGAAAATCTGGATTTGCATGCACGGGTGAAATTCCGTGTCAAATGGAAGGTGTGAAAGGGACTGTTCATAAAAATATCGGGAGCATGGCTTGATTATTCAGTAATTTGTCTTTAACTTGTAAATAAATACTATAGCATATTAAATTCTTCTGGAATGAAAACCAACAGGATTGCATTACTGGCCCTCGCAGCATTCGGCATTTTTATGGCGGGTTGTGACGATTTCCTTTCCGAGTTGCTGAAATTCAATACCCAGTGGTACCCGGTGGAATTCAGCATATATCCATCCGATGAGATCGGGGACATTGACCTGGCAACCGATACCATTGAAGCGGACCTGGATTCATTGCTGGATGTATACAATATATCCCCCGAAAACATCCGATCAATAAAGGTATCGGATGCGAAGATTTATGTGCTTACCAACGGCTATAATTTTGATCCTCTTACCCGTGCGGAAATAGTGATCGCAACAGACATGCTGGAGGAAAAAATGATTGCCTGGATTGATACCGTGCCCAGGGATGTTACCATGGTCGAGCTTAAACTGACGGATGACGACCTCCAGGATTATCTCCTCGAAAGCAAGTTTATATTGAAATTACGGGGGTATCTTGAAAGCAAGGTTGACCAGACAGTCAACATGAAGGCCAATATCCGGTATGTTATCCGCGGTGATTTTGGGAATTAGCGCCTGATCACCCTGCGGAAAAGTTTACGGCATCTTCCCTTTTAATCATGATTGAACGACCCTGATCCAATCGATTCCGGGGTCATTCCAATTACCGGCCCCGATCATTCATGCATGGCTGAATTTAAATTCAGGTGGTTTATTCGTTAAAATTTTGTGAAGCTGGCCGGATTTTTTGCATTTCCACGATTTCCTTCTGATATTGCGGCCGAATAAAATCCAGCTTATAAATTAAATTCCAAGCCGACATGAAAAACATCATCAGCATTTCTTCACTTTTCCTGATGTTGCTGGCATTTTCCTGCCAGACATCAAACAAATCCGCCGATTCAGGAACCAGTTACTGGCGGCATCTGAAATTTTCAGAAACCCCTTTTGACGGTTTCGAGGGACTTCATGCCATCACGGCCGGTGAAGCAAAGGATATCAATCATTATAAATTCAGTTATAATGATGATGGACAACTGGTTTCCGTTGAATATTGCCGGGGCAATGAGCTCCTGGACGGTTCGGAGACAGGGGCATCAAAAATCCTGATATCCTGGGAAGACAATAAGGAGATTCATCATTATTTCAACAGGAACGGGCAGGCGATGGAAAGGTCCGGTTATTTTGCCGCCGAATACACCCTGGATGAGAACGGCGTGCGCACCGGGCTTCGCTTCCTTGACAGGGAAGGGAAACCGGTGGAAAACAGGAACGGGATTGCATGGTATACCTGGGAAGTCCTGGCAAACGGGCAGGTCAAGGAAAACCGGTACAACCTTGAGGGAAAAGAGACCGTCCTGAACCAATTCTGCCCCTTTTACGAATTGAGGTTCACCTATGATGAGAATGGTTTTTTAAGGAACATGGCCAACTTCCAGGGAGACTCGATGTATAACTGTACGGTCGAGAACTGCGGGGACATCGGCGTATCCTATTTCTCATTTGATTACAATGAGGCCGGGGATCTCACTCAGTTTACGGTCAGCAGCCTTACGGGCCAGCTGTCAAACCTTTACTGGGGATGGGCCAGGTTTGAAAACAAGTACGACGAAAACGGGAACGTCATCGAAAGGGCCAGTTTCGACCAGGACAATGAGCCGCTGGGAGGAATGTCGGTCCCGGTCATCCAGTCCGTTTACGATGAGCACGGTGCGCTGGTGGAAAGAAAATTCATGGATCCGGAAAGGAATCTCATGGACAACCCGCGTTCCGGGATATCAGTTTCAAAATATGTTTATAATGAAGCCGGGCAGCCGGTGGATACCCTGAATTTTAACGCCGGGATGGTCGAGATATGATCCGGTTGCTTTACCTCCTCCCCCTTTTATTTGCCTTCTCCTGCAGTTCTCCGGGAGGAAAAAAAACGGGCAGTAATGCAGGGGAATCCATTCACCTTCAGGAAACCGGCACCGCCGTAAGTTCGTTCGATGGACCCGCAGCATTGTTGCTGCAGGAGCTGAGGGACCAGGGCGATTATGTGAACAGCCGCCAGTTCCCGAGCATGATCAAACCGGAGACCGTGTTCGCCGAGCTTGACAGCAACAATCTTGTCATCGACATGCGGTCGCCGGAATATTTTGAAAAGGGACACATCAAGGGTGCCGCGAATGTCCGGATGGACCGGCTCCTGGAATACTTTGAAAACGACATCATCCCCTTCCGTTTCGATAAAATCATCCTGGTATGTTACGGAGGGCATCTGTCCGGATACGCCACCAACCTGCTGAGGCTGATGGGATACGGGAATGTCTATTCCATGCGCTGGGGAATGAGCGGATGGAACGCCGATTTCGCCAGAGATTTCTGGATGAAGGGCGTCTCGAGTGAATACCAGGACAGGCTTTCCACCGAAGATGTGCCCAAACCACCTTCGGCACACCAGCCTGTGCTCCAATCGTCTGCGGCAACCGGCGAGGAATTGCTCAGGGAAAGGGTGAGCAGCCTCCTTGCAGAGGGATCGAAGGAGATCTTTGCCACGAACGAGGAAGTCTTCGAAAACCCGCAGGATTATTTCATCATCAATCTGGAGCGCAAGGATAAATACGACAGCGGTCACATTCCCGGCGCGATCCGCTACAAGCCGCAGGGATTCCTCGGGATACCTTCCGAAATGGGAACCCTGCCGGGGGACAAACCCCTTATTGTTTATTGCGGGACCGGTATGACCTCGGCCTTTGCGGTGGCCTACCTGAGGTTATTCGGGTATGATGCACGGTCGCTCACTTACGGCAACAACGGCTTCATGCACCAGAAAATGCTTGACCAGCAGGAGCAACTCTCATGGCATCCTTTTTCCGACGATACCCCGAACGGTTACCCCTACGTGAAAGGATCGAAATAGAAACGATAAGAACTTGAGGATGGACTGTCCTTCCCGCGGGGAACGGTCTTTTTTCAGTCACCTTCCGGCAGGATTCTGCCCTGGCCCCCTGCTTGGGGTTTGAACACAAAGGACGGGGCGTCAATGCCGGGAGCCGGGGCAGGTCCCGTTTGGAGAACCCGCAGGTTATCGATGCCCATCTGGGTGAACAGGACCCAGGCCCTGCATGCAAGTGAAAGGTCCCCCGCGCAAAGAACACAGGTCCCCTTTTCCCTGAAGAACTTTCTGATCTCCTTCACATTCCATTCCTCCGGTGGGAAGTTGACGGCATCAGGCAGGTGGTGAGCGGCGAACTGCTGCGGGTCATCCAGGTCCACCAGCAATGCTCCATCCCGCTGCACAATTGCCATACCAACAGAATCAATAATGAATTCATGGTTCCCGATGCGGTCCAGGACCTCTGCACCCCTGAGCCGGAAGGAATCACTCCCGGGTATGGCCAGGAGCATTGCCCCTGCCAGCAGGACAATCAGGACAGGTATGAGATAGGTTTTCATCATTCGCATCCTCCGGTCAGTTCTGCTTCCTTTTTTTTCTTCACCTCAAGGAAAACGGTTTTCAGGCTGTCGGGCAGGCTGTTCATGCTGGTAAAATATTCGCGCGCGCGGTACCGGGTCTCAAACAGGGCATTTTGAGCCGCCGTAATCCGGCCACCCGAAAACTCAGATTCCATGACCACCCTGAACCATTCGTTCATTCCGCCTTTCATGATCCCCGTATTCGTGTATCCCTTCTGCATGCAGAGCATCCATGCCTCCGAAGCAAGCACGTCCCCGTTGGCATAGAGCACTGCCCTGTCCCGGGGATCATCCAGGTAGCCCGACCAGTCGGGATTACAGATGTCCCCGAAGGGAATGTTTACTGCGCCGGGTATATGAGCCGCAAGATACTGCTCCGGATCCCTGATATCGACCAGCAGGATGGAAGTATCCCCTGATACAACCGACCTTGCCACCTGGTCGGGAGTCAGGAACAACGTCGTATCCGTCAGTATCCGGATCATCCGGGAAGGCCTGAGCTCGGATGCCGGACGATGCCTGTCGGGTATGACCAGGGCCAGGGCAGCGAAACCGACCAGCAGGATCGATACCTGCACCCTCAGCTTATTCCTGTTATGCTTGACTTCTGACATTTACAATTCCCTGCTTATGTCCGGCCTGGCAAATCTTTTCTCGGCCTTTTCAGCCAGCCAGAACAGGATAACGGCAATTACCGCGACAATAAGGATAAAAACGGGATCCGGCAGGCCAAGTGATTCGGATAGTTTCACCGGTCCCCTGTCGCCACGGTTATGAAACGACTGGATCAGAGGATAGCTTTCGGCAAAGAGAAAGGCTCCCACGCCGCCTCCAAAGATGAAGATAAAAGCATCAATCTTGCCGATAGCGGCAGCGCTGATCCCTGTACCGGGACAGAATCCCCCCATGATGAATCCGGCTCCCATGATGATGCCGCCTACGATGGCCGGACCCGGGTAGAAATAGTTATGAAAGACCAGGTTCATATCCAGCAGGCCCAGGGATGACAGGATCTGTGCCCCGATCATCGCCACGATCGCGGCGGTAAAGAATACTTTAAGGACGGTCGCATCGTAACCGTAGAACATTCCGGCCAGTTTCCTGCTCGACGAAAACCCGGCCTGTTCCAGTGAGAATCCGAAACCGCACCCGATCAGGAAAGCGATTAGGAGATTGATCCCCTGGCTTGATTGAAGTATGCCTGTGAAGGGTCCCATGTTAAATCCAGTTTTTTCTGAAGAACCATGCAAAGGCGTAGCCGGATCCGAAAATGGCCAGCATCGTCACGAATCCTGCAGTAGTCAGTACAGCCATTCCGGAAAGTGCCGCACCGCTCGTACACCCCCTTGCCAGCTGGGCTCCGTAAACAAAAAAAAGGCCTCCCAGGAATGCCATCAGGAGACGTCTGTTCCGGCTGATCTTTGGTGATCGCTCGATGCGCCAGGTCAGCCTTCCGGATACGGCACCCGAGATGAATCCCCCCACCAGGATCCCCAGGATCTCAAGGACCAGCCAGTTCCTGATGGGAGATTCCCCGTTTTCGAAATACTGACTGTAATACGGGGATTCCCTGGCATGATCAGGGCTTCCGGCGCCGATAATGCTGACCACGCAGTATTTGATCCCTCCGCTTGCTCCCAGTCCCCTTCCGGTTATGTACATGGCCGAGAGCAGGACCAGTCCCAGCAGCACCCCGGCAAGGTAGGGATTCATGTAGGATTTTTTCTTTCCCATACCCAAAAGTATAAAAATCTCGTTTTCATTGGTATTTTTAAGGTATGAACAGGACTTTCATCATCGCGGTCTGCCTTCTGGCAGGCCGACCGGTGCAGGCTCAGTCCTCCGGCTGGGAACTGAAACTTGAACGCGATGGCGTCGTTATATACACACGGGCGTCCCCTGACAGTCCCCTGAAGGAATACCGGGTGAACGCGGTCCACGATTTTCCCCTGGAAGATCTTTACAATATGTCAATCGATCTCGAATCCCGGCCGAAGTGGGTGATCCATTGCACCGGGCTTGAAATCATTGATACGGTGGACGGCAGGATACGTTACCATACGAGTTACGCTGTCCCCTGGCCGTTCCTGGACAGGGACCTGGTAGTGGAAGAAGAACTGGTTTACAAGGGACCTGACAGGGCACATCTGCTGACCCGTTCAATCGATCTGGACTATCCCCTGCGTGATGGTGCGGTCAGGATGCCCCGCTACAGGGAGGAGGTCTTCTACGAAAAAATCGACGATCACAGGACCTGGTTCAGGGCCGAGGGATTTGCCGACCCCGGGGGCAGTGTGCCGGCCTGGCTGGTGAATTTCTTCCTGGTTGACGGGATTTACGATTCCGTGATCAACACAAGGGAAAGAATGGCTGGAAAATAAAAATAAAATACCGGCAGAGGAACAGGTCCGATCTGCCGGTACCTGGAGGCCCGTGCGGAGAATACTATTCGCACTGGGACGAATGCTAACCCGGGGACTAATGTTCACCCGTTGTGGCCGTATCCCCCTGTTTTTCAGCTTCGGCTGCTTTCCCGTTCATTTTCTCCGCGAATCTCTTCTTCCAGTATTCCCGGCTGTGTCCATGTTCCCAGGGCCGGTTTTTCCACGGGGACCCCTCCCTGTGAAACGGGTGGAGCCCGGCAAACAGGATCTTCGACAGTATCAGGATCCCCAGCGTCTGCCAGTAGCCGAGGACCGGCCCGCTGAAGAGTTCGGGGACCAGCCAGTTCCACAGCAACATTACAACGTATGTAAAGAGTGCCAGGAAGGCAATTCCCATTACAAAGAATTTTCCGAAATAAAATACTCCACGTGCTTTCATGACATTGAATTTTAAAGTTGGTTATACAATTCCTTTAATTTTTTCCTAAGAAACAGGATGGCGTAATGCTTTCTGGAAAGAAGGGTATTGATCCCCTCACCGGTCATTTCCGAGATTTCACTGAAGCTCCTGTCCTCAAATTCGTTCCAGATGAATACGTCCCTCTGGTCCCCCGGCATTTCATCCAGCGCCTTCTCGATCGTTTCCCATATCCATTCGCGCATCAGTTCATCTTCCGGGTCCCGTGTCAGTGCAGGCAGGATGTCTTCCAGTTTCAGGACCTGTCCGTCCTCTTCCTTTCCCATGGTTTGCCTGTCTGACAGTGCAACGGGTTTTTTCTTGCGGAAATAATCCGTGATCTTGTTACGGGCGACGGTGAAAAGCCAGGATGTGATCCTTTCAGTCGACCGGATGTCGCTGAATCCCTTGAGGAACTGGTAAAAGACCTCCTGAAGGATATCCTCCGCGTCCTCCCTGCTGCTGACCTGCCGCCTGATATAATTCAGCAGCCGGCCCGATTCACGGCCTGCAACCTGTTCGATGTACCTGCTTTCTTCTGCTGTCATAACCCCGGATATGCTTCCCTGCCAGTAGAGACGAATCAGCTGTGGAAATATTTTATTTTATAAGGAGGATGTGTCTGATTTCCGTGTCAAAAAAAACGGGAACCTTCAGGATTCCCGTTCAATTCCGGATTATTTAATTTCAATGGGATCGTAATCCTTGAACCACTTGAAATCCGTGTTCTCAACCTTCAGCCTGTAGGCAGGCCAGGTATCACGGTAAAAAGCATTGGTCATTTCCAGTGCTTTGTCGATGACGACGCCTGCCTGCCCGGCAAGTCTTTCCTCTGTTGCAGTGGGACCCGAAGGCCTCGACTGAATGTACCTTGAAGCCATGAACAGCCGGCTTACGACGGTTGGTTCACTCCGGTCCGAAATGCCCTGCTTGGTTTCTTCCCTGCCCATGATGTATTCCCAGATCACCTTGATCGAATCTTCCATTGCCTTTGTTTCCTTTGCCAGCGCTTTGAGATCATCATCCCCGGTACCTTTTAACTGAGCCGTAACTTTCCCCAGGACTGCCTTCGATTCAGTAAGGCGGGTTGTGGCCTTGTTCAGTGCCTCAGCTTTCACGCCAAGTTCATCGTACATCTTTTCACAGGCCAGCAGTCCCTCGCGATCAAATTCGACCCTCGGATCGTACAGGACCGTTACAATTGTGGAATCTTGCCGGTCCCCGCAGGTCATGACCACTTTATACTTTCCCGGAAGAACCGGGAAACCTGCCGGTTCAGCCTGCCGGTTGCCGAATCTGCCTCCTCCCCCGTACCTCGAAGCCCATGGATTGGGGAATTGCACCCCTTTTTTCCGGAGCCTCCAGGTTACCATGTTCAGTCCGGGTTTCGCCACGTATCTCAGGGTGCGGATCTGAACATCCCCGTCGTAGATCCGGATGGTAAGGCTGTCGTTTTTTACTTCGTTTCCTTTATCCGTAGAAGGGGACGGGGGTGTGGTTTTGCCCTTACGGGATCTTACGTTTTCAGCAGCCGTGGCACTCCCCTCCTCTTTTTTATCTTCCTTGAGATAATACGTCAGGATGGCTGCCCCGTAGGGTTTGTTCTCACCTTCGAAGGTGGCATCGCCGGAAAAATGGGTCCCGGCTGGTTGCTTCATGCCGGAAATGAGATAGGCCTGCGGCGGGTCAAAAACCCTGAATTTCCGCTCCAGGACTTTTTCTTTTGTGGCCGCGATCTCCCTTAGCGGCCGTATATCATCCAGGATGTAAACCGAGCGTCCGAAAGTGCCGATCACAAGATCGGCCTCCCGCTCCTGTATGACCATGTCCATGGTCGATACCGAGGGATAGCCGTTTTTCCACTGGGTCCAGCTTGCCGTGTTGTCAATGCTGATCCAAAGCCCGTGTTCCGTGCCCAGGAATACCAGGTTGGGTTCTGCGGGGTCCTGGAGGATGCAGAGTGCATAGCCGTTTACATCCGAATCGTCCACTATTCTTTCCCAGGTGTTTCCAAAATCCCGGGTCCTGTAGGCATAAGCGGAAAAATCGCCCATCCTGTAGTTATTGGCCACCACAAATGCCTCCCCGGCATTGTAGGTGGATGCCTGGATCTGCGGGATCCAGCTGTTCGCGGGAAGTCCCGTAAGCCTGCCGGCATGGTTTGTCCATGTCTTTCCCCCGTCCCTGGTAAGCTGGATGTTACCGTCGTCGGTGCCTACCCAGATGATTCCTTTTTCAACGGGACTTACGGCGATGGAAATGATGGTCGTATAGTTCTCCGCCCCGGTGACGTCGAGGGTTAGTCCCCCGCTCTCATCGTATTTCTGTTTCTCCGGGTCGTTGGTGGTAAGGTCGGGTGAAATGATCTCCCATGTGAGGCCCTTATCGGTGCTTTTATGCAGGAACTGGCTCCCGAAATAAAGGGTTGAATGGTCGAAGGGATCCTGCTGGATGCCTGCGTTCCAGTTAAAGCGCAATTCGGTCCCGAGATCGGGTGCCGTGGGCTTGACCGAATAGGCCATGCCCGTTTCATAATCGTAACGGCCTACGTTGCCCTGCTGGGACATGGCATAGCCGTACCTTGCATCATCCGGATCCGGGACCACGTCGAAACCATCTCCGAACATCACCTCCTGCCAGTATTCATTCCGGATTCCGCCAACCCTCCAGACATATCCGGGTCCCCTCCAGGACCCGTTATCCTGCAGTCCCCCATAAACATTATAGGGCACCTCGTTATCCACCCGGATGTGGTACCACTGGCCCAGTGGAAGGTTCTCCATGAACTGCCAGGTTTCCCCGCGGTCGCGAGAAATGGCCATTCCCCCGTCGTTGCCTTCCAGGATATAACCGGGATCGCCGGGATGTATCCACCAGGCATGGTGGTCGGAATGGATAGTGCCGGCAATGGTCCGGAAAGATTTCCCGCCATCCTCACTCACCCCGATGTCACTGTAAATCGTATAAAGCCGGTTTTCATTCCTCGGATCGGCGTAAATGTCAAAGTAATAGAAGGGCCGGTTCCCGATGTCCTCCCCGTCGTTGATCATCTTCCATTTGAATCCGCCGTCTTCGGAACGGTACAACGCATTTTTTTTCGATTCGATGATGGCATAGACAATGCTGGGATTGCTGGGGGCTATGGCGAGTCCCATCCGTCCCAGTTCCCCCTTAGGCAACCCGTCCTTATCGGTGCGCCTTGTCCAGGTCTTCCCGGCATCCACGGTGACGTAAAGCCCTGAACCGGGTCCCCCGCTCTCAAAATACCATGGCCAGCGCCGGTATTCCCACATGGCCGCAATCAGTTTGTTCGGGTTCGACGGGTCCATTACCAGGTCGGCTGCACCGGTCTTTTCGTCCACGTACAGTACCTTTTCCCAGGTTTTCCCCCCGTCGGTGGTTTTATAAATGCCTCTTTCCGGGTGTTCGGTCCACGCATTTCCGTGGGCCCCCACGTAAACGGTGTTTTCATCCCTGGG
Organism: uncultured Bacteroides sp.; assembly: GCA_964431315.1. GTDB lineage: Bacteria > Bacteroidota > Bacteroidia > Bacteroidales > SM23-62 > SM23-62. Next base: position 118,578 of record CAYSJH010000002.1, on the reverse strand, counting down.
ATCGATGATGATCCGGTGTATGTTCCGGGTCTTTTCCAGTCCCATCAGTTCCCAGTTTTTCCCGCCATCCATGGATTTGTAAATCCCCGAACCCAGATTCATTGAATTGCGCGGATTACCTTCACCGGTACCCACCCAGACCACGTCGGGATTGGATTGAGTAATGGCTACGGCTCCTATGTTCAGGACTTTCTCATCGTCAAATACGGGCTTCCATGCGGTTCCTCCGCTGGTGGATTTCCAGACGCCGCCTGAAGCCGTGCCGACGTAGATGATTGAAGGATTGCTGGCCACTGCCTCGACTGAGGTGACACGGCCGCTCATGCCTGCGGGACCGATGCTCCGGGCCTTCATTTCTTTCAGTTTTTCCGTGTCAAGCTTCTGCCCGGCCGCCGTATCCCAGGAAAGGACAGCCAGCACCATTGATAGGGAAAAACCGATGCAGGTGAAATTGTGCTTCATAGATAAGGGGTAATTAAATTAATATTGGTTATCGGGGCTTAAAATTACAATTATACGCGCAGATGAGTCACCAGGAGGGTAATTTTCCCTCACCGGGTCCCTCATTTGAGTGCCTGTTCGATGTCCGCGACCAGGTCATCGATGTCCTCGATGCCCACGGACAACCTCAGCATGGTGTCCCTGACCCCCATCTCCAGCCTCCTGGATTCCGGGTACTCAAAATAGATGGTTGACCAGGGATGAATGATCAGGCTTTTATTATCGTTCATATTGGTTGCCCTTCGTATGATCTGCAGCCTGTTCATAAAGGCAAAGCAGGCCTCTTCGGTACTCAGGTCAAAAGTCAGGACCGTTCCGGGCACCCCGCTGAATTGCTTCTTGCTGAGCTCGTAGTAAGGTGAGCCGGGCATTCCCGGGTAATTTACATTTTTGATGTCCGGATGGTCACCCAGATGCCCGGCCAGTTTCAGGCAATTGGTAAAGGAGCGCTCTACCCTCAGCGCCAGGATGTCGAGTCCCATGCTCTGAAACTGGGCAGTCCTCGGCGACATGCAGGATCCAAGATGCCTGAAGACCTCCTTGCGGAGCCTGGCCATGAGGGCCATCTCCTTCTTTTTTTCATAGTAGGCCGAAAGAACCTCGAGTTTACTCCAGTCATTGTTGCCGGTGTCAACGATGATTCCGCCGACGGAGGTAGCCCCTCCGGACAGGAACTTGGTGCTGGACATGACCTCAACATCAATCCCGAAGGACTTTGCATTGAATACGTTGAACGGGGTAAGCGTGGAATCTGCCATGACAAGGGTCCCCCGTTTCTTTGCCAGTCTGACAAGTTCCCCGATGTCTGCCACCTCGAGCTGGGGATTGGTAACCGTCTCGAAAAACACCAGGCGGGTGTTGGCGTCCATGTTTTTCTCCAGGTTTGGGGTATCGAGGAGGTTGCAGAATCTAACCTCGATTCCCAGTCCGGTCAGGGTCTTGCTGAAAAGACCGTAGGTATGGCCGAAAAGGTTCGGGGAACTGAGGATGTTCTCCCCCGGCCTGACGAGTGCAAGAATGGCATTTACGATGGCTGCCATTCCCGAGGAAAGGGCCAGCGCGGCCCTGGCACCGGTTGCAGCAATGATCTTGGATTCCAGGTATTCCACCGAGGGGTTGGTGGACCTGGAGTATGCATGGGCCGGCTTACGGTCCTGGAATGCAGCGGCAATGTCCTCCGCCGTATCGAATTCATAGGCTACGGTCTCATAGACAGGCATTTGCAGCGAATTGAACGGGTCCTTCCTGAGATAGGGTGCAGTCAGCATGCGGGTGGTAAATCCTTTTTTATTTTCCGGCATATCGCAAATATTATTTATTGACTGTAAAGATAGAAGTAATCCTGAAATTACAGATAAAAGGACCTGCTAATCAGAATACAGGATCCTTCTCCCTGCTGTTGCCTGTCATCCATTAATTATCTATCTTAATTTCCGAAATCAATCCCAAAACCATGAAATACATTCTCACTTCCCTTGTATTGTGCGGGCTGGCAGCGGGTCTTTATGCCCAGAGCAGCCTTGATCTTCTGACCCTTTCGGGACGGTACGGATTTCCGGCCAAATACGATGACTCCCCGTCCGTCGGCAAAGCCACCGAAACCGGTGCCATGGTGAATGTCAAGCTCCCGGTCAAGCTATCCGGCTCCTCCATCTGGTATAACGACCTTACCTATACCATGTTCCATGTAAGCAACGACATTGAATTCGTTCGCGGCATTGCCAATCCCATCCATCTGCATTCGTTCATTCTTCAGACGGGTTGGTACAAGAGATTCGGTGAGGGACAGGGCATACAGCTGCTTTTTGCCCCCCGTTTCATGACCGATTTTGATAATGCCTCAGCCAGTAATTTCCAGCTGGGCGGGATCGCCATGTACGAGAAAAGATTCAGTGAAAGGCTCATGCTGCGGTTTGGCGCCATGTACAACGATGAACTCGGGGGACCCTTTGTCGTGCCGATTGTCTATTCGGACTGGCAGATCAACAGCAAGTGGAGCCTGGTCGGAATGTGGCCGGTCTTTGGCAAACTCAACTACCAGGTCAGCGAGAAAATCTCAGCAGGGATAAGCCATTTCGGGCTCATCACCTCTTATCGCCTGGGACATCCGGACTATGAGGGCGATTATATCGAACGGACAAGCATTGACCTCTCCCTGTTCGGCCGGATCAGGCTTGCCGGGAACCTCCACCTGGAAGGAAGGTTCGGATATGCAGTGGGAAGGTCATACAAGCAATATTCGGCTGACCAGACGGTGCCCTTCCGGATCAGCATCATCAAATTCGGTGATAAGCGCGTGGAAAAGAATTATTTGTTCAAGCCGGGTCCCATAGTGGATTTGAGGCTGGTTTACAACCTTCCGCTGCAATAAGTTTTCTCTTAATAAATAAAAGTATCTTTATCGATCAAACCATGCAAACCATTAAAACTGAACCCATGGCACTTAAATGTCCGTTCTGCGATCATGAAGGAATGCCCATCGTTGAAAAAAAGATGTCCGAAACAGGCTGGGTGATCTTCGTTCTTCTCGTGATTTTCTGCCTGCCTCTTTGCTGGATCCCCTTCGTGACAGAGGGGACCAAGGAAGAAATCAGGAAGTGTGCAAACTGTGGCAGCAGGCTTGGATAGATTCCTGGTCCTTGAACGGAATGGACGCCTGACCTCCTCCGGTTACGGTTTAAATGCCCTGATCGCCCTCACCTGCCTGGGCACCCTCATCTACCCCCTGCTTGATGCAGGGGGGATCCTGAGCGTGAATTGCCTGTTTAAAAGCCTCACGGGCCTTCCCTGTCCCACCTGCGGGTATTCCACCGCCATCGGCTGCCTGATAGGCGGGGACATCCTTCACAGTTTCCTGCATAACCCGGGCTGGATCTTCTGGATCGCCTTGCAGGTCCTGCTGGTTTTCATTGGAATAAAATCCATTGTGACCGGGAGGCAGATCGCCATTCCCGGCCGGCTGGTCCTTATCCTGGCCGTCCTGATCCTCCTGACCTGGGCAGCCAAGTTCGTGATCGGCAGCGAATACTACTGAGCCTCAATAGTACACTATGGTCCGTACATCCATGCCAGCCAGCTTGCCGTCTTCGAAAGAGACCATTTTAAGCCAGTTGCCCATGTCATCGAAATCGGTGTATTTCGTTTCCACGTTGTACATGGTGCTGTCGGAACTCATCCCCGTAAAACCGGTGTTCAGTCCGTTTTCGTCGTAGTTGTATTTCCACCAGGAGATCACTTTCCCTTCGGGATTCCTGGTCTCTAACTGGGTCACAAGTCCCATATCGTTCAATTCCCTGGCAATGGTGTTCCCGGGCTCGCGCTTGCTGTTGTACCATTGCACGCTAGTAACCTGCCAATCCTTAATTGACTTGATATTGCCACCGTTCAGGAGGGTATCGGCTCCCAGCCTGAAACGTTCCCCTCGGGTGAGATTCCCCGAATCGTCATAGGTATATTTCCAGTAGCTCGATGAGGAATCCCCCTGGAACCATTGTGCCCCGGTTCTTTTCCCATCCGAGCATTGTATTACCCAGTAGCCATAGGGTTTCCCTTCATCATCCAGGTATTCGATCCTGTTGGCAATACCCATGGAATCAAAATAGGCGATAAAATCATCGGTCCAGCCGATGCTGTCCCGTTCTTTCCGTGTAATCAGGTCTCCCTGGAGGTATTTGCCGTCCTGCTCGGTGGTCCAGTAGCTCCTTTGCTCGACGGATTTGACCTGGCCTTTCAGAAATTCGGGGGTATAGCCGTAGGGAGTAAAATGGCTGAGTTCTGTTGTTGTCTCGGGTTTTTTCTGCATCGTGCAGCCGGCGAGGATTGCGATGCAGAAGATTGGAAGGATCAGTCTTTTCATGGTAAATAGGTTTAGGTTATGATATTAAAATACTGGAAATAAGTTACATCCGTAAGATATAAAAAACAAATTTTACAGTCGATTTTTGATGAAAGGAGGGAATTGCCTTCTGGTCAGCCTGGCTATCCGTTC
>CAYSJH010000002.1:0-113989 GCA_964431315.1 uncultured Bacteroides sp. | reverse complement strand
GTCGATTTTTGATGAAAGGAGGGAATTGCCTTCTGGTCAGCCTGGCTATCCGTTCCGGTCTGCCCGGCTATCCGGTCCGGTCTGCCCGACCGGTTTACTTCAGCCTGTCCTGGTATTTGGCCTTGAATTTATCGACTTTCGGCTTGACGATGAAGGTGCAGTATGGCTGGTTCGGATTGTTATTAAAGTAGTCCTGGTGGTAATCCTCGGCCTGGTAGAAATTGCTGAATGCGGCAATCTCGGTGACAATGGGATCATCAAAGGTTCCGCTGGCGTTCATTTCGGCCTTTGATTTTTCAGCCAGGCGCTTCTGCTCTTCGGAATGGTAAAAGATGACAGAGCGGTACTGGGTCCCGACATCATTCCCCTGGCGGTTCAGCGTGGTGGGATCGTGGGTATGCCAGAACACATCGAGCAATTCCCCGTAACTGATCAATTCCGGATCGTAATAGATCTGGCAGACTTCGGCATGACCCGTCCGTCCGTTACAGACTTCCCGGTAGGAAGGGTTCTTAACATCTCCCCCGCTGTACCCGCTGAGCACTTTTGTAACGCCTTCCAGCCTCTCAAATACGGCTTCGGTGCACCAGAAGCACCCGGTCCCGAATGTGGCAACGGTATCTTTATGTTCCTGTCCCATGATTGATTGAAATGATTCAAATACGAATAGTACGGTTAATAAAGCAAATAAGCTCAACTTTTTCATACAATTTCTATTTAAAACGATTCTAAACTGAAATTATTTCATATATTCATAAAAACAAATCATGGCTAAAGTTGTTCATTTTGAGATTCCTGCGGCGGACCCTAATAAAACCGTTGAATTCTTCAGTAATTGTTTCGGCTGGAGATTCAACAGGTGGGGAGAAACGGATTATTACCTGACGGAATCAGGTCCAGGGGACGAACCCGGCATCGAAGGCGCCGTTATGAAACGAAACCATCCTGACCAGCCCGTTGTAAATACCATACAGGTGGAGGACCTGGATTCAACCATCAGGGCCATCGAGGAGAACGGCGGAGAGATCGTGGTGCCCAAACAGACCATCCCCGGTGTGGGCACCCATTGCTACTTCAAGGATCCGTCCGGTTACATCCATGGAGCCATGCAATCCCAGGCGGGCACAACAGGCTGAACACGGGGAACGGGACTCACTGCCTGAAGAGGTCCAGCACCACCCTGCTCATGCCAAGAACGCCCGTCCTGTAAGACGGCTCAAAATCAGGATAAAATTCCGGGCTGTGCAGACCGGGTAAAGGAGTGCCGTTCCGCATGGAATCTTCAAATTTTGCCGGATTGACGACGCCAAGCCAGAACATGGCAATGGGTATTTTTTCATCCGTTCTGCCGTAGAGGGCGAAATCTTCAGCGGCCGTTACCGGCTCAACCAGGATTACATTCTCCTCTCCGAGTACGGAGCCGAATGAAGCGACAGCGCTCATCGTCAGGGATTCATCGTTGATGACCGGCGGGATCAGCTGGTCCAGCGCCACAATCTCCGGGTAAAGGGATTCAGGAAGTCCGGCCGACATGGCGATCCCCGAAGTAATCCGACGGAGGCTCTCCATGATATGATCGTATACCCTGTCCTCGTAAAATCTAACGGTGAGCTGCATTTTCACTTCATCCGGGATGATGTTGTGCACCGTGCCTCCATGTATGGATCCTACGGTAACCACGGCGGGTTTAAGGGGACTGATCTCCCGGCTGGTGATTGTCTGGAAAGCAAGCACCATGCGGGAAGCCAGCACAATCGGATCTATGGCCATATGAGGCATGGCCCCGTGCCCTCCCACACCGTGAACGGTTATATCGACTGAATTTACACCGGCCAGCATCGGTCCGGCTCGGTAGCCGATGGTACCAGTCTTTAACTCGGGACTGACATGGTAGGCAAGGATGTAATCGGGAACGGGAAAATCCCTGAACAGTCCACCGGCGATCATGGCCTTTGCGCCTCCTCCCCTCTCCTCTGCCGGCTGTGCAAGCATCACAAGGGTCCCTTTCCAGGAATCAGTCATGGCCGACAGCACTTTTGCCGTGCCCAGCCAGACGGTCATATGCATATCGTGTCCGCATGCATGCATCACTCCTGGCGCTTCCGATGCAAATGGCAGGCGGGTCTTTTCCTCAAGGGGCAGGGCATCCATATCGGTACGCAGCATGATCACGGGACCCTCACCGTTTTTCAGTACCCCGACAAAGCCGTTCCCTCCGATGTTCCTGCTGACCTCGAAGTCAAGGGCTTCCAGTTCATAGGACAGCCTTGCGGCAGTCCTGAATTCCTCGTAGGACAGTTCCGGATTCTGGTGGAGGTACCTGTACAGGTCCCTGTGAGAGGCCATGTTACCCGAGATCTCCGCAAGGATGCGGTCCCCTGCCTGTGAAAAGATTCCTGCTGAAAGAAGCAGAAGGATTGCTGAAAGCAGATGACGTTTCATATCGGTTTTCAATAAAGTTTCAAAGATAGTATATCAAGCGGGACCGGAATGTAAAGATTTTTATCAGGATGTCATGATTTTTATTAATTTGATTGCCTCAAAATAATCTCAGGATGAACAGGCTGATCATTTTAACGGGACCGTCATGTGTTGGGAAAAGTCCCCTTGACAAGGCACTCAGGCGGTTTTACCCCGGTATCCGGCAGAACATGCAGAAGCTTGTCCTTTTCAACGACCGGGCGCCCAGGCCGGGTGAAATGGAGGGTGTGGACTATTATTTTCGCAAGCGGCAACAGATCGAGGCATTCAGGCTTGACGGCAACTACATCGTCATGGGCGTCAGGGGCGACCTGCAGGCGCTGAACCTGAAGGAACTTTCAGCCATGCTCAAGAAGAGCAATGTGTTTTATGAAGGGAATCCCTATGTGGCTGAGATCCTTACTACCCACCCGCTTCTGGATGAAACCCCCAAGCTGAGTGTTTTCCTGTCCCCCCTGTCCAGGGATGAGATCCAGTATTTCATGGAACCCAACCGGAACGTGAAACTTCCTGATTTTGTGACGGAGGTTATGCGAAGGAAGCAATTGCGCCGCAAGACCCATCAGAAAATTGAGATCTCCATGCGCGACCTGGACGATATCGAAACCAGGGCATCCAGCGCCTACAGGGAAATGAAAATGGCCTGGCAGTTCGATTATGTAATCCCCATACACGATGGGGAGGACAGCGATAACTGGGAACTGTTTTATCACCCGATCGGGGAAGCCCGCAAGACCATGCTGAACTTCATTGCCCTGCTCGAAGGGAAAAAGGCCCCCGGGGTGGAGAAATGGGAAAAAGATCTGTTAAAATAATCGCATAGGGTCCCCGCCCTCCGACTAGATAACGGGGACTTTCCACGGGCTCCTGTAACTGGCTTTAACCATTTCATTGGCCTTCTCGTCGTTGAGGAACATCTGTTTTTCGTGCTCCCAGTATAATTTCCTGCCCGTTCTCACTGCGATGTTACCCAGGTGGGCGAATCGGGCGATGTGGGCCCCGATGGCTATGTCCGCGTTGGGTTTTTCCCGGGAGCGGACACAATCGAGGAAGTTCCTTACATGCCGTTCAAGTCCCCCTCCCTCTTCCGGCGGGGTAAACGGCACTGCTTCCATCAGTGCTTTCCCGTCCTTGACTTCAGGGATCACCTCCCATCCCTTGCGGTCTACTACAAGCGTTCCGTTTTCCCCCAGGAATGCGACTCCGTGTTCCCTTCCGTACGATCCGCCAGAGATCCCGACGGCCGATTCCCAGACCAGTCCGAAGTCATCGAATTCATAAACCGCATACTGGGTATCCGGTGTTTCCCTGGCATCGTCGGGATAGGCGTATTTCCCGCCTCCCGACATCACGGACCTGGGCACATACTGGTCCATTCCGAATAAAGCATAATCGAGCAGGTGCACCCCCCAGTCCGTCATCAGTCCCCCCGCATAATCCCAGAACCACCTGAAATTAAAATGAAAGCGGTAAGGATTGAAAGGCCGTTTTGGAGCGGGACCCAGCCAGAAATCATAATCCACGCCTTCCGGTATGGGTTCGTCGGGAATGACAGGAAGTTCCCCTTTCCACCCGATGTAGGCCCATGCCTTTACCGTCCGGATGGTGCCCAGCTTCCCGGACCGGACAAACCGGACGGCGTTCTGCCAGTGGGGATCGCTCCGCTGCCACTGTCCCACCTGCACGACCCGGTCGTATCTGCGTGCCGCCTCGATCATGATGTTGCATTCCTCGATTGAGTTGGCAATGGGTTTTTCCACGTAAACATCCTTCCCAGCGCGGCAGGCTTCCACCATCGGGAGACAGTGCCAGTGATCGGGTGTACCGATGATCACCGCATCGATGTCCTTCTTTTCCAGCATTTTGCGGAAATCACCAAAAAGTTCCGGCTTTCTGCCCTGTAATTTTTCCGTTTCAGCTGCCCTCTTCTCGAGCACATTCCTGTCCACATCGCAGAGCGCGATGCACTCCACGCCTTCGTTCCCGAGGAAGGTCCGGAGATCGGCCATGCCCATTCCGTTTATACCGATGGCACCGACCCTGAGCCGGTCGGCTGCCCCTTTTATCCGCGCAGCTGCTGCAGCGGTGGAAGGCAGGTAGGGAATCAGTCCGGCTCCCGCCACGGCCGCTGCGGTGCCTGTTATGAATTTTCTTCGTTCCATTGGTTGTTTCATTTTATACTCCCCACAATATAATAAAATATCGGGAGAATGAATGACCGCGGATACGGCAGAAATCCATGACCGTTAAACCAGGGAATCGGCAATCCAAGGGTCAGTCATGCCATCCCGGGATCAGGCAGGTCTGATTTTAGCGGCCATCCGGTAGAAAAGACGCGGAAGGAAGCGGCGGACGTGGACCATTGTCAGCTCCCTTCCTCCGATAAGGACTTCACGCCTGCGCCGGTGAATGGCATCCAGGTATTTCCTTGCACAGACTTCCGCCGGTATGCCCGAGGCCTGCCCGGGGTCCATTTTGCCATGCGGGGTCCCGTCCCCGGTCAGGGCATGAAGGGAAATGTTGGTCGCCACCCTTCCGGGCATGGCAATGGTCACAGAGATATTTTTACCGGCCAGTTCGATCCCCAGGGTTTCAAAGAATCCCTGGAGGGCGTGTTTTGAGGCCGAGTAGGCTGACCTCAGCGGGAACCCGAACTTGCCTGTGATGCTGCTGGTGACTGCGATGCTGCCTCCCCCCTGCTCCATCATGGAGGGAAGGACCGCCTTGGTCAGGATCACGGCCCCGAAAAAATTAATGTGCATGATCCTGTAATCCACCTCGATCGGGGTTTCCCAGCTGAGAGAACGCTGGCTGATTCCACCGTTGTTAATGAGCACATCGATACGCCCGAACCCTGACAGGGCCAGGGGCACAGCTTTTTCAAGCGATTCCCTCGAGGAAAGGTCCAGGGGGACCGGGTGGACCTCTCCGTTCATCTTCCGGCAACGGTCCGCAACCTCATCCAGGCGGGCTTCATCGATGTCGCTTAGGATCACCCGGGCCCCGTACCGGAGGGACTGGTAGGCAAGGGCCTCCCCGATGCCGGAAGCGGCACCCGTGATCCATATGACTTTATCCTTGAACTTCATGGCATCCGTTTATCCGGCTCCAAAAGTAGGAATTATTTTCCTCTGTCCTGAAACTTTGTATTTTTGAACCGTCTCAGGATAAAGAAAACAGGGGGACCAGGATATTTGAACATGGACATCCGGATATTGCATATGGTCGAAGGTGCGCGGAATGCCAGGGGATTGGCCGTGATCATCGATGTTTTCAGGGCTTTTTCCACTGCCTGCTACGTTATCGGGAACGGTGCCCGGGAGATCCTCTGCGCAGGAGAAGTGGAAACGGCATTCCGCCTCAAGGAAGAAGATCCGGACAGGATCCTTATCGGGGAAAGGGATGAGAGGATGGTGAAGGGCTTCCAGTTCGGGAATTCCCCGGCCCAGGTGGAACATGTGGATTTCAGCGGGAAGACCGTTGTCCAGACCACCAGTGCCGGCACCCGGGGAATGGTGAATGCAACAAAAGCCTCCGAGATCCTTACCGGGAGTTTCGTTAACGCAGACGCCATCGTCTCCTACATCCGGATGCGCAGCCCGGAAATCGTATCACTGGTTTGCATGGGCTATGCGGCCGAGCGCCCGATCGAGGAGGACAGCCTGTGTGCCGAATACATACGGGACCGGTTGAAAGGCAGGGAACCCGATTATGAAAGGATGACCGAAACCATAAGGAACAGCAGCGGAAGGAGGTTCTTTCTGGCCGGGAACCAGGGACATGCACCCTCGACGGATTTCTACCTCTGCCTGGATATCAATCGTTTTAATTTCGTACTCGGGGCCCGGACCGTTTCTCCCGGGATCCTCTCGCTAAAACCGGTTTATTATGTCGATAAGGGACAGGATTAATAAATACTTCCGGGAAAAATCCGCATTCCGGATCACGACGGACATGCTATTCTACCTGCTGATCCTGGCACTCCTCCTGCCATTTTCACGCAAGCCCCTGGCAACCGGGCTTAACCGGCTTACCCTGCACCGGCCCTCGGTCCTGAGCCCGGTCAGGCAGGTTACCCTTACGGATGAAGACTATAACTGGAAGCTCCTCGACCTTGAGGGAAACCCCGTCCATTTCAGCTACTTCAGGGGGAAGGTGATATTCCTGAGTTTCTGGGCTACCTGGTGCCCGCCCTGCAGGGCCGAAATGCCGGCCATCCAGCGTCTCTATAAAGAATACGGCGACCGCATTGCCATGATCCTTGCAAGCCAGGAGGACGCTGCTCAGCTCAGGCGGTTTATGAAGGAGTACGGATATGATCTGCCGGTTTACCGGCTGGTCCGGAACCCACCGGAAAAATTCATGACCTCGACCATTCCCACGACCTTCGTGATATCGGCGGATGGAAAGATCACCGTCCATAAGACAGGTTCTGCCAGGTGGGACGGGGATTATTTCAGGGCCTACCTGGATTCGCTCCTGGACCCAGGCCGGCAATAGTTTCCGGACTGCGGCCTGGGATTAAGCAGCCTTCCGGTACCTCCAGATCGCCAGGAACATCATGATGACCGCATAGAGGCCAAGCGAATAGAATTCCCTGCTGATGTCCGAAAACCCCGATCCCTTCAGCAGGATCATCCGGATCACGCGCATGAAATAAGCCAGGGGATTGATCGTGTTCACTTTGATTGCCCAGGCCGGCATGCTTTCAGCAGGGGTAAAGATCCCGGACATCAGGACAAACGAGATGAAGAAAAAGAATACCAGGAACATGACCTGTATCTGGGAGCTGGACAGGGCGGAAAGGAAGAGTCCGATGCTGAGGGCAACCAGCAGATAGACCGAGGCGAAAAGAAATAAAAGTGCGATGCTGCCTTCCAGGGGCAGGTGGAAAAACAGCTTTCCGATCGCTAATCCCAGGGATAATTCGAAGAGGGCAATGATCCAGAAAGGAAGCAGTTTCCCTGTGATGAACTGGTACTTGCGGATCGGGGTCACATTGATCTGTTCGGCCGTACCCAGTTCCTTTTCCCTGACCAGGTTAAGTGCGGTCAGCATCATGCCAATCATGGTCACCAGGATCACAATGATCCCCGGAAGCATGAAGATCTTGTAGTTCAGATCGGGATTGTACCAGAAAGCATAGCGTATGCTGACCTGTTGCATTTCTGCTGTGAGCGGTCCCATTTCTTCCACGAGGATCGCTTTGTTATAATCCTGCAGGACGCTAAGTGCATAAGCGTTGGCCAGCCCGGCAGTGGTTGCGTTCACCGCGTCGAACAGCAGCTGCACCCGGGCCTGGTTTTCCCTCAGCAGGTCCCGCTCAAACCCTTGTGGAATATGAAGGACCATATCCGCCCTGTTCGCCCTGAGCAGGTCCTCCGCCTCATCAAGGGAAAAGGTGAAAGCCCTTACCCTGAAAAAGGGAGATGCCTCGAACTTGCTGGCAAGCCTGCGGGATATGTCAGACAGGTCCTTGTCCACCACCACTATCTCGATGTCCTTCATCTCCAGGGTTGCTGCATAAACCAGGACAACAAGCTGTACGATCGGCACCACGAAAATGATCGGGAGCATGTACCGGTTCCGGAAAATCTGCGTGAATTCCTTCTGCAATAAAAACAGTATGGTCCTCATCTTAACTTATTCTAACCTGATTTTAAAACGCTTCACCGAAGCGCCGATGAACAACAGCAGCATGAGCAGCAGGACCAGGGTTTCCTTCCATACGAAAGCCATACCGGTTCCCTTGAGCATTATGCTCTTAACAATGATTATGAAATATTTTGCCGGCACGATGTAGCTTAACCACTGCAGGATTACCGGCATATTCTCGACCGGGAATATAAAGCCCGACAGAAGGATGGTCGGCAGCAACAGCAGGATCATTGAAAAGAACATGGCCATTTGCTGGGTATCCACCATCGTCGAAACGAATATTCCGAGCGAAAGGGCAACGCTGATGAAAAGCAGGCACTCGAGCAGGAGGAGTCCCAGGCTTCCCTGCACAGGCAATCCGAAAACAAAATATCCCATGGCCACAATAGTGAGCGCATTGATGAATGAAAGGATCACGTATGGGGTCACTTTCCCCAGGACGATCTGCCGGGGCCTGAGGGGGGAAACCAGCAGGGTTTCCATGGTGCCCAGCTCCTTTTCCCTGGTAATGGTGATCGAAGTCATAAGTGCCGAAACGATCATCAGGATGAGTGCCATGACGCCGGGGACAAACATGAAGGCTCCTTCCATGTTTTCATTGTACAGCATCCTGACCTCGGGAACGATCTGGAATCTTACACCTGAATTTTTCCTCAGGTCCATCATATAATCCTGGATGATAGCAGAGGTATAATTGACCACCAGGTTTGCCGTATTGGCATCCGAAGCATCCGCGAGAAGCTGTATGCCTGCTGATTCTTCCCGCATCAGCTTCCGGCCGAACCCGGGTTCGAAGAGGATGACCTGCTTGATGTTCCCTTCCCTGAATTTTTCCTCGATCTGTCCCTCGTTTTCCAGGTAACCGTCGAATACGAAATAACCCGAGGACATGATCTTGCTGGTGATTTCGCGCGTATAACGGTCCCCCTCCGGATCATACACCGCCACCCGGATGTCCTTGAGTTCATTCGTGACCACATAGCCGAACACCAGCAGCTGGATCACCGGCATGCCGAACAGGATCAGCAGGGTCCGGAAATCCCTGAGGATATGATTGAACTCTTTTATGACAAATCCCCTGAACCGTTTCATGGTTTGGAACTATTGGTTTGGAACTATTAGTTTGGGACTAAAAGTTCCAAACCTTTATCGCGCGATTTTAATAAATACTTCATCCATATTCGTTGCATGGTATTTTGCCTTAAGCTCTGCAGGTGATCCGATGGCCTCTATCCTGCCGGCCTCCATGATGCAGACCCGGTCACAGTATTCCGCCTCATCCATGTAATGCGTAGTTACAAACACGGTAATCCCGTCATGGGAAGCATCATAGATCAGGTCCCAGAACTGCCGGCGGGTGATCGGGTCGACACCGCCCGTCGGTTCGTCAAGGAAAACAATGCTGGGCCTGTGGATCACGGCCACCGAAAATGCCAGTTTCTGCCGCCAGCCCAGGGGGAGTTCGGAGATCCTCTTGTTACGCACCGGCTCCAGTCCCAGGGTATCGAGCAGATGATCGGTCCTGAGCCTGATCTCTTTCCGGCTGAGTCCGTAGATCCCCGCATACAACCGGATGTTCTCATGTACCTGCAGGTCTTCGTAGAGAGAGAATTTCTGGCTCATGTAGCCAATTCTCCGCTTGATCATATCACGCCCGGAATACACATTCAGTCCCGCTACACTGATTTCCCCGCTGGTGGGCAGGGAAAGCCCGCAGAGGATCCTGAGCGCCGTGGTTTTACCCGCGCCGTTTGCACCCAGGAAACCGAAGATCTCCCCTTCATAAACCTCGAAATTCAGGTGGTCATTTGCGGTGAAATCCCCGAACTTCTTTACCAGGTCACGCACTTTTATGACTGTCTTTTCGCTTTTCATGGATTCGTCTTTCCGGCTTTGACCATCAATTCAAGGAAACAATCCTCGATATTGGGTGATATGGGTTCGATGATCAGGTTTTTATGCCCTTTCATCCCGAGATATCCCCGGATCTCGCTTTCTGCATCGTTGCCCCCCAGGGTCAGATGAAGGTGCTGACCGAAAAGGTAGACCGATGCGGTATGCTTAAATGCCTCGAGGTCCTTCTTCAGGGTGTAGAGATCGTCTGAACTTACAGCCAGCAAACGGCCCCTGTAATTGCCGACGATTACTTCCGGCACGTCGACCGACAGGATAACTCCGTCCTGTATAAGAGCCACCCGGTTGCATAAACCGGCCTCATCCATATACGGGGTTGAGACCAGGATCGTGATGTCATGAACCTTAAGCCGCAGGAGCATTTCCCAGAACTCTTTCCTGGACACGGCATCCACTCCCGTGGTCGGTTCATCGAGGACCAGGATCTTCGGTTTATGGATCAGGGCACAGGACAGGGCGAGTTTTTGTTTCATCCCGCCGGAGAGTTTACCGGCCCTGCGCTTTTTAAACGGTTCAATATGCGAATAGATATCCCTGATCAGGTCATAATTCTCTTTGACGGTTGTGCCGAATACGGTTGCATAAAAATTCAGGTTCTCCTCGACCGTCAGATCCTGGTAGAGGGAGAACCTCCCAGCCATATATCCGGTAATGCGCCGGATCTGCCTGAAGTCCCTCACCACGTCAAACCCTTCGACTTCCGCAATGCCCGTATCCGGAAGCAGGAGGGTGGTCAGGATCCTGAACATCGTCGTTTTCCCGGCCCCGTCAGGACCGATCAGGCCGAACAATTCGCCTCGCCTGATCCCCAGGCTGATATCCTGCAGGGCATTAACTTCCCCGTAGGATTTGGACAGGTTCCTGATATTGACCGAGAGGGGTTCCATGTTTGCTTCTTTGATCAGATATCCCTGCTGAAGGTTTCCAGAACTGTATGAAGGATCTTCCTGTTTGCCCCGGCATTGACCAGTCCACCAATAATTTCTTCCCTGCCCTGCACAAAGGGACCGGGCTCCAGGTCGCCCGCCACATGATCCAGAAGTCCCTCTACCAGTGCCGGGGTAACTTCAAGGTGGAACTGCAGGGCAAGTACATTATTCCCGTGGGAAAAAGCCTGGTTACTGCAGATTTCACTGGAAGCCAGGTTTACGGCCCCCGCGGGCAGGTTGAAGGTTTCCCCGTGCCAGTGGAACGGGAGGAATGATCCGGGGAACAGGCTGTCCCTGCCCCTGACCGGAAACCACCCGATCTCCTTTTCTGAATTCGGGAATACCCTTTCCCCGAGCACATCTGCGAGGAGCTGCGCTCCCAGGCAGATCCCGAGTACCTTCTTTTTCTCACGTATACAGGTTCCGATCAGGTTTTTTTCCGGTTCCAGCCAGGGATACCGGTCATATTCATAGATGTTCATCGGTCCCCCCATAACCAGAAGGAAATCCACATCCTCAACCCGGGGAAAGGCCATTTCCTCGTAAAGTTTCCAGAACTTCAGTCCCGCTCCACGCGAGGCGAACCAGTCCCCTATGTAACCCGGTCCCTCGAAAGGCACGTGCATCAGGCAATGAGCCTTCATGACCCCTCCTTTTTAAAAACCACTTCGCCCGGCATCCCGATCTTCAGCCTCCCGTCGTTGGGAACCTCCACCTTGACCGCGTATACAAGGTTAACCCTCTCCTCGCGGGTCTGTATGATCTTTGGAGTGAATTCGGATTCGCCCGATATCCAGGTTACCTTCCCGGGCAGCGGATTTACCATTGTGGCGGGATCATCAATGATCACCCCCGCTTCCTGCCCGATCCTGACCGAAGGCAACTGTTCCCCGCTGATGTAAACCCTGAGTATCATCGTGCCGAGGTCTGCAATTTTGTAGAGTGCCTTGCCCGGCATGGCCATTTCAAAGGGTTCGGCGTATTTTTCAAGGACCGTTCCGTCGACCGGGTTCACGATGATGTTCCGCATGAGCTGATCGCGGGTGATCCGCACCTGGGCTTCCAGGGAACGGATCTCCGCATCTATCGTCCCGTAACTGGTGCGGGTGGCCTCGATCTGCTTTTCAAGGGTTGTTAGCTGCCCGTTGAGATCGTCCATCTGCTTGCCCGTGGCGGCCCCGTCCTCCAGTAGTTTCTCAAGACGTTCCTTTTCGACAAGGAGTGTTTTTTTCTGGGACAGCTGCACCTCGATCTGGGATTTCACTCCCGGCCGCTGGGCTGCAACGGCTCCGATCCTGGCTTCCAGCTGCCCGATCTGCAGATGGAGGGCGAGTGTGTCAATGCAGCCGATGGTTTGTCCCCCTGCCAGAACATCCCCCTCTTCAATTCTGAACTGCATGATCTTCCCCTGCCCTTCGGCGGAGATGAGGTATTCCTTCGTTTCGAAATTACCGTACGCATCCGACAGGTGGTCCCTGCCTGAACATCCTGCCAGCATGGCCGTAAGCAAAATTGGAATGATTAATTTTCGCATGACTGTGAATTATTATTTAACTAGATGATTCCTTTGCATGTGAGAAAGTCTATCCTGGCCTGCTCCAGCTGGATCCTGTGAAGGTCAAGCTGGGTCCTTGCCTGGACTTCTGCGTCAAGTTCCGTGACGTAATCCGTCGAGGTGATGATCCCGTTTTCAAGCTTGCTGACGGCGGCACGGGTGATCTCCTCACGGAGTTGCAGGATCGCTGAATCCCGCTGAACAGCCTCTTCGTATTTGATGATGTTTGCCGTCAGTTCCTCCAGCTGGATACTTAGATTCCGGTCAAAGGTTTCTTTTTCCGACCGGATAATGTCCTGCTGCACGGCCATGACCTGCTTCTCCCTGCTGGTCCTGCTCCAGTCCCATATCCTCCATTGAAAACCCGCTCCCACGATGTAGTAACCCCGGAATTCATCCCTGAAGAAATCCAGGGCCGGATTCCCGTACCCGAATTGCCCGAACACGAAGGCCTTTGGATAAAGCTGCCTTGAAGCCAGACGTATGTTTGCATCCAGTTTGCTGATCTGCATATCGTAGAGGACCTGTTCCGGAAGCAGGGACTCGCCGGAAGATCCGTAAATGGATTCATCTGCGGATCCGATCTCTGCTGTGGGCAGGGCCAGCACGGTACCATCCGAAATCTCCAGCGAGGTCAGGTCACTCAACACGGCCACTGCGGATTCGCGGCTAATGGTAAGTTCGGCAAGCTGCTGCTCCGCTTTCAGTTTTTCCGCCTTCAATACGTTCAGATCGGAAGCCAGGACGGTTTCGTTCCTCAGGCGGGATTCCATGACCTGCAACCTTGCCTGTAACTCATCGTTCTTAAGCCTCAGGGTCTTTTCCTGTTCCTGCAGCACAAGAATAAAGAAATAAACCGAATTCACTCTGTCTTTTAACTGGTTCAGGCTCACCTCAACCTTCTGCCGGTTCACCTGGTAGGCTTTTTCTTCAAGTTCCCGCCCTCTGTGTGCCATTCCCCCGTCATACAATGTCTGCTGGATATCCAGGGTCAGCTTGTAGTTGTAATGCGGCATGAGGGGAGTCTCAAATCCCGGTATCATTTGTGCAAAGGGAAGCTGCACGACTTCATTCTGCCAGGAATACTTCCCGTTGAGGTCCAGCGTCGGCAACCAGTTCACCGAAT
The DNA here is from genome assembly GCA_964431315.1 of uncultured Bacteroides sp. GTDB lineage: Bacteria > Bacteroidota > Bacteroidia > Bacteroidales > SM23-62 > SM23-62. The sequence continues at coordinate 100,326 of CAYSJH010000002.1, read as the reverse complement.
AATTCTTCTGATTCAGATCTTTTGCCTGCATGTAAAGATCCTTCTGTTCATTCAGGGGGTGAGTGTCCATTGCCGAGCGGTGGCACTGGAAAAGGGACACCGTGTCGGGAGCCTGTGCACAGACTGTAGCGGCACACCCTGCAAGCAGCATGGGGAGAATGCCCCTGTGTGCAATAATGCGGAATTTCCCGGATCGTTTCATGATTTTTATTTTTGAATGGCGGCGCCAGCCAGGGCCAGTTTAAAGAATTGCGGAATCAGTTTTGTTCTTTCAGAGAGAAATTTTTCATAGGCCTCTTCCTCGCCCCGGAATGCGATGGTCTGAAAAAGAGGCCTCCCGATGTAGGGGAATAAGACCATTCCCATCATGCTGGCCAGAATGTGCCTCGGGTCAGTGCCTCTCATCCCGGCTTGCTCCAGTTCAGCCCTCAAGCCAAGGAGGGTTTGTTCCGGGTTGATCCCCATTTCCCTGAGTGTTCCTGCCAGGCGTTCAGGATTCAGGGAGATTTCCTGGAAAATGAATACCGGCAGGTAGGGATTTTCCCTGAGCAGGATGGTGTAAGCTTCGACAAAACGCTCAATTCGCTCAAGCAGGGGACGGTTGGATGACATGATCCCGAGCATCGCAGGTAAAGCCCGGGCAAACAATTTTTCAAAGACCTTGTCAAAGAGCTTGTCCTTGTTCCTGAAATAATAATGCAGAAGTGTGCGGTTTATGCCGGCTTCATCAGCAATATCCTGCATGCTGGCACCGAGTTTCCCTTTCATCATGAACACCTTTGCCGCTGCTTCCAGGATCCTGCGTTCCGCACCGGGTTCCATGGAATGCTGGTTTTCGTGCATGGCCTTACAAATTAGTTAAACATATTTGTCTAACATTATTGTTAAACATAAATGTAAAAGTAATGTTTTATTTTAAAATACCTATATTTAGGCCCAAATTTTTTTGAATATATATGAAAACCTATGTCTTTCCACTTATCTGCGCAGCTCTCATGGCGGGCTGTTCCGGCATTCCTGAAAATCCGGAAATCACGCAGGACGAGTTATTTCAGCATCTTTCCTACCTGGCCAGCGACTCCCTTAAAGGAAGGCTGCCGGGTACGCCTGAAGACAAACTGGCAGCCCTGTACATTGCTTCGGAATTCAAGAAAGCCGGACTCAGTTTCCTGACGAAAGGCGGTCTCCAGCCCTTTGAGGTCATAACCGAACTGGAGCCGGGAGATTCGAATTCATTGAGCCTGGGATCTCAGGAGTATGAGTCCGGAAAGGATTTTGCCCCTTTCCCTTTCACAGCCGATGGTTCGCTTGAAGCAGAAGTTGTCTTTGCCGGGTATGGCTTTGAGCTGGATAACGACGAGATCCGATGGAATGATTACCAGGGGATCGATGTAGCCGGGAAATGGGTGATGGTGCTCAGGGGAAACCCCGAGATCGACAGCACCTCCTCTCCTTTTATGGAATACAGCAATGAAAGGGATAAAGCGATGGTTGCGGGGGATCATGATGCAGGGGGAATACTCTTTGTATCCGGTCCCATTTTCAGTCCCGATGAACCTTTGATCGACCTTGAAAATCGTGAGGGCAGGGTTAATATTCCTTCCATTCACATCAGCAGGAAGATTGCGGACCGGATCCTTGAATCGTCCGGCACCACTATAGAAACACTCGAGAAGAAGCTCAACGCGGAAAGAAAGCCTGCTTCCTTTGCCACGGGCTCCACGCTCGAGGCATCTGCCGAAGTATTGCCCAGCACGGCCACCACCTTCAATGTCGTAGGCTATCTCGAAGGATCTGATCCCGGACTCAAAAATGAATATATAATCATGGGAGCGCATTACGATCACCTCGGGATGGGGGGACCCGGGAGTCCTGCGAGGGACCAGGATACCGTAGGCATCCATAACGGGGCGGATGACAATGCTTCCGGGGTTTCGGCAATCATCGAGATCGCGGAAAAGCTTGCTTCGGGGGACAAAAAACCGGCATATTCATGCCTTTTCATTGCCTTCGGTGCGGAAGAAATGGGACTCCTTGGATCGAAGTATTATATTGAAAATCCCCTGCTGCCGCTTGACCGGGCAAAGATCATGATCAACCTGGACATGGTTGGCCGGCTGCGGGATGACCAGCTGCAGATCGGGGGAGTGGGAACGGCTGTCGAAAGCGAAGAAATTGTGACGGCCCTTGCCCCCCGCGAACCCCTGGATATAAGCACCACCCGCGAAGGATACGGGGCATCCGATCATTCAAGCTTTTACGGCAAGGACCTCCCCGTACTTTTCCTGACCACCGGAGCCCATACCGACTACCATACCACAGGCGATGATGTGGAAAAGATCAACCTTGCCGGAATGGTCACGGTCAGCAATTTTGCCTGTGACGTTGCCGAATACCTTGACAGCACCCATGTCATGCTGACCTTCCAGGAAGCTGGTCCGAAAGTACAGTATTCCGGCAGGAGAGGTCACCGGATAGTAATGGGTATTATGCCTGATTTCACGGATAATGATGAGAACCCGGGTATGAGGGTTGATTTTGTCAATCCCGGCCAGCCCGCGGACATCGGTGGCATGAAAAAGGGTGATTACATTATGGCTATCGAGGGAAAAACCATCAACGGGATCTATGATTATATGTACAGGCTCTCCAAATGCAAGAAAGGCCAGATAATCGTAGTTAAGGTAAAAAGAGAAGATCGCACGCTTGACCTGCTCGTCGAGCTTTAGGTAATAATCGAACTTATGAAGAAGACCCTTATCTGGATATCAGCCATTATTGTAACCCTGGCCACGGTCACCTACCAGCGTATGACCGGTCCCACTTACCCGGTCGAAGCCTCCCTTGAAACAGGGGGACAGACCGTCAAAGCCAGTCTTCCCCGCAGCCACGGAGGAGAGGGGGACCGGGAGATCCGGATCGAGGTGCCGGATCAGGAAACCGGAGGCAAGATCATTTTCAGGAGGTTCAAAACCGGGGATCCCTACGATACCATCCGGATGGTTCGCCAGGGAACGGCACTGGTGGGCTACCTGCCTCACCAGCCACCGGCCGGCAAGCTGGAGTACAGGGTGGTGCTGATCCGGGACGACATTCCACAGGCCCTGAACGAGACACCTGTGGTGATCCGGTTCAAGGGAGACGTCCCGGCCCTGGTGCTTATCCCGCACATCCTTTTCATATTCACGGCCCAGCTCCTGTCGCTGGTTGCCGGACTTTACGCCGTCTTCAGGCTAGGGAAATACAAAATGTACGGTTTACTGACCGTAATCCTTCTTTTTACCGGGGGATTTATACTGGGACCCGTAATCCAGAAATTTGCATTCGGGGCATACTGGACCGGGTTTCCGTCCGGAGGGGACATGACCGATAACAAGGTACTGGTGGCCATGGTCTTCTGGATCCTCGCGGTCGTCATGAACATCCGCAGGGACCGTCCCGCACTTGCCCTGCTGGCTGCCGTTGTGTTCTTTCTTGTGAACATGATCCCTCACAGCATGTTTGGCTCGGAGCTTGACTATCAATCGGGCGAAGTAATGACCGGAATGATCCTCATGTTCTGAGGATTACCCCGGGAGTGCCTTCTGCCTGAAAACTGCCGGGGCTCTGCATTTTTTTTTTTGTAATTTGCAGCACCGGAATATTTAACTCGTCTTTAACCCGGATTGCATGGATAAAGAACCTGCGTATCTCAATATCCATCAGGATCTGATCGATCTCTGCAGGCAGGGCAACCGGGAAGCCCAGTTCAGTATATACGGCCTGTATTATAAGGCAATGTATAACACATGCCTGAGGATCGTGAAGGATCCCTCGGAAGCGGAGGACATCATGCAGGAATCTTTTCTGTCAGCATTCCAAAAGATCGATACGTACAGCGGGACGGTGAGTTTTGGCGCATGGTTGAAGAAAATCGTTGTAAACCGCTCGCTTGACAGTATCAAGAGACATAAAATGTACTTTGAAACACTGGATGACAGAATCGCCGGTGATTTGAAAGAGGAGGCCCGGGAGGAGGAAATCACGGTCGATGCGGCAAGGATCAGGGATGCGATCATGCAATTGCCTGAAGGATTCAGGATCGTACTTTCCCTGTACCTGCTGGAAGGATATGACCACGAGGAAATCGCGCAGATTCTGGAAATATCCAGTTCCACTTCCAGGTCACAATACGTAAGGGCGAGACAGAAACTGGCTGAGATACTGAAACGTAATGAATAAACTTGAAAAGCACATACGGGAAAACAGGGAACAGTTCGATGCTTTTGAACCATCGGATGGACATATGGAAAGGTTCCGTGCGAGGCTGCATCCTGTCCGTGTTTCCATTGTTTCACGCATCCCATATGGACTGAAGGCAGCCGTCGTTCTGCTTCTTGTAGCAATATCAAGCGTCCTGATCTACGAACAGGGTAAGCGGCTATATGTGAGCCATCGGCAACCCGTAAATGAAATCCTTCCCGGGGATTTCGGAGAGGCACAGGTGTATTATACCTCCCTCATCCGGGAGAAATATTCGGAAATCAACCGTCTCGATGTATCGGATCCTGAAGGAAAGGAAATCCTGATGAAGGAACTGACGGAAGTGGACCAGATGTTCAAATCCCTCATGCGGGACCTGAAGACCAATCCTTCCGATGAACGCATTCTCTCGGCCATGATCAACCATTACCAGCTTAAACTGGAGGTCATGGGACAGATCATAGACCAGCTCCAGAAAGCAAATCAAACCAATTCAACAATTAAGAGTCATGAAGAAACAGACATTTAAATCCGCTTTGCTGCTTGGGATATTCCTCAGCATATCCGGTGTATGGGCCTATGCCACCGAACTCACAAAGGAATTCCATAAGGAATTCAAGGCAGACCAGAATACCGTGCTTACACTGATAAATAAGTACGGCAATATCGATGTCCAGAACTGGGACAATCCCAAAATTAAAATAGACGTTGTTGTCACGGTCAAACATTCCAGTCCGGATATGGCTGAAAAAATGCTCGGCAACATTAATGTCGTGTTTTCCTCAAACGGGAACACGGTGAAAGCAGAGACCGAGTTCGATGACAAATTCAGCCGCTCAGGCAACTGGAACGGTGGCAATGATTTTGAGATCAACTATACCGTACAGATGCCTGCCAGGGTGAACCTTGACCTGTCCAATAAATACGGGCATGTAATCATAGATGAGGTGGCCGGCCTTGCCAACATCGATCTGAAATACGGCAAGCTTACGGTGAATAAGCTGAGCAGGGGAGATGACAAACCCCTGAACACGGTTAACCTGGCCTATGCCAGCGGCAGCAGCATCAACGAATGCAACTGGCTGAAGGCCAATGTCAAATACTCGGGACTTGATATTGAGAAGGCCAGGGCATTTGTCGGCTATACCTCATACATGAAGCTGAGCATCGGTGAAGTCAGCTCTGTTGTCATCGAGGGAAAATACGACGGATATACCTTCGGCAAAATTGCCAACCTGGTGGTCAATACAAGTTACTCCACCGTCAAGGTGGATGAGTTAAGTGAAAGACTGGAGACGGTCAGTAAGTACACCAACTTCACGATCGGTTACATGCCTCCCGGTTTTGAAAAGATAAATATTGATTCCAAATACGGCACCTTCCGTATAGGCCTGGATGAGAATGCGTCCTATAAGCTTGACGGTGATGCATCCTACAGCAAGATCTATTTCCATGATACCGGCAAGGTGAGCAGGATACAGGAAAACACCTCGATGAAAGTTTACGGTACCGTTGGCAAAGAAACGGATCCCAGGGCAGAGGTCAAGATCGTGACCAGATACGGGAACGTTAAGCTCGACGATTAATAATCACCGGAACGATTTATAATCACCCTAACAATTTACAGGGGCCACCCCGTTTTTCAGGGATGGCCCTTTTTGTTATCTTTCGGGATCCTAATCCGGATCCAATGAAAAGCAGATTGTTTTCCTTCCCGTTAATCCTCCTGTTCCTCTTTACTTCCTGTGTGAGGAGACCCGAATATGCCATTGTTATCCACGGCGGTGCAGGCAATGTAAGTCCCCAGTTCATCCCCCCCGACCGGGCGGAGGCGATCGAAGTGAAATTATCGGAAGCGCTCGAACTGGGCACTCAGATCCTGGCATCCGGCGGCAGCAGCCTGGATGCCGTGGAACAGGTCATCAGGATCCTGGAGGATTCCCCCCTGTTCAACGCCGGCAAGGGCGCCGTATTCAACCATGAGGGGAAGAATGAACTGGACGCCAGCATAATGGATGGAAGGACCCTCAATGCTGGCGGGGTTACCTGTGTGGGTGATATTAAAAATCCGATCAGTGCGGCAAGGGTCGTGATGGAAAAGTCGGAACACGTCCTGCTGGTGGGCGCGGGAGCCTCGGCTTTCGCTGCCTCACAGGGGATCGAACTGGTGGATTCAGGGTATTTTTACACGGAAAGGCGATGGAACGATCTCCAGAAACAGCTGGAAAAGGAAAAGGTGGAAACATACGGGACCGTTGGCTGCGTGGCGCTGGACAGGGAAGGCAACCTGGCGGCGGGTACCTCCACGGGGGGAATGACCAACAAGAAGTTCGGGAGGATCGGGGATTCTCCCATCATCGGTGCGGGCAACTATGCAAATAACCGGACCTGTGCCGTATCCGGGACAGGGCATGGTGAATATTTCATGCGCTATACGGTGGGCCATGATATCTCTGCCCTGATGGAATACAGGGGATGGTCGGTCGAAAAAGCTGCGAAGGAAGTGGTACACCGTAAACTCGCCGGTGCAGGAGGCAAGGGAGGCGTGATCTGCGTGGACAGGAACGGAAACATTGCCATGGAATACAATACGACCGGGATGCTGCGTGCCTGGGCGAATTCAAAAGGCGAAAAGGGAGTAAGGGTTTTTTAATACGACCCCTTCAAGGGCAGTCAGACAGGCTTAGTCACGCTTTACGATGAACCAGGGATTCAGGAGGACCTCCTTGTTATAGCTGAGGGGGGATTGCAAGTCATGCAGGGTAACGGTACAGCCGGCAGCTTCAGCGATGGCCTGGCCGGCAGCGGTATCCCATTCCCAGGTGGGACCAAAACGCGGATAGATGTCCGCGGATCCCTCGGCAACCAGGCAGAACTTCAATGCCGAACCGCGGGATACCATTTCAAGTCCCGGATGCATTTTTTTCAGGATCCTTATGTAACGCCTGGTTGGCCTGTTCCGGTGAGACCTGCTGGCAACCACGCGATATGGCCTTGCAGCGTTCCCGGGGGACTGGGAAGCTTCAGCCTCCGGGACAGGTGTTGTGTAACCTTCCGGGAGCTTCGAAGGGACACCTTCCAGGGGCAGGGATTGGGCCATGTCCAGTAGTCCGCTGAATTCCCTGATTCCCGGCCATTTTCTTTTAAACTCTTCCACCCGGAATGCACCGGATCCGGGGGCGGCAAAATACATCAGGTCGTGGAGCGGTGCATACAGGACACCGGCAACGGCCTTATTTTGCCGGATCATTGCGATGTTAACGGTGAATTCCCCGTTCCTTCGCAGGAATTCCTTTGTACCGTCAAGCGGATCGACCAGCCAGAAGGTTTCCCAATCCCTTCTTTCCGAATAACCGATCTTACGTCCTTCCTCTGAAAGAACAGGCATGCCGAGAGGCAGGAGGATCTCACTGATGCGGGAATGCGCGGCACGGTCGGCCTCCGTAACCGGGGTGGCGTCGTCTTTCAACTCCCTCCTGACATGAGGTTTGGCGTAAACCTCCAGAATGGCCTCCCCGGCTGCCAGGGCAGCCCCGAGGGCGTTCATCAGATGTTCGTGTTTTGCTCCGCTCATGTGGCACCTTAAAAATAGATGAACGACAGGATAGTAATGGTCGCCGCCATATAAAGGACAGTAAGCGGGGCACCGACACGGAAGAAATCATTGAAGGAATACCCGCCGGGACCGTAAACCATGAGATTGGTCTGGAATCCTACCGGGGTCATGAAATTAGCTGCTGAAGCATAAGCCGTAACCAGGATGAATGGTGTCGGATCAAGCTGGAGGTTAACCGCAGTCTGAAGGGCGATCGGGAATATGATCGCGGCGGCAGCCTTGCTGGTAATGTAAGCAGCAAGTATGGTGGTGATCAGGTAGATGCCGGCAAGGATCCCGACCTTGTCCAGCGGTGCAAAAAGCCTGATCACGCCGTTGGCCACCAGGTCGGCCGTGCCCGTCTTGACCATGGCGGTGCCCAGGGCAAGGGCAAGGACAATGATCAGGGCAAGGTTATAATCAATGCCCCCGGGCAATTCCCTGGGCTGGGTGATCCTCATGGCAAGCGAGAGCACCAGGATCACGAGAAGGCTGAGGAAGAGCGGGAACCAGTTGAGTGCGGCCAGTATAATGGCCACCAACAGTCCCCCCAGCAGGGTGGCGGCTTTATACCATTCCAGCTTTACCATCTCCTTTACCTTCGAGATAAAATAAAAATCACTGGTTGCAACGGTGCGTTCCACGAAATTTTCACCCGTGAACAGCAGCAGCACATCCCCCGACCTGAGGATCACCTCCCCGATCTTTTTCTTGATCAGTTCCCCGTTCCGGTGCACCGATACGATGGCAGCATCGTATTTGCTCCTGAAATTGGCTTCCCTCACCGTTTTATTTGCAATGGTGGAGTTCTGGGAAACAACAACTTCCACGATTTCGGTGCGGGACTTATGGGTGAGCATGCCCACCTCGGGGATGACCAGCCCGGATCCGGGACTGATCATATCGGCTATGGCCTCGGTTTCACCGGCAAAAATGAGTATATCACCTTTATCTAAAAGGAAATCCGAGCCGAAGACCGTGATCTTGTATCCCCTCCTCCAGATCTCGATGACGTTGAAACCAGTTTTTTGCTGGAGTCCCGCTTCCTCGAGCGTCTTGCCGATCAGGGGGGATTTATCCCTCACCTTGGCTTCAAAAAGGTACTCCCTGGTACCAAGTGAGAACTGGGTCAGGGTATCCGGCCTGGAAGGCAGCAGCCTCTGACCGAAAAAGATCATATACAGCCAGCCTATGATGATCATGGGCAATCCCACGGCAACAAAGTCGAAGATCTTTAAAGGCTCCAGGCCGGGAATGATGGTCTGGTCCACGATCAGTCCGTTCACGATAAGGTTGGTGGAGGTCCCGATCAGGGTGGCACAGCCTCCCAGTATGGCTGCATAGGACAGCGGGATGAGGAACTTCGAGGGCGAAATATCGTTGCGTTTGCACCAGGAGTGCACATACGGCATCATTACGGCGACCAGCGGGGTGTTGTTGAGAAAAGCTGAAAACCCGGAGATCAGGAGGGTCATCCTGCTCAGGAACCCCCGGTATGAACGAGCAGATTTGAACAGGCGGTCAAAGATCACCTCCACAACGGCTGTGCGCCGGATCACATCTCCCAGCAGGAGAAGGAGCAGGATAACGGCGATCTGTTCGTTGCCGAATCCCCTGAGGATCTCCGAAGGGGTAAGCACCCCGAACATGCCCAGCACGATGACGCCTACCAGGAATGTAAATGCCGGCCCGAGGATCTCCCTGTAAAGTGAAATTAGAATAAACAGAAGGACAACAAAGACAAGTATCTGATCGAAGCTCAGCATAATTCATACCTGCCGGTTAAGGGCATGCATAAAGTAAAGAAATTTAATGATCAGATAAAAATTTTAAGTCTCCAGCCGGCTTTTAAAGGGCAGGAATGTCATGAAGTCGGCATGATGCACGATGTAGGCTTCCACCGACCTTTTGACCTGATCCCCCTCGCCTGCATGTGCCGCAATGATGTGGCAGACCTCGGGGGGAACCCCGCATGCTTCGGCGAGGCTCACACCTGAAAAGGGATGCCGGAGATATTTCCCGTAGCTGCCCTGTACGATGCGTCCATCCTTTTTTTCGTATTCGAGGAGTTTCCCGACATCCGCCAGGATGGCCCCGGCGATCAGGACGTCCATATTAACGGAAAGGCCTTTCCCGAGGTGGGACCGGATCTGATTGCCGCAGTCCCTCGCAATATGCACCACGCACCGCTTATGCTCCATGAAGGATATGCCAGGATCCGCCACCAGGAGGGTAAAAGGTATCCTGTGGAGGTCTTCTGCTGTAAGCTCACTTTTCGACAGTGCCAGTCCCCAGGTGGCGGAGGTTTGATCCCTGAGCACAGGGTCCCCGATCCATTCCAGCTCGGGCCAGAGCGCATAAACCTGGTCTTTCAGATCTTCTTTCATGGCGTAACTATTTTTGAGTTCAACTACGGATCTGTCCAGCCGTCTTACACCGTGCAGTCATCAGGGCAAAGCAGCAACGATCGCATCCGCCATTTCCCGCGTGGAAGCCGCACCTTTCTGCAGAACATCCTCGCTCCCCGGCAGTTTAAGCATATCGTATGTGCGGACCTTTCCTTCCCGGATTACCTTTCCGATTGCCTTACGGATCCCTGAAGAAATTTCATCCTGTTCCAGGTGATCCAGCATCATGCAGGCTGACTCGATCATGGCAATGGGATTCACGATGGAGGTTTTACAGGCTGCATACTTGGGTGCCGAGCCATGTGTGGGTTCAAATACGGCCACCTCTTCTCCGAGGTTGGCACTGCAAGCAAACCCGAGTCCCCCTATCAATCCGGCAAACCCGTCCGACACGATATCACCGAACATATTGCCGGCCACTATGACCCCGTAAGTTTCCGGGTTTTTGGTCAGCCACATCATCTGGGCATCGATGTTGGTGTTCCACAATTCGATCTCCGGGAACTCATTCTTCTGGATCTCCCTGGCAAGCCTGAACATGAGTCCCGAGGTTTCACGGATGACGTTGGGTTTTTCGCAGACGGTAACTGAACCGTACCCGTATTGCCTGGCATGCCCGAATGCGGCACGGAGGATCCTCAGCGTCGCCTTACGGCTGAAGATCCGGGTGGAAACCGAGAGTTCCTCTTTGGGTACTGAAGCAAAATTCCGCCTGAAATTCGGGTGGCTGAGCAGGGCTTCGTAAACCTTTTCCGGCGGGTCGGTCCATTCAACACCCGCGTACAGTCCCTCCGTATTTTGCCGGAAGATCACCACATCCACGACCGGTTCTTCAACAGCGCCCCCCTGTCCCCTGCGGATGAAATTCAGGGGATTGCCCGGATAGGTGCGGCATGGCCTTATACATACGTCCAGGTTGAAATGCTGCCTCAGGCCGACAATGGGACTGGAATAGACCAGTCCCCTTCCCCCCAGTGAGGGATCCAGTTCCGCCGCTGCCTCTTCCTTGGGCTTAGAGGTGATGGCCCCGAAAAGACCGATTTTATGCTCTTTAAGCAATTTCAGTGTCCGGTCAGGAAGGGGATTGCCTTCCCTCTTCCAGAATTCCCAGCCGATATCCGCCTCGATGTATTCCGCCCGGAAGCCCGCGGCATCGAGCACACGGATTGCTTCCTGCAATACATTGCGGCCTATCCCGTCGCCGGGCATGGCCACGATCTTAGGCTTGCCCATTTTATCAAAAAATGATTTCCCCCGTTAATAAAGTCCCTAAAATAGGGGAAAAAAAGCATTCCCATTTTATCGCCCGTGTGTTATTAATCATTTATTTTGTAAAACATCTTAAGATCAGGATAGCATAAATGGAACAAAGTGGCATCGCGGGTATGAAAGCAGTATGGGGGTACTTCGGGGAGATATGCAAGATTCCCAGACCATCAAAATCCGAACAACAGATCATTGATTACCTTCTCGCGTTTGCCGGGAAACACAGGCTTGAAGCCACCAGGGACAAAGTTGGTAACGTCCTGGTCCGCAAACCGGCCAGTGCCGGCAGGGAGAACGGGAAACCCGTAATCCTGCAATGCCACTTTGACATGGTAGGGGAAAAGGAACCCGGTTCAAGCCACGATTTTACACGCGACCCCATAATACCGGTGAAGGAAGGCGAATGGCTGAGGGCTTCAGGAACTACCCTTGGAGCAGATGACGGCATCGGTATTGCCGCACAAATGGTCATTCTCGAGAGCAGGGAACTGGTGCACGGTCCCCTTGAATGCCTGTTCACCGTCGACGAAGAATCCGGGATGACGGGTGCAAGGCAACTCAGGCCGGATTTTCTTAAAGGGAAGATACTGATCAACCTGGATTCGGAGGATGAAGGCGAATTATTCATCGGCTGTGCAGGAGGGATCGACACCATCGGAACCTTCAGGTTCGAAATGGAACCGCCGGACGGATCCATGGAAGGCTACCGGATCTCCGTGGAAGGAATGAGGGGAGGGCATTCCGGTGACGAGATCCATAAAAGTCCCGGGAATCCGATCAAGGTGCTGAATAATTTCCTGCTGGCTGCGGGCAATACCCATGGTCTGCGGCTGTCGTCATTTGACGGCGGGAACATGCTGAATGCCATACCCCGTGATGCCTATGCCACGGTCTGCATGGCCGGCGGGCAAAGAAAAGAAATTGAAGAATATTTCACGGGTTGTTCCGAAAAGGTATCTGCAGAATTAAGGGAATTCGAGCCCGATATGCAGCTGAAACTTGAACAGGCAGATCTTCCGCGGTCGGTTCTTCCCCCGGACCAGCAGCTGAAATTTCTCCAGGCCATCGACAGCTGTCCCCACGGGGTCATCAGTTGGAGCCCGAAACTCGAAGGCATGGTGGAGACCTCTACCAATCTTGCGTCCGTAAAGTTCGTAGAACAAAACAGGGCTGTTGTCACAACAAGCCAGCGAAGTTCCCTTGAATCTGCAAAAAAGGAAATTGCAAACCGGGTTGCCGTTTGCCTTGAATCCGGAGGGGCCTTCATAGAGCATTCCGAAGGATATCCCGGATGGACCCCGAACACTGATTCTGAAATCCTGAACATCACGAAGATTGCCTACAGGGATCTGTTCGGAAAGGATCCGGTGGTGAGGGCGATACACGCGGGACTGGAATGCGGACTGATACTGCAGCGGTACCCGGGACTCGACATGCTGTCCTTTGGTCCCACTATCAAAGGCGCACATACACCGGCAGAGCGGATCCATACCGGCAGCACGGAGAAGTTCTGGAAGTTGTTGCTCGAAGTGCTGCGGAGAATTCCTTAATTAACCGGCAGACCCGGAGGCCATCCCATGACTCCGGCATTACCTTCTGATCATCTGGCCCGACCAGGTGAAACGGGTATTTCTGTCCCATCAGATCTACCAGTCGTCTTCCACGAATTCTGATTTGCTGACCCCGCAAACCGGGCATTGCCAGTCATCCGGGATGTCCTCGAATGGAGTCCCGGGAGGGATACCCCCGTCCGGATCCCCTTCCACCGGATCGTATACAAACCCGCATATGGTACATCGGTATTTTTTCATTGACCGGTGTGTAAGGGGACAATGATAATAAAAATCCCCGAAACCGTTTTTCCCCGCTGGTCTATATTGATGCAAAACCACTATCTTTACAGATATGGATGAATATTCAGACAGGATCCGTGAAACCCTCTTAAAATTCCAGCCGATCACCCTGGAAGAGATGGATGCCGTCCGGCTCATGAACCGGCTCGATACGAAATACCTGTTCCACATGGCGCAGCTGTTGGAACTGCTTGAAGAAGCTGCAGAATTTTACCGGGTGCTGTCGATCGACGAAAGGCGGATTTTCCGGTACAATTCGCTTTACCTTGACACCCCGCAGCTCAAATCATACCTTGACCATCACAACGGGATACGGCCCAGGTACAAGGTGCGTTTCCGGGAATACGAGGATACAGGCTCCTTCTTCCTCGAGGTAAAGAGCAAGATTTCCAAGGAGCGGACGAGGAAATCAAGGACGGAAGCAGAACGGATCGAAGAGGCCCTGTCCGACCGGTCCATGGCATACATTCAGCAGCATTACCCCATTGAGGCCAAGAACCTCGGTCCCGCTCTATGGACCAATTTCCGCCGCATCACCCTGGTGGGAATCGAGTTCCCCGAGCGGATCACCATTGACATTGACCTTACTTTCCGCCATCTGCAGGAAGAAAAGGCCCTGCCTTTCGCTGCCATCTGCGAGGTGAAGCGGGACCACTCCCGCGGGTCCACCCCGTTCATGAAGATCCTCAAGTCGTCGCGCATCTATCCGGCCCCGATCAGTAAATACTGCCTGGGCACCATCCTGCTCAACAAGGCGGTCAAATATAACCGGTTCAAGATCAATCTGCTTACATTAAATAAATTGGAACATGTTTACAGATCTGACCCTGCTTCAGGCTAACCCGAACCAGCTGCTCGATACGGATTTTTTCGATCCTTCAGCATTTCTTGCCCTGGTCGTCCGTTTCAGTTTCAACTTCCTTGTCATTGCCATAATTGTAAGGGGACTTTACTTCTCGGTCGCCAGGAGAAAAAATTATCTTTTTGCCTTCATCCTGATCAGCACCATCGTTTTCCTGATCTGTTTCCTGCTTGACAACATTACCCTTGGCATCGGTTTTGCGCTCGGTCTGTTTGCCATTTTCGGGATCATACGATACCGCACGAATCCCATCCCGATCAAGGAAATGACCTACCTCTTCATCGTGATCGGAATTTCGGTCATCAACGGCCTTTCAAATGTCCATATCAGTTACCTGGAACTGGTCTTTACCAATGTCATCACCATCATTGTGGTTTACTTCCTGGAAAGGGTCTGGATGATCGAGAACGAGAATAAAAAGGAAATCGAATACGAAAATGTCGATCTCATCCAGCCAGACCGAAGGGCCGAACTGATAAAGGACCTGAAAGAAAGGACCAGACTTGAGATCACCAGGGTTGAGATCGGGCGGATCAACTATCTTCGCGATACCGTCCGTCTGAGGATCTATTACAGGGACGATTCCTCGGAAGAGGAAGGCGTGAAGATAGCCAGTTTCGATGAAAACAGCCTGGATTAGTTCTACTGCCTTACCTGCCAGACCGTATCGAGCAGGGTGCCATCGACCCATTTAACAACGGCCACGGGATTTTCCGTGAACCGGGGACTTTCGGGTTTTCCGCAGATCCGTTCGGCTTCAGCTTTAAGTTCGGCCAGGCTCCTGAGAGGAAGGCCGGATCCCCTGACTTTTTCAAGCAGGTCCTCCCTTGCCGGGTTGACGGCGATCCCCCGTTCCGTAACAATCACATCGATCAGTTCACCGGTACCGCAAAGGGTGGTCACCCGGTCGCGGATAACCGGGATCCTGTCCCTGAACAAAGGCACCGGCAGGATGACGGTCCTGGAGTAGAGGCAGTTCTGCCACCCGCCGATCCCGTGAAGAAGGAACCCGTCCGAATGGGTGACGACGTTGGCATTGAAGTCCAGGTCGATCTCGGTTGCCCCGAGTATGACCACATCGACCATGCCGGCGAAATTACCTTTACCGTGGTGGTTGTAGGATGTAAAGGGACTGGTCCACAAATGGTTCGGATTCTCGCGCATCGACCGGACGCCCTCCAGGTCGAAGGTCTGCCCGTCAAGGATGTATTCCACCAGTCCCTCTTCGAGCATGGAAACCAGGTAGGCATTGCTGCCTCCCCGGGCAAAGCGTGCACGGATATTCCTTTCCCTCATAATCTTCCGGAAATACTCCCCTACGGCCAGGGAGGTCCCTCCCGCCCCGCTCTGGAATGAAAATCCGTCCCTGATGATGCCGGCAGCATCGCAGAAACGTGCGGTAAGTTCGGCAAGGTAAAGCCGGTCGGGGCTGCGGGTGATCTGCGTGGTCCCCGACACGATCTGGTCCGGGTCCCCGATCTTCTCCATTTCCACCGTAAAGTCCACGTAATTGCCCTGGATCTGCCAGGGAGCGCAGGGGAAGTCCACCATGTTATCCGTGGCCACGATCACCCGGTCGGCATACTGGGAGTCGGCAAGGGCAAAACCGAGCAGACCGCTTGCAGAGGGACCGGAAAGCCCGTTCGCATTCCCGAACGGATCCGCGCAACCGGCCCCGATAACCGCAACATCGATGTGCACTTCCCCGTCCTGTATGGCCTGGTATCTTCCGCCGTGGGACCTAAGCACGCCCAGTCCCTTCATTTTTCCCTCCGAAGTGAATTTTCCAATGGGACCGTTCATGCTGCCTTCGATGTGGTGAATGGTACCGTCCTCGAGGTAAGGGATCAGGTGCTGATGGCAGGGAAAGGATGCAGAAGGGAACCAGACCAG
The DNA here is from genome assembly GCA_964431315.1 of uncultured Bacteroides sp. Taxonomy (GTDB): domain Bacteria; phylum Bacteroidota; class Bacteroidia; order Bacteroidales; family SM23-62; genus SM23-62. Next base: position 84,207 of record CAYSJH010000002.1, on the reverse strand, counting down.
GTTTTTTATTCCCATTTCATGGGCGGCATCAAATACCTGGTTCGCCAGCAGGTCCCCGTTCCGGAAATGATGGTGGGTGGAAATGCACATCCCGTCTTTCAGTCCGCATCGCTCCAGGGCCTCCCTCAGGGAAGGCACCCGCTTGTCCCCGTCCGCCGGGTAGTCGTTGCATGAGGGTATGGGGGGACCGTACCGGCGGCCTTCCGGCTTAAACCGGTTAACACCCGCGTAGGGAACCTGGGGTTTGCCGTTCACGGAAAGGGGTACATCACGTCCCGCAGCATTCCTGGCCATATCCTGAATTGCGTTTTTCATGTTTCCTTCCTGTTCAGATGAGTCCCATTTTCCGTGCGAATTCGATCGTGCGCCGCGCCCGCTTAACCACCGGGGCATCGATCATTTTGGATCCAAGGCTCACCACCCCCAATCCCATTTTAGCCGCTTCCTCGAACGCCTCAACAATGGCTGCGGCCTTCCCGATCTCCACGGCAGACGGCCTGAACGCCTCGAGGATCACGGGGATCTGCCTGGGGTGTATGCAGCCCATGCCTTCGAAACCCATGCTGCGGGACCGGCTGACTGTATCCCGCAATCCCTCCTCGTTATCCACATCGGAATAGACCGAATCAATGGCCTGGATCCCCGCGGCCTTGCAGGCATTCACCAGGCGTGAGCGCGCGTACCAGGATTCGGTACCCTCCCCTGTCCGCTGAACGCCTATGTCAGCCGTGTAATCTTCAAGTCCGATGGCCATTGCAGCGGTATTTCTGCCTGCCGTGGCAATCTCGAAGGATCTCTCGATGCCCAGGGCGGATTCGAGAATGGGCATCAGCAACACCTTGCGCTCCGGGGAGATTTTCCTGATCTTTTCCTCCACCTCCACGATCGTTTCCGGCGATTCCACCTTGGGGACCAGCACAAGATCGGGGTGCTGGGGTACGACGGCTTCCAGGTCCCTCAGCCCGAGCGGCAGCTGGTTGATCCTTACCATCCGCTCAGCCCCGAAAAAATCCAGGGCCCTCAGGGCATTCCTGACCAGTATCCTTGCTTCATCCTTTGTTCCCGGTGCCACCGAATCCTCCAGGTCCAGTATGATCCCGTCGGGCTTATGGATACCGGCATTCAGCATCATGCTCGGGGTATTGCCCGGGAGGTACAGGCGGGTAAAACGGTACCTGGCCGGGTCGGGTTCCGGGAATTCATCCCGGCTGTCCGGCAGGAGAAATTCCCTCGTCTCTCCCGGCAGAACCTTTTTTATGGCAGCCTCCATCCTGGCAGCAAGCACGAAATCAAGCGCACCGCTGTCTTTTATCCGCATCTTTGCGTTACGGATCTCATAAAATAAAACGAGGGCCTGAACCAGGTTCCGGATGGAATGACCGTACAGTACTTCCACCCTGCTATCGAGCTCCAGGTCAATTCCCCCGGAAGCCTTGAGCTCGATCTCGACCAGGCAATCGGACCTTACCCTGCCCCCGTGGTTTCCGGCGCTTCCGGTTTTTCCCATCCTGAAAAGGTTATAAATAATATCCGGTCATAAATATAGAAAGACTTTCCCTTTAAAACCGGCCTGGATCGTATGCTAAACAATATGGTTCACTGAACGCTCACGACAATGGCTTTTTCCCCGAAATTGCCGTCGGCATCCCCGGCAACGAAAGCATAGGTGTAATCCCCCCTGACGGCGGGACCTTCCATGAAGGTGGAATCGATGTAAACATCGGGAGGAATTTGCGTGACGGGATACCCGTAGCCGGAAAGATCATCCCCGTTCACCCGGATGGTAAAGGAGGTCAGGTCGGATTTCCCTTTTTCCGCCATCCACTTGAACTGCAGCACACCGCCCGGGGTAATTTCCACGTTGGTGGTCATGAAACGGCCATTCAGGAGCCTGACCGTCGGTTCCTTCTGTTTGGAGCAACCGTAAAGGAGCAGGGCCGGAAGGACCAGCCGGATAACAATGGATCTGGTGGTTTTCATATTCAGCTGAGGTTAACTATTTTTTTGCCGTACTGCAGATTTCCGTGAGCACGCCGAAGGTTGAACCCGGGTGGAGAAAGCCTATTTCCAGGCCCTCTGCCCCTTTCCTCGCCGTCTGGTCGATCAGCCTCACGCCTTTTTCACCGGCTGCCATCAGGGCATACGAGGCATCCTCCACGGCAAACGCGATATGGTGCAGGCCTTCTCCCCGCTTTTCGATGAATTTCCCGACCGGGCCTTCCGGATCCGTTGATTGCAGCAGTTCGATCTTGGTTTCCCCTGCCCTGAAGAAGGCGGTGCGGACTTTCTGGTCAGCAACCTCTTCAATGGCATAGCATTCAAGTGAAAGCACGTCCTCGTAAAAGCGGATTGCCGCTTCAAGATCCCTGACGGCTATCCCGATGTGTTCAATATGGCTTGGTTTCATACTGTTTAATTATGCAAAGTTATTGAAATTGCCCGTCAATACATAGACCCCTCAATACAGGATGGCATCGTGGAGTACCTGCTGGATGTTGGTGCGGACGTTCATCTCGACGAGTTTCGGATTGTCCTGGTCCGGATGGATCTTGTTCGAAAGGAATATGTAGAGGATCCCGGTATCGGGATCGGCCCAGACCAGGGTTCCGGTAAACCCGGAATGCCCGAAGCTGCTTGGTGACACGCACTGGCAGGTGGGGCCCTCCTTCTCGAAATCCATCTCGGGCTTGTCGAACCCGATGCCTCGCCGGTTTCCCTCATCGCAGTGGATGCAGGTATTGAAACGATCGATGATGGTATCGGCGATGAAATCCATGCCCCCGTACCGTCCCCTGTTCAGGTACATCTGCATGATCTTGGCCAGGTCATTTGCGTTGGAAAAGATCCCGGCGTGGGCTGCAACGCCCCCCAGCATGGCTGCGCCTGGATCGTGCACGTACCCCCTGAGGAGCTGTTTCCTGAAAAACAGGTCATTTTCGGTCGGCACGATCCGGTCCGCCGCGAAGCGCTCCAGCGGGAGGTAACCGGTATAATCCGCACCCAGCGGCAGGTAGATGCGCTCCCGGACGTATTGTTCCAGGGGCATGCCGATGAGTTCTTCCATGACCGGGAGGAGAAAATAATAGCCCAGGTCGGAATAGAGGTATTCCTTCTTTTCCCGGAGTTTCGATCGAATGATGCTGTTCATGATGCTGTCGGTATAGTCCCGGTTCATGTAAAGTCCCTCTGCCACCTTGATGGGAAATTGCTCGGAATACTCGCGGGCATAGGCCCCGTTAACGTACTGGAGGTTCTTGTTCAGGAAGATATGCCCGGCAAGGCGGAACGGGTACTCGCTCGAAAGCTTGTTGCTGATCAGGTCCTGGTCCGCATCCATGGGCTCCAGGGTGGAATAATAAAAGGGGATCCAGGGGGGGAGTCCCGCGTGATGGCTCAGCACATCCCGGACCAGGAGGCCGCCCTTATCGCAGGTATCCAGGTAAGGCAGGTATTTCCCGAGGCTGTCATCGACGCTGAACCGGCCTTCCTGGGAAAGCTGCATCAGTACGGGCAGGGTCGCAGCGATCTTGGTAACCGAAGCCACATCGTACAGGTCGTCCCAGCGCACCGTGTCCCTCCTCCGGTAGGTGTGATACCCGAAGGACTTATGGTAGAATACCAGCCCGTTGCGGGCGGCAAGGATCTGGCAGCCCGGTGTCGCCTTGGCGTTGATGGCATCCAGCGCCAGGGAATCAATCCTGTAAAGCAGCCTGGAATCCATTCCGGCTTCTTCGGGCAGTCCGTATCTAAGCCTGGTTGCCGGCCCGGTCTGCAACCCGTAACCGGACGTGTATCGGTCCCCCGCCGAAACCGGCAACTTCCCTTTTGCCTGGATCCCGCCAAAGATCAGCTGTGCGGCGAGGGACCGGACCAGGTCCCTGTCCTCGTAAGCCATCAGCAGGGCCTTCAGATTTTCGCCGAACTCAAACTGGGAAAGGCTGTAGGGGCTGGCAAAAACCGTTACAACCGTCGGGGTCAGCGTGGAGAGGCTGTTCAGGAACAGGATGGAGTTCTCCCGGATGCCGAAGTTCCTTGATGCCCTCATGTCGGTGTTGTTGAGACCGGCGATGACCAGGTTGAAGGAATCCAGCTGCCCGAGCAGTTCAAGGTAGGATTTTGCCGTGGCATCCCTGGAGATATTGAAATGCCGGGAAGGCATGTAAAGGTCGATGGTATTCTGGAATTCATCCGGCAGGGTATCCCCGATCACCACGGTGGCGATCTTCAGGGTATCGAGCCGCCTGAGTGGCAGCATACCGCCGCTGTTTTCAAGCAGGGTAAGGGCGCCCTGGTAAAGCCGTGAGCGCGTCACCAGGTAACGGTTGTCGTTCAGCTTCTCATGAAGTCCGGTCAATTCCACCGGTTGATCCAGTCCCGCCCAGTACTTAGCGGCCAGGATCTTCTTGCAGCTTTCCTCCACCCTGTCCCAGTCCAGGTTTCCCCGCCTTATTTCCCTCTTGATGGCGGAGATGCCCCGGCCGACATCCGAAGGGATGAGAAGGATATCGTTCCCCGCCATGAAGGCCATGGCCTCAATCTCTCCGGGTGCATGATGCATACCGGCCCCTGCCATATCCAGGGCATCCGTGATGATGAGTCCCCTGAATCCCAGTTCCTCCTTAAGTATCCCGGTAACGACCGGGTAAGACAGCGACGAGGCCAGGTCCCGCGTGGAATCAAGTGCCGGCACCTCGAGGTGTGCCGTCATGATCCCGGTAACTCCCTGAAGGATTGCCTGCCTGAAGGGATACATCTCCGTGTTTCTCAGCCTTTCCGCGGAATGCCTTATAAGCGGCAGGGTCAGGTGGGAATCCTTGTCGGTATCGCCGTGCCCGGGGAAATGTTTGGCGACGCAGAGCAGTCTGCCTTCCTGCATTCCCTGGATGTAGGCAATGCCTTTCCTGCTGACATTCTCGACATCCTCACCGAAGGACCGGCTGCCGATCACTGGATTACGGGGGTTATTGTTCACATCCATTACCGGTGCAAGGTTCATATTCACCCCGATCATCCTGAGCTGTTCTGCAATTTCCCTTCCCATCTGGCGGATCCCCTCTTCGTCAGCCAGTGCTCCCAGGGTCATCTGCTGGGGATAGGCGATGGTGCTGTCAAGCCGGAATGCAGGTCCCCATTCCGCATCCTGGGCAACAAGGAGGGGTGTTTTCGCCGCCGCCTGGTAGAGGTTCGTCAGCATGGCCTGCCGTACGGGTCCCCCCTGAAAAAAGCAGATGCCGCCTATGCTATAACGTTCGATAAGCTTCAGTATGGAAGCGGCATGCTCTTCCCCCAGGTTTGAATAAGCCCGGACCATGAAGAGCTGGGCGATGCGCTCATCCCTCGAAAGGGATTCATACACCGAGTCGACCCAGTGCTTACCCGAGTCCAGGAAGGGAGGATCAAGCCTTTCCCCGGTTTCCTGATGCGCGGAAAAGTGGAAGCTGGAGGTGATGATCGTGCTCAGCGTCACCAGTACCGGAGCCATTTTTGTTCTGAAAGCCTTCATTCGCCTGCTTATAGTCTTGTTCCGTAACAAATATAGTGGTTCTGTCCAGCCCGAAAAATACAATTTTCAACACCATGAAAAGAATTCCAATCAAAAAAACCGGTTGTCAGTGCTCGCTTCTTGCGATTAATTCTAATTTTGTGTCACTGGCCAAGCTTAGAAGTCTTGCATAAGAGTATTAGAGAAAACAGGTTTTTCGCACCTTGTACGGTTCCCATTTCATTGCATCCAGGAAACTTCCTCTGTATGCAGAGTATTCATTTCTTCATATTAAATAATTCAATAATTCAATGAAAAAGCTATTTCAGTTAATTTTTTTATTTGCAGGGATCCCGCTCTTTTCCCTGCAGGCTTCCTCGGAAGCCAGGCTCCTGAGGTTCCCGGCCATCTACGGAAACCAGATCGTATTTACCTATGCGGGGGACCTCTTTACCGTTGACAGTGGAGGAGGTGTGGCTCGCAAACTGACGAGCAATAACGGCTATGAGATGTTCGCGCGTTTTTCACCCGACGGCAGCAAGATCGCATTTACGGGACAGTATGACGGGAATACCGAGGTATTTCTGATCCCGTCACAGGGCGGATCACCCAGGCGCCTTACCTATACGGCGACCCTGAAAAGGGACAACATCGGCGACCGCATGGGTCCCAATAACATCGTGATGGACTGGACGCCGGATGGCAAATACATTACGTACCGCTCCCGCATGAATTCAAGCAATTCTTTCGTGGGACAGCTTTTCAAGGTTCCCGTTGAAGGCGGGATGAGTGAAGAACTCCCGCTTCCCAACGGAGGGTTCTGTTCCTGGTCTCCCGACGGCAACCGGCTCGCCTACAACAGGATCTTCCGCGAGTTCCGGACCTGGAAGTATTACCGCGGGGGTATGGCCGATGAGATTTGGATCCATGATTTCAATTCGCAAACCACCGAGAAGATCACGGACAACGATGCTCAGGACATCATTCCGATGTGGGCGGGTGATGAGATCTACTACCTGTCGGACCGGGACCGGACCATGAACGTATTTGTCTATAATATTTCAACGGGACAGACCAGCAAGGTCACCAATTTCACCGAATATGACGTCAAGTTCCCGTCACTCGGCAAGGACCAGATCGTCTTTGAAAACGGTGGTTTCATATACAAGCTGGATATCCGGTCCAAGAAATACGAAAAGGTTTCCATACAGATTGAAAATGACAATCCATACAGCCGCACTGAACTGATCGATGCTAGCAAGCACATTGCCACGGGGGACCTGTCCCCCAACGGCGAGCGGGTTGCATTTGGCGCCCGTGGGGACATCTATACCGTCCCGACCAAAAGCGGGATCACACGGAACCTCACCGAAAGCCCCGGAGCCCATGATCAGACCGTCATCTGGTCCCCCGACGGCAAATACCTGGCCTATTTCTCCGACCTTTCAGGCGAGATGGAACTTTACATGCAGTCCCAGGACGGGACATCCCCGGCAGTCCAGCTTACCAGCGGCAGCCAGACCTACTATTTTGAACTGAAGTGGTCCCCCGACAGCAAAAAGATCCTTTACAACGACCGGAAATTCAGGCTGCAATACATCGACATCAACAGCCGGAAGATTACCCTGGTTACCAAATCGAAAACCACGGAACTGGATGATTTTGACTGGTCACCCGACAACAAATGGATCGCTTTCGCAGACAACGACGAAAATAATTTCTCGGTGATCTACCTGTTCAACCTTGAAACGCACAGGATCAGCCCGGTCACGGCCAACTGGTACGAAAGTGGCAGTCCCCGGTTCTCCCCGGACGGCAAATACCTGTACTTCATTTCGGCCCGTGATTTCAATCCCACCTACTCCCAGACCGAGTGGAACCACTCCTATTCGGACATGAGGAGGATCTACCTGGTCACCCTTGCCGGTGATACCCCCTCCCCCTTCGCGCTCGAAAACGACGAGGTGAAGGTTGAAGCGGCAGCAAAGGAGGAAAGCTCTGGAGACAAGGGAAAGGATAAAGGAAAGGAAAAGAAGGAAGAGAAGGCTGAAGAGACGAAGGGGACCGTCATCCGGACCGAGGGCATCATGGACAGGATCGTCGCCCTGCCGGTAACACCCTCGAATTATTTCAACATGCAGCCGATGGAAGACAAGGTTTACTATAATACCCGGAGCTCAGGAGGGGGACCGATTAATTTCATGGTTTTTGATCTGAAATCAAAGAAGGAAACCGAACTGGGCAACGGCATGCTGTTTACCATTTCGGCAAACCGGAATAAAATGCTGGTCAAGCAGGGAGATAAGTATGCCGTCATCGACCTTCCTTCAGCCAAGGTAACGCTCAGCGAAACCATTGACCTGTCAGGAATGAAGGTCATGGCGGATTACCCGAGCGAATGGAGGCAGATCTTCGATGAGAGCTGGAGGCAGATGCGGGACTTCTTCTACGTGGAGAACATGCACGGGCTGGACTGGAAAGCCATGCACGATAAATACGCAGTCCTGCTGCCCTATGTAAACCACCGCCACGACCTCACCTACATCATCGGGGAAATGATGGCGGAACTGAGCGTGGGACATGCCTATGTCAATTCGCCGGACGATCTTGCGGGACCGGAAAGAATTCAGACCGGACACCTGGGAGCCAGGCTTTCAAGGGACGCTTCAGGCTATTACAGGATCGACGAGATCCTGAAAGGTGCCAACTGGGACGAAAGCCTGCAGTCTCCCCTGACCGAAGTTGGACTGAATGTAAAAGAGGGAGAGTACATCGTGGCGGTCAACGGAGCCTCTACGAAGGATATGAGGGACATTTACGAATCCCTGCTGAACCAGGCGGGCACAACGGTTGAACTCACCGTTAATTCCACTCCTTCCGAACAGGGTGCCCGCAAGGTACTGGTGAAACCCATTGAAACTGAGCAGCAATTGTATTATTTCAAATGGGTACAGGATAATATCCGGAAAGTAAACGAGGCCACGAATGGCCAGATCGGTTACATCCATATCCCGGATATGGGGAGAGAAGGACTGAATGAGTTTGCCAAATATTTCTATCCCCAGCTCATTAATAAAAAAGGCCTGATCATCGACGACCGCGGCAACGGCGGGGGCAATGTATCCCCCATGATCATCGAACGGCTGGCCCGGCAGATGGCGCTTGCCAGCACGATGAGAGGGATTGATAAAGGATTTCCGGTGCCCGAACAGATGGTATTGGGACCCAAGGTGCTGCTGATCAACTATGCATCGGCTTCCGACGGTGACCTTTTCCCTTACCAGTTCAAAGAGCGGAAACTGGGGACCGTAATCGGGACCCGGACCTGGGGAGGGGTGGTCGGTATCCGGGGAACACTGCCCTTCATTGATGGAGGAAGCCTCATGCGTCCCGAATTTGCCCACTATTCGGCAACGGAAAGCAAGTGGATCATCGAAGGTCACGGGGTTGACCCCGACATTAACATTGACAATGATCCGTCTAAAGAGTATGCCGGGGTGGATGAGCAGCTTAACAAGGCCATCGAGGTGATCATGAGCCAGCTTGACCAGTACAAGCCGCCACCTCCTATCCCTCCGGCTCCGGATAAAAGCGGCAGGTAAGCCAGGAGCCCCTGTCCCTTTCCCAGAGGCTGATGAAATAGTCGATCGACCGGTCGTAGGTCTTTTCTGCGGAGGCCGGAAAATAGCAGGCGGGAAGTTCGCCGCTTTTCCGGTGGTAATGAAGGCAATCGCAGCAAACCGCGTGCCTGCTGCATGGATAAGTGCAGTTGCAATTCTGGCTGTTTCTTTCCTGTTTACATTCCATTGCGAATCCTGTGGTTTATTCAGTTTCCCTGAGCGTTCAGTTTTTCTTATCGATCATTTTTTTGAGCTCCAGTTCGGTGAAATCAAAGTCCGGGCTCGGTATCTCCACCCTGATCTGAGAGGCTTTTCCCCCCGCATCCAGGTAAAATTTTACGGTCCCCTGCGGCAGGGACGGCATATTTCTCAAACGGATCAGGAAGGTGTCCCCCGAAAAATGTTCAAGGTCCCCCTCCATCCTGTCCGAAGGAAGAAAATCCAGTACAAGTCCCCCTCCCTCACTGCGCACCTCAACATTGCCATAGAGATCACAGCCGTAAATTCCCTCGTAACCCGGAAGTTCCAGGCTGGGTTTAACGGACCGGTCAGCCGATTCAAGGTATTCCACCCACTCCCTCCTTGTATCCTCCTGATAGGCAATAAAATCTTTAAGGAACAGCTTGGACCAGTCGTAGCTTTTCCCCTGCTCATACTGGTCCAGGATATAATATTCAAGAGCCGTGGTGATCCCGCTGATGCTGTTGCTCAGGATAACGAAACCGAAATTTTCCTCAGGCACCATGACGAGACGGCTCAGCATGCCGTCCGTGCCACCTTCGTGCCCGATTACTTTCCATCCGTGATAATCGTAAAGTTCCCAACCGAGACCGTACCCGGAAAAATGTATGGGCGGCCATGCATTCAGGCTTCCCATGTCAAGCGGCCGGACGGTGTGCAGTTCCCGCGTTTCCCAGAGATTTTCACCGCTGATGAGCTGTTGCCCGTTCCAGTTTCCCATGGCCAGCTGGAAACGTATCCACCGGCCTAGGTCCGCGACGCTCGAGAACATCGCACCTGCTGGAGCACAATTGTCCCAGTTCATAAAGGGCAGCACGAGGGTGGTTGTATCCAGCAGGTCAACCTGGTGAGGCATAGCCACGTCGGGATCTCCCATGAAATCCAGGGTCCGCAGGAAGGTCCGTTCCATTCCAAGCGGCTGCAATATCCTGCCGGTGACAAAGGCTTCCCAGCTCATTCCCGTCACCGACGGAACGATCTCCCCTGCAGCCAGGTACATGAGGTTCGAGTAGCCGTACCTGTAACGGAATCCGTAGGCCGGCTTGAGGTACCGGACCCTGCGGAGCACTTCGTCCGGTGAATAAGCCGTCTCATACCAGACGAGGTCACCGCTGAAGGTTTTAAATCCGCTCCTGTGGCAGAGCAGGTCCCTCACCCGGATCTCACTGCTCACGCATGGATCGTAAAGTCTGAAATCCGGCAGGTAGTGCTGCACCTGCTCATCCCAGCTGATTTTTCCTTCATCCTCCAGCATGGCCAGTGCGGAAGATGTGAATCCCTTGGTGATGGAGGCGATGCTGAACAGGGTGTGCTCGTCCACCCTCCCGGGCTTGCCGTACTCCTGGACACCATATCCCCTTGCAAACACGACGCTGTCATCCTTGACAATGGCGATGGCAAGTCCAGGTACATGCCATTCACGGCGTGATTTTTCCATGTACCCGTCCAGCTTGTCCAGGTCAAGCCTGCCGGGACCATGTTCCCTGCTGCAGGACTGCAGCAGCAGGAGACTGCACAGGAAGGGGATGACCGGGTAATACGTTCGGAAGCGTCTGTGTAAACCGGGAGGATTCATGAAAATGAATTTACATAAAAAAAACCGATCTGAGGATTACTTGGCAAGGATTTTAAGTTCGGTCCGCCGGTTTTGAGCCCTGCCCTCGTCCGTGTCATTGGTCGCCACAGGCACATTCATGCCGTACCCCCTGGATTGGATCCGTTCGCGGGCAATGCCTTTGGAAACCAGGTATTTCACGACTTCTTCTGCCCTTCGCCCCGAGAGGTTTATGTTGTAGGCTGCCGTCCCGACATTGTCGGTATGTCCCCCGATCTCAATCGCCAGCGTGCCGTTGGCTTCCAGGAGGCTGACGACCTTCCCGAGCTCGACCTTTGACCTTGAATCCAGGGCGAAGGAATCGGTTTTATAGAACACGTTCCTGAGCGTGATGCTTTCGCCCACCATGATGGGTTTCAGGGCAATGTCCATGTAAAAGGGTTCGGTACTCCCGTAAACTTTATCAAAGGAGAAATTCTCTGAATGGAAAAGATAAGAGGGACGGGAAACGTTCAGGGCATAGTCCGCGCCGACCGGGATCACGACCAGGAATTCCCCGTTGCCCGGATCCGAACTGGAACTGATGACGGTTTTGGAGCTTGCCAGATCGATCAGCTCAAATTTGGCCTCAAGGGGAAGCAGGGTCTCGGAATCATAAACCTTTCCTTTCATGTAGGAGACCCGGTTCGGACGTGCATCGAAATAAAGTTCGAAGGAAAAAATATCCAGTCCCTTTTCGCTGAGGCGGTTGGAGGAAAAATAGGCCATGTTCGCCCTTGAATTGACGATCAGTCCCTGTTCATCATGGAAGGTATTGATCGGGTAGCCAAGGTTCATCGGCTCGGACCAGGTGCTGTCCGATGTTTTCCGGGAAAGAAAGATGTCGTATCCGCCCATGCCGGGCCAGCCCGTGGAGCTGAAGTAGAGGGTCTTGTTGTCGGGGTGCATGAAGGGGGACTGGTCATAACCTTCGGTGTTGATGCTTTTTCCCATGTTGACCGGCCGGCTCCAGGCACCGTCATCACCGCGGACCGACATCCAGAGGTCGTACTGCCCGTATCCCCCCGGGCGGTTGGAACTGAAATAGAGGATCCTTCCGTCGGATGAAAGTGCAGGCTGCTTTTCGCTGTATCTTGTGCTTATAGGGGGACCGATGTTCTTCGGCACGGTCCACGTACCGTTCCGGTTCTCCGAAAAGTAAAGGTCACAGAGACCGTAGCCATCGTCCCTCATGCATCCGGTAAATACCATGAACATTCCATTGCCCGATATGGATTGGGCCCCTTCGTTGTCGGAAGTGTTCGGCGGAGAACCCACATCCTGTGCAGGCATCCAGTGCCCGTTCTCATAACGGCTGTAATACAGGTCCTCCTGCCGGTTCCCCTGGAAGGCCGGATTTTTCGGATCGATGGGCAGGAGCATGGTATAGACCAGCATGGACTCATCGGCTGAAAGGCTGGGCCAGTATTCGTCGTACTGGGTATTTATACTGGGACCCAGGTTAACGGGTTCGAACGGTACAGGGTTCTCCCAGGAATGGATCGCCAGGCTGCAGGAAGCACGTGATTTCAGGGCAGCGTCCCTTATCTCGGGACTGGTATTGCCCAGGGCAAGGAACCACTCGTAGTGCACCCTGGCATCGTAGTATTTTCCCACCGCCATCTCATTTTCAGCCAGGAAAAAGATCGCGTTCGGAAAAAACAGGGGGTCGATCTCAAGGGCATGGTTATAAGCATCGATGGATTCCTCCAGCTTCCCTGCGTCTGTCTGCACCTGGCCCAGCAGCAGCCAGGCTTCAATGAATTCGGGTTCGGTCTCAACGGCTTCCTTCAGCTCCCTTGTGGCATTTTCAAAATCCCTGAGCACATAATACCGTTTGGCCATTTCAAATTTGGTTGTAACGCGCCTGTTGGAGATGCTGTACTCCTCCTGTGCCTGTGCGGCCAGGGACAGAACAATAAGGATGCCTGTTAAAAATCTCCTCATGCTTTCGGTGTTGCACAAACCATACCATTTTCAGTACGGCCTGATAACAAATGTATAAAATCCTGAATCATTTCACCTAAGGGTTAAGGTCAAGCCTGTAAAGGGAAGCCGGAAATTCGGATTTTTCGCAGGAAAGGAATGCCCTTTCGGGGGAAACAAGGGCGATGCCCTCGGTCTGAAGGCCGGTGAGAGCCGGAAAATCAAGCCGGTGTGCCGTGCCGTGGGAATAATCCGAGGGATTAAAATCCTCCAGGATCCATACGAACGGCACGTAATCCCGGTATCCGCAAAGTACCACCAGACTCTTACAGGGAATGGCATCCGCCCCGGTCACCAGGCCGTCGACCGGGTAGGTCATCCTTGGCTTAAGTTCATAGCTTCCGGGCTTTGTGGGACAGGTATATAGAGTAGTGGAATCCGTTTCCCAGTCTTTTGTGAACAGGAAAAGACTGTCCCCCCAGACGAATGCCGCCTCGCAGTCGTACCTGCTTCGTCTCACCGGATTTTCATTCTTATCCCTTCCGGCATAGCGGTAACGGATGATTTCCGCACCCACCCGGGCATTGCCCGAACGGGGGATGGAATCCTTTGCCACCCTGTAAACCTGCAATTCATCCCTGCGTCCGAAATTATTGCCCACATCGCAGATGTAGATGTAATCCCCGTCCTGTGCAAGGGATTCCCAGTCCGCGTTTTCCGCATCCAGGATAGAGATCTCCTGCAGGGGTTTCCCGCCCCTGTTGTCAAACCCGTAGAGAACAGGATTCCCCCCGCTGTCGTTTATCGTCCACGACTTCCCCCTGAAACGGATCAATCCCGAGCTTTCCCCGAGCCTTCCGTCAAGTTCTTCAACATATTCAAGGATCCCCGCCGTTTCCCCGGCGGGCGGATTTCCCCGTCTCCCATTACGGATCCCGCAGCCCGGAAACAGGCTGAAGGCGGTAAGACAGAGCAGCAGGAGGTGGACCGGTTGGATAATTCCGGGTTGCAGGCCTGGTTTCATCAGAGTTCAAGCAGTTTTCTCATTCTGTCGAAAATCCCTGTGTTTTCGTAAATCCCGGAAAATTCTTTTGCACCCGGTCCGAATGCAAAAACGGGGACCATGACACCCGTATGCCCATCGCTCGAAAATGCACCTTCCGGCACGGGATCCGACGGTCCCCCTTTCAGCAGGGTAAAACCACCGGTTTCATGATCAGCGGTCACGATCACCAGTGTGTGGCCGTCTTTCCTGGCAAAGTCCAGGACTTTCCCTATGGCCCGGTCAAAGTCGAGCACCTCGGAGACCAGTCCCTCTGTATTGTTCGCATGGGCTGCCCAGTCGATCTGGGAACCTTCGATCATCATGAAGAAGCCTTCCGGGTTCTTCGAAAGCCTGTTCACCGCAATTGCGGAAGACGCTGCCAGTACATCACCCCTTCCTTCAAGGGCGGACGGCATTGCCATCGTATCGGTGAATATGGCCACGGGTCCCCCGTACGACCCCGGAATATCCTCGATCCGCTCTCCGATAAAATATCCTTTTGCCATAAGCGTATCGAGAAGGTTGAGCCCGTCTTCCCTCCTCATGAAATGATACCTGCCTCCCCCGATAATCACGTCTACACCGGACCTGCAGAGGTCTTCCGCTATTTGCTCATAATTTCCCCTGCTGGTATCGTGTGCGGCAAAGGCAGCCGGGGTGGCATGGGTGATGGTGGAGGTCGCAATCAGGCCGGTGGACAGTCCCCTCTCTTCGGCGAGTTCGACAATTGTCTTCAGGGGCTTTCCGTCCGGACCGACCGATATAACACCGTTCCTTGTCTTCTTACCGGTGGCCATGGCGGTCGCACTCGCACCCGAATCCGTGATGTCGGAATTGAATGAATACGTCTTCTGAAACCCGACGTAATTGCATGCGGCCAGGTTCAGATCCATCCCGTTTGCCACCATGCCGGCATAGATATGGTTCGTCCCCATCCCGTCCCCGATCATCAGAATGATGTTCCTGGGCTTTTCAACCTGTTTCACCCCGGGTGTACACCCACCCAGCAGCAGGAGGAGTAAGACCGTATAACCACAAAACGGGAATACCCTGACCAGGGTCCTTCTAAAACTGTTTACTTGTTTCATTGATGTTTCCTTTGAAAAAGGACTCAAAACTAATAAAAGCATCCGAGATTTCCATGCCGGCCGCTGATGACTTTACCTGCCGGGACGAATCCGTCCCCTGAATTTTTCAGGATTATTGACCGGTTATACGGGCATAAATTGTATTTTGCCACGAAAAATTGACCGATATGGGTAAAACAGGCGTCGGTATCGCTTCGTACGGGATGTCCGGAGAAATATTCCATGCCCCTCTGGTGCACATCCACCCGGGTTTTGAGATCATTTCCATACTTGAACGAACGAAGGAGCGGTCGCGTGAACGTTACCCGGATGCAAAGATCGTCCGTACGTACAGGGAAATGCTTGAAGACAGCCGCATCGAACTGGTCATCGTCAACACGCCCGATTTCCTGCATTATGAAATGGCGCGTGATGCCCTTCTTGCCGGCAAACATGTGGTCGTGGAAAAACCTTTCGTGCAGGACAGCAGAAAGGGAAAGGAACTCATCGATCTTGCGAAATCACGGAACCTGTTGCTGAGTGTCTTTCAGAACCGGCGCTGGGACGGGGATTTCCTTACAGTGCGGAAAATTATGGAAGAGGGACTCCTGGGCAGGCTGGTCGAATACGAGGCACATTTCGACCGGTACCGGACTTTCATCCAGCAGGATACCTGGAAAGAAGACCCTGCATCGGGAACCGGTACCCTTTTCAACCTCGGGTCCCACATGATCGACCAGGCGATCGTGCTGTTCGGCAAACCCACAGATGTCTATGCGGATATCCGGGTGCACCGGAGCGGGGGAAAGATCGATGATGCATTCACCCTCCTCCTGGGATACCCGGAACCCAGGGTCACGCTGAAGGCCAGCTACCTGGTCCGGGAAGCGGGACCGCGATACCAGCTGCACGGGATCGGGGGATCCTTCCTGAAGTACGGGACCGATCCCCAGGAAGAGGCCCTGAAAAACGGGGCGCTGCCGGGGGGACCGGGTTGGGGCAGGGAACCCGAAACGGACTGGGGACTGCTGCATACTGAAGCCGGGGTAAGATCCCTGCAGGGAAGATCCATACGGGGAAAATCCTTCCGGGGAAAATACGAAACCCTGCCGGGCCGATACAACGAATTTTACGAGGACATTCACAGGGCCCTGAAAGAGCACAGGGAGCCCTGCGTTACGGCCGAACAGGCCAACCTGGTGATCCGCATCATTGAAGCGGCAAGGGAAAGCAGCGGCAAAGGCAGGAAAATCCCGCTTTAACCCCTTTCCCGGGTGGACGGATCATTTCTCCCCGAATGCTTTGGACAATGCCTCAAGTTTCGCGGTACCGGGATGATCCCCCGAGCTGATATACAGCCGGTGTTTGAAAAGGATTGATTCCCCGGGTTTGAGTTTCAGTTCGACGGGAACCGCTTTCTCGTCGTAGGCCCTTGCTCCGAGATTATTCACTGAGAACAGCCCGTAGCCCCTGGCATGCCAGTATGAAGGATACCCGTAATTCTGGGGATGGTCAAACATGGCCAGGATAATTCCTTCTTCCCCGATATTGGAGGAAAGGCTTACCCACCTGGCCCGTTTTCCCCAGACTTCGTTCCCTTCCAGCCCCTCGGAATTGAGGTAATTCCCGTTAACGCCCTCATTGTCGAGTTTCTCCACCTCCATCGGATTGCCATGGGCATCCGTGAAAAGAAGGGGTTTATCGGAAGGGAGCTCGAGCTGCCTTGCCACGCGGATGGCAAACAGGCCCTCCTTGTTATCCTTGAAAACCACCTCTTTTTCCTGGGCGGTCAGCTGGGTGGTCCTGTCTATGGTGCGGGTGTATTCATCACCGCTGAATTCAAAAATGGTCAGCTCCTGCAGGATGGTGTGCCAGCTGCCGTCTTCAAGAGGTACCTGCCAGTCCGCCGCGATCTCCAGGATGCCCGTTGTTTCCCTGCTTTCGGCCCGCTTCACGCCCCGGTGAAGGATCCTCCCGTACCGGGCTTTCTGATCCTCCGGTATGGCGCTGGAATTATTCCAGAAGTCGTATCCGTTCACATCCCCGAAATTGAACCAGACACCGACCTGGTGGGGATGGTCGATCCGTTCCCCTTCCCTGGGTTCCAGTGGGAAACCGCGGGTAACCACCGTACCCTCTGCAGTCCGGACCGGGTAAAGAATAGGTTTTTCAAGATCCGAAGGATAGATGTAAGAGGTGAAGAGGTCCCCGTCAATGTAAACATCCACTTTCTTCTGCTCCCGGTAATCGACCAGGATAACGCCTTTTTTAAGTGAAACGGCGGGACCTGCCTGTTCCGCGGGCGGTTTTTGTCCCTGTTTGCAGGAATAAAACAATATTCCGGTCGCTAACAACATCCCGGCAACAAGGGCCATTCCCGGGGATGCGGCTGCGATGCCCCGTATTTTTATTTTACGTGTAAGCCAGTATTTCTTTTGCATGATCCTTTGTTTAAGTATTAGTTTTAGTTTTTGATTTTGATATTCCTGAATGACACATTGCTTCCATGCTCCTGCAGCAGGATGTGGCCGGCTTCAGCCTCCCCGAAATCTTTCCAGACCTTGTATTTGCTGTCTGCCACAAGCCTGCGGAATTCATCGGATCCCCTCGTGTATTCGAGGACCTTCTGACCGTTGAGCCAGTGCTGGACAAGATGCCCTTTGGAGACAATCCTTGCCATGTTCCACTGGCCGGGCGCCCTGACGAATTTCCTGCTGGAAGCTGGAATGAGATCGTATAATGAGGCGAGTGTCCGGTTCCCGTTCTTCCCCTTCATGGCATCTTCATTCAATGCATCATCCAACAGCTGGTATTCCAGTCCGATCGCCGAACCGTCGGTCTTTTCCTTTTCCGTTACAAAATACTTGATCCCGCTGTTGGCCCCCGGGGTAAGCATGAAGTCGACGCAAAAATCAAAATCCGAATACTCCTCGAGGGTCAGGATATCGCCGGCCTGTTTTGACTGGCCGCCTCCTTCCGCGTGGAGTTCCAGCACGCCATCCTCCACCACCCATCCCGAATCCGGGAAGGCATCCTTATGGGCCCCCCTCCATTTATCCATGCTCACACCGTCGAAAAGGAGCTGCCATCCCTCCTTCTTTTCCGTATCGGTAAGGCGGTTGGTCAGCAGGACTTCCTTAACTGGCACGGGATCTTCACCCTGAAAACGGTATAGGTCCAGGTCACGCGTCATGATCCGTATGTCTTTCCAGCTGACCTCGACCCCTTCGGACCAGGGTTTCTTTCTGAGGTCCACGCTGTGCACCTGGAACCCGATGAACCCCGACGAATCGGCCTCGTCGATAAGATTGGCGCACATCACACCGTTCACCCAGGTCTTGATTGAATGGCCGATGGCTTCCACCCGGTACTGGTTCCACTCCCCGTTCCGGAATGCAGCCCTTCCCGCCTCATTGCCTGAGAGATCGAATATCCAGGCACGCCTGGCCTCGTCGTAGATGCCCCCGCTGTATGCCCTCGGAGCCGGGTCAATTTCCACCTGGTATCCGTGTACCCTCCCGTTCAGGTAGGCATGGCTTCGTATCTGCACACCTGAATTCAGGGCAGTATCCACAAGGACCTTGAATTCGAGGATGAAATCGCCGTATGTTTTCAGGGTGCACATAAAACTGTTCTCCGTATTGGCCACGGTGGTGCCGGTGATGGTCCCGTTTTCCACCCGGTAAAGGGCATCCCCTCCAAGTTGTTCGAATTCCGAAAAATCCGTGCCGTTGAAAAGGGGTTGCCAGGGACCCTTGTCCTGCGGGGTGCAGGAAAGCAGGGCTGCCAGGGCGGTCAGGCTGATGAAGGCTGAGATTTTTATTTGCATGGTTATTGGTTTTGGTTTGACTCAAATTTACGAAATTATCCTTACCCGGGTTTTTTGCGGAATATCCTGCCTCTGTGTATCCCGGTCCGTGCCAGCAGATAACCCAGCGATACCCCCAGGACACCAAGCCCGTATCTGATGCTTCGTGAAAGGTTGATCGATGAAGCCTCGTTGAAGTATTTGGTGGGACAGGTGATCTCCGCGATGTCGAATCCTGCAAAAAAGATCTGGGCCAGCATCTGGTTATCGAATACGAAATCATCAGAATTTGCCTCGAAATCAATGCTTTTCAGGACCTTTGAAGAAAAAGCACGGTATCCGGAATGATATTCGGAAAGCTTCTGGTTCATCACGAGGTTCTGGAACAGGGTCAGAAATCGGTTTGCCACGTATTTGTAGAGCGGCATGCCTCCCCTCCGGGCGCCCTTCCCCAGTATCCGGGAACCGAGGACGACGGGGTAGACCCCGTTGGCGATCAGGTAGCACATGGAAGGGATCAGGCGGGGATCATACTGGTAGTCCGGGTGCAGCATCACCACGATGTCGGAATTGATCTCAAGGGCCTTCCGGTAACAGGATTTCTGGTTCCCGCCGTAGCCGAGATTCCGCTCGTGCACGACGATGTGCTCGATACCAAGGCTGTCCGCCACCTCCAGGGTCTGATCACTGCTTTTATCATCCACCAGGATCACATGGTCGACGATGTCAAAGGGGATCTCCCCGAAGGTCTGTGCCAGGGTTTTTTCCGCATTGTAAGCGGGAAGCACTACGGTGATGGTTTTATCGTTTATCACTGTTCAGATTCTTTTAGGGGTTTGGGTGGTTCTCTTAAACAAAAGGAGAAACCGTTCTTTTCGTACAGGAGTTTAAGTTCGGGGTACAAGCCCCGGTAGTAAGCCAGGGTCTTGCTGCGCAGGATAAAATAGGCCGGTTTGTCCAGATCCCCCTTGAGCAGCCAATCCAAATCCTGGGATTTTTCATTTTCGGGGACCGGTTTCCGGGCGTAGAACAGGTGGGCATAGCTTTTCATGCCGAGTGTGGAAACGTAGCATGACTCGCCCTGCCGGTCCTCGCAGAATTCAATCAGCGCACGCTGTGAATAGCCTTCAATCTTGCCGGCCGTGAAAAACAGCGCCAGATTCAGGAAAACGGTCACATTCAGGAACATCAGGATGTACGCAAGCTTCCTGTTCCGTCTGAGCAGGATGAGCGAGGCCGCAATGCCCAGCATGAACAGAAAGCCTATGAGTCCCTCGTACCCGGACCAGTGCACGCTGGATTTTACATTGGCCTGCGCGAAGGGATCGCTGAAAAATCCAAGGCCGATCAGCCAGTCCACCCGCGATGCAAGTACAGGGACAACCATAAAGGCCAGGCTGATGAGAAATCCCATGACCGCATAGATAACATCGAGCCAGCGGTGGTTCCTGATGCGGCTGTGGATGACCTTGTAGATGACGTAAGCTCCAAGGAAGGTCAGGGGAAAATAGCAGAGAGAGGAATAGTGCACGATCTTGGTCTTCACGATGGTAAAAACGGCCAGGACCACCCAGAACAGCAGGATCATCCAGAACTTGAAGCGTTTCTGGAAATTGGAATCGTAATAACTTCTGCGGAATCCCTTCAGTGCGAACACGGAGGCCGGGAACACCCCCACCAGGAGGACAATGAAGTGATAGAGCAGAAAGCCCCCGTGTCCCGAGTCCCGGGTTTTCAGGAGCTGGACCTGGTATCGGAAGAAATCGGCAATGATGTGGAAATTACCGATGGCGATCTGGATGATGAACCAGAGTCCCCCTACAACACCCAGCACAAGCATGAAAGCCAGGATCTCCGTCCACCGGATCTTCAGCCTGAACTTATGGAGGGCCCAGAATATGGCGACGGTCATCCCGAACAGCAGGATGGATACCGGTCCCTTTGTCAGGTTCGCAAGTCCCAGCAGCACGGCGGACAGCACCAGGTCCTGCCAGCGCTTCTCTCCCCTTTCTGCTTCCAGAAAGTAGATCATATTCAATAGTGCTGTGAAGATGAACAGGTTGAACCAGGGATCGATGATGCCGGACTTGAAATAGAGGAAGGGCAGCAGGGAGCCGATGTAGGCCAGCACCCATATCCAGCCGAATTCGGCATCGTATACCCGCCGGCCGGTCCGGAACAGGACAACAAGGGTGAGCATCCCGCAGAGGACATTGGGAAACCGTGCGGCAAATTCGTTGATACCGAACATTTTCATGGAAAGCACCTGCATCCAGATGAAAAGCGGTGGTTTCTGCCAGAAAGGGATGAAATCGATCCTCACGGTCAGGTAATCCCCTGTGAGGATCATCTCCCTGGCGGATTCGGCGAAATTGATCTCGTCCCAGTCAAACAGGTGCACCCCGCCCAGAAAGGGGACGAACAGGAGCAGTCCCATAAGGGCGATTAGGATCTCTGTGAGTATGGGATTGTTCCTGATCACGTTAGGGTACTTTTTTCTTCCTGCCGGGAAACAGGTCCCGCAGCGAACGGTCAAGCCATGCCGGTTTCAGCCTTTGAAAATACCAATAAAAAAACAAAGCTGAAAGAGTCCCCAGAAGCGACCCGGCCAGGACATCGACCAGGAAGTGCTGGGACAGGTAGACCCTGGAAAATGCCACGCACCAGGCAAACACCATGGCAAGGAAAAAAACAGGACGGCTCCGGAGAATAAAGCCGGCTAGCAGCAATACGGCAAACGCCGTGGTGGCGTGCCCGGAGGGGAAACTGAACGAATGGAAGAGATCCACTCCCGGAACGGTCCGGAGTCCCGGCATCTGTTCCAGCCAGTCCGCCGGACGGGCCGCCCCCGGAAAAACCAGGTGCTTGAAGAGCTGGGCCATGAGTCCGGAGATGCTGTAGGAAAGGATCATCATGAGGAAATACCTGTAGCGGACCATGAGAAAAAGCAGGGAAAAGACCAGGGCGAACCATCCGTTCCCGAGCCAGGTGATTGTTTTAAAAAAAACATCCTGAGCGGGACTGTGGTTGCTGTTCATGATCAGGTGCAGCCCGGGCTTCGGAACGGCGAGGACGAGGACCGTCCCCGCGGCAAGAACCAGCGCATAAAGCATGAATCCCAGGGGGTATTTCCGGATGAGACCGATCATATTCCTTTACCGTGTTCCATGATCAATAAGTTCATACCCGTCCGTCCTGCCTTTTTCCAGGGCCGGGATCCCTTCATCCATCCAGGCGGGAGCAGGCGCATCCTTCAGGTAATGGTCAAAAAACTGCATCATGCGTATGCTCAGGTCCACCCGGTTGGGCCAGCGGGACAGGTTATGCTCCTCGTTGTTGTATACAAGCATCCAGGCAGGCTTTCCAAGACGCCTCAAAGCTACAAAAAGTTCAATGCCCTGGTACCAGGGTACGGAACCGTCGTTATCGTTGTGCATGATCAGCAGCGCGGTTTCTACATCGGGGACCCTGAAGATCGGGGAGTTCTCAAGGTAAAGTTCCGTTCTGTCCCAGAGGGTCCCCCCTATCCTGCTTTGTCCCTCTTCGTACTGCATCATCCTGCTTGCACCGGTTTCCCATCGTATTCCGCCGTAGGCGCTGGTCATATTGGAAACCGGGGCCCCGGCCATGGCTGCTTTGAAAAGACCGGTTCGGGTAACCAGCCAGGCGACCTGGTAGCCTCCCCAGCTCTGCCCGTCGATCCCCAGATTTTCCCTGTCGATGAACGGGAATTGCCCGCACATCGCCAGGGTCCCGCTTACCACCGCATCGTAGGCACTCTGTCCCGGATGGCCCTCGCGATAGGTTACATCCGGCACGAATACCACGTACCCGTTGCTGACGGCCATGGCGATGTTGATGCTTGAGCGGCTGGGAGCGGGACTAACATGCCAGTAGAGCCGGTTGGACCTTTTTTCATAAAAATAGACCAGCATGGGATATTTGCGGGAAGGATCAAAATCTTCCGGTATGTAAAGGATCCCGTCCAGCCTGTCCCCCGCATAGGAGTCCCAGTGCACCAGCCGGGGACTTCCCCAGAAGTATTCCCCTGCCTGTGGATTTGCATCGGTGGCCCTGTACTGCTCCCTGAAATCCATGTCGCTCACCCAGATATCCGGGTACTCGTCAAAATCCTCCCTCTGCCAGCACAACACATCCGCATCCCGGGCCCGGCTGTCCACCCGGTAGCGGTACGGGCCTTCAGCCAGGACCACGGGTTTCCTGCTGATTCCTGCGCTTGCCGAGTAGATGCCCGTTTCCCTGGTCAGTTCATGGTAACCCTCCAGGATGACCGGTTTTTTCAGTGGAATGAAAGGATCGTCGTATTCCAGGTGACGGTACCGGAAGGAGATCCTGCCGTCATGTCCCGCATACCCGGTTAAATTGACGGGGATCTTCCTGCCCGCAGGGTCCATTTTCCACAGATCGTAACGGGAGTATATGAGTATGCTTTCGTCGTTCTCAGTGAAACCGGCTATTCCATAAGGAGGCGGTGGGGAAGGCTGATCGTGCCGGACCTCATGGAAAGTCGCGTCAATCCCGCAGGTCAGGCAGGCCCGTTCTCCCGTTTCATTGGAATGGGAATAGTAATTGCTGTCGCCGGTCTCATACCATACGATGTACTTTCCCGCGGGGGACAACTGCGCACCGAATTCTTTCCCCTTCAGGATCAGTTCCCGTTCCCCGGTGCGGGTATCGATGAGGTAGTAATCCCTGAACCGGTTTACCTTCCAGGAGATCTGCCTGCGGTAGGGTCCGTCTGTTGATCCAAGGGCTGCATCCCCGTTTCCCCTGAACAGCGTGCTTACGGATTCCACCGAGCTGTCGGCAAGCTGCACCATACCCCCGCCGTCCGTGTGCCAGAGGGCCAGGTAGCTCCGTGTCCGGTCCCTTTCGAGCTGCTTTTTCTGCATGGGCTGCAGGAGCTGGTCCTGCCAGTTCCAGACATCCAGCCCGTACTTCTCCTCCGGCAACAGTGTATCTTCAGGCAGGGGACGGGGTTTCGGGGCCGTCCCGAAATAAAGCCTGCTGCCGTCCCCCGAAAACCAGAGATCGCCATGAATGCTGATTCCCCAGTCCGGCTGCATCCCCTCCGGCAGGGTATCCAGGACGATCCGTTCCCCGCGGTCCTTCTGTGAACGGTAGTGCAGGTTCATCCCGACCGATATTCCGCTGTCCGGGTGATGCAGAAAGGCAAACTGTTTTCCTTTCCGGTCCGTTGCCAGTCCCCCGAAGCTGCCATCCGATGTGAACAGGGTATCCACCCTGCCCCTTGCGGGATCGAGCACGCAGACCGAACGGCCGGGGAGGGTATCGTTCAGGGCCGCGAATTGCGTGAAGACCACAGCCGTGCCCTCCCCGGACAGGATGTAATCGTATACATTCTCGAACTCATATTTTTTATTCCTCACCGGGTCCATCACAACCATTTTCGAGGGACTTCCTTCCGGTTTTGCCAGCCTTATCCCGTTCTCACTGGTATCGGCAGCAACCGTATCCTTCCTGTAATAATGCTGGAGCACAAGCCAGGAAGAAACCTCTTCAGGAAGACTGAACCTTTCCACCCTGGGCACCTTTGAGAGCAGGTCCAGCTGAAGGCGGTAGATCCCGAGTGAATCCTTCGGCATGCCATTGCTTTTCACTCCCTTCCTCCTGGCCTCCCTGACCTGTGCCTCAGGTGGTTTAATCCGGTACACAAGGAAACCGGACCCGGGGGAGAACCCGGGGTCCGTGCCCCTTTCATAGATTCTTTCCCGGCGCTCCTTAAGGTTCATAAGATGCAGGGCACCGTCGCCCCTGCCCGGGTTCACCTCCCAGGCCAGCCATTTACCGTCAGGAGACAGCCGGATGTTCCGGATGCTTTTCCAGTCCCCGTACACGGAATGATCCAGTTTCTTTTTGGCGGGGGACTGAGCGTTCAGACCGGAACCGGCCATCAGGACCGCGGAAAGGAAAATCAGAACGCAATAAAACCGAAGCGGCATCATCCGGGCTATGTGGATTGATTATTTCCCAAATATATCCATTTAAGGTGTTTTTATTACATTTGTTTCTTTCTCAAAACCTGACATGCAATCATGGACCTCAACAAACTTAAGGAGGAATTCTACCGGATGTACGGAAGGGACGGGCAGGAATGCCGGACCTTTTTTGCCCCGGGACGGGTAAACCTGATCGGAGAGCATACGGATTATAACGGCGGGTATGTCTTCCCCTGCGCCCTTCAGTACGGGACCTACCTTCTTGCGCGCCGCAACGGCAGCGAAACGATTCATTTCGCAAGCACCAATATGGAGGAAAAAACCAGCGTCCCGGCTTCGGGTTACAGCAAACCCGGGACCCGGTGGGTACAGTATCCCCTGGGCGTTATGGACCAGTTCACGAAAAGGGGATTTGACCTGTCGGGGATGGACCTGCTTTTTTCCGGGGATGTGCCGAACGGAGCGGGACTCTCCTCTTCCGCGAGCATCGAGATGGTCACGGGTGTGGCGGTTAATGCCCTGATGGGATCCGGGCTCGATATGATCGACCTGGTCAAAATGGGACAGAAGGCGGAAAATGAATACGTCGGGGTAAATTGCGGGATCATGGACCAGTTTGCGTCCGGAATGGGCAAAAAGGACCATGCCATCCTGCTGGACTGCGCCACCCTGGATTACGAGCATGTGCCGCTCAGGCTGGGCGATTACGTGATCATGATCTCCAATACCAATAAACGAAGGGGACTGGCGGATTCAAAATACAACGAGAGGAGGGCAGAATGCGAAGATTCGGTGAAAGCACTTTCCGGGAAGGAAAAAATTTCCCAGCTGGGAGAGCTGAGCTATTCCAGGTTCCTTGACCTTCAAAACACCATTCCCGATGAGACCGTCCGGCGCCGGGCCCGCCATGTCGTTTCCGAGAACCAGCGCTGCCTGGATGCCGTGAAAGCGCTCAGGGCTTCCGACCTGGAACGTTTCGGCCAGCTGATGAATGCTTCGCATGATTCGCTCCGGGACGATTATGAGGTCACAGGCACGGAGCTGGATACACTGGTGGAGGAAGCCAGGAAAATACCGGGTGTCCTGGGTTCCAGGATGACCGGGGCCGGTTTCGGGGGCTGTACGGTTAGCCTTATCCACCGGGATTCCGTCCGGAATTTTATCAGCGGTGTGGGCTCGGCCTACCATGCCAGAACGGGACTCAAACCTGATTTCTACATCGGCGAGGTCGGCGGCGGTGCCGGGGAATTGCATTGAACCGGCCGTTGTTTTTAGACTTTCTATTCCCTATATTTACTCATCAAATCCTTAAATATGAGCCACAAGGGGAAATCCGGGAAAAAGAGCCATAAGTCCGCTGACCAGTTCAAAGGTCAACATGATCACAAAAACACCAACGATTCCAAGGATAACAAAGGGCCAAAGGACCAAAACGCTCACAAGGAACCGAAGGGTCATAAGGATCAGGGTCAGAAGAGGCTGGACAAGGAATTCTACTTCAAGGAGCTTGAACGGCTCCAGGCTGAACTGGTAAAAATGCATGAATGGGTCAAGGAGAAAGGCTTCAAGATCGTGGTCCTCTTCGAAGGCCGGGACGCCGCGGGGAAGGGCGGGGTCATAACCAGGATCACCCAGAGGCTGAATCCCAGAGTCTGCCGGGTGGTCGCACTAGGCATCCCGACGGAGAAGGAAAGGTCCCAGTGGTATTTCCAGCGGTACGTGTCCCATCTTCCTGCATCCGGGGAGATGGTCCTTTTCGACCGGAGCTGGTACAACAGGGCGGGGGTCGAGCGGGTCATGGAATTCTGCACGGAAGATGAATACTGGGATTTCCTGCGATCCTGCCCGAGGTTTGAGGAAATGCTCATTCACTCCGGGATCATCCTGATCAAATACTGGTTCTCCGTGAGCGACGAGGAGCAGGAAAAGCGCTTCCTCGAAAGGATAGAGGACCCGACAAAGAACTGGAAATTCAGCCATATGGATTTGAATTCCCGCAGCCGCTGGGTGGAATATTCTAAAGCCAAGGACGAGATGTTCGCTTACACCGACACCAAGATCTCACCCTGGTGGGTGGTTGAAGCCGACGATAAACGCAGGGCCCGCCTGAACTGCATCCATCACCTGCTGGGCATGATCCCCTACAAGGAGATCAAACACGAAAAAATCAAACTACCCCCGATCAACATGGAAGGTTACGTGCGTCCTCCCATTACCGAGCAGACCTTCGTCCCGGAAGTTTACTGAGCATCGCGACAGGCGCGGGATCACTGCGACAGGCGCGGGATCATTGCCTGACCACCCTTGTAGTGTAGGTCTCTTTTCCCTCGTTCACCTTCAGAAAATAGAGTCCCTGTACCAGTTCCCCCGTATGCAGGGTGTAACTTCCCGAACTGCTGAAATGCCTTTCAAGGATCCTTCCATTCAGGTCGCTGAGTATGATCTCCCTGTCCCCCGCCCCTGCCAGGAACCGTATATTGAGCTCTTCCCCGAATGGATTGGGACTGACCTTCAGGTAGCCGGCTGAAACGATCTTCCTGATTACTTCCGATCTTTGCAGGACCCAGTTCCCGGGATCCGGCACCAGTTTTGCCACGGGTATCTCCATAGGGATGCGGATGGTCATCAGGGGACTGTCACAGCGTATCCTGACCAGCGTGTCGCCCCCGCTCTCAAACTGCAGTTCCAGGTCAAGGCCGGTCCTGAAAAAGGGAGTCCCGGGGGAACTGCCGGACTGGATGATCTCAACGACCAGGCTGTCCGCCGACTGCCACCAGGTAAACAGGAATTCGGGAAAACCCTGCCCGAAGTACCACTGATCGAAGAACCAGCCGAAATCCGATCCGGAGATTTCGTTCAATACTTCCATGAAATCCCTCCCGGTTGCCACGCTGTCGGCATAACGCAGCTGGAATTCCGACAGGGTCCTGAAGAACAGGCTGTCATTCCCGAGCTCATACCGGATCATATGCAGCAGGGCCGCACCCTTTTTATAGGAAAGGGCAGCGCTGAAGATCCTGTATTCATCCCCGGCATCCTCCTCCGGAATGTATACGCTTCCCTCCGGTTCGGTAAGGGCCATTTCATGGGCCCGTCCCATCCATTCACGGGCTGCTTCAGGGGATACCAGCGCTTCCAGTGCCAGGTATTCCCCGTACGATGCAAAGCCTTCATGTATCCAGATGTCCTGCCAGCTGGCACAGGTTACATTATCCCCGAACCACTGGTGGGTCAGCTCATGCGCCACCAGGGTGAAACTGAATCCGTTAAGGGTGGTCATGGTCTGATGTTCCATGCCTCCCCCGATTGGTGCAAGGCAGTGCCCGTATTTCTCCCTGAAGAATGGATAGGGTACGAAGAGCCTGGAATAGAGGTCAATCAATGCCGCCGTCGCATCGATCCCGTCACGGTTCTGCTCCAGGTACTGCGGATCATCATAAATATAATTCTGGATCAGGAGGGAATCGGGAAGGAATTCAGAATCCGCATAGAAGCTGTATTCCCGGTATCTTGATACGGCAAGGGAAAGCAGGTAATAGGCAACCGGGTATCTCGTCTTCCAGTGGTACCTCAGCTTGCCGCCGGGCAGGCTGTCAACCCCGGCAAGGATGCCATTCGACCCCGCCATCAGGCTATCACCGACCGTCAGAAATACATCCGCCGAATCCGCCTTGTCAGGAAGAACCTGCTTGCACACAAACCAGTCCAGTGACAGGAATGGTTCCGAGAGGGTATAGGTGACCCGCTGCCCCCAGGCCAGGTCCGTCCGGTTGGATATCCCTGCGAAAAAACCATTTTGACCCCCCTCACCATGGTAATATACACGGACCGTGAATTTCTCGCCAATCACAGGAGGGACCCGGGGAGTTATCCTTACCAGGTCCGCCAGGTGGGTGAAAGACTCAAGCCTTTCTCCATCCTGGAATACCGAATCCACCTGGTAGGAGGAACTCAGTTCGAAAACCAGTTCTTCCATCTGCCCGAGCGCGGTGGCCAGGATATCCGTATATCCGCTGATGAAAGTGCTGGTATCGTTAACCTCGAGGGAAATCCCGTAATGGTTCACATCGTACAGCAGCAGGGATGAATCCCGGACGTGTGTCGGAACGTCGTTCATGGGAAACATGCTGTGCCTGGAACAGGGCCAGTCAGGGGGACCGGCACGTAAAACTGCCGTTGAGCACGCTACAATAATAATAATGAGGAACCTCGTCATTCGCAGGTTAAAAGCCTGGTTCAAAAATAATAAAACCGGGGGACGCGGCGAATTATTGTAATCGTCCCGGCGGTGCGGTTCCACGTTCACAGGGTCAGGAACTTATAGATGGTGGTCTGGGTATAGGTCTCCCCCGGCCTCAGTATGGTATCCGGGAATTCCGGATGATTCGGTGAATCCGGATAGTGCTGGGTTTCCAGGCAGAGGGCCTGGTGTTTTCCGTAAACCTGTCCCCCCTTCCCGCTTATCCCTTCAAGGAAGTTCGAACTGTAAAACTGGATGCCCGGTTCCGTGGTAAGGACCTCCATGGACCTGCCGCTGGCCGGGTGGTCTACCCTTGCTGCGAGTCCGGCAGTTTTGCCGTCCCCCTCCAGTACGTAACAATGGTCGTACCCGCCACTGACTTTTCCGATGTCCGCCCCGATTGGTTTGGGTGTCCTGAAGTCCATAGGGCTCCCTTCCACCGGGCGGATCTCGCCGGTGGGGATCAGGTCCCTCCCGGAGACCAGGTACCGGTCCGAACGGATCGTGAGTTCATGATCATAGATGGGGGAAGATTCGCCGCCCAGGTTAAAATAGGCATGATGCGTCAGGTTCAGGGGCGTGGGTTTATCCGTTGTGGCCCGGTAGTCGATGATCACCCGGTTTTCTTCATCAAGGGTGAAGGTAACACGGACCTTGAGATTCCCGGGGTAGCCCTCCTCCATGTCGTAGCTGAAATAATTCAGCGTAACACCTGCCTCCTTGCTGTCGGCAAACTCGGATGAGTCCCATAACACCTTGTCAAATCCGACCGATCCTCCATGGAGGTGGTTCTTTCCATTGTTCCTTGCCAGCCGGTATTCGGTACCGTCAAGGGTAAACCTTCCCGCGGCGATCCGGTTTGCATAACGGCCCACAAGCGTGCCGATGTAGGGATGGTCCTGCAGGTAACCATCAAGGCTGTCAAAACCCAGGACTACATCCGCGAAAGCACCGTTTTTATCCGGAACCCGGATGGACTGGATGATCCCCCCGAAGTCACATACCTTCAGGATAACGCCCGCAGAGTTTACGGCAGTAAAGCAGCTTGCTTCGCGGTTACGGTCCGGAAGCAGCCCGAAGACTTCCCTGGTTACTTTCATAGACGGTTATTATTGGTCTTCTGTCAGACAAAAATAGCAAATTGGACATTGATTGAAACTTTTTCAAAATAGATTCAATATATTTTTTAATTTTGGACAGCAAATAACATTCAACACCATGAAAACATCCACGATCAGAAGCAGGGGCCTGAGCGGAATTTTTCTTGCAGTATTGGTCCTCCTTACCCTGTCTGCCTGCAAAAACCAGAAATCATCCCAATCCGGGTCAAAGGATGAGGCCTTAACCGGCAGTCTGGCAGGCAAGGAAGACGTGATCAGGGAGATATCAGATTACCCCCTCCCGACATCCTTTGAAGTCACAACCCTGCTGGTTGATGCGGGGGCCAGCTACATCCTTGATCTCTGCAATCGTGTGGACAATGTGAATAAGTACATCAATCTTAAAAGCAAGGCCCTTAACCTGGGTGTCTACGGCGCCGACCTGAGTTATGCAGCCACCTACCGGCAAACTCAGGAAACCATGCAATACCTCGACGCAAGTGCAAAACTGATCGATGAACTGCAGATCGGGTCCTTCGATAAAGAACTGGTAAAAAAGGTGGAAGCAAACATCGACGACGTGGATTCGCTGATCACCCTTATCTCGGATTCCTTTTACCGCACCTATGAATACCTGACGAACAATGAACAGGATGAACTTTCCATACTGGTAATGGCCGGCAGCTGGATAGAAGCCCTTTACATCACCTCTCAGATAAGCATCGTCAGTGCCGACAACAGCAAGATCGTCGAGATCATCAACGAACAGAGCACATCACTTGATAAACTACTGGAAATCATGGCCCCTGTATCTGAAAGTGCAATGAGTGCCGATGTGTTCAAGGGTCTGACCGCCCTCCAGGCGATTTACCGGAATGCGGAGGGGGATCTCTCGGGAAAAAATCTCGAAGCGCTTATTGTCCAGACCGAAAAGCTTAGAAATCAGATCATCTCCTGACCTGCAAACGGGAATTCACGGGACTCTGAAACCGTTCCTTTGCTGTCCGGCCATTCCTGCCCGAGGGTAAAGGGAAAAAGGTTAAAGATGTGACAAACCGCTATGAGTGAATCCATCCTCAACGCACTGATGCATCTGTTTGCCGTTTTTGCCACTATCCAAAAGGAGAATGTGTCGGATTCGGGCAGGAAAATCGTTAAATCTTTTCTTCTTAGGTACCTCAATAAAAAAGAAGTGATCGAAGAATACCTTATGCTCTTCGATAACTACCATGATTTCTACCGCCGTGAGGCGGCCATTTCTTCGGATGATGCGGGACTCCAGGCCTCCCCTCTTGATTCGGAGAATCTTACCAGGATATGCATCCAGATCCGCAGGGAACTGAACCGCAACGAAAGGATCCTTGTGCTGTTCCGCCTCATCGAGTTTATTTTCGAGGATAAGGAGATTTCAAGACTCGAACACGACTTTGTACTCCTGGTCGGTGAAGCATTTTCCATCGAAGGGGAAGAGCTTGAGAACGCGCTGCTTTTCATTGAAGAGGGACAGGAAGAAAGGATACCGGAGGAATACACCCTGTACATCCAGTCCGAAATCCCCGCATCGATCGAAGAGCTGGAGGGGGACTGGATCGAAAAGAACAGGCCGGAACAGGATTTCGCCGAACACATCATCAAGAAAGATGGCCTGCAGGGAAGGATCGTCATATTTCATTTCAGAAGCCTGAACATACTTGTGCTGAAATACACGGGACCGGATACCCTGACCGTCGACGGGAACCTCCTGGATACCGGCAAGGTGCATCTTCTTGACAATGGTTCCATCATCCGGGGCAGCGGCTTCGGGGCCATATACTATACCGAAATCGCAAGCAGGTTCCTTCAGTCAGCCGAAGGGATCCGCATCACCCTTAATGCATCGGACATCGAATTCCGTTTCCCGAACAGCGAAAACGGAATCCGGCGGTTCAGCTTTTCTGAGGAATCCGGACAGCTGATCGGGATCATGGGAGGCAGCGGTGTCGGCAAGTCCACCCTCCTGCTGCTGCTGAGCGGACAGCTTCCGCTGAGCAACGGGCATATCCGGATCAACAATTACGACCTGCACCGTGACCGGTTCAAGCTGAAGGGGATCATCGGGTTTATCCCCCAGGAAGACCTGCTCTTCGAAGAACTGACCGTGTACCAGAATCTCTATTACAATGCCAGGCTGTGTTTCGGCCATTATTCGGAGCAACAGCTCGAAAAAACCGTAACAACGATAATGAACGAGCTGGACCTGATGGAGATAAAGGACCTGAAAGTGGGGACCACCCTGAACAAATTCATCAGCGGCGGACAGCGGAAGCGGCTGAATATAGCCCTGGAGCTTATGCGTGAACCCGCCATCCTGTTCATAGATGAACCGACTTCAGGGCTGTCCTCCATGGATGCCGAAAATGTGATCCGGCTCCTGAAGGAACAAACCGTAAAGGGAAAGCTTGTCATCGCCAACATCCATCAGCCCAACTCCAATATTTTCAAGATGCTGGACAAGCTCTGGGTATTGGACCGGGGAGGATTCCCGGTGTATGCGGGGAACCCCGTGGATGCTATCCTGTATTTCAAAAAACTCAGCACCTTCGCAGAAGCCACCGAAGCCGAATGCGGCACATGCGGACATGTTAATCCCGACCAGATCCTCGAAATAGTCGAAGCCAAACTGGTCGACCCGCAGGGAAAATATTCCCTTGAACGAAAGATCAGCCCGGAAACCTGGTACGAGCATTACCAGGAAAACATAGTACCGGAAGTAAGAATGAAGGAAGCCAAAAAAATCCTTCCGGCCAGTTTCTTCCGGATCCCGGACATTACCGTCCAGTTCAGGGTGTTTTTCATGCGCAACCTGCTTTCGAAACTCGCCGACAGTCAATACGTCCTGCTAAACATCCTGGAAGCACCGCTTCTTGCACTGATCCTCGCCTACTTTACAAAATATTACGCCGGCGGCCGGTATATTTTCAGTGAAAATAAAAATCTTCCGGCCTACCTGTTCATGTCCGTCATCGTTGCCATTTTCATCGGACTGATCGTCAGCGCCGAAGAGATCATACGAGACCGGAAAGTGCTTCACAGGGAGGCTTTCCTGAACCTGAGCTGGTTCTCCTACCTGAATTCAAAGATCATCTACCTCTTTGGACTTTCCGCCATACAGATGCTCCTCTATGTCCTGGTAGGCAACTCGATCCTTGAAATCAGGGGGATGACGCTGAGCTACTGGCTGATCCTTTTCAGCACGGCTGCCTGCGCCAATATGCTGGGACTGAACATTTCATCCGGGCTGAATTCCATGGTGTCGATATACATCGTGATCCCACTGATCCTGATTCCACAGCTATTGCTCAGCGGTGTGATCGTGAAATTTGACGACCTGCATAAGAGCCTGACATCCAAGATCTATGTACCCCTGATAGGGGACCTGATGATCTCCCGTTGGTCCTACGAAGCACTGGCCGTGGAACAGGCGAAAAACAACCGGTTCGAAAGAAACTTTTACGCCTTTGACCAGAAGATCAGCGAAGCAAGGTTCAAGACCTCCTTTCTTCTCCCCCGCCTCCTTAATAAAGTGGAGGAATGCAACCGCAACCTCGGGGTTGAAGGAGACCAGGAAATTCTCAGGAATAACCTCATGTTGCTTTCCACAGAAGTGGAAAAACTCGGAAACCATGAAGGCCTTTTCCCTTTTGAACACCTCGACAAGCTTAACTATAATGATTTCGACTCGGAATACGGACAGGAACTTGAGGACTGGCTGGCCTATGTACGGTTCTATTATATGGACCTGAGCGCAGAGGCGAGTGCTGGCAGGGAAAAAGTCTATTCCAGGCTGGTCGACTCCATCGGTTCGGACCAGGTTTTCAGGATGAAACAGGAATATAATAACGAACAGCTTATGGACCAGGTTACCAACCGGCTGGAGGTGGATAAAATACTGGAGATCAATCACCGGCTCGTACAAAAATCCGATCCCATCTTCATGATCCCGGAATCGGAGTGGGGACGCGCACATTACTATGCCCCGGGAAAAATATTCAACGGACAGCTCACCGGTACCAAATGGTTCAACCTTACCGTGCTCTGGGGATTTTCATTCCTCCTGTACGTCGCTTTGCTGCTGGATCTGCTGAGGCGGCTGCTAACCAGCATGAATTCATTCAGACTCAGAAAATCCTCTTAACCCACAGGGAATTCCCAGGATCATGAAAAAGGCCATAAAACGCATCGCCGGAAGAATTTTAATCATCATTCTGGTAATTTTAGCCATCTATCTGTTTATCAGTAACATAGGACTCTTACGTGATCTGGTTCACCGGGAGAAGATCTACGTCGTGATAGATGCCGATGCGGCAAACGGTCCGGATGATCCCCTGTCCATCCTGCGGATCCTTAAAGCTGAGGATGTGGAGGTCAGGGGACTTTTCTCCGCCCAGTGGAGACTGGCGGACCTGGACAATGACAGCACCGTCGGGAGCAACCTGGAGGTCCACCGCTTCCTGCTCCATCATTTTCAACTGACCCATATCCCCCACCCTGGAGGAGCAGCTTTGCCACTTTTCTACACCGGTGCAAAAGCAGCACGGACGGGTCCGGCTATTTCCCAACCCGGAAAAAACCAGGCTTCCGGGGCGATCATCAAGATCGCGCAGGAGATCCCCCGCAGCGAAAAACTTAACCTGCTCTGCCTCGGGTCGGCCACCAACCTGGCCTCCGCCCTGCTCAGCCAGCCGGAAATCTCAGGCAGGATCATCTGTTATATACAGGGACCCCGTTACGAACCTACCCGCAGGACCTGGAACAAGAACGATCCCGTGACCCGGCTGGATCTTGAGGCCATGGATGTGCTGCTCAACGACAATGATCTTGAAATACACCTCCTGCCGGCAAACATATCCAGGGATATGGTACTGGATAAATCCCGGTTCATGGAAGAGTTCGCCGGGAAGGACACATTGCTTACCTTTATCCGGGAACACATCATGGCCTCTTCAACCGGAACGGATAGCATTCACTGCCCCAGCCTGGCCCTGGTTGAAGCATTTCTGAATCCTGACCTGGCTACGGGAAATAAGCTGATCGCACCGCCCGAGAACACCCAGCGCAAGATCTACGTTTATACCCGGATCGATGCGGAGCGGATGGCAAAGGATTTCCTGAAGTCGATCAGGAAACAATAATTAAACTACGATTCCAGATCAGTCCTGGACAAAAGTTAATTGGTCACGGCAGGACTTCCTTCAAAGGCTATCCTGTCCTTTTGCGGGACGTCCAGCATTGGATTCGGATACCAGATCTTCTCCTGCATCTCAAAATCGTACAGCGTGAGGATGCGCAGTTTGAAATAAGCTACCCAGTAATCCTGGAGAGAAGCAATGTAATCCCTCCTTGCCGATTCCCTCTCCTGAAGGGAAATATTGAGGTCTGTTATGCTGATCTCCCCGTTCTGGAATTTTCTGAGTGAGATCTCGTACCCGTTTTCGGCAACCTTATCCGCCTCCTTTGCTGTGGTCAGTTGGTCCTTAAGAAGGCCGAACTGCTCCACCTGTACAACGATCTCACGCTCAAAGTCCTTCCTGTCCTGTTCCACATCGTAAACAACTAGCTCACGTTGAGATTCGGCAAGTCTCACATTTGAAGCCGACCTTCCCCAATCCAGGATCGGAATGCTGAGTGACAGCTGCAGCATCCTTTGTTTTTCAGGGTTATCATAAATACCTCCGATGGTAGACGAAGCATTGGCCGTCCCGTAACTGCCCCTCAGGGTGGCCCCTAGGCTGTTGTCCCTTTTTGCCCGGATAAGATCCCGGTCAGCTTCGATCAGCCGGCGTTCAAACTGCGGGGTCTCCTTTCGGTTCATCTGTGCCTCCTTTAAGGCTTTATCCATGTCAATATCGAACAGAAAAACATTCAATGGCATATCGAGCTGAATTTCCTGTTCGGGATCAAGCTGTATGTAGGATTTCAACTCAAAATCTGCATTTTTAAGATCCATCCTGGCCTTGTTCAGGGATTTCCTGGCATTTATTACGGAAAGGCGTATCCTGGAGAAATCATTTTCCGATATGGACCCAAGTTCACGCCTGGTTTCGGCGATCTTAAGATTGTCATTACTGTTCTTAAGATTGCTTTCCGCCAGGTTGTAATTGGTCTGTATCCTCAGGTAATTGAAGAACCAGTAAGTAGCCGTAAGGGAGATTTCTTCAATGGATTCTATAAAGTCCTTCATGGACTCCTCATAAATAAGGGGTTCGGTCCGCCTGGCCCAGCGCATCCAGTTGTATGAAAATACAGGCTGGACAAACCCGATGGAGATGGGTGTGCCGCTGAATTCGATGTTGCTGGTGTTAAAATCCTGTATGCGGTATACGGATGAAGCAGCATAAATGTAGGTGCCACTGAAGGGAATCGACTGGCTCAGGGCCAGGTTGGCGAACATCTGCGCATTGGAGACCTGCTTGAACTCAATACTGCCGTCAGGCTGGGTAATGGGCTGGGTGGTATGGCTGTAATTAGGCAGGTCACCGTTGAGGATGAGCTGAGGCCTGAAGCCGGTCTGAAAATTCTTGTAGCGCCAGTACGATCTTACGTTCATGTTCTGGACAACCTTGATGGAAGTGGACTGAGCAATGGCCAGGTCAACAACGTTTTTAAGGCTCAGGCTCAGTGCAAGTTTCTGGGTTTGGGCATATGAACTTTCCGTGCATAAAAATGGCATACCCATTCCGACCACGAGAATGGCAACAAATATTCTTTTCATAATAGTATAAATTAATACCTGATATCTATTTCCGGCCGGTTCCGGAATTCAGAGGTTTCGGATACGATGACCTGGTCACCTGCATGAAGTCCCCCGCTGATCTCCACATAATCAAGTCCCCTCATGCCCAGTTCAACCTGGCGGCGGACAAGTCTGTTGTTTTCCACGACATAGAGTCCCACTTCATTCCCCCTGCTCATCCAGTCACCTGATTCAAGCCTGAGCACACCTTTCTTCATGCTCCGGACGATCTGCAGCCGGATATTCATATTGGAAATGAGTTTGGGGTGGTTATTTTCTTCCAGGAATACGTCAAAACTTATCTTGTTTCCCTGGACCTCGGGATAAACCCTTCCGATCTTCCCGGTAAGTTTTTCCTGGTCCAGCAATGCAAATACGGTATTGCCTGTTTTCACCAGTTCAGCATTCCCTGCATCCACCGAACCAAGGATCTTGAAGGAGCTGAGATCCGATATCCTGACAAGAAGCTTATCCTTGCTGACCATTTCACCTTCCTTGCCATTGATCGAAAGAATGATACCTGAAGAAGGGGCACGAACCGAGGTTTTGCTGAGCACCTCTTTCGAGGATTCCAGCTCCTTCTCCTGTATATTGATCTGCAATTCCAGTCCCTTTTCCTCCACCTGCAGTTGCTGAAGCCTGATGGAGTTTTTTGACTGTATCATCTCCAGCTCTTTCTCCGCCAGGGTCAGTTCCTGTTCTGTCTGCTCATGCTTCGCAGGTGAGATGCCGCCGACCTCAAGCAGTTCCTTCTGGTCGGCAAGTTCCGATTTCAGGGAGGCGATCCTGAGTTTTTTAATCTCAACCTGGTAGTCCAGATCAAGGCGGGTACTGCTGGCATCCAGCCGGGTCTTTTGAAGCGCGTTTCGCTTGACGTCGATCTGGTCTTCCAGCCTGGATATCTCTTCTTCAATCGGTTCGGGGTCGAGACGCAGTATGGTCTGATAGGCATCGACCCGGCTGCCCATTGCCTGCAGTATTTTTTCAATTTTTGTGGAAGCGGGACTTAGCAGAAGGACCTCGGATTCAGGTTCGACCACTCCCTCGGCCTCCACAAAGGTTGTAACCGTACCGTAGTCAACCGTCGCGGTCCTGAAAGACGAACGTGAAACCGAGGGAGGTGCAAATATGGGCAGATTCCTGAAGGCCAGAATACCGGCAACAATCAGTACAACAATGGCGAGGAAAATTAAAAGGACTTTTTTCTTAATCATCTTGAAAAGGTTTAGGACCCGCACGGTGAACAAAAAGGTAAAATTATCAATCTTGTTTAAAAATATGGCAATCCTTAAGTAAGAATATGCGAAAGAATCAAAAATAGGCTTGGCAGGATAAACCATTAAGATTATTTTTATGGGGAATAAAAAAACCGCATGAGAAGCATAAGAAATGAATTATCTCCCTGCCTCCCACCGCTATGATAAGATGCAGTACCGCAGATGCGGCCGGAGCGGACTGATGCTGCCGGCCGTTTCACTGGGACTCTGGCATAATTTCGGACATGTGGACAGTCCCGGGAATATCCGGAACCTGCTCCTCGCGGCATTCGATGCCGGCATCACCCATTTCGACCTGGCCAACAATTACGGTCCCCCCCCGGGATCCGCCGAGGAAAATTTCGGGAAAGTGCTCAGGCGGGACCTCCTGCCCTACCGGGATGAGTTGATCATCTCCACGAAGGCCGGCAATGAGATGTGGCCCGGGCCTTACGGGAATTCTGGTTCAAGGAAATACCTCCTGTCAAGCCTCGACCAGAGCCTCCGGCGCATGGGGATCGAGTACGTGGATATTTTTTACCATCACCGCCCGGACCCTGAAACCCCTCTTGAAGAGACCATGACCGCGCTGGACCAGGCCGTGCGTTCGGGGAAGGCCCTGTACGCAGGGATCTCGAATTACCCACCGAAGCTGGTTCGCAAAGCTTCGGCAATTCTGCATTTCCTTGGCACTCCCTGCCTGATCCACCAGCCCAGGTACTCCATGCTTGTGAGGGAACCGGAAAAGGGATTGCTCTCCACCCTGGAGGAGGGAGGCATCGGTTGCATCGCATTCTCCCCGCTGGCACAGGGATTGCTGACAGACAGGTACCTGAAGGGCATCCCGGGGGATTCCAGGGCGGCCAGGAATCATTTCCTGAAAAAGAACTCGATCACCCCGGAACTTCTCGAAACGGTATCGGGACTGAACAGGGTCGCATCAGGCCGCGGGCAATCCCTCGCCCGGATGGCCATTGCATGGCTGCTGAGAGACCCGCGGGTGACCTCGGTCCTGATCGGGGCCAGTTCCGCCGGGCAGCTTATGGATAACATCGGCGCCCTTGACAACCTTGAGTTCAGTAAAAAGGAACTTCTGGCAATTGAAAAAATCCTTTCCAGAGAATCACCCATGCCATGAAAAAATTTAACTGGGGGATCATCGGTGCAGGATGGATCGCAGGGAGATTTGCCGAAGACCTTGCCCTGCTCCCCTCTGCCAGTTTGCAGGCCGTTGCTTCCCGTTCGGAGGACAGGGCCGCTGCATTTGCGAAAGATTTCAAGATCCCGAAGCATTACGGCAGATGGAAAGACCTTCCGGCTGACCCGGACATTGACATCGTATACGTGGCCACCCATCATCCCTTCCATCATGAAAACACGATGGACTGCCTCAGGGCGGGAAAGGCCGTCCTCTGCGAAAAGCCGTTTACCATGAACCGCAAGGAACTGGAACCCCTGGTCCGCACGGCCAGGGAAAACAGGGTTTTCCTGATGGAGGCCATCTGGACCAGGTTCCTTCCTTCCACCCGCAGGGTCATGGAGATTGCAGCCGGCGGTGAGCTGGGCAAATTACAGAGCATCTATGCCGACTTCGGGTTCCGCAAGGAGTTCGATCCCCTGCACCGCCTGTTCGACCCGGCCAAGGGCGGGGGTGCGTTGCTCGACATCGGCATCTACCCCGTATTCATCTCACAGCTGCTGGCGGGAGTCCCCCTGGATATCAAAGCCAGTGCGCGGTTTGCGGATACCGGGATCGACCATAGTTGCAGCATGATCTTCGAGCATGAAAACGGGGTCACCTCCTCACTGAACTGCACGCTCACATCAGACGCCCCGACGGAAGCCAACCTTCTCTTCGAAAAAGGCTGGATCCGCGTGGAATCCATGTGGCATACACCGGGACCCATAACCCTGCACAGGCATGGCAGGGACCCCGAACGGATCAATTTCCCTGAAGCCGGCAACGGCTACCAGCATGAAGCACAGGAGGCAATGCGTTGCCTCGGGGAAGGATTGACCGAGAGTCCCATGCTCCCACTGGAATTCAGCCTGGGACTCATGCAGACCCTCGACCGGGTAAGGGAAATTTGCGGGATAAGGTACGCCCAGGATAAACAATAAAAACGCCGGAACCAACCCATGAAAACATTACCAGTAATCCTTGCCATTGCCTTGTTCCTGGCATCGTGTTCATCCTTAAAGGAGGATGCTCCGCCCAACATAATTTTCATTCTTGCAGACGATCTCGGTTACGGGGATCCGGGCTGTTTCGGACAGGAACGTTTCGAGACGCCGAACATCGACCGCCTTGCTTCAGAAGGGATGCGCCTGACCCAGCACTATGCCGGGTCAACCGTATGCGCCCCCTCCCGGTCGGCCCTGATGACGGGACAGCATACCGGGCATACCCCCATCCGGGGAAACAGGGGAACCCCTCCCGAGGGACAGTGGCCCATCCCCGATGAAACCTTCACCCTGGCCAAACTGCTTAAACAAAAGGGCTATGTGACCGGTGCTTTCGGTAAATGGGGACTGGGTGGTCCCGGTTCCCAGGGCGATCCCGTTAACCAGGGATTCGATGTGTTCTTCGGCTACAATTGCCAGACCCTGGCCCATAATTATTATCCGCGGCATCTGTGGAGTAACAGGGAAAAAGTCATTCTTACCGGTAATGAGGGAAGCAACAAGGGCGTTTATGCACCCATCCTGATCCAAGAAAAGGCCCTGGAGTTCCTGGAAGAAAACAGGGACCGCCCCTTTTTCCTCTTTTACCCGAGCATCATTCCCCATGCCGAACTGTTCGCCCCGGAAGAATACATGGAAAAATACAGGGGAGAATTCCTTCCAGAAAAAAGCTTCAGGGGAGCCGATGAAGGGGATCCCCGTTACCGGAACGGGGGTTACGGTTCACAACCCGAAGCGCACGCAGCCTTTGCCGCCATGGTCAGCCTGCTCGATGACCAGGTGGGGGAACTGTTGGACAGGGTCCGGAAACTGGGACTCGCAGAAAACACCCTGATTATCTTTTCCTCGGATAACGGTCCCCACCTCGAAGGCGGGGCCGACCCCGATTTCTTCAACAGCAACGGTCCCTTTAAGGGATACAAACGCGACCTCTACGAGGGCGGGATCAGGGTCCCCACCATCGCCTGGTGGCCAGGGAAAATAGATCCGGGAACGGAATCGGATCAGCTTTCCGCTTTCTGGGACGTTTTCCCTACCCTGGCGGAACTCACGGGACAGGAGACCGGCGGGAACATCGACGGCATTTCCTTCCTTCCCACCCTGCTGGGCAGAGCGGGACAGAAGCAGCACGAATACCTGTACTGGGAGTTCCACGAGCGAAACGGAAGGCAGGCGGTACGGAAGGGGGACTGGAAACTGGTCCGTTACGATGTTTTCGACCCGGACAAAACAACCACCGAACTTTACAACATCCCGGCCGATCCCGGCGAAGAGCATAATGTTGCCGCGGACCACCCGGAGATCGTGGACCAGCTGATGACCCTGCTCGGGAAATCCCGCACGGATTCGGAGGATTTCCCCTTTCCCCCGGCTAAAGAATAATGATCAAACCAGAACCAGATTAAAAACCTGAACCGGTGAGCAAAAAGGATATCGAATATATACGTGCCAAAACGGGCTTTATCATTGACATGGACGGGGTGCTTTACCACGGCAATAAACTCCTTCCCGGGGTCAAGGAGTTCGTGCAGTGGCTGAAAAAGGAGGAAAAACGCTTTGTCTTCCTGACCAATTCCAGCGAACGTACCCCCAAAGAGCTGAAGGAGAAACTGAGCAGGCTCGGCATCCAGGTAGAACCCGGCGTCTTCTACACATCCGCGCTGGCTACGGCGATGTTCCTGGCGGGACAGAAACCAAGGGGTTCCGCTTTTATCATTGGTGAAGCGGGACTCATCAATGCGCTTTACAACGTGGGCTATACCATGAACAATGTGGATCCTGATTATGTGGTCATGGGTGAGACCCGGACCTATTCCTATGAGAAACTGGAACGTGCCGTCAACCTGGTCCTCCATGGTGCCAAACTCGTTGGCACCAACCCTGACCTTACGGGTCCCATTGAAAACGGCATCGCTCCCGCCACCAAAGCACTCATAGCGCCGATCGAACTGGCCACGGGCCGCAATGCCTACTTCGTTGGGAAACCCAATCCTTTGATGATGCGCAATGCCCTGAAAAAGATCGGCTGCACCCGGGAGGAATCGATCATCATCGGAGACCGCATGGACACAGACATTGTGGCCGGAATCGAATCGGAGATCGATACCTGCCTTGTCCTTAGCGGCATCACCGACCGTGAGGCCATGGTAAAAT
Source organism: uncultured Bacteroides sp. (assembly GCA_964431315.1). Classification (GTDB taxonomy): domain Bacteria; phylum Bacteroidota; class Bacteroidia; order Bacteroidales; family SM23-62; genus SM23-62. The sequence continues at coordinate 41,738 of CAYSJH010000002.1, read as the reverse complement.
TCGCGTATGCCCCCCGTTTTGTCCTCGGTGGTGTTGCCGATATCGTAAAGACTGGCAGATGATAAGGGCGGTACTCTTTGACATGGACGGGGTACTGGTGGATTCCGAGAAATTCATCCGGCAGGCTGCCGTCATGATGTTTGAAGAAAAAGGTTACCGGGTAAAGCAGGAGGACTTCATTCCATTTACAGGTACCGGAGAGAACCGTTTCCTGGGAGGCGTGGCCGAACAATACAGCATCCCGCTGGAAATTGAAAAGGACAAGGCCAGGACCTACCTGATCTATGAAAAGATCTGCGCAGGTAAACTTCTTCCGTTGCCGGGTGTGAAAAAGATGATCGAACTTTGCAGGTCCCGCAACCTGAAAACCGCGGTGACAACCAGTGCGGATGAATTCAAGATGCTGGTCAACCTCAAGGAGATCGGCCTCCCGGCAGGCACATTTAATGTGACTGTCTTCGCCGATATGGTAAGGAACAAGAAACCGGACCCCGAGATCTACCTGACAGCAGCCGCTTTGCTGGGGATAAATACCGCCGAATGCCTGGTGGTCGAGGATGCACCGAGCGGACTGCAGGCCGCGGCATCGGCCGGCATGAAATCCATTGCGCTGAGTACCACTTTCCCTCCCGAACATCTGGGCCAGGCGAACCGGATCATTCCCGATCTCTCCCATTTCAGGCCGGAGTTCCTGGACTTGTAGGCGGTTTCAGGCAGCGGCGGCAGCAATGTTTCCGGCAGATCATTCGCCGCGCCGGACATTTTTATTATTTTTAGCGGATATACTTAAACTCGGATGCTATGAAAATGGTAAAACTCGGAAGTTCGGACCTGGAAGTTACGCCGATAGCCCTCGGGGCATGGGCCATCGGCGGCTGGATGTGGGGTGGCAGCGACCGTAAGGAATCCCTCAAAGCCGTGGGAGCCGCCATCGACCAGGGCATTACGTCCATCGATACTGCTCCGGCATACGGCTTTGGCCTGAGCGAGGAGATCGTCGGGGAAGCGATCCGGGGAAAACGTGAAAAGGTGCAGATCCTTACAAAATACGGACTGAGATGGGATGCGGAGCAGGGGGAGTTTTACTTTCCCACCAGGAAAAACGATGGGACTGCGGTAAAAATGTACAAGTTTGCGGGACGGGAAAGCATTCTCAAGGAATGTGAAGACAGCCTGCGGAGGCTGAAGACGGATTACATCGACCTTTACCAGATCCACTGGCCCGATCCTACTACGCCCGTCGAGGAAACCATGGAAACGGTTGAACAGCTGATCCGGCAGGGAAAGGTCCGTGCAGCCGGCGTATGCAATTATTCCAGGGAAGACCTGGAAAGGGCCGGAAATATACTCACCCTGGCCTCGAACCAGTTACCCTACAGCATGGTCCGGCGGGACATCGAGGAAGAAATTGTCCCCTATTGCCTGGAGAAGAACATCGGGATCATGGTCTACAGTCCCCTTCAACGCGGCATCCTCTCAGGGAAGATCAAACCCGATCATCAATTCAGGGGAGGTGATAACCGCCCGGATACTCCTTACTATAAACTGGGAAACATTGTCAGGATCAACGATTTCCTGGACCGTATCAGGCCAATTGCAGAAGAAAGGAATATCAGCCTGGCCCAGCTGATCCTGCGGTGGACCCTCCAGCAGCCCGGGATCACATGCCTTCTGGCGGGCGTCAGGAATGAAGAACAACTGGCGGAAAATGCTGGAGCACTGGAATTTGAGCTCAGCCAGCCTGAAATGGAAATCATCAACGGGCACCTGGAAAAACTGGAGCTTATCCTTGAATAGATGGAAATAATGTACTAACTTATCGCATGAGCAGGTATATTCTGAAAGATTTCCCGGATTCCTCGGCCCTGCTTTTTGATTTCCAGGCCATGAGCAGGAAGGAGGTCCCCCAGGTCAACGCGCACCTGCATACACCCTATTCCTTCAGTTCCTTTGAGAACATCCCTGCAATCTTTGAACAGGCCATAAAGGAAAACGTCCGTGTACTCGGGATCAATGATTTCTTTACGGGGGACGGATTCCGTGCTTTCTATGAAGAAGCCGTAAAGCATAAGATCTTCCCGATGGTTAATTTCGAGATCGTGGGATTGATGCAGCAGAAGCAGTACGACCATTTCAGGATCAACGATCCGGTTAACCCGGGACGCGTTTATCTCTCGGGGAAAGGTGTCGATTACCCCTTTCACCTGGATGAGCCATATGCACGCAGGCTGCATAACAGCAGGTATGAGATCCAGCTGCATACCAAGGAGATCATTGAAAATGCAGGCCTGATCATGAAGGGCATCGATGCGGAACTCGTACTCAAATTTTCAGAGGTGAAACGTAAGTTCGCGCGGGACTTTGTCACGGAAAGGCATATCAGCAGGGCCATCCGGTCCCTGATCTATGAAAAATACAAGGATCCGGACGGACGGAAAAAGATTCTGCAGAAGATCTTCGGATCTTCAGGAATTAAAGCGGATATAAACGATTATGCCTCGGTGGAGAACGAACTCCGCTCCCGTTTGCTGAAATCCGGGGGCCGTGCCTTCGTAGAAGAGCAATCCGCTGCATTCCTGCCCGTTTCAGAAGTCCTTCAGATCATTCACAACGCGGGCGGGATCCCCTGCTACAGCATACTGCTTGACGATGAGAAAGGCCGTTGCACCGAGTACGAGGCCAACAAACAGATCCTGCTCAATGAGCTGCTGGTAAATGATATCCGCTGCATCGAATTCCTCCCTTTCAGGAATGATCCGGAAATCGTAAAGGATTATGCCCGCTTTTTTATGGAGCAGGATTTCCTGGTCCTCTTCGGAACGGCCCACAGCACTCCGGAGGCAAAACCCCTGAGGGTGTGTACCAGGGACGGAGCATTCCTTGATGAGGAACTTACCGGGATCTCCTTTGACGGGACCTGCGTGATCGCCGCCCACCAGTACCTCAGGGCCAGGGGTGAAGCGGGCTACATTGATGCCGAAGGAAATTACCAGGTTGACCGGATGGGAGAATTCACCGAACTGGGCAGGGCGGTAATTCACCGGTTTATCGGTTCATGATCAATACATGATCAACCCATGGTCAAACCTTTATCAATCCTTTATCAACATCTGGTCCATTAGTAATCATATACAGGCCATTCCATGTCAATAAGCTTAAAATCATTTACCGTCATATCTTCCCTGCTGTGGACCGTGCATGTGACCGGAAGGGCATTGCCTGCAGATACCATTCCTGAAACAGACACCTCCAACCTGATCATCTTCACACTTTTTCCGGACCAGGACCCGTTCCAGTCCGATGAGTCCATACGGATTGGCCTTGAGTTCAACATGAAAAAGTTCATTAAGGAAAAAAACAAGGGTGAAAAACACGAGGCCATACTTCGATATACCAATGCCGATGGATCCCTGGTTGAACAGGAGATACAAATCAGCTCCAGGGGCAACTTCCGGAAAAATCATTGCTATTTCCCCCCGGTAAAACTGAATTTCAAGAATACAGAAATCGAGGATGAGTACATGAACGACATCAAATCCCTCAAGCTAGTCACCCATTGCAAGGGAGGCGAAACCTACCAGCAATACATCCTGAAGGAGTACCTGGTGTACCGGATGTTCAACATCCTAACGGACAACAGCTACCGGGTCCGGCTTATCGAAATTGAATACGTTGACTCCGAACAGAAAAAGAAACCGTTCTCCAGGTACGGGTTCATCGTCGAAAGCAATGATCACCTTGCCAGCCGGATCGATGCCGTGCGGATTGAAATGGAAGGCATACCCACATGGCTTACAGATACTTACCAGGTCAACCTGATGACGATGTTCCAGTATATGATCGGCAACCTGGACTGGGCGATTGCCAACCTTCACAACATACGGCTTTTCAAGGAAAAGGATCTCCAAAAACCGAAACCGCTGGCCATCCCCTATGATTTTGATTACTGCGGTATGGTCAACACCTACTATGCCGTTCCACCGGAAGGGCAGAACATAAAGTCCGTCCGCGAACGGGTATACCGGGGCTACTGCCTTAATTCCGAGGAAGAATACCAGGTGTACTTTAACGTCTTCCTGGAACAGAGGAATGCCATTTATTTGCTCGTCCGGAACTGCAGCCTGCTTGAAAAACGGCACAGGGATGAAATGCTGAATTACCTGGATGAATTCTACCAGATCATTGAAAACCCTGTGCTGATGCGCAGGCAGATCATAAACAACTGCCGGGTGATGCCTTCACGCTGAGAAAGGTGTGATCATTCGGAACGGATGGAATCCGCGAAATTCCTGGAAATGTAATTATCGTAATGCAGGCAGACATGCGTGGCCAGCCGGACTCCGTTTTCCGCCATCGCCAGCAATTCATCCCTGCCGATCCCGTCCAGGTTCTCCCTTCGGATCCCTTTCTTCAGGAGGTAATGCACGATCCCCGCATTGAAATTATCACCGGCCCCGATGGTGCTGACCGGTTCGATCTTCCGGGCGGGTACATCCAGCAGGTAGGATTTATGAAGGATCCTTACCCCCCGGTTATTCTGTGTATAAATAAGGATCTTCGAACGGGTGTCGATCTGCCGGGCGAGCTTTTCCGGCTCATCGATCCCGAAGATGAGGCTGAAGTCCTCATCCGACCCCCGGATAATATCCGCAAATTCAATATTTTCAATTATCATCGGTTTTCTCCCCTCGAGTTCGGCCAGGTGGGCCTTCCTGAAATTCGGATCATATACGATCAGGGCTCCGCGCTCCCGGCCAAGGGTGAGGAAGCGGAGCACCGAATCCCGTATCTCCGGACTGCTTGCATAGATCGACCCGAACATGATGATGTCGCCGGCATCCAGGTCCCCCGGCAACATCTGGAGCCGCTGCCCGGGAAAATCCTTGTAAAATGAATAGCGGGCATTGCCGCCGCCGTCCAGGAACGCCAGGGCAAGGGCGGACTTTCCATCGTTAAACCGGCTAACATACGAGGTATCCACCCCGTTTTCGCGGAGATGGGATTCGATGAGAGCGCCCACATCGTCTTCGCCGTATTCACTTATGAACCGGGGATTCCACCCCAGCCTTCCAAGCGAAACAAACGAATTGAGCACCGAGCCCCCCGGCCTGGCTGCCACAGGCTGCCCGTCCCTGAATATGATATCGAGGACCGTTTCCCCGAAACCGTAAACTTTTCTGGGTTCCCTGTTAGTCATATGCCGGAACGCTGATGCCTTGTTACCAAATTTTATTTTACCAGTGCGGAAATCGCCCTGAATTCGTCGGTACCCGAGTACCTGCAGAGTTCGAACAGGATGGATTCGCAGGTACTGATGATCGCTCCCTCCTTTCGCATCCGTTTTATGGAGGTTTCCCTGTCCTGAAGCTTCCTTGAGGAAACGCAATCCTCGATTACCACCGGCTGGTAACCCCTCTCCAGCAGGTCGGTGACGGTCTGAAGGACGCAGACGTGGCTCTCGATGCCCGCCACGATGATATTCTGCCGGCTGCTGGCTTCCAGTGCCATGATCACCCTGGGTTCATCGCAGCAGGAAAACGCCGTTTTTTCAATATGGCTGAAGGGATCGAACAGTTCCCCGATCGGCGCAATGGTCTCTCCCAGTCCCCTGCTGTACTGTTGCGTCACATGCAGCGGCACTTTCAATACCTGGAGTCCCCTTATGAGTATCCCGGTCCTTTCCGCCAGGGCATCGTGATCATGGATATGCGGGAAAAGTTTCTCCTGGATATCAATGATTAGACCCGCCGTGTGTTCCCTTGTTATCCTCATTTTCAATATGTGTTCGTGATTTATGTCCCAGGTAGCCGCCGTGATGCCTCCGTGCATAATCCTTCACGGTAAAACCGATCTTTTCCATCTGGAGCACCACCAGAATGTCCCCAATCACGGTCATGGTGGTGGTCGAGGTCGTCGGGGTGAGTTTCAGGGGACATATTTCTTCAGGGCTCCCGGTGTGAAGCAGGACATCCGCCTTCCCTGCAAGTTCGGATGACGGGTCTCCGCTGATCACGATCAGCGGCAGGATCCCGTTGAGGTTCTCGGCAAGAATTACCAGTTCAATGATCTCCCGGGTCTTCCCCGAATTGCTGATCAGCAGGAGCAGGTCATTCTCCCGGATGATGCCCAGGTCCCCGTGCTGGGCATCGCTCGGGTGCAGAAATACAGCCGGTGTCCCGGTGGAACTGAATGTCGTGGCCATGTTCTGGGCGATCTGTCCCGCTTTACCCATACCGCTGCATATCAGCTTTCCCTTCTGCTGGTTTACATGCCGGTATATCAGGTCCGTTGCCCTGTAAAAGGCTTCCGTTACCGGTATACTGAGGATCGCATCTGCCTCCTGTTTTAAAAGCTCCCTGATCTTTTGCATTGGGTCAAGCGGTTTACATGAATTTCAGGACCATCGTTTTCAGTTTGTTGAGATCGGCATTGAAGCGCCGGATCCCTTCCGAAAGTTTTTCCGTCGCCATGGCATTTTCATTCAGCATCCAGCGGAAGGCCTTTTCATCCAGGGAAATCTTTGCTATGTCCCCGGCCATGGAATCTTCCGGTGAAAGTTTCCGGACGAGATCCCCCTGCATTCCCTCCAGTTCGGCCAGGAGTGCGGGTGATATGGTCAGCAGGTCGCATCCTGCCAGCTCGATGATCTCCCCGGCGTTCCGGAAGCTCGCCCCCATAACTTCGGTCCGGTACCCGAACTTCTTGTAATAATTGTATATCTCCCTGACGGAAAGCACGCCGGGGTCTTCCGCTGCCGGGATATGTTCCACCCCCCTGTCCTTTAAATGCCAGTCGTAGATCCTCCCGACAAAAGGGGAAATCAGCTGTACTCCCGCCTCGGCACATGCAATGGCCTGTGCCATGCTGAAAAGGAGGGTCAGGTTACAGTGGATGCTCTCCTTCTCAAGGACTGAGGCAGCCCTTATCCCTTCCCATGTGGTGGCAAGCTTTATCAGGATCTTCTCCCTGGAGATCCCGGCATCCTCATAAAGCCCGATCAGTTTCCGGGCCTTAGCAATGGAAGCCTCCATATCAAATGAAAGACTTGCGTCCACCTCGGTGGAGACCCTGCGCGGCACAACCTTCAGTATTTCGATGCCGAAATTCACGGCAAGGCGGTCCAGGATATGGTCAAGCTTTTCTTCCATGGTTCGGCCGAGAGACTTCCCGGTTGCAACCGCATGGCTGATGAGGGACCGGTATTTCTCATTCTGTGCCGCGGCGTATATGAGTGACGGGTTGGTTGTGGCGTCCAGCGGCCTGAAGCGCTCGATGGACCGGAAGTCACCGGTATCGGCCACAACCTTGGTATACTGCTTCAATTGTTCCAGGAAATTCATGCTGTAATTCTTTCAATGATCAAACGACAGCCCAAAGATAATTGATATATGTTTTTAAAAGGGAATTAATTATCTGTATTTTTAAAGGGAAATCAATATGTCCCGCAAGTGATGAAATCCATGGCCCTTACCGGTTTGAAGAAGATGGGAATGATCGTGCAGGACGACCCGGTCCTGAAGGATGAAGGAGATGTCCTGATCCGCGTTTCCCATGTGGGGGTATGCGGATCGGATATGCACCAGTACAATACCGGGTACATCGGGGGCACTCCGGTGGAATATCCCTTTGTACTGGGCCATGAGGGCTCGGGCATCATAGAGGAGATGGGGCCCGGGGTAAAGGGACTTGAAAGGGGACAGCGGATCATGATCGAACCCTCCATGCCATGCGGTCAGTGCGACCAGTGTCGATCGGGCAGGCCCCATACCTGCCGTAAAATGAAGTTCCTGGGCAGCCCGGGACAGTCCCCCGGACTCCTAAGCGAATACATCGTAATGCCGGCCCACTGCTGTTTTCCCCTGCCCGGTCATCTGGATAACGGGACTGCCGTCCTGGCCGAACCGCTCTCCATTGCCATCTGGGCCGTTGACCTGGCAGGAGTTGCCCCGGGCAATACCATCGGCATACTGGGCAGCGGTCCCATCGGCATGAGCGTACTGCTTTACTGCCGCTGCCTTGGTGCCGAAAACATATACGTTACCGATAAACTGGATTACAGGCTCGGGATGGCCGGAAATGCAGGAGCAAGCTGGACCGGAAATCCCGACCGGTCCGACATCGTATCCGGGATAACCCAAAAGGAACCTGCCGGGCTTGATATTATTTTCGAATGCTGCGGAAAGCAGGAGGCCATTGACCAGGCGGTGGAACTCATCAAGCCCGGAGGCAGGATCATGATCGTGGGAATACCTGAATTTCATCACTGGAAACTATCAACCGACCTCACGCGCCGGAAAGAAGTGGGCTTTCAGAATGTCCGCAGGCAGAACGACCGTCTCCGCAGGGCCATCGAGCTTATGGCCGACGGCGACTTGGATGCATCGGCCCTTATCACCCATCGTTTTGCATTCGAGGATACGGGGCGGGCATTTGACCTGGTTTCGGGGTACGGGGACTCGGTCATGAAGGCTGTCGTGGAATTCTGAAATGAAAAGTCACATAAACATCCTGATCACGCTCATCCTTGCACTTATCACGGGAAACTGCCGGATAAGTTCGGATGCCAAATCCTTTCATTCTTACTGGGACCTGCTCCCGGACCGGCACTGGACCGGTCCCGAATACTGGGCCAACCGCCTGCAGGACTGGCAGCTGAAAAACGGCAGGCTGGAATGCATCCAGGCAGAATTGCCTAAACGTACCCTCCACCTGCTTAGCCGGTATCTTTCCGGCCGCCCTGGATCTCTTGAAATGCAGGTCACCATGGGATTGATCAGGGGATCCGAATCAGCGGGGGACCAGTCTTATTCAGGCTTCCTGATCGGTGCGGGAACGGAAACCATGGATTACCGCAGGAGATCCCTGGTCCACGGCGCATCGGGAAAAGGAGGAGGCATGATCGCAGCCCTGACCCCCGGAGGCAGGATTCTCGTCGTGGACAATGAGACCGGGGTGTTGTGGCATACCCTGGAACCTGCTACCAAACCGGGAGTACAGCTGCCTGAAAGCTTCCTTTTTTCACTCCGGCTCAATCCCAGGGGCGACCGTTATAATATGATAATCTCCGCTTCAGATCCCCAGACCAGGGAGGAGATCGTCCGCCTTGACACCATGATCGCCCGTAAGGGCAATTTCGGAGGCAGCCTGGCCCTCATCTGCAACAGGGGAAGATTCTGGTTCGACGATTGGCAGGTCAAAGGATCCAAGATCAGGGTGGCTGAAGAACATAAACTGGGACCGGTGATCGGGACACAATATACCCTCAGCAACAGGATCCTTAAACTGACCGCCCAGCTGGCGCCCGTCAGTGAATCCGATGAACAGACCGTGGAATTCCAGGTCCGGGATGCAGGCAGCGGCAAATGGAATACCATGGCTGTCAGCCAGATCCTGATGCCCGGGTACCTGGCCTGCTTCAGGGTGGGGGACTGGAACGATGAGATCCGGCATGACTACAGGATCCTCTACTACCTGACCAATGCAAAGGGGGCACGGAAACCTTTCTATTATTATGGCGTGATCGTGCAGGATCCGCGTGACCGGGACGAAATCAGCGTTGCCGCATTCACCGGTAACAGCAACAGCCACGGCAGCATCCAGGATGAGACCTTTGATTTCCAGGATTGGCTCTGGTTCCCTCACGAAGACCTGACCACTTACGTGTCAAAACACCACCCCGACCTGCTGGTCTACACCGGGGACAATGTTTACGAGGGAAGGCCCACACCGCCTGATTTCAGCTCGGAAAAGAACACCGGGCTCGATTACCTGTATAAATGGTACCTCTTCCTCTGGGCTCACGGGGACCTGACCAGGAACATCCCTGCCGTTACCATACCGGATGATCATGATGTCTATCACGGTAACCTGTGGGGCGCATCAGGCGCCCGGGCCCCGGAAAAACCGCCCGGGGGCATGTACCCGGATTATTACAGGGGTTTTGAAGGCTACTGGCAACAGGACCAGGGCGGATACAAACTCAGTCCCGCACTGGTGAATATGATCCAGAAAACACAGGTCAGCCACCTCCCGGATCCCTATGATCCGAAACCCGTCCAGCAGGGCATCGAAGTCTATTATTGCGAGATGAATTACGGCGGGATCAGCTGGGCGGTGCTGGAAGACAGGAAATTCAAGAGTCCCCCTGCAAAGATCCACCCCGAATACAGGATCGTTAACGGTTTTTCACTTGTAAGGGGGATCGACGGAAGGAGGCTTGATTCCCCGGATGCTTCCCTGCTGGGTGAGCGGCAGCTGTCTTTTTTGAGGGACTGGGCAGCCGACTGGAAAGGAGCGGATATGAAGGTGGCTATCAGCCAGACCGTATTCGCCAACCTCTCCACCTTCCCGGATACATTCCTGCTAGATGCCCAGACACCCCGCCTGCCTGTCCTGCCCCGGGGCCAGATACCAAAGGATTACAGCAAGGCCAGGGATATGGATTCGAACGGATGGCCCCAGACCGGCAGGAACCGGGCGCTGGATGAACTGCGTAAAGGCTATGCCGTGATGATAGGTGGAGACCAGCACCTCGGTTCGGTGATTCACCACGGCATAGACCAGTGGGAAGATGCAGGATACTCTTTCTGCGTACCCTCCATCGCCAACCTCTGGCCCCGACGCTGGTTCCCTCCCCTTCCCGGGGAAAACCACCAGGAAGGGATGCCCCTCTACACGGGCAGGTATTTCGATGGATTCGGAAACCGGATGACGGTATACGCCGTTTCCAATCCGTACATATCGAATAAGGAACCCTCCCTCCTTCATGACCGGGCACCCGGGTACGGGATCATCCGTCTGAACAAACGCACCCAGCAAATCATTTTCGAATGCTGGCCCCGGTACTGCGATCCGGAATCATATGATGCCGCACAATACCCAGGCTGGCCAGTTGAATTCCAGATGGAGGATAATTATGCCAGGAAAGCGGCCGGCTGGCTGCCTCCGGTTCGCATCAGCGGACTCGAACGGCCGCCTGTTATACAGATCATCAATGAAATCACGGGTGAAATCATCTATACCCTGCGGATTAAATCCTATGAATACCAGGCCAGGGTATTCGAAAGCGGCACCTATACCATCGTGCTGGGCGAACCGGGCACCGCGTCCATGAAAAGCATCCCGGGACTGAATTCACAGGAATCCAGGGAACAGGTCCCCATCGAAATAAGCTTCCAATAACCCGGTTCATCTCCCGGAATAATCCAGTACGGCAGATATCCTTAATTCCCGTCAATCTCTCCGGCGGATCCGCAATGGACGTTCCCTATATTCATGCAATTCCTGAATGAATCAAAGTAAATTTATATTTTGAATTAAATATATATAATTATTTATATACCCCCCTATTATTTTACTTTAAAATTATTTAATTAATATTATAATTATTATTGCCCCTCCCATTTTTTAATTCAAATAAAAATAAATATATAGTTTTGTAGCAAAACACTATTATTAATTATTTTAAAATCATGTGCGCTATGAAAAGAGTTACTTATTTACCAGCCTTTTTGCTTGCTTTTGCAATTTTTCTTACAAGTACAGGGATCGTGCGGGGACAGGATAAGGAATCGGAATCACCCATCAGCATCGGTGCAGACCTGGTCAGCAGGTATGTATGGAGGGGACTTGATTACGGGGCTTCACCTAGCATTCAACCTTACATCGAAGCGGGAATATGGAATTTTACCCTCGGAGCCTGGGGAGCCTATACAACCAACCTCCCCGGTGTGCAGGAAATGGACCTGTCCCTGAACTATACCATCATGGATATGGTTTCGGTCGGTGTGATTGATTATTTCTTCCCGGATGAGGTTTTTGGTTACGATTATTACGAATGGAGGAAAGATTCCTCCAACCACGTACTGGAAGCTACAGCCACGTTCAACGGCCTGGAAAACCTTCCCCTTACAGCAACTCTGGGCGTGAACCTGTTCAATGACTCGAACAATTCGGTCTATTTCGAACTGGGTTACGGTTTTTCCATCCTGGATGTCTTTCTAGGAGTGGGGAACGGGGTATATACAACCGATACGGACTTCGGTGTGGTGAACGTGGGAATAAAGGCCAGCAAGGAGATCCCGATAACAGATAAATACGGATTGCCGATATCGGCCTCGCTGATCACCAATCCGAACGCCAAACAGGTCCACCTGGTGTTCGGGGTATCCTTTTAATTCACCGGGGGCGCATCCTCATCGGAACACCCTTTTAACATAATCAGCACACATGGCACCACTGTTCTACCATTTGCCGGATTTTGCCATACTTGGCTTGGGGAAATTTTTCAACGGTTCGGTGAATTTCCGGATATCCTCCTCGGGCAGTGAATAATCGATGAGTTCCCCGGCAAGGAATTTTTCATAACCGAGCAGGTCAGCCAATCCGTGCCCGCTCAGGTTGAACAGGATGACCTTTTCCTTTCCTTCTTCCTTTGCTTTTTTTGCTTCCTGGATGGTCGCAGCAACGGCATGGCTGGTTTCCGGGGCAATAATGATCCCTTCCGTCTTGGCGAACTGGATGGCTGCTTCGTAACATTCGAGCTGGTGCAAGGACCTGGGATTCAGCAGGCCTTCCACCGTTGCCTGGCATACCAGCGGCGACATGCCGTGATAGCGCAATCCCCCGGCATGAATGGGGGGCGGGATAAATGCATGGCCGAGTGAATACATGGGCAGCAAGGGTGTCATGCAGGCTACATCGCCGTGGTCATAGGCGAATGGTGCACGGGTGAGCGTGGGACAGGAAGCCGGTTCCACCGGTATGATGTCAATATCCGCCCCGTTGATCTTATCATAAACAAAAGGAAATGCAATGCCGGCGAAATTGCTCCCTCCACCGACACATCCGATTATGATATCGGGTGTCCGTTCCCCGAATATTTTAAGCTGCTTCTTAACTTCCTGCCCGATGATGGTCTGGTGCAGCATGACATGGTTCAGCACGGAACCCAGGCTGTACCGGGTAGATCCGCTTTCGTCGGTCACTGCTGCCTCGATGGCTTCGGATATGGCAATGCCCAGGCTCCCGGGTGTGTCGGGTTGCTGGGCAAGGATTTCCCGTCCGGCGTTGGTTTCGTTGCTCGGACTGGCAACACAGTCTGCCCCCCAGGTAGCCATCATCATCTTCCTGAACGGCTTCTGGTCAAAACTCACCCGGACCATGAAAACCTTGCATTCGAGTCCCAGTAAAGAACACGCAAATGCCAGCGCTGAACCCCACTGTCCCGCTCCGGTCTCGGTGGTCAGTTTTTTGATCCCGAATTCCTTATTGTACCATGCCTGGGCGACTGCTGTATTGGGTTTATGGCTGCCTGCGGGAGATACCGATTCATTCTTGTAGTAAATGCGGGCGGGAGTACCGAGCGCCTTTTCAAGATGATAGGCACGGTGAAGCGGGGTGGGCCGCCATCGGTACAGTAATTCCAGCACACCTTCAGGAATGTCGATCCACCGGTGGGGACTCACCTCCTGTTCGATCAGGTTCATAGGGAATACGGGTGCCAGCATCTCCGGTGAGATCGGATTACCATCAGGTCCCAGGGGTGGCTGCAGCGGTGTAGGCAGGTCCGCTGCCAGGTTATACCACTGCTTTGGCATGTCTTTTTCAGACAGGAAAACTTTGTAACTTTTACTCATAGTTCTTTGGTTTTAAGATGCAAAAAGGGCACGTTGTAACCAACATGCCCTCTGTAATTTATTTTTACATATTGACTACAACTGCTGCGGTAAGCTACGCCAGCACCAACGCCAGGTCCGAAAAGCAGTATTTGCAGTACAATGCATATGTTTTCAATTTCGTTCCTAAAATAATAATTATATCATTATGTACAACTTAAGCGTCAAGTTTTTTTAACGTATCTTTATTGTTGCTATGAAAAAACCGGTCTTTCTGATGCTCACCGTATTAATGATTGCCTGCAATCCGACGGTGGTGTTCACGGAGCCGCAACCGCAGGGAAAGCATGATCTCAGGGTGTTTCCAGCCCGGTACCGGGGCACCTACATGGAAAAGGATGACAGCACGATCTACCTTCTCAAAGCCGAAAGGATACTTCAGAAATACGAAGAATACCTGAATGAACCGGAAGAGGAGATCCTGAAGGACGGGGAAATTGAACTATCCGGGAACAATCTGGTAATCAAAGATATGAACATGAAATTTCCGGTCACAAGGCGGAATGATTCGGTATTCGGGAAAATTGTGGTATACGATACCATCTTTGATATCCTTGGGGAAGGGAAACTCCGGAAATCCGGCAAAAATTATTTCCTGAACCTCCGCTCCGACAGCCTCTGGGTGGTATTCAAGCTGGTTTTCGACCGTTCCGGCAGGGCCTACCTGTGCGATGTGGACCGTGACCGGGAACTTGAACTTTTCAGGCAGTACTGCCGGGTGGATGAGGAAACGGACCAGGATGGCAAGCCTGTGAAATACCTGCTTACACCCACGGCAGGCGAACTGAAAAAAATCATTAAGCTCGGATCGTTCACGGATACCACGGAGTACATCCGAATATCATCTGATTACCAGGGATCCTCTGAGAACTAGGGATCCTATGGGTTACCAGGGTTGAGCGGCCAGGACCTGTCAATCCTGCCGCCCCAGGTATTCGTTGATTGCTTCGGCCGCCTGCCGCCCCGAATAAATAGCCGTCACCACAAGGCTTGCACCGTTCCTGGCATCGCCTGCAGCGAATACTTTCTCATGGCTGGTTGCGAAGCGGCTGTCCGTAACAATATTCTTGCGGGAATTAACCTTCAGTTCAAGCGCATCGATGATCCCCTTTTGAACGGGATGGACAAAACCCATCGAGAGCAGGACCAGGTCCGCTTCCAGGATCTCCTGCGTACCGGGCATTTCCTTCATCTGCAGCTGACCTTTATCTCCTTTTTCCCATTCAACCCCGATCAGTTCCAGCCCGGTTATGTGATGCATGTCCCCGAGGAATTTCCGTGTGGAAAGGCTCCATTTGCGGTTGCAGCCTTCTTCATGTGAGGTGGATGTTTTCAGTTTCTGCGGGTTAAAAGGCCAGTTGGGGTTTTCCTTCCCGTTGACTTCCCGGGGACGGGGAAGGATCTCGATCTGGGTGACGGATTTTGCCCCCTGGCGTATGGCTGTGCCGACGCAATCCGAACCCGTATCCCCTCCGCCGAGGATCACCACGTTCTTGTCCCTGGCTGTGATCAGATAGTCGTAGGGAATTTCAAGTCCCCTGTTCAGTTTATTCTGCTGCCTTAGGAAATTCATCGCAAAATGGATCCCGTTGAGTTCCCTGCCTTCCACCCTTAGATCCCGGGCCTGTTCTGCTCCAATGGCGATGCATAGGGCATCGTAGGAATCTACCAGTTCCTTGATATCCAGGTTATTCCCGATTTCCATCCCGGTCTGGATTTCGATCCCCTCGGCAAGGAGTAAATTCAGCCTCCGGTCCACGACCTCCTTATTCAGCTTGAAATCCGGAATGCCATATCGCAGCAGTCCCCCTGCGGCATCCTCTTTCTCATAAACCGTTACCAGGTGCCCGGCCTTGTTCAGCTGGTCGGCACATGCAAGTCCCGCCGGACCCGAACCGATCACCGCCACTTTCTTCCCGGTGCGCCGGTCCGGGGGACTTGGTTTGATGTATCCTTCCCGGAATGCCATTTCGGTAATGGCTGCCTCATTTTCGCGGATGGTAACGGGAGCTTTGTCTATGGTCAGCACACAGGCATCCTCGCAGGGAGCCGGGCAAATCCTGCCTGTAAACTCGGGAAAATTGTTGGTCGAATGCAACACCGCACTTGCCTTCCGCCATTCTCCCCTGTAGAGGAGATCGTTAAATTCGGGGATTACGTTGATAACGGGACATGCCCAGTGGCAGTATGGGATCCCGCAATCCATGCACCGGGCTGCCTGCAGCTTGCGGTCCTCGGAATTCAGGGTCTGCTCGACCTCTCCGTAATCATGTATGCGGTCCTGCAGCGGCCGGTTCCCCGCCTCTTTTCTTTCTATTTTTAAAAATCCTTTCGGATCAGCCATTTTTTCAGTTTAAATTCTGGTTTTCCACATCGGTTTCCACTTCCTGGATCTTTCTTTTCAGTTCTTCCAGTTTCTCTTCTTCGAGTACGCGCTTGTATTCATACGGGATGACCTTCATGAATTTCGGCAGATAGGTTTCCCAGTTATCCAGGACTTCCCTGGCCCGCTGGCTGCCGGTATACCTGTGGTGTTTCTGGATCAGTTCACTAAGCTCGCGGATGTCCTGAAGATCTTCCACAAGGGAGATTTCCACCATTCCCATATTGCAGTAATAATCGAAGTTTCCCAGCAGATCGAGCACGTAGGCGATCCCGCCGCTCATCCCGGCCGCAAAGTTCCTGCCTGTTGTTCCCAGCACTACGGTCCTTCCCCCGGTCATGTATTCACAACAGTGGTCGCCCGTGCCTTCGACCACGGCAACCGCACCCGAGTTCCTGACGCAGAACCTTTCCCCCGCTATCCCGTTGATGTAAACTTCTCCGCTTGTGGCCCCGTAGAGGACCGTATTCCCGATGATCACATTTTCTTCGGGTTTGAACCGGGAGCCCTCCGGTGTGACTACGATGATCTTTCCCCCGGATAAACCTTTTCCCAGGTAATCATTACTGTCCCCCTCAAGCCTTAGAGTAACCCCCCTTGCCAGGAATGCCCCGAAGCTCTGACCTGCAGATCCCCTGAACGAGAGGTGGATGGTGTCTTCGGGCAATCCTTCAAGGCCGTAAATTGAGGAGATCCGTCCCGAAAGCATGGTACCTGTTGCCCGGTCCGTGTTCCGGATGCCGTACTGCAGATTGACCTTTTCCTTGCGCTCCAGTGCGGGTGCACATTTCCCGATCAGTTCAAGGTCAAGCACCTGTCCCGGCAGTTCACGCTTGGTACTGCTGAAACGTTTCTCGCGGTTCTTTGCCTGCTCCGGGATGTGCAGTATGGAGGAAACATCCACCGTGGAGGCTTTCCAGTGGTCATCCGGCCGGGCTATTTCAAGCAGGTCGACCCGTCCGACGAGATCATCAAAACGGGTAAAACCGATTTCTGCCAGAAGTTCACGCACTTCCATCGCCAGGAAAGTGAAATAATTGACCAGGTAGTCTGCCTTACCGGTATAACGCTGGCGGAGCTTTTCATCCTGGGTGGCTATCCCGACGGGACAGGTATTCAGGTGGCATTTGCGCATCATGATGCAACCCAGGGTGACCAGAGCTCCCGTGGCAAAGCCGAATTCCTCCGCTCCAAGCATGGCAGCCATGACGATGTCCAGTCCCGTTTTCATCTGCCCGTCCGTCTGCAGGATGACATTCCTCCTGAGATTGTTCATCACGAGAACCTGCTGGGTTTCGGAAAGGCCAATTTCAAGCGGCAGTCCCGCATGCTTGATGGAGCTGGAGGGACTGGCGCCTGTACCCCCTTCGCAGCCGCTGATGGTGATGATATCCGCCCCGGCCTTGGCCACGCCGGCGGCTATGGTGCCGACCCCGGATGCCGAAACCAGTTTGACGCTTACCTTGGCACGGGGATTGACATTTTTCAGGTCAAATATCAGCTGGGCCAGGTCTTCGATCGAGTAAATATCGTGGTGGGGCGGCGGTGATATGAGGGTAATACCCGGTATGGAATAACGGGTTTTTGCTATGATCTTGTCCACTTTATGGCCAGGAAGCTGTCCCCCTTCACCCGGCTTGGCACCCTGTGCAATTTTGATCTGTATTTCATCGGCATTGACAAGGTAATAATTGGTAACGCCGAACCTCCCGGAAGCGATCTGCTTGATAGCACTCCGCACATTGCGCCCGTCCTGCCCTGGCACAAAACGTACGGGGTCCTCTCCTCCCTCACCGGTATTGCTTCTTCCGCCGATCCTGTTCATGGCTTCGGCCAGCGCCTCGTGCGCCTCCCTGGAAATGGAACCGTAGGACATGGCCCCGGTGACAAATCGTTTGAAAATGGCCTCAATGGGCTCCACCTCATCAATGGGGACCGGGTTCTTTTTAATCCTGAAAAATCCACGGAGGAAGGTCGGCTTCTGGTTCTGCTCGTTCACCAGGCCAGAAAAGGTCTTGAAGCGGTTGTAGTCATTCGTTTTAACGGCCCACTGGAGATGGGTGATGGTTTCCGGGTTCCAGGCATGATGTTCCCCGTTCATCCGGAAGTGGTAGGTCCCGCTGCTCCGGATCAGCAGGTCCCCGCACGGCTGCCCGAAGGCAACCCGGTGCGGGATCAGCGCTTCCCGGGCAACCTCCTCTATGCCTATCCCGCCGATCCTGCTGACGGTCCCCTCGAAATACCTGTTGACAAGATCGGTGCTGAGTCCCACTGCCTCAAAAATCTGGGCAGAGCGATAGGATCTCAGGGTGGAGATGCCCATCTTGGAAAGGATCTTAAGGAGTCCCTTGTTAATGGCCTTCATGTAATTCTGTTCCGCTGTATCGAAATCGACCTGGATGATCTTTTCGTTTACCAGCTGTTCGATAACAGCAAATGCCAGGTATGGATTGATCACGCTTGCCCCGTATCCGAAAAGGAGCGCGAAATGATGAACCTCCCTTGCTTCGGCCGTTTCAAGCACGAGGTCGATCTGCATTCTTTTGCGCCTGTCGATCAGGCGGTGGTGCACGGCTGATACCGCAAGCAGGGACGGAATCGGTACCATTTCCCCCGAAATACCCCGGTCGGTCAGGATGATGTAATTCTTTCCTTCATCCACAGCCTGTTCCGCCTGGCGGCAGATGTTTTCCACAGCATCCGCCAGCGCGCCGGTCCCCCCCGAAGCCGGAAAATGCAGGGGGATGATGGCAGCTGAAAAGCCCTTGTACCTTAGGTTTGCGATCACCTGGAAATAGGTGTTGCTGACAACGGGACTGTTCAGCTTGATCATCTTGCTGTGCTGGGGACCTTCGTGCAGGAGATTGTCCTGCAGGGACCCGACGTAGCCCGTCAGGCTCATGACCATTTCTTCCCGGATCGGATCGATGGCCGGATTGGTCACCTGGGCGAACAGCTGCCTGAAATAATTGAACAGGCGCTGTGGCTTATCCGAAAGCACGGCCAGGGGGGTATCGTTGCCCATGCTGCCGACGGGCTCCTGGCCCTTTTCAGCCATGCCGGCCAGGATGAATTCAATGTCTTCCTTGGAATAGCCGAAGGCATGCAGGTAACATTTATAATCCTCACCCATGTCGGGTGACACCCTTCTGCCCGTTTCGATATCGGTCAGGTTCACCCGGTTCTGCTGCAGCCACTCGCGGTAGGGATTATGGGTGGCGAGTTCCTGTTTTAATTCAGGATCGTAATGGATCTTGCCCTCTTTGGTATCTATCAGCAGCATCTTCCCGGGCTTGAGCCTGCCCTTTTCGACGATCTCCTGGGGGGGAAAATACTTGACGCCCACCTCTGAACCCATGACCACTATATCGGTATCGGTAATGATGTAACGTGAAGGCCGGAGGCCGTTCCGGTCAAGTGTGCCCCCAATGTAGCGGCCGTCCGAGAAGATCAGGGAAGCGGGACCGTCCCAGGGTTCCAGGAATGTGGAATGGTATTCGTAAAAGGACCGAAGATCCTCCGAGATCGGGTTTTTTGTGTTCCAGGATTCGGGGACCAGGATGGAGACGGCATGAGGCAGGGATTTCCCGGTCAGGTACATGAATTCCAGCACATTGTCCAGGCTCGCGGAATCGGACTTATCCGGTTCCACGACCGGGAAGATCTTGCTCATATCCTCGTCCAGGTAGTTCGATTGCAGCACCGATTCACGGGCCATCATCCAGTAGCGGTTACCCCGGATGGTATTGATCTCCCCGTTGTGGGCCAGCAACCGGAATGGCTGGGCCAGGTCCCACGAAGGAAACGTATTGGTTGAGAACCGGGAATGGACCAGGGCGATGGCCGATGTCAGCCGTTTATCCCTTAGATCCAGGTAATAATCTCCCAGCTGCCCCGAAGTCAGCATTCCCTTGTAGATGAGCACGCGGGTGGACAGGCTGGGGATGTAAAACTGGTCCCTCAGGGAAAGATCGGAATTCCGGATCGCATTTTCCACCCGCTTCCGGACTACGTAGAGCCTGCGCTCAAAATCAAGGGATTCCATGTCCGCTTCAAGCAGTACCTGCTTCATTTCCGGTTCGGCTTCCCTGGCCAGCTCACCGATGTTGGAATTGTCCCTGGGCACCTCCCTGTAGCTGATGATGCTGATCCCTTCCTCGGCCGTGATCCGTTCGAAGATTGCCAGGCATGCCTCTTCCTGCTGTTTGTCCCTGGGCAGGAACAATATGCCGGTCCCGAACTGTCCCTCCGCGGGGACACTGTATCCCTGGATCAGGTAAAAATCCCTGGGCACCTGGATCATGATACCGGCACCGTCACCCGTTTTACTGTCCGCTCCCTCGGCCCCGCGGTGGGTCATGTTCTCGAGGACTTCGAGTCCCATTTTAATGATCTCGTGGGACTTCTTCCCTCGAATGTGGGCAACGAAGCCTATCCCGCAATTATCTTGCTCAAAACCGGGACTGTAGAGTCCCTCTCTCTGTGGTCTGATTTTCATAGATTCTTTCTCCTCAAGTGCAATGCTTCCAAAAAGAAACCGCTCCCAGATTCTGCTGAGAACGGCTTCCTATTTCTTCATTTATCTATACAGGCATACCATCCTCAGCCTCACCATCTCCCCCTTAGAAGATGTTCGGTTAGTCCGGGATGTTCCGCTTTTAAGTACACAATTAAACTCATCGGCGCAAATATATCCAATTATATATTATAAATCAAAAGTAGATTTGGGTGTTTGTTAATAAATCATAATAAAATGTCGACTTTCCCTATCTATCCGTAACATCCAGCAGGTAAAATCCCTGTAATTGTGCCAAGACCTGAATGAATTTTCATAAACCCGCCTTCCATTAATTGAGCGGCTCAAAGATAGGGATCGTTGAGACATTTTCCTTATATTTAATATCTCAACATCTTAAAAATCCAGCCAGATGAAACATCTCCTTTGCATACTGTGCATCGGCACGGTTTATTTTTTTACCATCCACCCGGCCGGAGCCCAGGTGGATGCAAGGATGCTGCGATCGCCCGATATTTCTGCCACCCATATAGCATTTGTGTATGCCGGAGATATCTGGGTGGTGGACAAAGAGGGTGGCATGGCCCACAACCTAAGTTCCCCGCCGGGGGAAGAGATCTCCCCCCGTTTTTCACCGGATGGCTCGAAGATTGCCTATACGGCCATGTACGACGGGAACCCGGAGATCTACGTCATTTCGTCCCTGGGCGGGACACCCGTACGGATCACCTATCATCCAATGCCCGAAAGAGTGGTGGACTGGTACTCCGACAACCGGCATCTTTTATTCGCATCGTCCAGGGAAAGCGGTAGGCAGCGCTTTTCGCAGTTTTATAAAATTGCTGCGGAAGGGGGACTGGCGGAAAAGCTGCCTGTACCCTACGGAGAATACGGGAGTCTTTCACCCGACATGCAGAAACTGGCCTATACACCGGAAAGGGGAGCCAGCCTGAACTGGAAAAGGTACGAGGGAGGTTATGCTTCCGATATCTGGATATTCGATCTGAAAACCCTTGAGGCAACCAGGATCACCGAGAACCCGGGCACCGACGCCGAACCCATGTGGCACGGTGACAGGATCTACTTCCTGTCTGACCGGGGAAAAGAAAAAAGGCAGAACATCTGGGTTTATAATACCAATGACGGATCCATGCGGCAGGTGACCATGTTCTCTGAGTTCGATATTTACGATCCATCTATCGGACCGGAGGATATGGTATTCCAGGCCGACGGGAAGCTATACCGGATGAGCCTGGAATCCGAGAAACCGTTGGAGGTCAGGATCACCCTTGCCACCGATCTGGCTTCCGTGCAGCCCAGGCTGACCGATGTATCCGGGTATATTCAGTCCTGGCAAATCGGTCCGGATGGTAACCGGGCAATTTTTGAAGCCAGGGGCGACGTTTTTACCGTACCTGCCGAACACGGGTACATCCGGAATCTTACCCGGACACCGGGCATCGCGGAAAGATACCCCGCATGGTCGCCCGATGGCCGTAACGTGGCCTACTGGTCCGACCGCACAGGTGAATATGAACTTTACATGCGCCCGGGGGACGGAACCGGCGGGGAGGAACAACTCACGAAACTTGGACCGGGATACCGGTACAACCTTTTCTGGTCACCTGACAGCAAAATGCTTGCTTTCATCGACAATACCCAGCAAATCAATATCTACACCCTTGAAAGCAGAAAGCTTACCAGGGTGGATTACCTTCCCTTCCAGTCGCACCCCGCAATGCAGGGATTCCGCCCATCCTGGTCCGCCAATTCGGAATGGCTGGCCTATGACAAGCAGATGCCAAACAGGCATTCCGCCCTGTTCCTTTATCATGTGAAGGACCAGTCCATCCACCAGGTAACGTCGGGATATTACCATGATTTTCAGCCCGCGTTCGATCCCGGGGGAAAATACCTGTATTTTCTGACCAACCGTTCATTCAGTGCCCTCTACAGCGACCTGGACCAGACCTGGATCTATCCCAATGCAACACGGATCGCCGTGGCTTCACTTCGAAGCGATGTTGCTTCCCCCCTGGCCGAAAGAAACGACGAAGTAACGGTTAAGGAAGAGGAAAAAAATGAAAAGAAGGAGAACGGTGAAAAGAAGGAGACGGAAAAAGACGGAAAAGAAACAAAGAAGCAGGAAAATCTCATCATTGAAACGGACAGCCTTGAGTTCCGCGTGATCATCCTCCCGCCGGATGCCGGAAACTACAGCAACCTTGCAGGGATAGAGGGACAGATCATTTACACCCGTTACCCCAGAAGCGGTTCTGACGAATCGAGTCCCTCTATACGGACATGGATCCTGAAGGACAGGGAAGAAAAGACCATCATCGAGGATGCGGGGAGTTACGAGCTCTCCGCCGACGGGAAAAAGTTGCTGGTTTCCCAGCGTGGATCGTATGGGATAATTGATGCCAAGCCCGGACAGAAGATCGAAAAGAAACTCCGCACCGGTGAAATGGAAGCCATGGTCGATCCCCGCGCTGAATGGCACCAGGTCTTTGCAGATGTCTGGAGGAAATACCGCGATTATTATTATGATGAGAATATGCACGGGGTGGACTGGAAAGCGGTCAGGAAGAAGTACGAACCGCTGATCGAGCAATCGTTGACCCGCTGGGACCTGACGGTCATCCTCGAGGAAATGATCGGGGAACTGAATTCCTCGCATACCTACGTTTTCGGTCCCTCTCCTGAAAATCCGCCCTCACAGAGGTTCGGGATGCTGGGAGTGGACTGGAAACTGGAGAACGGGGCCTTCCGGATCTCCCGTATCATTGACGGGGGCGCGTGGGACAGCGAGGAACGCTCGCCCCTGATGATCTCCGGCGTGAATGTGAACGAAGGGGATTACATCCTTGCGGTCAACGGGATACCCCTGGATACCGGCGAGGAGCCCTGGGCGGCGTTCCAGGGACTTGAGGACCGCACCGTGGAATTAACGGTAAACGGCAAACCCTCAATGGAGGGATCGAGGAAACTGATCATAAAGACCATGGACAACGAAAACCGGCTCCGGAACCTGGAATGGATGGAGGAGAACCGCAGTTACGTGGAGAAGAAATCAGGGGGAAGGATAGGCTACATTTACATGCCTAATACAAGCGGACAGGGACAGGAGCAGCTGGTCCGGCAGCTTTATGCCCAGATGGACAAGGAGGCGATACTCATCGATGAGCGGTTCAACAGCGGGGGACAGTTATCTGACCGCTTCCTGGAATTACTGATGCGGCCAAGGATCGGGTACATCTTTTTCCGAAACGGGGACCTGGAGGACTGGCCCGAGATGGCAAATTTCGGTCCCAAAGCAATGCTGATCAACGGCTGGAGCGGTTCCGGCGGGGATGCCCTGCCGTTCGGGTTCAAGATCCTCGGTGCCGGGCCCATCGTAGGCACCCGAACGATGGGTGCATTGATCGGTCCCGCTACCGGACACAGCACCATCGACGGCGGCGGGCATACGGTCCCCAGCGGACGAATCATGGGTAAAGACGGCAAGTGGTTCAACGAGGGACACGGTGTGGATCCCGATTACCCGGTGATCGCTGATCCGTCCATGCTGGCACGCGGCGTTGATCCCCAGATGGACAAGGCAATCGAACTTCTGCTGGAAGAACTTGAAAAAAATCCTCCGATAAGAATGAAGCATCCGCCGTTCGAAAAAAGATAGTCACCGGCGAAAATGGAACAAAAGGATTACCTGATGAGACAGATCGAACAGCTCGGCCAGGTCCTGGCCCGGATGCTCGCACGCCTGCTGAATATTAAGGAGGCCACTCCGGGTGGCCTTACCATCGAAGAGATAAAAAGGATCTATGGCGATGAACTGGACCTCACCCTTGATCTGATTCTTGAGACACCTGCGGAAAAACTGGTCGAGGTCCTTAACAGCAGGGTTAAATTCATGGATCACCACCTGGAAAAAATGGCCGGGATACTGACCGAAACCGCGGATCTTTACGAAACTTCGGGAGAACCGGAGACGGCGAGGGACCTGCTGGGAAAAAGCATCCGTATTTACGAATACATGCAGGAAACGAGCGGGGCTTATTCGCTGGACCGGGTGATGAAAATCACGAAGCTGAACCGCAGGCTTCAGTTACGGCGGTAGTTCAGCAGGGTAAAAAAGGAAAAGAGGAACAGGATCACAAACAGTGTGAAAGGGAACCAGAGGAAGTTGGTCGGGTAATGCTCCCCTCTGAAGCTGAAAGCAATGAAAAGCAAAAGCAAAGCCGGGATCAGCAGCAGCAATGTATTGAATCCCGCACGGGTGATGTCCCGCCACTGTTTCTCATCGTACCATTCCCCGATCCTGTCCCTCAGCCTCAGGATCAGCCAGTAAGTTACAATCAATCCGTACGGGATCAGGATCAATATCATAGTGGCAACCGAGTGGTATACCGAGATCTTCACGTTCCTCCCGACATACTGAGAAACCACGAAAACAACCTCATCATTCGCCGGCATCTTCGGGTCATCCGGTGAAAGTTTCAGCCAGCGCAGCATTCCTGCCGACAGTCCCGTTACCAGCAGTAAAAATATAAAGTGGATCCCCAGGAGTATGTAAAGTATCCTCCATTCTCCTGCGGTATCCCATCCCATTTTATACTCTTTTCCGATATCCCCGAGAACGGCCCAGTCGCTGAAAACTCCCAGGAATGAAATAACACCCACGGCAATTGCCAGGATGCTGAGCGCCTGGATCTTCACAAGATAACGCATCTGGATAAGCAGGGTACCGGCAGCCAGCAGATGGAAGAAAAACATGAAAAGAAAACTCAACCAGATGAAACTGCTCAACTTTTCAAGCTCACCCAGGTCTTTAAACTGAAGCACAAGCGGTTGGAGGCGGTCATACAGGACGTAATCGAAGATCAGCCAGAGAAGGGTCAGTACACCCAGTATCCCGGTTACCAGGGTCAGGGCACGGACGGTTCGTTTATGAAGTTTGGCCATGATGCTGATCACCGGTTATCGTTGGCCAGGAAAAAAACATCTTCCACCCGCACCTCGAAAAACCTGGCCAGCTTAAAGGCCAGGAGGGTCGATGGAATGAACTTCCCCTTTTCAATGGAATGAATGGTCTGGCGTGTCACCCCCACTTCCCCTGCAAGGGTTTCCTGTGAGATATCCCCATTTTCAAACCTCAGACGCCGGATATTATTCTTAAGTTCCATTACTATGTAAAGTTTACATTAACAAATGTAATATATACTTTACTATTTGTCAAGTATAATTTACATTATTTATAAAAATTCCTTGAATAATTGGAACCGGGGGTGAAACGACTCTGCTAAACGGGAAGGCTATGCGGTTTTGCCCGGGTAGACCGGGCTCAGCCATTTGGGCAGGGGTTTGTATTTGCTCTTGCTGGCCCAGCGTATCCCCCGCTTCATGATCTCCAGGGCTTCGGGGACCTGAAAATCCGATGCCACATGGCCCAGGGTGGAATAAAAAACCCTCCCCTTTCCGTATACTTTTTTCCAAACCACCGGCATGGTGGCCCCGTCGATCCATTCGGCATGATCACCGTTGAAGGTTGTGGTGGCGAGTACTTTAACGTTCGGATCCACATGCATGAAGTACTGCTCGGAATGCATTTTAAAATCGGAAAGGCCCTTGGTGACCCCGTCATTATGATCGATAATATTCACTTCATAATCGATCACGCCCCCGGGATGCGCCACCCATTGTCCCCCGACCATGAACTGGTACTCCACGTTCTGCCGGAATGCATCTCCCAGTCCCCCGTGCCAGCCTGCAAGTCCCACTCCGCCCTTCACCGCTTCGAGCAGACCCTTTTCCTGTTCCGGCTTAATGCTCGACATGGTGAAAATCTGTATGATCAGGTCAAGGTTATTCATAAGGGACCTGTCGGCATAAGTGTCAAGGGAAGTGGAAAGCGTCACAGCGGCACCTTCGCTTTCCATCCAGGGAACGAATATGTCACGGCATTTTTCCGGCTCATGTCCCTCCCATCCCCCGTAAATGAAAAGTACTTTTTTACCTGCCAGAGCCGATTCCGTCTGCCGGCCTGATGCCTTCAGGGGCAGCAGTCCTGGAATCAGGGCTGCCCCCGTCCCGGCAATTGCAGTATGTTTTAGAAAAGTACGTCGGTTCAAGGTTTGTCGATGCATTCTTTGTAAATTTATTTGGTCCCTGTTCAGTCCATAAATGTAACTAATTCCTTGAAAAATCCATACGATATGGTACAAGATATCATTCCACTGAAAATGAAGATCACCAATTGCTACCTCATCAGGGGTTCGGACGGATTCCTTATGGTGGATGCGGGTCCCCCGAAATCTTCCGGGATTTTCATAAAAGCAATGAAGGAACGTTCCATCGACCCCCATGACATTAAAATGATCTTTATTACACACGGGCACTGGGACCACCGGGGTTCCCTGAAGGACATACAGGAACTGACCGGTGCCCGGATTGCAATCAATCACAGGGAGGCTGCCTGGCTGGAGGATAATAAAGAACCTTTCCCGGGGGGAATCGGCGTATGGGGGAAATTCCTTGTCGTCTTTATACCGCTTATGGCACCATCCATCCGATCAAATCTGAAACCCGTATCAGCCGACATCCGCCTGGAGGATGAGGGACTCGCACTGGAAAACTATGGCATAAGCGGCAGGTTGCTTCATACTCCCGGTCATACCGGGGGCAGCATGTCACTCCTCCTCGAAAGCGGCGAGGCATTCGTGGGCGACCTTGCCATGAGCGGATTCCCAAGGATCACCGGTCCGGGACCCTTTGTCCTCGGAGAGGACATCCATGCCATGAAACGCAGCTGGCAGATCCTGCTGGACGCAGGCGCCGTCAAGATCTATCCCGGCCACGGCAAACCTTTCTCAGCCAGGGTTTTCGACGAATATTACAGCAACGGGGAATGAGCACCGCAGCCTGGATAACCCTTGCCGTTCTGACCCTGGCAAACCTCTGGTTCAACTGGTGGATATCCCTCAGGCAAAAACGGTATCACGGGATCTTCCGGCTGGTTTCCTTCGAATGCATCATCCTGCTGGTCATCCTGCAAATTCCGGTCTGGTTCAGGGATCCCTTCATCTGGTACCAGGTATTCTCCTGGATCCTGCTCACCGGTTCACTCCTGGTTGCCTGCCTGGG
Source organism: uncultured Bacteroides sp. (assembly GCA_964431315.1). Taxonomy (GTDB): domain Bacteria; phylum Bacteroidota; class Bacteroidia; order Bacteroidales; family SM23-62; genus SM23-62. The sequence continues at coordinate 14,020 of CAYSJH010000002.1, read as the reverse complement.
ATTTTATACCTTTTACGGGAAAGGGAAACCCAGTGACCGGATGGAAGAGACGACGAGGCTGATTAAAACGGGACTTTACCGCTACATCCGCCACCCATTATACCTCTCGCTGGTCCTTCTTGGTTTCGGCGTCCTGATGAAAGACCCGGAAGGGATCCAGATCGGATTGTCTATCCTCAATTTCATTGCTCTTTACCTCACTGCCAGGATTGAAGAAGGGGAAATGAACAGGAAATTCGGGCAGGAATATGCCGATTACATGCGGGAATCCAAAATGTTTATTCCTTTTATCCTCTGAAACCGGAACCCTGGTCCCCCGTATGACGTATAAAGCCATGCAGTCCGATCCTCATCATGAGAGGCATCCTGAAATACTTCATCTTTACTTTCCTGGTGGTTGCGGCCGGTTGTGAACGGACAGGCCGTTTCAGCGAATTTTTAAGGCCGGTCCCGGTTGAGCCGCTTACGGAGCTTATCCGGACCGCACTCCCGGTGGGGAACTGCGCCATGATTGCCATGGCGGACCAGATGGGTTTCCAGGTTCCCGGAGAAAAGATCCCTGCCGGTGGCGGTTTTTCCATCATCCGGATCATTCCCACAGATGAATATCCCCTGTTATACCTGGATGAGTCCTGCACCGAGATCATGATCCTGAGCTTCCCCGCCGATGATGATTTTGCCGTCCTCAGCATATTTTTCATCCTTCATGATCCCGACAACCCGCAAAAACGGATCCTGGAGGTTCACACCATACCTGCCATGGTCGAAGATGGTAACATCAAGGCCGTATTTGCCAGCCAGGATATCTATGTCCGCGACAGTGTCGAGCTGAACCTTCAGATGGGTCCGGCAAACATCCGGATCGAACTGGACCGGCTGGAAACCCCCAGGCCTGAAACCAGCGAGGCTGCTGTCAGGCAGAATGCCTGGATCATTGAAGTGGATCCTGCCGGCACATGGGACGACTTTACCGATGACCGCTATACCCTGACGGGAGGTGAACAGGATGTCTCCGTCCTGACCGGCCGGGAAACCAGTGAGACCGGCGTCATTCAGCTGGCCATGATCGGAACCCTCATGCGGCCGGATTGCATCCTGGCCCCGGTGGAAGGATTCGCCGTACTGCGGCAGATCGGTGTTAATACCGGGCCGGAAGAATCCCTGGAAGATCTGGTCCTTGGCACAGTTTTATACCGTTTCAATGCATCCTGCACAGGGAAAGTGGATATTCAGCTGGCAACAGGTAATTTCATCAGCTCAACCGGGAAAAAAATTGACCTCGAACTGCTGAAGTGATCTTCCGGGTGACCGCAATGATTATCTTTGTCCATCCTTATTTACCTTATTCCATTATGAACTTTCAGCAAAAAACAACCCTCGGGAGGACGGGACTCGAGGTTGGCAGGCTTGGGATTGCTTCCAGTTACGGCGCGCCGGCGGAAGCCTACGAGGAAGCATTCGAAAAGGGATGCAACTACTTTACCATCGGCAGTTTCATACAGGGTCGTAAGAAGGGAATGGTCGAAGCCATCCGGAACATTACTTCCAGCGGCAGGCGTGACCGGCTTGTGGTTTCCATGGCGGAATACACGCACAGCCGGGCACTTGGCAATCCCCGTTTCAGAGGGGGACTGAAACAGCTCGGGCTCGAGTACGTCGATGTTCTCTTCCTCGGTTACTACATCAAAAAACCCCGTAAAAGAATACTGGAGTGGGTCCTGGAGCTTAAGGAAAGGGGACTGGTGCGTTTCATCGGGATATCGTCGCATAACCGTTTATTATTCCCCCTGCTTGCCGCTGACGGGGAGATCGATGTGTTCCACCTCCGTTACAATGCTGTCAACAGCGGAGCGGAAAAAGACGTCTTCCCCCTTCTACCGGCTGAAAACAGGCCCGGCATAGTTGCATATACAGCCACCCGCTGGGGCCAGCTGCTGAAAGAAAGTAAAATGCCACCCGGTGAGAAACCCCTTTCGGCCAGCGATTGCTACCGTTTTGTCCTGAGCAATCCCTCGGTCGATGTCTGCCTGACCGGAACCCGCAGCGTCGAAATGATGCGTGAAAACCTGAGGACCCTGGAACTGGGACCGCTCAGCGATGAGGAAATAAACAGGGTCCGCCGGATCGGCGACCATGTTTACGGAAAACCGCGGACCTGAATGGTTCTGGAAAACGGTCCCGGACCTGAATGGTTCTGGTCCCCCCCGGCCAGGGGGACCGGGAATTCATGCGAATATGCTGAGGATGATCCAGATGATCACGAGGATCAGGGCTATCCAGAGCGGGATGGCAAAATGATAAACCAGGGGACCCGTTTTGCCGGTTTCTTTCCTTGTCAGGTCCTCATAAACGGAAATGTAACGGAAGAAAAGAATGGTGATGAGAAGAAACCGGACCCTGATCCCGCTTCTCGAAACCTTCCCCGAAATCAGCATCAGCGCCGTTACCGACCAGACGATGCAAGCCAGGGCGATGAACATCAATATGTCCCGGACAGCCATAATGAACTACCTTTTTTGATCAGACGTTTTAAACGCCTGCACCAAATTTAAACTATTTACCCAGGAAAATTAGAAGTTTATTGCCTAATTTTCCAGCATTATAATTCAAAATTTCATCACACATGACAAAGGAAGCAGCAGGTAAGCTGTTCAGCAGTGGATTGAACTGCGCCCAATCCGTCCTGGCCTCCAAATCAGATTTTACCGGTATACCCGTTCCGGATTCCCTCAGGATCGCAACCGGATTCGGCGCAGGCATGGCCCAGATGCAGAAAACCTGCGGGGCCGTCACCGGAGCCTACATGGTGATCGGGGCAAGGTACGGCAGAATTGATCCGGAGGATCAGGCTGCACGGGACAAAACCTACTCCCTGATGGAAGCTTTTAACAGGCGTTTCCTTGAAATGCACGGCAGCCTGAGCTGCAGGGAATTGCTCGGGGTGGATCTGAAAACCCGTGAAGGTGCAGAGGAGGCCGATAAAGGTGCATATTTTGAAAAAAAATGCAAAAAATACGTTGAAGATGCAGCGGGCATACTTGATGAAATCCTGAGGTAATGTCACCCGATCCACGAATCGTATACCAGTCAAAAGCAGATACAGCGAAACTGGAATCGAACAGGATCAGGAAGCTGTTGAACCTTTATTCACTGGTCCGGCTGGTCCTTTTCGCTCTGGCCATTTTCCTCCTGGTTCACTGGCACAGGACAGGCCCGGTGTTTGCGGTTCTTTCATCCCTGTCCGCATTTGTCCTCTTCCTGGTGGCTGTGAAGCTGGGATCCGGATTATCATCCAGAAATAAATTACTCGGCCAGCTGATCATGATCAACGAAGAGGAGATCCGGGCACTTGCCGGGGATTGTAAAGGTTTCCAACCCGGTACCGAGTATTCGGATCAGGAACACGGCTATTCATCCGACCTGGATGTATTCGGTGAATACTCCCTATTCCAGTACCTGAACCGGACCGGCACCAGCAGGGGAAGGGATCAGCTTGCCGGATGGCTCGGCAGGGCATCCCCGTCAGACGAAATAATCAGCCGTCAGGCGGCCGTCAGCGAACTGGCTGAGAAGAACGACTGGAGACAGGTTTTCCTGGCCACCGGAAGAATGTCAGGCGAAGCCGGTGAAGATTATGCCCGGCTGCAAGAATGGATGGATGAAAAACCCTTCCTGAGGCAAAGCCGGATATACCTTGTCCTGCTGTGGTCCCTGCCTCCACTGACCATACTCTGCACCTTCCTGTCCTTCCGCTGGATCCCCTATAATGTACCCGTATTCCTGGTTCTTGTGCAGCTGGGTATAGTGGGACTGAACCTGAGGCGGATCAATCATCATCACAACCAGCTCAGCAGAAAATATAATCTGATCGACAGGTTCTCCAGCCTCATCTTCCTGATTGAGCAGGAAGAATTCCAGGCAGAATATCTGAAGCGGCTCCTGTCAGATCTTGCATCCTCGGGCATCAGGGCCGGTAAACAGTTGAAGTACCTCGCCCGCCTGGTGATGCAGTTCGACAGGAGGCTTAATATGATCATGGGCGTAGTTCTGAACGGTCTGCTGATGTGGGACCTCCAATGCATGCTCCGGCTTGAAAAATGGAAAGCTGCAAACGCAGTAGAAGTACCGGGATGGTTTGGCATCCTGGGTAAATTCGAAGCCCTGAACAGCCTGGCAAATTTTAAGTTCAACCATCCGGATGCGGTTTTCCCCGAACCCGGGAGCGGGAATGTGATCATACAGGCTGAATCTCTCGGACATCCGCTGATCCCTCCTGCCGAAAACATCCGGAACGACCTGAAGATCAGCAAACCGGGCGAATTCATGCTAATCACAGGATCGAATATGGCGGGAAAAAGCACCTTTCTCCGAACCGTCGGGGTGAATGTGGTCCTTGCCGGTGCCGGAGCCCCGGTAATCGCTTCAAAAATGACATGGAGTCCGTTAAGGATGCTTACCAGCATGCGGGTCAGGGATTCACTGAACAGCCGGGAATCGACATTTTATGCAGAGTTGAAAAGGCTGAGGATGATCCTTGATGTGCTGAAGACCGGGGAAAAAGTCCTGGTGATACTGGATGAGATTTTAAAGGGGACCAATTCGAGGGACAAGCACTTCGGATCCGAAATGTTCATCCGGCAACTTATCCGGGAGGGCAGCATGGGACTCATAGCCACACATGACCTGGAACTCAGCATGCTGGAAGAGGAATTTCCCGGTAAGGTTTTAAATTACTGTTTCGAAGTTCAGATCGAAGAGGAGGAATTTATTTATGATTACAAACTCAGAAGAGGTGTCTGCCAGACCCTGAACGCCACTGAGCTGATGAAAAAGATGGGGATCTCCGTCAATGGGAAAAACTGACCGGACATGCACAGGGTAAAAGTGAAACTGGACCGCTACGGCAGAAAGGAGCTCATCGGACACATCCAGGGTCCCGTGTTCACAGGTGCAATTTTTTTCCTGTTTGCCGGAAGGATTGACCTCTGTCGTGCCTGGATATGGGCCCTTCTGAACATGATCTATTACCTTGCCGGCTTGCTTGTGATCCTGAAGGTGAATCCACAATTGCTGAACGAACGGGGGGGCTGGAACAGAAAAAAAGATGCCAAGTCATGGGATAAGATCCTTCTCATCGTATTCGGGACGATCGGCCTGTATGGGCATACCATCCTGATGTCACTCGATGTGGGCAGGTTCGGCTGGTCCGGACTCAGTCCCTGGTTCATCCTTCCTGGAATAATCCTGTTTACAGGATCATTCAACCTGGTTTACTGGTCCATGGCCGTGAACACCCATTTTGAAACGACCGTCAGGATCCAGCATGATCGAAATCATAAGGTGGTGAGCCGGGGACCTTACCAGATCGTCCGGCATCCGGGTTACCTGGGACTTTCCCTGGCCAATTTTGCCTCAGCCATGATCGTAGGCTCCCTTTACGGATTCATTACGGCCACCGCAACGCTGGTGATACTTGTTATCCGTACATACCTGGAGGACCGTACCCTGGTGGCTGAACTGGATGGATACCGGGACTACGCATCAAAAACCCGCTACCGGCTTATCCCGTTTGTCTGGTAATCCTGTCAGAAGGAATAGGTCAGGCCTATCCCGAGGACTTCCTTGAACTGTACGGCCGAATTATAGGATTGTCCCGCATCATTCACAAAATTGACATCCTGGTCGTAGATCATCTGGGTTGAAATGTTCGCAGAGAAGAATTCATTGATCTTGAACCAGAGGGCCAGATCCCAGTTAACATCCGTCACTCCCATGTCCTCATACGGGGTGAACAGAGAGAGAGTCGTGTTCAGGGTGATGTTCTTGATCAACTCCTTTTTCAGGGTTATCATGAGGTCCAGACCGCCCCGGAACCTGACCTTTTTACCGGGCTCAACCCCGTATTCCCCCCTGGCGGAAAGGCTATCATCCAGTACGAATGTTGTCTTGCCGTTCAGCGGTGAAAAGGTGAATGAGAAGGATTCGCTGTCGGAGAATTTATGGTTGTAGGTGACCCCCAGACCAACCTTGGAGTAAGCCGGAGACATGAAGCCGGATAAGAAAATGGCTGAATCCTCCTCGTATTTAAAACCATCGAAAAATTGTGTCCTGAAACTCCCGATGGCTGAAGCGTACCATTTTTTACCGATCCGGTAACCGTACCGTGTGATAAATACCAGGTTATCATCGGTCTTTTTAAAGGATTTACCTGAATTGCCGATCCGTTGTGTCCCGTAACCTGCATCCAGCAAGGTTTGCCAGAGGTGGGGGGACTTTTCATATTTGAAACTGTAATTCAGTATGCCGTTGAAGGAAACCGAGGGATCACCGCCGGACGCCCAGTTCGATAAACCCACCTGGGAAAAAGTCAGTCCGACCTTACCGGATTGGCTCCAGTAGCTTGTATCCGGATTTTCCTGTGCTCCTGCCGTCAACACACCGGCCAGCAGCACGGTCATTAAAGCTACTTTCTGCAGTGTTTTCATTTCAGAGTGAATTGTCTAAGGCGCGAAATTAAATATACGGAATGAAACACAGAAAATATTTTGGCAAAATGTATCATTCCAGTGACGGGTTGCTCCACCTATGGGCGCAGAAAGGATTCGCGCCGGCAATCCCCGGCATTCCAGGCCCGTTTACCGCACATGCAGAAAACCGGGCCGGAGCAATCATTTCCAAATAATTCCGCAAATATTTTTGTTTTCGGCAGCCTTCTCCATAAATTTATGCATCCACCTCTAAATTGTATCCAATGAAGACCGATCTTTCCCGCCGTTCATTTATTGCACAGGGTTCCAGGGCCTGTGCTGCCTGTTGCCTGTTGCTTTCAGGCAGCAAGCTGATTGCAGCTGCCGCAGGAGATGATGACACACCCGATCCGGAGAAGTTTACCTATTGCGGATACAGGTGCACCCCGGAATGCACCCTCCTGAAGGCAACACTGGAAAATGATCCGGAGCTGAAAAAGAAAACTTTTGAGGACTGGAAAATGGCAGAAAGACGCGGGATCGAATTCGACCCGGAGGCATTTTTCTGCTACGGCTGCAAGAACGAGGAAAAGCCAAAGGGAATCATCGTTCAGAAATGCACCATCATCCCCTGTGCACGGGAGAAGGGATTCGATTGCTGCTTCCAGTGCAAGGACCTGGCTGAATGCGATAAGGAACTCTGGGTGAATTTTTCGCAGCACAGGGACTATGTGCTCAACCTTCAAAAATCCTATTTCGCAACCCTGGAATAGAAGGTTGCCCGATGAGACAACGCATTCACATTCCTATCCCGCGTGACAGTATTTCCTGTTCAGAAATTCTTTTTCCTGATCTCCGAATATCCCCGCCGGCCAGAGGTTATTTATTATTTTAATTTCTTCAAGCACCCTTTTCGTCCAGAAATACACAAAACCCTTAAATCCAGTAAAATGAAAAACACCGCACGATTCATCCTGCAAGGTATGTTGCAAATGCTGCTCCTCACATGCCTGATTATCCCTGCGCAGGCTCAGAAACCCGATAAAAAGCTGGACGCCATGATCCTCGGGCAGTACCCTGCCGGCGAACCGGGCGCAACGGTCCTGGTGGCCAGAAACGGTGAAGTTATTTTCCGCAAGGCATACGGCATGGCAAACCTGGAGCTCGATGTTCCGATGAAACCCGAGATGGTTTTCGAGATCGGTTCCATTACCAAGCAGTTCACTGCCGTCTGCATCCTGATGCTCATGGAGCAGGGCAAGCTGTCCCTTACGGATGACATCACCCGGTTCATTAAGGACTATCCCACCCAGGGGCATACCATCACCATCCACCAGTTGCTGATCCATACATCCGGAATCAAAGACTTCACTTCCGTCGATGATGTCATGAAAAAGGGAAGGCTGGACTACAGTCCCGCAGAGATCATCGACATATTCAAGAACCAGCCTATGGACTTTGCGCCAGGGTCGAAATTCCAGTACAACAATTCCGCCTATTTCCTGCTGGGATACATTATTGAGAAGGCATCCGGGATGAGCTACCCGGAATTCCTTGAAAAGAACATCTTTCAGCCCCTGGACATGAAAAACAGCTATTACGGCAGCCAGAAGAAGGTGATCAGAAACCGGGCATACGGATACCAGAAGGACGGTGATGAATTCGTAAATGCTGAATACGTGAGTATGACCAATCCCTACGGGGCAGGTGCCATCATGACAAACTTGGACGATCTTTTTAAATGGAACACGGCCCTGCATGAATGCCGGCTGGTTTCCAGGGAAAGCCTGGATAAAGCCTTTACCAATTATACCCTGAACAACGGCGATAATATCGATTACGGTTACGGGTGGTTCCTGAGCCGGATCAGCGGAAGTCCCACCTATGAACACAGCGGCGGAATCTACGGATTCCGGACCTTTGCCTTATACCTGCCTGAGGAGAAGGTCTTCGTGACAATGCTGAGCAATCGCGATGATATGGGGCCCGGGACCCTTTCAACAAAGATCGCAGCCATAACCATCGGAAAACCTTTCCCCGAGGAGAAGGATACGATCCATCTTGCCCCCGATGTCCTGAAAAAATTTGCCGGTACCTACGTATTTGAAGACAGTGCCATCCGATACATCATCCTGGAGGAGGATAAGCTTTACTCCCAGCGCAAGGAAAATCCCCGGTACAGGATCGTCCCCCTTACGGGACAGAAATTCATGTACGAGAATGACCTGGCAACCATCGAATTCACGGAAAGATCCGACGGGGCAATGGAGGCCGTTTTCTGTAGCCGGGGACCATCTGCAACCGGGAAAAGAACTAGCCTGGAGGTCCCCGTTAAGACAGAAGTGGAAGTCCCCCTGGAGTTACTCCGGGAATATACCGGCGAATATGAACTCCAGCCCGGATTCATTATAAAGATTTTCCTCGATGACGGGAAACTGACGGAGCAGGCTACCGGCCAGGCCGCCTTCCAGATCTTTCCCTCCTCGACGACCCGTTTTTTCCTGAAGGTGGTGGAAGCCGAAATCGAATTCCTGCGAAATCAGGATGGAAAGGTCGATTCACTCATCCTTTACCAGAACGGGAAGGAGTTCAAAGGCCTTAAGAAATAAAAGATACCCATCCGAACAGTGTTTAAAAATGAAAAAAATTGCATGGCTCTTCATCTTCATCCCCATGATCACCTGCTCCTGCAGGAAAACGAATGTTATGACAGAGATCAGGCTTCATGATAACTGGGAATTCCGGAACATTGAGGAAGAGGAATGGTTGCCGGCCTCGGTACCCGGATGCGTGCACACCGACCTGCTGGCCAACGGGAAAATCGAGGATCCTTACTGGCGTCTGAACGAGCATGAGCAGCAGTGGATCGATAAGACGGACTGGGAATACCGGACCATCTTCCGGGTGAGCGGTGAAATGCTGGAAAAAGACAGGGTGGAGTTATTTTTCGGGGGACTCGACACTTATGCCGATGTAATCCTGAACGATACGCTGATTCTCACCGCCGATAATATGTTCAGGGAATGGCAGGCCGACGTCAGTAATGTACTGGAACCTGGAGAGAATGTGCTGAGGATCTGTTTTCATTCCCCGGTGAAAGTGGGACTCGTAAAGCTCGGAGGGCTCGGCTACAAATTCCCTGACCCGCCTAACGACCTCTCTGAGATCGGTGGCCTGGGGGACAAAAAAGTAAGCATGTTCATCAGGAAGGCAGGGTATCATTTCGGGTGGGACTGGGGACCCAGGTTCGTGACCAGCGGCATATGGAAGGAAGTGGTCCTGAGGGCATGGGACGTGGCAAGGATCGATAACCTGTTCATTCAGCAGGGCGAACTCAGCGAATCAAAGGCTGAACTGACAGCAAACCTCGAGATCAGATCTACCAGAGAGACCTCCCTTACATTGACCGGCCTGGTCAACGGCAGCGAAGTCCTTTCCCGGCAGGTGAAGCTTGCCGCCGGCGCGAATACGATCCGTGAGAACTTCACCATTGCTGAGCCCGAACTCTGGTGGCCGAACGGGCTCGGGGAACAATCCCTCTACAACATAAAATTCATCTTATCGAACGGGGCATCAATGGGGGCTCCGGATAGGGCATCTGAAAAGTCATCGGCCGAAGCGCCGGAAAGGTCATCGGAAGTGGCACCTGTAAGGTCATCGAACAGAGCACCGGTGGTCTCTGAAATCTCTGCTCGGATTGGCCTGCGGACGATAGAAGTCGTGCAGGAACCGGATAAGGAAGGTAAAAGCTTCTTCTTCAGGGTAAACGGAAGGCCTGTATTCATGAAGGGTGCAAATTACATTCCGCAGGATGCCTTCCTGGACAGGGTCACGCCGGAACGCTACCGGCACATCCTGCAATCCGCCGCCGATGCCAATATGAACATGCTCAGGGTCTGGGGCGGCGGGATCTATGAGAAAGACCTGTTCTACGACCTCTGCGATGAAAAAGGGATCCTGGTCTGGCAGGATTTTATGTTCGCCTGCTCAATGTACCCGGGTGACGGGCCTTTCCTGGAAAACGTCAGGCAGGAAGCAGTCGACAATGTGAAAAGGCTCCGGAACCATCCCTGCATTGCCCTGTGGTGCGGGAACAAAGAATGCCTGAGCGGATGGTATTACTGGAAATGGAAGGAAACGACGGAAAAGACGCAGGGACGGGAAGTGGCCGATGCGATCTGGAAAGCCTACGAGGACAATTACCACCGGGTACTTCCCGAGGTCGTTGCCAGGTACGACCCCGGAAAATTCTACTGGTCCTCCTCCCCCAGTGCCGGGATGGGCATACCCGAGAACAGGGTCTCCGGGGATGTTCACTACTGGGGTGTCTGGTGGGGAAAGGAACCTTTTACAACCTACCGCACCCTCAAGTGCCGTTTTATGTCCGAATACGGGTTCCAGTCCTTCCCTGAACTGAACACGATCAGGAAATTCGCACTTGAAGAAGACTGGGACATCTTCTCCGATGTCATGAAATCACACCAGCGGAGCAGCATCGGCAACGGCACGATCGAATATTACATGCTGCAGGATTACCGGAAGCCGAAGGATTTTCCAATGTTCCTTTACGTGGGACAGGTACTCCAGGCCGAGGGAACACGGGTGGCCATGGAAGGGCACCGCAAGAACATGCCCTGGTGTATGGGCAGCCTGTTCTGGCAGATCGACGACTGCTGGCCGGTTGCCTCCTGGTCCACCATCGACTACTACGGAAACTGGAAAGCCCAGCACTATTTTGCCAGGAAGGCCTACCGTGACATCCTGATCTCCCCCCAGATCGACGGCGATACGGCTAGCGTCTGGGTCGTATCGGACCGCCGGGAAGACGCAGCGGCAAAGATGGAGCTGAGGCTGATGGACTTCGACGGGAATATCCTGTGGACGAATTCCTCAGATATTGTCGTTCCGGCAAACGCCAGCCGCAGGCATTTTACCTCCCCCGTACCCGCGATTGTGCCCGACCTTGCCCAAAGAGACAATATCCTGCTGGATTGCAGTCTCCGCACCGTCGACGGGCAGCAGTACGGGAACATCCTGTATTTTAAACCTGTAAAGGACCTGGAATTGCCGCGGCCCGACATCGAATGGACGCTTGAAGGGGATGGAAGCGGCCTGAAACTGGTCATCCGTACGGATAAGCTGGCTAAGAACGTATATCTCTCGGCCGATGATCCGGATGTTTTTTTCTATGATAATTATTTCGATATCCTTCCCCGGGATAAGGTCGAAATCATGATCCGGCCGGGTCCCGCGATGGATAAGGAAGACATCGAATCAAAATTATCCCTCATAAGCCTGGTTGACTCTTATCTGTAAAAGTGCCGGAAAAATCCGGACGGATGAATAATTTCTCCGGCCGAAATCAGTTTAATACTTAAATGTCGATCATACTGAAAGTAGAGGGACTGACGCGTATCTACCAGAAAAGCAAGGTGGATATACCTGCATTGAAGGATGTAAGTTTCGAGGTACCCCGGGGCGCCTACCTTTCCATTGTCGGAAAATCAGGCTCAGGGAAATCGACGCTGTTGAATTTAGTGGGGGGACTCGACAGGCCGACTTCCGGGAAAATAGAATTCAACGGGCAGGAACTCGGAAAAATGAACCGTTACCAGCTGGCACTGCACCGGCGCTCTGCCGTGGGGATGATCTTCCAGTCCTTCAATCTCATCCCGAACAGTACGGCGCTGGAGAATATCATGCTGCCCCTGATCTTTGCAGGAGTTCCGCGTAAAGAGAGGAAAGAGAGGGCCGGGGTCCTGCTGGAACAGGTGGGACTGGGAGGCCGTGTCGGCCATCTGCCTTCAGAACTATCGGGAGGAGAGGCACAGCGTGTGGCCATTGCCAGGGCAATGGCCAATGAACCGAGCATGATCCTGGCGGATGAGCCCACGGGAAACCTGGACAGCAGCACATCTGCCGAAATAATTGATCTGCTGGTATCGCTGAACCGTGAAAGGGGACTGACCATCCTGATGGTTACCCATGACAAGGAGACGGCAGAGACCATCAGTAATCGGATCATTACACTTAAGGACGGGGGCATCGTATGAACCTGCAGGACATGACACGGATGGGATTCTCGAACCTCTGGCGTACCCGGCTGCGGTCAACCCTTACGGTCGTGGGAGTGGTCATCGGCATCGGGGCCCTGACCTCCATGGTATCCTTCGGGACCGGCATGCAGAAAAACATCACCGATGCATTTAAGGAAAACGATCTGTTTACCAGCATGAATGTCACGCCGAAAAAAATCAACATGGAGGAAATCATGGAAGGGGACGTCTCCGGGATTGCCGATATGATGGGTGAGAAACCGGAACCGCTCACTGATTCAATCCTGAAGGCGATCCGGGAAATTGATCATGTGGAAATTGCATTCCCGGAAGAAACATTCGCCGGAAAACTGAAATTAAACCACAGGGAAACCCAGAAAAGCATCCAGCCATTCCCGGCATCCATGAGGCGGTATAATCCATATAATGATCTGCTTGCAGGTGATTTTTATCCTTCAGACAGCAGCCGGGCGGTCGTGATCCGCTGGGAGACATTACGTGATCTGGGACTGATCGTAGATTATCCGGGACTGGAATATACCCTCTCAAGGGAGGATAGCCTGAAAGGCACACGCATCATAGCCGGTGATTCGGTTATCGGTATGGAGATCACGCTTTTTACAGCTGCGCTGAATGAGGACTTTCCTTCCAATCCACTTGGTATACTGATGAAACGGAATTTTGAACCTTTCCGGGAAGTGGAAAGAACCTACACCATCTGTGGAATAGTGGAACGCAGGGATGAATTCTCCTTCGACCGTTTCAGGGGCGGATTATTTGTTCCCGAGCTGACGGCCAGAGAGATCCCCAGAGTCAGTTTTTCAAGCGTATGGGATATCCTGGGGGGGGACAAGGGAGAAGGAACCTACAGCTCCATTTATGTCAGGGTGGATGATATGGAAAAACTGACTGCTGTCAGGAAACAGATCGAGTCCATGGGCGTGGGTGTATTCGCCATTGCCGATCAACTGAAGGAGATCAAGCGTAGTTTCCTCATCATGGACGGTCTGCTGGGAGCCATCGGGACCATCGCCCTGATCATTGCCGCCCTTGGGATCATCAATACCATGCTGATGTCAATTCTCGAAAGGACCCGGGAGATCGGCATCATGAAGGCGGTCGGCGGAAGCGAGAACGAGATCAAGTTCATCTTCTTCATCGAAGCGGCCTGCATCGGGCTGGTGGGCGCCGTATTCGGACTGATGCTCGGCTGGGTGGTCACCCGCATTGCGAATTCCATCATGAACTCCGCGATCATCAAGTCGGACCTTGGTCCCATCGACCTGTTTTATTTCCCCTTATGGCTGATCTTTGGGGCCGTTGCTTTTTCGATCGTGATCAGCCTGGCAGCGGGACTCTACCCGGCCATCCGGGCGGCCCGCATTGACCCGGTCAGGGCCCTGCGTCATGACTGACCTTCAAATCCGACCCGGGATCCGTTTAATCCGACCCGGGATCCGTTTAATCCGACCCGGGATCTGTTTAATCCGACCCGGG
>CAYSJH010000001.1:122298-168270 GCA_964431315.1 uncultured Bacteroides sp. | reverse complement strand
CAGGTCATTCGAACGGGCAATGGTGTTCATTTCCTGGAACTTTACACGGTTGCACATGTCCATCCGTTTCACGATGTTCTGGATCCCGTAGCTCCCGTTATAGGTGATCTTCATCTTGCCTTCCTTCCCCTTTTTGGTGGTGATGATAATCACGCCGTTGGCCCCGCGGGCCCCGTAAATCGCGCAGGCGGAAGCGTCCTTCAGGACCTGGATGGATTCGATGTCGCTGGGCGAGAAGTCACTCATTCCGCTGACAGGCACACCGTCGATCACGTAAAGTGGTTCAGTATCGCGGAAGGACCCGATGCCCCGTATCTTGATCCGGGGGTTTGCGCCCGGCTCCCCGCTTGAGTGTACCGTCACCCCGCTGGCCTGGCCCTGCAGCACCTTTGAGATATCATTGGAGTGCACCTTTTCAAGGTCGTCGGCATTCACGACGGAAACCGCACCGGTAAGGTCGCTCTTCCGCTGTGTCCCGTATCCGACCACAACCAGTTCATCGATCGAAACGATTTCTTCCGTCATGTAAATCTCCAGGTAGGTGCGGCTGTTGAGCGGCACTGTCTGGGTATTGTAACCCACGAAGGAAAAAACCAGGACGGCATCCGGGCCATCCGTTTCAAGTGTGAATTCACCGTTCAGATTGCTCACCGCCCCGACGGTGGTTCCCTGGATAAGGATATTTACACCGGGAATGGATTCCCCCGAGGCGGCATCCGTGATCCTTCCCTTTACTGTCGTTTGCTGCGCTGCTGTTGCAGTAGGCAGTCCAAGGATAAGGAAAACACAGACGATGCGTAGGAAAGTCAAAACATAGTCTTTCATATCAAGGTAGGTTAAGTGATTAGTTTGCGCCGATCTGAACAAAATTAAAGCCATGCCATTCAAGGATGGTGGATTATCCTGTAATAATGGAGGATTAAGGCGGAATCATATTTGCTGATGCATGTATTCAGATGGAGTCTTGCCGAAAAATTTCTTAAAACAGCGGGTAAAATATTTGGGATCGTTGAACCCGACCTGGTAAGCAATTTCGGAGATCTTCCTGTTTCCATCCAGGATCAGTTTTGCCGAATGTTTCAGCCGGATGGAAACGATGAAATCATTGGCCGATTGCCCCACGATGGAGGTGAGTTTTTTATGCAGCAGGCTGCGGCTGATGTTAAGCTGTTCTGCGAGGGACTGTACCCCGAATTCAGAATTAATCAGGTTTTTTTCCACGATCTCCACGGAATGCCTGAGGAATTTGTTGTCGACGGAGTTGGTGGTGACTTTCCTGAGGTCAGCAATAAGGCTGGAGCCGAACAGTTTCCTTAATTTCTGCCGGTTCTCGATGAGGGTTTTGATCCTGGCCTCAAGGATCTTCAGCTCGAAGGGTTTGGTAATGTAATCGTCCGCCCCTACTTCCAGTCCCTCGATCAGGTCCTCCTCATCGGAACGTGCAGAGAGCATGACAAACGGGATATGGGAGGTCTGAAGGTCCGACTTGACTTTGCTGCAAAGTTCATACCCGTCCATCCGGGGCATCATGGTATCCGAGAGGATCAGGTCCGGGAGGTACTGCCGGGCCTTTTCCAGTCCCTCTTCCCCATCCCCGGCGGTCATCACCTCGAATTCCCGGTCCAGGCATCCTGACACAAACTCGCACAGCTCGTAATCGTCATCCACCAGTAATATCAGGGGCTTAACAGGTAGGTACGGTCCCACTGGAGAAGGGATCTTATGTTTCCGTTCGCTTTCGCTCCGGAAGTATTCAGACAGCAGGCTCGCACCCAGGTTTTCCCTTGGCACAAGGGAAGGCCTTTCGACCTTGCCGATGATCTC
Organism: uncultured Bacteroides sp.; assembly: GCA_964431315.1. Lineage (GTDB taxonomy): Bacteria > Bacteroidota > Bacteroidia > Bacteroidales > SM23-62 > SM23-62. The sequence goes on along the minus strand of CAYSJH010000001.1, from coordinate 166,446 downwards.
ATGCTCCGAAAGGTATTCCCTGCCATAAGGGATCATGAACCTGAACTCGGATCCCTGTCCCGGCGTACTCCTGACGAAGAGCCATCCCCTGTGAGTCCGGATCAGTTCCTTGGTCAGGTACAGTCCAATCCCCGTACCGGGGGAAAATTCCGGATTGCCGACCGGGTTCCTGTAAAATCTTTTGAATATGTCTTTCAGGTATTCACTCTCTATCCCGATCCCGGTATCGCTGATCCCGATCGTGACGTACTTATTGTAGAGATCTCCTTTCTGCTTAACGATGGCCACATTCGTTTCCGGCAGCTGGGAAAATGATTCCGGATCGGACAGAGAGACCCTGATCGATATGCTTCCGTTTTCGGGAGTGTATTTGATCGCGTTGGAGACCAGGTTGTAAAAGATGATTTCCAGCTTCTCCTTGTCAATGAATGTAAAAAGGGATTTCCGCTCGGAGATGAACTCGTAACTGATCTGCCTCTGCCTGGCAAGGTCGCCGAAGGGCAGGGATATGTTTTCAAGGAAGGGTACAAGATCGAGCTCCACTGCCTTTATCTCGATGTTCCCTGTCTTAATGCGCCGGACCTCCATGAGCTGGTTGACCAGGTGCAGCAGCCTTTTTGCATTTCTCCTGACCAGCAACAACTTGGACTGGAGGGGATTCTTTCCGTCCATTTCGTTGATGATCTCATCAAGGGGGGAGATGACCAGTGTCAGGGGACTCCGGAATTCATGCGACATATGGGTAAAGAACCTCATCTGCTGCTGGTTTGCCTGCTGGACCTTTTTGTTCAGCTCCATCAGTTTGTCCCGCTGCTCAATGATCTCGATGTTCTGCATTTCAAGCTGCTTTTTCTGGCCTTCGATCTGCTGGGTTCTTTCCCTGACAAGGATCTCCAGCATTTTCTTGCGTTGTTTAAGGGCAACCGTCCGGTAACGGTTATAGGCCACCACCGACAGCACCAGGACGAGGAAGACCGAACCGAGAAACCACATCCTTTCCCATAAGGGGGGTATGATTGTGATCCCGATGGACAGGGGTTCTCCGCTCCAGTCCCCCTCGATCAGCGCCGCATCAATCATCAGGGTGTAATCCCCTCCCTTCAGGTTGGTATAGCTCACGTAGCGGCGTTCGGGTCCCAGGTAATTCCACCCCTCATCAAAACCCTGCAGAAAGTAGGAATACCGGATCTTGTCCGTCCGGTCATAATCCAGCGCCGAAAATTCAAAAGAGAATTCCCTGACCTTGTGGGGAAGGGTGATCCTGTCGGTCCGGGATATGGGCATATCCAGTACGACCCTGTCATAATATTCGCTGCCGATACCGACCGGCTGGTTGTAGATCCTGAAATCGGTAAAGGTAAGGTTGGGCCGGAACTCCCGGTCGATGATGTCATCCGGGTAAAAGGCAAGCAGGCCTTTCATGCCCCCGAAATACAGCTTGCCGTTTTCATTCCTGTAGCAGGCAGACCAGTAAAACTGGTTGTTCAGCAGTCCGTCCGACACCGAATAGTTTTTAAAGCTTTCGCGGACGGGATCGAATTTTGAAAGTCCGTTATCGGTGCTTAGCCAGAGGTTTCCATCCTTGTCCTCCAGGATGCCGTAGACAATATCATTCACAAGGCCTTCTTTCCTGGTATAGCAAATAAAACTCTCCCGCCCTGAAAGGGAATCGGTGACAAGTTTATTCAGACCGTTCCCGTATGTACCGAACCATAGTGTGCCCTGCCTGTCGAGGTAAATTGAAATGACATAGTTACCGCTGATCGAACCGGGGTCTGATCCGGCCTTGAGGTATCTTTTAATGTTGCAGTCGGAGGGATTGATTTCTCCCTGCACCCTGGCGCTTACCCGGTAGAGGCCCTCCTCGGTCCCCGCCCAGAGATTTCCCGCATTGTCAAACCTCAGGCATCCGACCCTGGAGATCTGTAAACCCGAATTATCGCCGTGCACGTGTTCAAACACCCGGCTGCCGGGCCTGTGAACGACGATCCCTCCCCTGGTTCCTATCCACAGGTTTCCTTTACCGTCCTCGATCATTGAGGAAACATAATTGCTTGCCAGGCTGTTTGGTTCCCCTGCCTGGTTCACAAAATGGGTGAATTTTCCACGGGCTTCATCACGGGGACTAAGCAGGTTGAGGCCGCTCCCCCATGTGCCGACCCAGAGGTAGCCCCGGCGGTCACGAAGGATCGAGGTTATGAAATCGCTGTTCAGGACATCGGGAACACCCGGCTGGTACCTGAAATGGGTATAGGTCCCCTTATGCTTGTCAAAACGGTTCAGTCCCCCTCCGGCCGTCCCGATCCAGAGGCTTTTACCGTCCTCCAGGATGGAATTGACGGTGTTATGGCTGAGGCTCTGTTCATTGCCGGGGAGATGCTCGTAGTATTCGAACTCGTTCTGGTAAATGTTGTAACGGTTGATCCCGCCCCTTTCCGTGCCTATCCATACATTTCCCACGTCGTCAGCGAGCACCGAGTTTACGAAATCGTTGTTGATCCCGCTGGAGGTGTTGATGTCGAAGGCATAGTTGTAAAAATCATTCCCTTCCGGGTTGTATATGCTCAATCCCCCGAGGGTGCCCACCAGGACATTGCCGTCCTGGTCTTCCGTAATGGAGTTGATGATGTTGTGGGCCACGGAAGATGCCTGGTCCGGAATATGATAATACCTCTCAAAGGATTCATGCTGAAGATCAAAACGGTTCAGCCCGGTGGATGTGCCCACCCAGAGATTGCCGGAGCGGTCAAGGAATACGGCCATTACCTCGTCACTCGAAAGGGTGGCCGGGTTTTCCGGGTTGCTCCTGTAAGCCATGAAGGAGCCTGTTCCCGGGTCATAGAGGTTCAGTCCCTGGTCCGTCCCCACCCATATCCTTTCGTACCGGTCCTGGTAGATGCAGTACACCAGGTTCCCGGAAAGGGACCCGGGTGTCCGGACGGCCAGGAAATACTGGTTTGTCCGTATCCTGCCCCCACTTCCATCAAGCGTGATCTTCAGTGCGCCGTTATCGGTCCCTATCCACAGGGCCCCCTCGTTATCGCAGATAATGGAATTAATGCTGAGGGATTGCAGGGAAAGGTGGCCGGCTGAATCACTGGTGACGGATATGAACCGGTCCTCCTCGAAAACATATACGTTCAGTCCCTCGCTGGTACCGATCCAAATGTTCCCGTACCGGTCCTCGCAGAGTGCCTGGACAAAATTATTCGAGATCGTATTCTCCTTCCCGGGAGATCTTTCGAAAACGGTAAACCGGTATCCGTCAAAACGGTTCAGCCCGTTCCGTGTGCCAAACCACATATAGCCACGGCTGTCCCTGAGGATGCAATCGATGTGGTTCTGCGACAATCCCTGGTCAGCCGTGTAGTAATGGAACCTGAAATCCCTCTTCTGGGCCGCGGCGGATCCGGGCAGCAGCAGGATCAGGGCAGTCAGTGCCACGAGGATGGTTCCGACATGTCTTTCTCGCATGGATCACGGCATTTACAGCCATGTCAAGATACAAAAAACAATCCATATAAATATACAATGAAAAACCCCCTGCCGCTGAAGCAGGGGGCCTTTCAATCAAACTTCGTCCGGATTTCTGCCCGTATTATTGCAGAACGGCAACTTTCCGTGAAATGAGTTGCTGTCCCTGCCGTACGTTAACCAGGTATATGCCTGAATTAAAGCTCCTGGATGGCAACTCTGAGATCTTGCCGGTCCTGAAGAGAAGGCTGCCCGTTATGCTGTAGACAGACACCTCGGTGACCGAACTTTCATCCACATTTGAATACATGATCTTTCCGAACTGCCCGTAGAGATTGATCGGGAGTTCCTTCACCAGGTTCCCCGTCCCCACGTTGCCTTCATCGAACAATGCACGCACCTCGGCATTGGTCAGTGCATCCCCGTAAATCCGGAAATCGTCGATCATCCCGTTAAAAAGGGGATCGGCCCAGTGGCTTTGTCCAATGACGTTGATTGAGGTATCGCCCGCCTGGATCTTCTGCGGGGTGACATAAACGGAGTCTTCGGCAGTAACCAGCTTGTCATTGACCCAGATCTTAAGGGAATCTTCCTTCAGGATCACGGCTGTAAAGTACCATTTGCCGGGAGTGACGGTATCGAAATCCATGTTGTTCCATGCCCCTAGATAGTCGTACCACTGGTCCGGCTCAAAAGCATGGAAAGTAACATGTAACTGGTGATCATCCCAGCCATCCCTCGGGCATAAATACATGTTCTTCCAGGCAGGATCAGCGATGCCCAGGCTGTAAACCCTCATCCAGACGCTGAGTGAATCCGTCTCCTTCATGTTGAACCAGCAGGTGATGGAAGTGTTTGTGTCTGCCGGATTGGTCCAGAGAACCGAAGGCAGTTTGACCGTACCCGAAATCCCGTCCAGCTTCATGACCTGTCCCCGCTGCGGATCGTCATTTACCCAGCTGACGCCGGCAGGACTCGGTACACCATGCTTACCGTTGACCACTTCCTGGGTATTCCCATCCAGTGGCCAGTGTGCTATCATCTGCGTTTGGGCAAAGCTTGTGCCTGCGCAAAAAAGCACGACCAGAATTGAAAGTAAAGTAATTTTCATAAGCATAAAATTTAGAAAGGTTTAAGACTATAACGGTTTAAAAATCAATTTTCTGGAAGTTATGCCATTTTCGGTAATTATCCTTAAGACATAGGTGCCGGCGACCCATTTCCCGCTAATGGTTATCCTCTCCTTCCCGGCTTGATTTTCCGAGTAAACCAGCCTGCCGTCGGTGGTCAGGATGTCGATCCTGCATTCCCCGGCTGGCAGATCCGGGTCAAACTCAACGTTCAGGTCCCCTCCCGTGACCGGGTTGGGATATACCCTGAAACCGGACAGGGGTTCTTCAATTCCGGGGACGGAAACGGTTAAAAAAGTGTCCGGGAGTGTCCATTTCTGCGCCGCCGTTCCCGAATAATAGTTTATGGCCAGCTGCGTCCCAGCATCCGTGGAGGAACCGGGGACTTCCAGCACCCTGTTCCCGTAATTGGAGGAAAATATGCAACTCATATCCGCAGTTCTTTCAATCCTCCATATCTGGCAGGAATTCCCGGCCGGCGTTCCAAGTCCGATCGGGGTACCCGCACTTGCCGAACAGGGACTTATCCCAGCGTTCAGGTTTATTCCCCCGGGCCAGATCGAATAAAATCCGTTGCTCACTGCCTGGAAGGTCCATTTCTGGGAAGGGGACATTGTGTAATTATTCTGGATGACGGGATCCTGATCCGCACCGGCACCGGTAAAGTCCCACGCAAGCCCGCTGTTATCGTTAACGATGGAATAGTGTCCGTCTTCCACCCAGTCGTTGGTGACCGTTGGCCATCCGTCCTCAGACCATTTGAACGTACCGATAGCCAGTTTGGCAGTCCCTCCGTCCGCCCCGTCATAATAATGGTAGGTCACGAACTCCGTGTTATTCTCAACGTAGACCCCGATGCAGCCTGGACCGATGAAACTCCCCGAGGTACTGGCGACGGTCGTGCCGCCTCCCTGGTAGCAATCGGTTCCGTTTTTATCCAGGAACGGACCCGTGGGTGAGGATGACCTGCCCACCTGGATGTAGTAGGTGCTGCTCGAACCCTGGCAGCACTGTCCCCTGTTGTAGAAAAGGTAATAATAATCCCCGTGGGAAATCATATATGACGCCTCTGTCTTGTAATCCCCCTTGCCGGCCACGGAAAAAGTGGTGCTGCCGGTGACCTTTCCCGAAACCGAATCGAGTTCTACCATGCGGATCCCGTCCCAGTGCGACCCGTAGGTAAGCCATATCTTACCCTCTTTGTCCCTGCGAACCGCCGGGTCAATACAGTTGTAATTGCTGGATGCGGTGGAATAGATCACCATACCTTCATCCTTCCAGGCATAGTCTGGGGAATCCGGATTGAGTGATTTGCTGCTGAGCAGGCCGATGCAGGATACGGTCGAGCCCCAGGAGGAACAGGAATAATACAGGTAATACTGCCCGTTCATGTACATGCAGTCCGGCGCCCAGAAAGTTCCTCCGAAATCCGGCACATAACTCGTCACCCAGGAGGGAAATGTTCCCGGGGTCAGTGGTGTCTGGCCCGTTGACCAGTTGACGAGGTCGGTCGAATACATGGAGTAGGGACCCCTTCCTGTGGTGTAAATCCAGTACCTGTCACCGCACCTGACAATGCCCGAGGGATCGTGCGCCCCGTACTGGCCATGCAGGGCATAGACGTTTGTTTTCCCGGCCGACATCAGGATGACCATGAAAAATCCATATAAGAGCTTCCTTGTAAAAATGTTTCGATTCGTCATAGATATATATGGAAAACTACAAATTCAAACAGACCGGAAGGAGGATTATATTGTAAAAAGGGTGGATAATCTTCTAATTGAATCAGTAATGCGGGTAAATGATCAGTACGTCACAATTATGGTTCGATTCGATGCGGCCGTTCATCGAATGTTCAAAATGCCGGTCGTAGGACACTGAATTGAAACGGGCATGGACAAAAACGAGCAGGTCCCCCGCATCGTATTCCCTGTCGTATGTCCGGTATTCAAAAAGCCTGCCGGCCTTTTCCCGGGCATTCATTTCCCTTATGGAATTCATGGTATCGGCAGAATCACAGTTGAGCCAGATCCTTGTTTTCAGTTTCCCGGCAAGAATGATCATGGTGTAAAGCCAGTCATTGAATCCATTTTCGAACCGGGCGTTCGGGGGACAGAAAAGATGGATCCTGCGGACCTCCCGGAAAGTGACCGGAACGTCCAGGACCATCACCATGGTCCCCGTTCTTTTCAGAAGGCCTTTCAGGATGGTCCCGAACAGGATCCTCCAGGTGGTGGCGGGTTTGTTCCATCCCATGATGATGCACGTTGCCGCTACCTCGTCCGCGGCCCGCACGATCCCGTTGGTCACATTGATATCGATCCGGAAGGTGGGTTCGAAATCGATCTCGGTATGTAGCGAGCGTATTGCGCTGTCAATGGTCTCGCGGGATTCATCGATCATTTCACCGGCCTTCTGGCGGTCGGTGCATACGGTCAGCGGGTGAACGGGATGCCGGTCCTCATCGTTTTTTACGAGGGTGGCAAACGACAGAAGGTTCTGCATGGTCGCGGGATTGGAAACGGGGACCAGCAGGATCTGCTTTTGATCGGGTTCGTCCGACAGTGTATCGTTCTCCTTCAGGTGGACTTTCCGGGCGGCTTTCTGGGTGATGTACCCGCTCATGATGCAGGTAATCAGAATGAGTATTACGGTATTGTTCAGGATGGAATCACCGATCACCCCGAGGTGATACCCGACCAGTATGATCGCAATGGCCGAGGCCGCCCTGGACACGCTGAGTCCGAAAAGAAGGTTGGTCTCCACCTGCGACAGGCGCAGGATCAGCCTGGATAACTGGGCTGCCAGGTATTTCCCGGATACCGCCGCAACGATAAGGACAAGCAGCAAACCGATCTGCACGGGCTGGTCAACATAGACCCTGAAATTCGCCAGGATCCCTATGGAGATCAGGAAGAACGGGATGAAAAGGTTGTTGCCGATGAATTCGATCCGGACATAGAGCGGGGAAGAATTGATGATCAGGCGGTTCAGTATCAGTCCGCAGAAAAAAGCCCCCAGGATCGGTTCGATCTTCAGCAGGTAGGCCGCGGCCGAGGAGAAAAACAGCATGGTCAGCACAAAGATGTACTGCACCCCGAGGAAACCTTCGTAGCGGTGAAAGAAGAAGCGGGCAATCCGGGGCAGCAGGTAGAGTGTGATGAACAGGAGGACCGAAAAGCGCAGGAATAGCATGAGGAGTCCCCTCCACTCGAAGCCCTCGGCACTTGCCGAAGTGATCATCTGCATTGCCACCAGGGCCAGGATGTCGGCAATGATGGTGCCGCCGACCACGATGGTGACGATGGGCCTGTTGACAATCCCCAGTTTCCCGAGAAGGGGATACGAGACCAGGGTATGCGCCGAGAACATGGAGGCAATGAGCCATGATGCCGTAAACTGATAATCAAGCAGGTACCGGCATATGACAAAACCGATGATGAAGGGAAGGAGGAATGAAGCGAGCCCGATGAAAATACTTTTAAGCCTGGTCTGCATAAAATCGACCAGGTCGATCTCGAGTCCCGCCAGGAACATCAGGTAGAGCAGTCCAATTGTACCCAGCAGGGTGAATTCCAGGTCGGGCGAGACCAGGCCGAAACCATGGGGACCGATCACGGCGCCACAGATCAGCAGTCCCACTATGGAAGGAATGCGCAGCCTTTCAAAAAACACGGGTGCGATCAGCAGGATCAGCAGCACCAGGGCGATGATCAGCACGGGTTCCCGCAGGGGAAAAGCAAACAGCAATATTCCTGGTCCTGTTGACAAGATAGTCAGTCCCCCGCATAGAGCGCATAGACCGCAAAGGAGGCCAGCCAGTGCTCGCCTTCATAACTGCCGCTGGCGATGTATGGAAGCGATGCCTGCAGGTGTTTCAGCGCAAGTTCCTCCAGGTGGGGGTATTTGCCTTCCAGCTTCGAAGATATATGGAAGAGGCACCAGGCCCGGCTCAGATTGAGTCCGTCAAGGTGAACGATCTTCGGATCCGTCCGGTCGGTGACCCGGGCAGGATCAAGATCAAAGCGTTCAGGGTCCAGTATGCCGGGAAGGAATTCCCTCAGCCATGACTCGTATGTGCGACGATCAAGTATTCTTGCCATCAGGTCAGCTTCCATAAGGCAGGGAGAAAGAAAATCAAATCCCCCGGGTTCCCAGTCCAGGGGACAGCCATGATCTTCCAGGTAAAAATCCCTCGCCCTGGCTTCGATAAGTTCCTTCAGTTCCGCCTTCCCGGTCCGGTCCGCGTAATCCCATGCAAAGGACAGCCCGAAGGCCGTATTGGTATGTTCCCCCACCCTGACAGGGTAAGGCAGTACGGCAAGGAATTCCAGGTAATTCTGAACCAGTGAATCGGCCAGCGGCCGGATATTCGATGCAAGTTCGACACCCAGCGGATCGTCCCAGGTTTCAAGCTCGAGGGCCAGCTTCAGGAGCCAGGCCCATCCGTAGGTCCGCTCGAAGGTCTTGTTGCCCTCGGTATAAAAGAACTCCGTCTCCTTTGCCAGGTTTGCGGCGGTAAGGTTCTCTCCGAGCTTCTGCCGGATCAGGTCCCCCCCGGGCAGTTCCGGGAACTCCCGGAGCAGTTTCACCAGGGTCCAGTGTCCGTGCACGGAGCTGTGCCAGTCGAAACAGCCGTAAAAGGCCGGGTGCTGCACCCGGGGCAACTGCAGGCTGCTGTCATCTGCCAGCACGTTGCCAGGTTTGTACGGGTAAGGCTTCTGTATGCAGTCCAGTGCTGGTGCTGCCAGCGCGGACGCCTGCTCCACCGGGATCGAGGGCCTTCGGGGGACAGGCGGGGGACCGGCACATGCCGCTGCGGCTGCGATCAGGCAGGCTGTTGCGGCGATCCTGGCTATGTAACATTTCACTAAAAATCCTCCTTTCATTGAAAATCCTCCGTTTATTTTATGGGCATGGCTATCAGGGTCTGCAACCTGGTGACATCGTGCTCCGTCATCGGATCAGTCAGGTAAAATTCAAATGCTTCCATGGTTACATTGATCCCGTTGCTTTCAATGTAATTCATGAGCGCGTCATAGGAATGCACGAATTCTTCATAGGGACCGGTATGCATGACCTGGATCACCGGGATCTTCCCGTATGTCCGGGCCTTAATGTCGCCCGAATTTTTCCCCGGTGTTGCCACGGGAATGCCGCAGAGGTAATCCGATATGCCGGTTTCGGCATCATAGGTCAGGTAATGGCTGAAGGGAACCCCTGCCATCTGCAGTCCCTGGGACTCCACCTCCATGGCAAGCCTGGGAAAGAGTTCCGACATCTGTTCCCCGAACTGGTCCATTGTCCCGCTGGCACCGGCCACAAGGGTGAACATGGGACCGATGGTACCGGCCCGGATCTCACCAAGCGTGCTTAGCCTGGGCGGATTTTCCTCCAGGTATGCCTTCAGGTTATCCAGACCTTTTTCAAAGTCTTTTTGCATTGCCCCCCTGAACAGGTTCATCATCAGCCTTTCAACCGGGTAAGACGCCTCTGAGGTGAATTGCCATTTGATGTGGGTGCCCGTTTCTGTCTTCTCAAGGTTCCATTCCACCAGGCTGGGCTCGGGATCCTTGCCAAAATAGATCATCGAAGCAATGTATTTGCCGAATACCACGGAATCCACGACCATCCTGCCGGTCTTGATTTTCCTGCCATTCCATGTATATACCGATCCGACATAACCCGGCTTCGGTTCAATGGTGTATTCAGCATCCGGTTCGGTCGTTAGCCAGGGATCCCATGCATTGCGGTCCGTATAGGTTGCCGCGTTCTGAAAAACCTGTTCCGGGGATACCGCAACATCCTTTTCTGCAGTCACCTCCACGGTTGCGGGCAGGAAGAGGGGAACGATCAGGACAATTGCCACCAGAACAAGCACGATGTAAAGAAGCCATTTAAGAAATTTCATTGGATTGGGTTTTGGTTAAACGAAGCTGCAAATTATAAAATGCTTGCATGCGAGTCAATGCCTATGGACCGGTAAAATTGAGTAAATTAGTCCCCTTACTAGTCGAACTCCCCTGATATAACCAACAATGTCCCGGATAAACCCAAAAACCCGATCCCTGGCAATACCCTGACCAAACAGATAATTCCTGCACACCGTGGACGATTACCATCCCATATCCGGCAAAACCTATTCCCTTTTCGGGGAGGGCAGTGGGACTGAAGGGTTCTACACGTGTATAGCGGAACTTGCGGACGAGGTTCTCAAACATACCGGCTGGACGGAGGAGAGGCTGCTGGAATTTCTGCAATCGGCCAGTGAAAACCGGAAAAAGCTCCGGAAAGCTGCCCTGAAAAAACCAGTTGACCTGAAAAATACGGCCCGCATGGAAATTCCGGACACCCCTGCGCTTGCCTATATTTTGAACCGCGGAAGGGAAGTCCTTTCGCAGTATATGCGGGATGTTGAACTGCACACCAGGTCGGTCGGCCCGTACAGGAGGCTGAGGGACCCTACCCTGCTGAGCAGCAGGGAGCAGTATTACCTGTACATGCTTGAATTCGAGCTTGTCAACCGGGTTCATCTCGAAAAGTTCAGGCAGGCCCGGTTCAAAATAGCGCTCCTTCCCTACTGCCTGAAGGAAAGACAGGATGACTGCAAAGCCATGCCGGACGAGACCGATTACCGCTGCAAACATTGCGTTAAAACCTGTTACATAAACCGGGTCAGCAGCTTACTGGAGGATATGGACATCAATCCCTACATCCTGAGCAGGGGAAAGGTGGAGAAACTCCTGGCCGGCCTTTATGCAAAACACGGCAGCATCGGGGTGCTCGGCATTGCCTGCGTGGTTGAGCTGGTATGGGGAATGAGGCTTTGCATGAAAGCCGGGGTCCCGGTTGTGGGCATCCCCCTGAACGCGAACCGTTGTCCCCGCTGGATGGGCACCATGCACGAGACCTCCATCGATATCGTGGCTATCGGGCGCCTGCTTAGTGACGTTACGAACGGGAGCCCGGGAACCCTGCCCGGCATACTCCCTGTTCCCGTTATCCCGGCCTAGAATTCAGCCGGTTTCATCACCCAGAAGATCCCCTGGTAATAATTCCAGATCGTGTCGAGTCCCCCCGGTGAATAAAGTTCAATATAATACGGCTTGATGACCGTACGGTTATTGAATATTTCCTTCTGGAAGAGCGGTTGTATGATTCCCCTGGCATAGGCAAATACGAAAAGTATCGAGGTCCCCTTATGGTCGTTGACCACGACGAGTTCCTTATCCCCGTCCCCGCCGAAGTCGTATTCAAAAATGGTTGCGTTGGTGATCGTTTCCCCGATGGGGGTCTGTATCTTCCGCCCTTTGTAATCAATGGTAACGTAGCAGATCCCCTTCAGGCATTCGTTCGTGATCGCTTCCCCCGAGGAAAGGATTCCCTTACCGTATGAGGTCGAGGTGGATTTCAGGACTTCCGTCTTATCGCCATCAAACTCCACGTTGCTGATCTTCTGCTGGGCATATGCCGGAAGCAGGAGAAGGGCTGCGGCAACCAGCAGGACCGCTTTTTTATGTTTCAGTTCCATCTCATTTATTTTAATTGGTTCGGTGAGTAAATTTACAAAAAATAACTTCGGATTGAAAGTCAGCGGGACATTCCGCATTCGGTTCAGAACACCGCCGGCAGCTGGACCAGGCAGAAATAGCCGAATACGAGGAAAGCAATGGCAAGTCCCACGCCCAACGGCCATCCCGGTTTCAGCATTTTCCCGATCTCCGGTTTGTAAAGCCTGGGAAGGACCAGGTAAAGGCCGATGCCGATCCACAGCGCCTGCAGGGGAGTGAGCAGCAGGCCGTCCAGTATGGCCCCCAGTTTAATCAGTATCACGGGACGAAGGTTGAAGCTGTACACGATGATCATGTTGGACAGGAAGAAAAATACCAGGAAAAGCCTGAACTGCATGATCCAGGTAAGCTTCCGGGCAAAACCCGGAATGCATATCCGGAAGGAATCCGCAAGCAGCCGCGGCCAGCCCGCCAGCTGTCCCACCAGGGTCCCGATCAGCGCAGCGGAGCCCCCCAGGAGGAACAGGATGCCTCCCGCACTGCCCCATTTGGAGGAGAATATCCCGGAAAGCTGGATGGCCACTTTTTCCCCGTTGGGAGCGAGCCGGGCGGGACCCAGGACCCCGGCCCCGGCGATCATGAAGCCCAGGGTGATCACGATGCCGATCACGATGGCCAGGCTGGAATCGAAATAAACGATCCGGCACCATCCCTTAAGCTTTACCGCATCCTCCCGGTCCATGTCTTTCAGCCTCACGATATCGGCAGGTTTGCCAAAAACATCTTTTTTCGCAGCCCCGTATCCGGCACCGATGACCCAGTAACTGTACCATACCTGGCTGGCAAATCCCCCGGCACCCCATCCCAGCAGGGGCAGGATCTCCCTCCAGGGATTGCTGCCCACGCCCTGGTCCAGCGCCCAGCCCGGAACCGGGGGGATGCGGGGGATGAATCCCCTGAAAAACTCCGGCCAGCCCGGGAATACCACTGCAGCAACCCAGAGCACCCCGATGATCATGACCAGGACAAGAAAGCTCATCACCACCTTAATCCAGTTGAATTTCCCCATCCAGGCCACCAGGAAGGCAAAAACGGTCACGAGCCAGCCCCCGATGGAATTGCTGATGGGGAACAGGCTGCTCAGGAAGACCCCTGAGGCGGTGGCGATGGAACCGATGGCGATGATAGCCGAGATGAACTGGGCCACCAGCACGATCCAGACGGCCCAGTTACGGGGACCCGGCATGCGGGAGAACATGTCGATCATCCCTTCCCCGGTGCAGACCGTATAGCGGGCACCGCTCATCCCGATCCAGAACTTGAGGAAGATCCCGCTGACGATCACCCAGATGATCCCCGTACCGAAAATGGCCCCGTTCCGGGTGGCCAGGATCACCTCCCCGGAACCGATGTATTCGGATGCCCAGACGATGGAGGGACCCAGGACTGCCAGGATGGCCAGGCCGGTAAGGGGGGTTTTGATGGAAGAGGGTGATCGCACCCGATAAAGATAAAAAAAATCCCGACTTGCTGCCCCGGGTGAATCCGGGGCAGGCCGGGAATTATTCTTTGATAGGGGAACCGGAAGATCCTGCGGGACTCCTATTTTTTACTCTTATCCCCCCTGCCGCCTGCGCTCTTGGAGATGGATGTCCGCATGTCCGTGTCGGCCTGGATGTTCTGGAATTTATAGTAGTCCATGATGCCGAGGTTCCCCTTGCGGAAGGAATCGGCCATGGCCAGCGGGATCTCGACTTCGGCCTCGATCACCTTGGCACGGGCTTCCTGGGCCTTGGCAAGCATTTCCTGCTCGAGGGCCACTGCCATGGCACGGCGCTCCTCGGCCTTGGCCTGGGCGATCTTCTTGTCCGCCTCCGCCTGGTCGGTCTGAAGCTGGGCACCGATGTTCTTGCCGATGTCAATATCGGCGATATCGATGGAAAGGATCTCGAAGGCCGTCCCTGCATCCAGTCCCTTGTTCAGCACCACCTTTGAAATGGAATCCGGATTTTCAAGCACGGCCTTGTGCGAATCGGCCGAGCCAATCGAGGATACGATTCCCTCACCTACCCTGGCAAGCACGGTTTCCTCGCCGGCACCCCCGACCAGCTGCTTGATGTTGGCCCTTACCGTAACCCTGGCCTTCGCAATCAGCTGGATGCCGTCCTTTGCCACGGCGGCAACAGGCGGTGTATCAATTACTTTCGGATTCACGCTCATCTGGACGGCCTCGAAGATATCCCGGCCTGCCAGGTCGATGGCCGTGGCCATCCGGAAGGAGAGGTCAAGGTTGGCCTTATTCGCCGATACCAGGGCATGGATGACCTTTTCTACGTGTCCCCCGGCCAGGTAGTGGGCTTCCATTTCATCCCTCTTGATATCTTTCAGTCCCGCTTTATGCGCCTCGATCATGGCCCTGGCAATGACGGACGGGGGCACTTTCCTCCAGCGCATGAGGATGAGCTGTAGCAGCGAGATCCGCACACCTGAAATCAGGGCGGAGAACCAGAGTCCGACCGGTATGAAATAAAAAATGATCCACAGGCCAATGATGGACCCAACAATGATTACAATGTAAATTCCAATAGATCCCATATTTATTCTGTTTTAATTGGTTTGACTATTACTTGAGTATTCATCACTTTTATTACTTCCACAGGTGTATGGGGGTCAAGGAATCCCCACTGGCATTTTCCCTCGACAGAAAGCCCGTTGATCATGACCTTCCCGACCGGGGCCATGCGGGTAACGCATTCTCCGCGGTCACCCACTTTGATCCTGTCCTCCTCCAGTCCCACTTCCACCTTGCCGTCCAGATCCTTGTTCAGCATCAGCCTTCGCCATGTCTTTGCCCTGAGAACATAGGCACCGATCCCCACCATCAGGAACAGGGTGCCCACAAGGGTGTAATTCCCCACCGTATTCCCGTGCTGGGTATAGGCAAAATACACGGCCGCTGCCATCACGATGGCCCCTCCGATGCCGGCTATGGTAATACCGGGAACCAGCAGGAATTCCACGATGAACAGAAAGATTCCCAGAAGGAGGAGCAGGATGATTGCCAGTATCGACATCTCGGTAAATGGATTAGCCTATTCTATGGTAGCCTTCAGTCCCCTGTCAACCAGGGCATGCCTCAATGGCCTCAGGAAATCAAAACTCCCCGATTTCACGTCGCACTTCCCCTTGTAATGCACCAGGTATGTGCACTGTTCCGCCTGCTCCGTGGTATGGCTGCATACCTCGATCAGGCTATCGATCACAAAGTCAAAGGTATTCACTTCATCGTTGTGGAGTATGAGCGAATTCTCAGCCTTGCCCTCCACGTCACTGGTTTCTTCGATGATCGGAAATTCCCTGGTTTTCTCGTTCTTTGCCATCATATTTCGTACTTGCCTGAACAAAAGTAATAATTTCTTTCGGTTTCAACTATTCCTCAAGGGCCTTCAGTTTGCTGAAGCTGCTTTTCTGCCCGTTGTAATACCCGATGATGAAGGCATCCGGGTAGCCCATGGCCCGGATTTTGGTCAGCGCGGCCTTTGCCTCATCCATCCGGGTAAATTTACCGGCGAAATACCGGGTTAAATCTTTTCCTGGGACGGATTCGGTGGTAATGGGCGTCAGTCCCCCGAACTGCCCGGGATCCACCGCCTTGCTGTATACGGCCAGCTGGATGCGGTAAAAAACTCCCTGGGGAATGGTATAATCCTGCTCAAATGGCTGCCCGGGTCCGTATGGACTTGAATCCAGGATGCGGAAACCCGTGGTTTCACCGGATGGCAGTTTTCCCGCTTTGACCGCATGGCCCTGGCCGGCAGGTTCCCGCGCGGCAGCCCTACCGCTTCCTCCCGCATCCGGCTTCTCCCGGATCGCATCGAGCCGGTCCATGAATTCATCCGTAAGGTTGTAATGGTACACGGTGATGCCGTTCAGCACGGCATCCCTGACCAGGAAGGGATGCCGGGTGATTTCCTTCCTTTCCTCCGGGAGGCTGGCGCTGAGGTAGTCAAAATTTTCATTTGCCAGCATGTTGTAAATCCCGGCACTGTCTTCAACCTGCACGATCCTTCCCTGCAGCCTGCCCCTTGAAACCGGGTCGTCCATCCCCGAGGCTTCCTTCCTCCATTCGACTGCAAGCCTATCCAGCGAATCGGCCCTTTTCTGGTACCCGATGGCCCGGTCCAGCACCCGGTTATAGATCGGGGCATCCAGATATCCCGGAATGCTGTCGCGAACCGCAATGGTTTCGGCAGGACCGGAATCGGGCAACGCAGGAAGGAGAGTGTCCGGGAGGGATGCCGGATTAACGCGGACGGATGCCGGATTAACGCGGACGGATGCCGGATTAACGCGGAGGGGCGTGGAATAAGCCGGGCTGGTCATCAGGACAATAAGCAGAACCAGGCAGAGCGTCCCCTTGAAAGCGGATTTGAACATACTGTTGATAAATATGTTTAACGGATACATAGATTTGCATCCTGTGGCCATAAAGGCATAGAGCGAAAATAGCAAATATATTTTGCTTTTGCGGGAAATGCCGGGGGTGGATTTTGTTTCAATCTTTGTAATTTTACGTTCACCAAAATGACTTATGCCATGGCAGTACTCAAAGAAGGAATGAAGGCCCCGGATTTCAGAGGGACAGACCAGCAGGGGAAAAGGATTTCGCTGGGGGACCTGAAAGGGAAGAAGGTGATCCTGTATTTCTACCCCAAGGATGATACACCGGGCTGCACGGCCGAGGCCTGTAACCTGAGGGACAATCATAAAGAACTGACCGACAGGGGTTTTCATGTGATCGGGGTAAGCGCCGACAGTGAAAAATCGCATCAGAAATTCATTTCGAAATACGATCTTCCGTTCAACCTGATCTCCGATACCGAAAAATCGGTGCTGAAGGCTTACGGGGCATGGGGGATCAAGAAGATGTACGGGAAGCAGTACGAAGGCATCCTCCGCAAAACCTTTATCATCGATGAGAAGGGAACCATCATCAGGATATTCGACAAGGTCGATACCAAAAACCATACGGAACAGATCCTGGAGGCACTTGCCTGATTCTCAAACGGATAGCCCGGGAAATCACCGAAAACACTAATCCAATAGCATAATGAGCGAAGAATCGAACGGAAATAAGATCAGGCAGGAGAAACAGAAGGCGCTGCAACTCACGCTTGACAAAATAGATAAAGATTATGGCAAGGGCACTATTATGAAGATGGGGGACTCTGCCGTAGTAAAAGTTGCGGCCATTCCCTCGGGCTCCATATCCCTGGATGTGGCACTGGGGGTTGGTGGATACCCCAGGGGAAGGGTGATCGAGATCTTTGGTCCCGAATCATCCGGGAAGACCACCCTGGCCATCCATGCCATCGCCGAGGCCCAGAAAGCAGGGGGGATCGCAGCCTTCATCGATGCAGAGCATGCCTTTGACCGCTTTTACGCGGAAAAACTTGGGGTCGATGTTGAAAACCTTTACATTTCCCAGCCCGACGACGGGGAGCAGGCCCTGGAGATAGCCGACCACCTGATCCGATCCGGTGCCATCGACATTATCGTGATCGATTCCGTTGCCGCCCTCACCCCGAGAGCCGAGATCGAAGGGGAAATGGGCGATTCCAAAATGGGACTCCAGGCCAGGCTGATGTCGCAGGCCTTAAGGAAACTGACGGCCAACATCAGCAAGACCCGCACCACCTGCATGTTCATCAACCAGCTCAGGGAAAAGATCGGGGTCATGTTCGGGAACCCGGAAACCACCACAGGAGGGAATGCCCTGAAATTCTATTCCTCGGTGCGTGTCGATATCCGCCGCATAGGCCAGCTCAAGGAAGGGGAGGAAATAACCGGGAACCGGACCCGCGTCAAGATCGTCAAGAATAAACTGGCCCCCCCGTTCAAGAAGGCGGAATTCGACATCATGTACGGGCAGGGGATCTCCCGGACCGGGGAGATCATCGACCTCGGGGTGGACCTGAACATCATAAAGAAAAGCGGTTCCTGGTTCAGTTACGAGGAAACCAAACTGGGACAGGGACGCGATGCCGTCAAGCAGCTGTTTGCCGATAACCCGGAGCTCGCTGAAC
The DNA here is from genome assembly GCA_964431315.1 of uncultured Bacteroides sp. Taxonomy (GTDB): domain Bacteria; phylum Bacteroidota; class Bacteroidia; order Bacteroidales; family SM23-62; genus SM23-62. Next base: position 148,245 of record CAYSJH010000001.1, on the reverse strand, counting down.
AGATCGAAACCAAGATCCTGGAAGCCTATAACGGCAGCCATGCATAACCCTATAAACCAGACAGCCATGAAGCGTATTTTCATTCCTGCCCTGCTCTGCACGGGCCTCATTCTCTTTTCATGCACAAAGACACCCGAACCCAAAGGGATCGAAGGTGATTTTTCCGGAATGCTCACCCGCGAAGAGATCGAAGGGGGCGTCCTGACCGCCGATATCCTCTGGAAGTTCGGGAGGGTCGGTGACATGCAGCTCTCTCCCGACGGAAAGGAGGTGATCTATACGGTCACCCGTTACGATGTCAAAACCAATAACAGCATCAGCGATATTTACAGGGTCCCGTCCGGGGGCGGCGACCCGGTCTGCCTGACCGACGGAATGGGCAAGTACGGGAGTCCCCGGTGGACCCCCGGCGGCAAAAGGATCGGTTACCTCAGCTCCGCATCCGGGTCATCCCAGCTCTGGGAGATGAACCCTTCCGGGGAAGGGAAAAGGCAGGTTTCATCGGTCGGGGGAGACATCAACGATTACCTGTATTCACCGGACGGGTCCCATATCCTTCTGACCATGGATGTGAAGCTCGACAAAACCCCCCAGGAGATCTACCCGGATCTTCCGCTGTCCAATGTCCGGATCATCGACGACCTGATGTACCGGCACTGGAATACCTGGCACGATTATAAATACAGCCATATCTTCGTGGCAGAGTATGGTGAAGGGGGACTGGGAGAACCACTGGACATCATGCCGGGTGAACGCTGGGATGCCCCGCTTTCCCCGTATTTCGACATCGCCGAACTGGCATGGAGCCCGGACGGCACTAAGATCGCCTATACCTGTAAAAAAATGCAGGGCAGGGAATATGCCCTCAGCACCAATTCCGACATCTACCTTTACGATCTTGCCTCCGGCACCACAAAAAACCTCACCGAAGGCATGCCCGGTTATGACCGCTACCCCTCCTTCTCGGAAGACGGGAGCAAGATTGCCTTTCAGAGCATGGCCACCCCCGGGTACGAGGCAGACCAGGGAAGGCTGTTCATGCTTGACCTGGGAACGGGCAAGATGGAATACCTGAGCAAAGGATTCGACCAGGATGTCGAACAGATCGCATGGAAAGACGGAATGATTTATTTTATCAGCGGGATACACGCGACCTTTCACATCTGGGAGATGGATCCCTCAACCCGGGAGATTAGCCAGATCACCGACGGGCCCTATACCTGGGGCTCCTTTGCATTTGCAGGCGATGCACTTGTGGGCACCCGACAGGACATAGACTATGCGACTGAGATCTTCCGCATCGATCCGGCAAGCGGCGAAACTACCCAGGTCACCTTCACCAACAAGAACATTTATGACCACATTACCGTGCCTAAGTACGAGGCACGCTGGGTGAAGACCACGGACAAAAGGGAGATGCTGGTATGGGTGGTCTACCCGCCCGACTTTGACCCGGGGAAAAAATACCCGGCCCTTCTTTTTTGCGGAGGGGGACCCCAGAATGCCGTGAATCCCGATTTCCATTACCGCTGGAACTACCAGCTGATGGCGGCGCACGGTTACATCGTGGTGGCGCCGAACCGGAGGGGGGTTCCTACCTTCGGGCAGGAATGGCAACTGCAGATCTCGACCGATTACGGGGGACAGAACATGAAGGATTACCTGAGCGCCATCGATGCCCTGAGCAGGGAACCCTATGTGGACGAGGAAAGGCTCGGGGCGATCGGGGCCAGCTACGGGGGCTATTCCACCTTCTACCTCGAAGGCATCCACGAGGGCAGGTTCAAGGCATTCATTTCCCATTGCGGGATATTTAACCTGGAAAGCATGTACGCGGCTACCGAGGAAACCTTCTTCGTGAACTTTGATAACGGGGGACCTTACTGGGAGAAGCCCACGCCGAGAAATTACCAGTTTTCGCCGCACAGGCATATACAGGACTGGGACACACCCATCCTGATCATTACCGGGGAAATGGATCTTCGGGTGCCCTACACCCAGAGCCTGGAAGCGTTCAATGCGGCCCGGATAAGGGACATTCCCGCCAGGTTGCTGGTATTCCCCGAAGAAACGCACTTCGTGCAGAAACCCCAGAATGCCATTCTCTGGCAGCGGGAATTTTTCGGATGGCTGGACAGGTGGCTGAAATAGTGCGCTGAGTCCCCCGGAAATAGTGGCTGAAACTCCGTGAAATAGTGAGCTGAGCCCCTCAGTGGATTATTTTTCTTATTTTAGCGGAAACCAAAGGGCCGGAAAATGAATAATTTTTTCCAGTTTCTGCTGCATTTCATTTTCATCGCCACCTTTCTGTTCGTCTACATCATTGCGATCATCATCCTGAAACCCTTCCGGCTTCACAGGAAACGCAAGCTTTCGACCATGGCACTGAAACTGTCCTACCTGGTCTACCTTGCCTTCTTCCTGGCTTTCGTATACCTGGTCCTGTTCTTTGCCGATAATGAAGTAAATACGGAGGAGAACATTGAAAACGGGACCTCCGCGATCTATTACATCATCGTTCTTTTGTCTTTTTTCATACCCAACATAGGGATCATGATCCGGAGGAGGTTCAAAAACAACAGGGGAGGTTATAATTACCTGGTCACGGTCCTTAATTTCCTGATCATCCTCGCCCTTGTCTTCCTGATGAGCCAGGTCCAGTGGGATTTTTAGATACCTTTCCCCCTCGGCAACCCGAACCGGGCATCAGGTGTTCGCCGCGGAAGATGTTCCCTTGAATAATTCCAAAGCCCGGTCAAGCTTCTCTTCCATCGGGAGCATGCCGTCCATCCAGTGTATTCTCAGTCCCCTTCGTTCCATTCCCCTGAACCAGGTCATCTGACGCTTTGCAAACTGGTGGATGGCGGTTTCCAGCCCGGAGACCATTTCCTCGTAATCCGTTTCCCCGCAGAGGTATTCGGTAATGTACCGGTATTCAAGGCCATAATAGATCATTTTCCCCTCCGGCACCCCCTCCCTCAGCAGGGCTTCAACCTCCTCCACCATGCCCTCCTTCAGGCGCGCATTCAGACGCTTGCTGATCCTTTTTCTCCTTTCATCCCGGTCGAACCGGATCCCGAGTATGAGGGGCCGGAGTGCAGGGTAATCATCGTCAAACTGCGGATGATCCCTGTAATAGGTTTCGATCTCCAGGGCGCGCAGCAAGCGCTTGCGGTTCTCCGTGTCCGTTTTGTTATGAAGTTTCCTGAACGAGGCCAGCCTGTCGGCCAGTTCCTCCATGCTCTGTGTGCTAAGTTCATCACGGAGTGAGGGGTTGACGGGGACCCGGATGAGCCGGTAACCCTTCAGCACCGCTTCGATGTACAAACCGCTTCCCCCGCAGAGTAGGGCAAGCTTTCCCCTGCCCTTGATCTCCCGGTAAACCCTGAGAAAATCCCTCTGGTATTCGAAAACATTGTATTCATAACCGGGTTCGAGCATGTCGACAAGATGGTAGGGGACGGTCCGCCCGTCCACCAGGTAATCCAGGTAATCCTTGCCCGTGCCCAGGTTCATGCGGCGGTAAACCTGCCTGGAATCGGCCGAGATCACTTCCCCCCCCGTCCTGTCGGCCAGGCATGCGGCAAACCGGGTCTTTCCGCCGGCGGTGTGCCCGAGGACCGTGATCAGGTTGAATACTTCGCTCTCCGGAACCATGAGGATAAAGTTCGCAAAATTTCTTATTAACTTAGCAGCCCGTTTTGAGGGACCACGGATCAATCCATGGAGAACAGGATCAACATAAAGAACAAGAAAGCGTATTTCAACTACGAGATACTCGAGAAATTCGTGGCAGGCATGCAGCTGAAGGGGACCGAGATCAAGTCCCTCCGCATGGGAAAGGCCAGCCTGGCGGATTCCTATTGCTATTTCGTAAAGAACGAGCTATGGATCAGGAATATGAGGATCTCCGAGTACGATCACGCTACGCATTACAACCACGAACCTTACAGGGACAGGAAGCTGCTGATGAACCGGAGGGAACTGAACAGGCTCGAGAAGCAGACCCGGGAAAAGGGACTCACCATCGTGGCGCTGCGGGTGTTCATCAATGAAAAGGGACTGGCAAAGGCCGAGATCGCACTGGTCCGCGGGAAAAAGCAGTACGACAAGCGGGAAGCCATCAAGCAGAAGGATCTGAAGCGGGACATGGAGCGCCTCGGCAGGGTCCGGTAACGGAGTGCTACTGGGCAAAGAAAAAGTTGATTACCTGGTATACCTCCTGGGTGTCCATGAAGGAATGGTAATCAAAGAAATCGTTGATCGCAAGCAGCAGTTCATCGAAACTGAGATATGCATTCCCGTCCTTATCCAGGACATGGAATTTCTCCGGCAGGTCAGCCATGGTCATCCGTGCGGTTTGCTGCTGTGGTGTGATGTAAAGGTAAAGATCCTTCCGGGCAACGGCTTCACGGGTCGACAGCAGGCGGATCAGTTCATCCTCGCTCATTTCCACCCCGACGGAATCGACGATGGCGCCCGGACGTGAGTCTTCCCGGTCAAGGTAATCCGGAACGCCGTCCAGGTCACCGTCGAGCGGACATCCCAGGGAATCCACTTCAACCCCGGCGGGTGTACCGGGACAATCATCCGACCCGTTCAGCACCCCGTCGTTGTCATCGTCTTCAAACATCAGGTAATCAAAATCATCCAGCTCAGCAAACAAAAGCTCCTCGGTCCGGACCTTTGGCTCCGAGAACAGGTCGAGATGGAGGCTCAGGTAGGTATACAGGAAATGGTCGTTGGCCTTGTTCCCGACGATCCCCTGTCCCTCCCAGCTCACATTATCGATCAGGTCGGTAAAGGTCAGGTGAAAGGAGGCTCCGAGCCTGAATTTCATACGGGGACTCACATTGAAGTCCAACCCCGCATCAAAGGGTATGGCAAAGTTAAACTGGCTGTAATTCCCCAGCCCGTAAAGATCCGCATCACGAAGGTCTGTCTCAAAGGTCCAGTCCCGCATCAAAACCCTGTTCCCTACCTCATCGCCCATGGATTCGGGGATGTCCCTTATGGTACCGTCCGACCAGTAATAATAGGCATCCGCCCCCCTGTAAAGATCTCCCTTGGCACTGAACATGAAAGGTTCAAAGCCCACAGAAACAAATGGCTTCAGAACGGGCGATTCCTTTTTGAACAGGTGGCCGAAATTGTATTCAAGGTTAATGCCGAAGGATGTGATGTCGGACTGGAAATTGAGGTTGCGTTCCAGGTTGGTAAGGGACCGCTCATTGCCGGTTACCTCCCCCATCAGGAGGTAAAAATTGACCAGGAAGGTTCGTTTCCGGTCAAAGGGCGGGGAGGAAACATTGATCCTCAGTCCGTATTTACTGGTCAGGGGAGTGGCGTAAGAATTCCTCACATCCCCGAAAAAGTTCATGGTGCCGGCGGCAAATCCGATAACGGGCATGTAGGTCGGGTTCTCTACGGTAACCTTGCGTATCAGCAGGGAATCGAAATTGATCTCCTGTGCACGCAATTCCCGTCCCCACAGCAAAGCCGCAAGGAAAAGAATACCCGTTATCAAATGCCGAAACCTCATTCCAAGATCATTTGCCCCCGGTTGCCTGGATGGCATCCATTACATCGATCCTCCTGCCGTTTCTGTAAGCCACGATAAAGGCCCCGCTGATCCCCCTGGAGATTGCAGCATTCTTGAATTCACGCGCCTGGGGATACGTCGGGAAGGATCCGGCGGTATATTTGTACAGGCCATCGTGCTGTTCCACCAGGACAGGACGGGACAGCCGGTATGCCTCAAAGGAACTGCCGGCATCCGTAAATTGCCTGGTGGCGGCAAGCTGGATACGGAAGTACACCCCGTCGTAGACGGGCAGGAGCTGGGCTGAAGGAATCCTCGAAGAACCGGGCTGCACGGCAGGCTTGCTTTCTCTTGCAACAGTCTCCTGGGTTGCCGGGGTTTTCTCTTTTACCTGGGTTTCCACTTTTGTTGGCGTTTCCTCCCTGGGCGGAGGTGTTTTCATCGTTTCAGCCTGCCCGCTTCCGGGTTTTGTAACCGCCGGGGTTTCTCCCCTGTCAAGCATGGCCAGCGTGGCTTCGATGTTGGATTCGTCGACCTCTGCAAGGTCGATGTCCTTCTGCACCACGTCCACCGTGATGTTACGGCCTTCCTGGATGTACGAGAGGACACCGGAGATCCGGAGGTCGCTGAGGGTTTTCCCGGCCTGGGGTATGAGCCTGTAGGATACCTTGAAGCCGGGTACATCCGGCAGGTTCATCCAGACGAACTTGGCCACCCTGTCCTTGAAAGTGAAAAGCCCGTCCTGTGATTCCATGCTCACCGCCTCGAATCCTTCCGGGATCTTCTCTTCGATCTTGGCAAACTTGTTCATGTCCTTTTTGTATACCAGGAGGTTTACCAGAATGTCGTTCCCGGTCCTGGAGGCATAAGGGGTCTGCCGGATGCAGGTGATCCCGAGGGCGGGACTCGCAGCGGTGTGTTCCCTGGCCATCACGGCGGCAAAGTTTGCTATGTCAATCTGCTGGTCGGCAGCTACTTCCGGAGAAGGAAGGATCTCCACAACTTTTTTATCAATGACGATTGATTTTCGTTCATTTTTCTCAACATAGGAGAATTCACCGAACAGCGTCAGGGTACCTTTCAGCCGTTCGTTCACCCGGACTTTATAGCTGATGCTCAGGTTCGATTCGGCCGGCAGTTTCAGCCAGAGGAACCGAACTCTCTGGTTTTCAAAACTGAAATCCGCAGATCCCGAATTTTCCTGAACGGCTATCAGACCGGCAGGCAATTCCTGCTGGAATCTCGAGAATTCTTCAAGTTCTCCTTTTTGAATCTCCACGGAAACCAGAAATTCCTGTCCCGCTACTACCTCGGCAGGAACACTCATTCGGACGGTGATCGGATTCTGCGATTTCAGCGCAAAGGACCAGATCCCGAGAATGAAAAGGGCGCTCAACGATTTAATCATAAGATTATCAGTATTTTACATTTAGTAGGTAAATATCATAATTATTTCCCTACAATTCAAAAATAAAAATTAACAATATGAATCAGAACCAAACCTTTGTTATGCAGCCATATACGCGGGAACAATACCCCGGGTTGCTAAAAATTGGGACTCAGTATATACTTTGAATAGAACTCATCGATGTGTTCCACGGCCTCTTCGGCAGTGTCCACCAGGATGAACAGCTCCATATCTTTTGGACTGATGTTCTTTTCCCTTTCCAGCATGACTTCCCGGATCCAGTCTATAAGACCGGACCAGTAGGTTTTTCCTACCAGGACGATCGGAAATTGCCCGGTCTTTTCTGTCTGGATCAGGGTGATGGCCTCGAAAAGCTCGTCGAAGGTGCCGAATCCCCCGGGCAGGACGATAAATCCCTGGGCATATTTCATGAACATCACTTTCCGGACAAAGAAATGATCGAAGGTGATCAGTTTATCCGTATCGATGAAAAGATTGGGCTCCTGCTCGAGGGGAAGGTCGATGTTGATCCCGACGGATTTCCCCCTCCCGCGCTTGGCACCCATATTGGCGGCCTCCATGATCCCGGGCCCTCCGCCCGTGATCACACCGTAACCCCTCTGGGTAAGCTTGTAGGCTATTTCCTCTGCAAGTTTGAAATAGGGATTGTCGGGGGTGGTCCTTGCGGAACCGAATATCGATACACAGGGACCGATACGGGCCAGCTTTTCGAATCCTTCGACAAACTCTGAAAGGATCTTGAAGATCTTCCAGGAATCTGCAGCCTGTATCTCATTCCAGTTCTTTTGCTCGAATGCCTTGATGATTTTTTCGTCACTGCTCATATGCAACTCTTTTTATTGGAAGGCTCAAGTTAGGAAAAATCTGCAAATGTCAGGCGGGTGAGCTGCGTTTAAGTTCCTCCCTCAGAAATCCTGCCGTATAACTGGTCCTGCACCGGGAAATTTCTTCCGGGGTCCCGGTGCACATGACCTCGCCACCCCGCAATCCCCCCTCCTTTCCAAGGTCAATGATGTAATCGGCAACCTTGATCACGTCCATGTTATGTTCGATCACGATCACTGTATTGCCCCGGTCAACCAGTTTATTCAGGACCTCCAGGAGGATCCGTATGTCGTCAAAATGCAGTCCCGTTGTCGGCTCATCGAGGATATACAGGGTCTTGCCCGTATCCTTCCTGGCCAGTTCGGCAGCCAGTTTGACCCGCTGGGATTCCCCGCCTGAAAGGGTGGTCGAGGGCTGCCCGAGGGTTATGTATCCGAGTCCCACATCCTGTATGGTCCTCAGCTTGGCGGATATGGCGGGAATGTGCTGGAAGAACTCCACCGCCCGGTTGATGGTAAAATTCAGCACGTCGCTGATGGAATAGCCTTTATATTTCACTTCCAGGGTTTCCCGGTTATATCTTTTGCCCCCGCATTCCTTGCATTCGACGTACACGTCCGGGAGAAAGTTCATCTCGATGGCTACCACTCCGGCGCCCTTGCATTCATCGCAGCGTCCGCCCGCCACATTGAAGGAGAACCTGCCGGCCTTGTAACCCCTGATTTTCGCCTCCGGTGTTTGTTCGAACAGCTTGCGGATGTCTGAGAAAACGCCGGTATAAGTGGCGGGATTGGACCTGGGGGTTTTGCCCAGGGGGGACTGGTTCACTTCGATCACCTTATCGATCCCTTCGATGCCGTCGATCCTGTCATACGGCAGGGGCTCTTTCATCGAGCGGTAAAAACGCTGGCTCAGGATGGGCTGCAGGGTCTCATTCACCAGGGAGGACTTCCCGCTCCCGGAGACACCGGTAACGCATATGAAAAGTCCCAGGGGAAAAGGAACGGTTATGTTCTTGAGATTGTTACCGCTGGCACCTGTGATCACCAGTTTTGCTCCGTTGCCTTCCCTCCGGTCGGCCGGGAGGGGAATGATCCTGATGTTGTTCAGGTACTCGGTGGTGAGGGTGGACATGGATTTGATCTTTGAGGGGGGACCGCTGGCCACCACCTTTCCGCCATGCCTGCCCGCTCCGGGTCCCAGGTCAAGGATATAATCGGCCGAAAGGATCATTTCGCGGTCATGTTCCACCACGATGATCGAGTTCCCGGCATCCCTGAGCTCTTTCAGTGCCCCGATCAGTTTCAGGTTATCTTTCTGGTGCAGGCCTATGCTCGGTTCGTCGAGGATGTAAAGCACGTTCACCAGCTGCGAACCGATCTGGGTGGCAAGCCTGATCCGCTGTCCCTCACCTCCCGAGAGGCTTCTTGCAGCCCGGTTAAGGCTTAGGTAATCGAGTCCCACATCAAGCAGGAACCCGATCCTGCCCCTGATCTCCTTCAGGATGTCCCTTGCGATGGCCTGCTGGCGCGGGCTGAGACGGTCTTCTATCCCATCGAACCACCGGTTTAGCTCGATGATGTCCATGCCGGCCAGTTCGGCAATGTTTTTCCCGTCGATCCTGAAGTGAAGGGATTCCCGCTTAAGGCGGGCGCCGTTGCATCCCGGGCAGGTTACCTTGCGAATGTACTGGTCGGCCTGCCGCTGGGTCAGTTTCCCGTTCCCTTCCTGGCTGAGGTTATTGTAAATGTAATTGACGATGCCGTCAAAACTCAGGAAATAATTTGCGGAGGTTCCCAGCGGGGTGTTCTGAAGCTTGAATGATTCTTCCGATCCGTACAGGATGGTATTGAGTCCCTCTTCGGGGATTTTTCCGATGGGAGTTTCCAGCGAAAAGCCGTACTTTTCCCCTATAGCTTCCAGCTGCCAGAATATCAGTGAGTTCCGGTATGGTCCCAGGGGCTCCAGTCCCCCTGATTTAATGCTCCTGTCTTCATCGGGGATGATCTTCCGGATGTCCACTTCGCTGATCTCACCCAGCCCGTTGCACCGCGAGCAGGCCCCGTGGGGGGAGTTGAAGGAAAAGGTATGGGGAGCGGGCTCGTTGTAGGATATCCCGCTGGTGGGACACATCAGCTGTCGGCTGAAGAACTTTGCATCATCCTTTTCGTTATCCCAGACCATCATGATCCCTTTTCCCTGGTTCATGGCTGTGGCGATCGATTCCTTCAGGCGTTTCGGGTCCGTCCCGATGGTGATCCGGTCGATCACCACCTCGATGTCGTGGTTTTTATAACGGTCCACCCGCAGGCCATGCCTGAGCTCGGTCAGTTCCCCGTCTATCCTTGCATGGAGAAATCCCCTGCGGCGGAACTGCTCGAAAAGCTCCCGGTAATGGCCCTTGCGTCCTTTCACCACGGGAGACAGCAGCAGTACCTTCCGGTCCGGGTACCGGTCCACGATCAGCTGGAAGATCTGCTCATCGGTGTATTTGACCATTTTCTCCCCGGTCACATACGAAAAGGCATCGGCAGCCCTTGCATAGAGCAGGCGCAGGAAATCGTAGATCTCGGTGATGGTGCCGACCGTGGAGCGGGGATTCCGGGAAGTGGATTTCTGTTCGATGGATATAACGGGACTCAGACCGGTGATCTTGTCCACATCCGGCCGTTCCATGCTGCCCAGGAACTGCCTCGCATAGGCCGACATGGTTTCCATATACCTCCTCTGTCCCTCCGCATAAATGGTGTCGAAGGCGAGTGAGGATTTCCCGCTTCCGCTCAGGCCCGTTATCACTGTGAGCCGGTTCCTGGGGATCTCGACATCGATGTTCCTCAGGTTATGGACCCTCGCGCCGAGCACACGGATGTACCTGTCATCCTCGATGAATTCCCTATGATCCTCCTGGGCTGCCAATTTTTTCCCCTGGTAGCGTTTTATTAATACTTCAGGGTGCCTGTGGTATCGGGGTCTATATCTTCATCCCCGATCGGAAAAGCCCTGTAACCTTTTTCCGGAATTGAGATGTAATAGGTCTTCCCCCTGGTATTGCTGAGTTTATTATCCCTCAGCCAGGGATTGAAGATCTTCAGTACCTTGTAATTGATCGAGTGGGCCTTTGCGAATTCGGCGAAATCCTTCACGGGCGCATCCACTGCAACGGTGTAGGTGGGAATGGGCGGATACAGTTCAGAACTGTCAAATACGAACCCGTAATCCTTCGGGTTCTCCATGATCAGCTTCAGGGCAAGAAGGCGGTAGACATACCTGCCGGTCTCCGGGTTGAGCAGCAGGTCGTAATAGTACCTCTGGTTCTGCCTTTCGATCTGCTCGTTCAGTCCCGTGCGCCCGATATTATAGCTGGCCGCGGCCATGGTCCAGCTTCCGTAAAGCTCATAGGAATGCTTCAGGAAACCGCAGGCGGCCTCGGTCGATTTTTCAAGATGGTAACGTTCATCCACCTCGTCGTTCACTTCCAGTCCCATTTCAATGGCGGTAGCCTTCCGGAACTGCCAGAAGCCCACGGCATCTGCCGGCGAGACGGCGTTCATAAGGTCACTTTCCGCGACGGGCAGGTACTTGAAATCCGCCGGGATGCCGTGGTCCACCAATATTTTCTCGATCACGGGAAAATAGCGGTTGGCCCTTTTTATCAGGAGCATGGTGTGGGACTGCCAGTAGGTATTGATCAGCAGTTCCTGGTCGAGGGCCTCCATGACATCAAAATTCTCAACCGGGACACGTTCTCCCGCGAAATAGATCTCGTCGGGAATGTTCACCGCGGTAACAAGGGAGGGGATTCTCTCCGGGGACTCTTCCCGGCTTTCCGGATCATCTGCTGCACGGATGAAAAGGAGCAACAGGACCACAACCAGGCTGAGCAATCCGGGCAGGTGCACAAAGACTCCGTTCATTCGGTTTCCACTCATTCCTTTTCCATTCAATCCGGTTCCGCTGCTCATATCTTCGGGGGGTTGAAAAAACACAAAAATAGGTTTTTTTTACCGAAAAAATAAGATACTGAATGACCCGGGTGAAATGCTTGCCTGGAATGTTTGCGTGGAATGCGAATGTTTACCGCCTAAAAGGCATAGGATATTCCCGTGAAGAATCCGAGGGAATAGGGGTGTGACCCGATGCCGGATCCGGTATTGATTGAGTTCAGGTAGTAGCGGAAAGTCGGCTCCAGGTTGATGGAGAAATTCGGTTTGATGGAGTATTGCAGTCCAAGGCCCACCAGGCTGCTGTAATTCACCGTCCTGATGTCATCCGTGGTACCGATGTACTCCCTGTTCCCTCCTTCCTCGAAGTACACGTTGTTGCCAACCAGGAAATTGGTGCTGAGTCCCCCGAGCAGGTTGAGTCCCATTCGCCTGTCCACCACCCGGTACCTTAAGATCACGGGGACCTCCAGGTATTCGAAGCGCTGGCGCAGATCACCGGTCCGGATATCCAGCACTTCATTCTCCCAGCTGCCGGCAGGGTTGTTGGAAATATCGGCAAAGTCTTCCTTTGATCCGATTGTGGCCAGTACGGTATTGGCCTTTCCCCTCCCAAGTTCTATCTGTCCCGAGGAATTGGATACGGCAAGCAGTTGCGGGGGGAAAGCAGAATTATACGACCTGTCGCTAATGCTGGCTAAATAAGCATTCGAGATCGATATTCCCATGCGGGAATAATACACACCCGACTGGATGGAGAGTCTCTTCGCGGGGAAGTAATTCAGGTTGACCCCTCCGGCATAGGATACGACCCCGTTTTCGAGATCGTTGTAAAAGCCTGTCGATGAAGAAGCCGCCGTGCCAGCGTCCAGGTTGCGGTAGCTGTAAAGGGGAGATGCCTGTCCACCGACCGCCCATTTACTGTATCCGGAATGGCCGTCCTCCCCGAACTCTTCGAACACATCGATGCCTTCATCCATCTGCGAAGCGGTCTCCTTCCGGGTGTGCACTGCGAGTGCATATCCTGTCCCCGGAGTTTCGGTCCCCAGACGATCCATGTACCTTCCCCTGATGCGCTGCAGGGGAGTCCCGCTCCCCGCTGATCCGGCCCGGACGGTTTCCCTGCCTGTCAGGGAAGCATTCTCCGTAGCAATCTTCTCTGCAACGGTTACGGATTCAGGGCTGTATCCCGGTCCCGATCCCGGTTCCCTTCCATCCCGGGATTCCTTTACGGGTCCCGGCAGTGATTCCCTTCTATGGCCAGTCCCGGCTACCTGGGCCGTCTCCGGCCCGGCTCCCGGTTCGACCACGGTTTGATCCTGCTTCCCGGCACCGGTCTCCTGGACTTCCGATTTCACCACCTCCCTTTCGGGTGTTCGATGCATCAGTAACCAGACGCTTCCCGCTGCGAGGATCAGGGCTGCAGACGCGGCGATCCTTCCGATCCAGGTCATCCTTAGCCTCCTCCTGTCACCTTCCAGGGTATCCAGGATCCCGTTCCATACTCCTTCGGGAGGAGCCTGCTGGTATTGTTTCAGCGATTCCCGGAATGCATGATCGGTAATATTTTTTCCTTTTCTAACCATCTTAACTTATATACTCGCTGCTGTCGAAATACTTTTTCACTTTACCCTGGAGAATGTCCCTGGCCCTCGAGAGGTTGGATTTTGAGGTGCCAACCGTTATCCCCATCGTATCGGCAATCTCCTTGTGGGTGAAACCTTCAATGGCATACATGTTGAAAACCATCCGGTATCTCGGCGGCAGATCCTGCACGAACTTAAGAAGTTCAGCGGCGGATAATTTCGCAAAAACCTCTTCATATACCATACGGTCATTCTTTTCTGTTCCTTCTGTAAGCGGGTACAGATGCAACTGGCTGCGATAGCGTTCCAGGGCGGTATTGATCATGATCCGGCGGACCCATCCCTCGAAGGAGCCTTTCCCGGAGTACTGGTCCATTTTCCGGAACACCTTTATGAATCCTTCCTGAAGGATATCGCAGGCATCGTCATAATTGTCCGCATACTGCAGGCACAAACCAAACATCCTGTTAGAGAACATTTTGTATAATTGTTCCTGGCACTTCCTGTCACCCTTCAGGCAGCCTTTAATAATATTGTCGAGTAGGTCCACCAACGATAAATGAGAAAATCCCTTTTAAATTACAACAAATTGGCGGACAAATATTTTGCCACATTTATAAAAACATTCATCTAATAGATGATCTCCAGCGGGGATTGGTTGCGTGGTATTAAGAATCGAAAAGAAAGCGAGTTAAACCTGCACGGCTGTCCCGCTTCGTAGGTGTTCCTGTAATCTTTCCAGGGAGGTATCCCCTCAATTAAATGTGTATCACCTCATCGTATGCTGCCGCGGAAGCCTCCATCACGGCTTCCGACATGGTGGGATGTGGATGAATGGATTTGATCATTTCATGACCGGTGGTTTCCAGTTTCCTGGCCACAACGATCTCCGCGATCATCTCGGTGACATTGGCCCCGATCATATGGGCTCCCAGCAGTTCACCGTATCTGGCATCGTAGATCATTTTCACAAAACCTTCTTTCTGGCCTGCTGCACTGGCTTTCCCGGATGCACTGTAGGGAAATTTCCCGACCCTGATCTCGTATCCTGCTTCCCGGGCGGCTTTTTCGGTCATGCCGACGGAGGCGATCTCGGGACTGGTATAGGTACATGCCGGGATGTTTCCATAATCAATTGGTTCGACCCTGTGTTCCGCAATTCGCTCAACACAGAGTATGCCCTCGGCCGAGGCTTTATGGGCGAGCGCGGGACCCGGGACGATGTCCCCGATCGCATAAATGCCCTCCACGCTGGTCCGCAGATATTCGTCGACCTTGATCTTTCCGGCTTCGACGGCGATCCCAAGTTCTTCAAGCCCTATCCCTTCAAGGTTCGGGGTAATCCCTACAGCCGATAACACGACGTCGGCTTCCGTCTCTTCCTCACCCTTGGGAGTCTTGATCTTAACCTTGCATTTCTTCCCGCTTGCATCAACCGATTCAACGGTTGAACCCGTCATGACCTTCATTCCTGCTTTTTTAAATGAACGCTCGAGCTGCTTGCTGACTTCTTCATCTTCAAGGGGAACCACGTTGGGAAGGAATTCCACCAGTGTTACTTTGGTGCCCATGCTGTTGTAAAAATGCGCAAACTCGCTCCCGATGGCACCCGATCCGACTACAACCATGCTCTCAGGCTGCTCATCCAGGCTCATCGCATCCCGGTAGCCGATCACCTTCTTGCCGTCGAGCTTGAGGTTGGGTAGCTCGCGCGCACGCGCCCCGGTGGCCAGTATAATGTGATCGGCTTCATAGGAAGATTTCTTGCCGGCATCATCTGTCACTTCCACCTTCCCTTTACCGGCAAGCTTCCCGGTACCGCTGATGACTTCGATCTTATTCTTTTTCAGGAGGAACTGGACCCCCTTGCTCATGCCTTCGGCAACTCCCCTGCTTCTCTTGATCACCTCCTTGAAATCAGGTTTGGCCTCACCGTTCAGGGTGATCCCGTATTCCCCGGCGTGTTTGAAGTAATCATACACCTGGGCCGATTTCAGAAGTGATTTTGTAGGGATGCAGCCCCAGTTGAGGCAGATCCCTCCCAGTGATTCCCTTTCCACCACAGCCACTTTAAAACCCAGCTGGGCCGCCCTTATGGCTGCCACATAACCGCCGGGGCCGCTGCCAATTACGAGTATGTCAAATTTCATGGATCAAATTTTTCGGATTTAAATGTTTCTATTTAAAAGGCAAAATTAGGGAAAATACGTTTATTAAAAAATGGTATCTGGCCTGCCGGTAAAGTTACCCCGGAACCTGCAACTGGTCTGCCGGTTCGTTCCGTGTGAAAAAAAAGGCAGCGATCCGTACGGACCGCTGCCTTCTATCCTGGTTCATAGCCCTATCTGGCTGGGATAAGCTTCGTTACCGAAGTTTTGTCGTTTACGCTGAATCTCAGGTAATAGACCGAGCTTCCGTCCAGCTTATCCGCGTTTATCTCGTAATGATGGGTACCCGGCAGCTGGTTGGAGTTCTCGATTTCAAGCACCCTCACGCCAAGGATATTGAATACCTCGATCTTAACCTGCGAATTCTGCCGCAGCAGGTACTCAACATTGACCTTATCCTGGAAAGGATTGGGGAAAACCCTGAGGTTCTGTGCCCCGGCAATTAAATCCTGGACCGAGGTTTCTTTCAGCTTGTTGTCATCCAGATTCGACAGGGAATGGGTGTAAGGGCCAGTACCGGCCTTGAAGTTACCGGAGGGATTGCAGGGATCTGCAACCACACCGGCCACCTGGTAATAAACATTCCCGGCCGGGGGATTGTTGTCAATCCATTGCTCATTATCAGGCGGGATGGATGTCAGCGAGTCAAGCTGGTTAGGCGCCGATCCCCTGTAGATGATATAGGTTTCAAAACCGAATCCGGTGGATTCCACCACATATTCGGTCCAGGACAGGTTAATGCTTGTCGGTCCCAGGTTGGTTGAAAGCAACATCGTTTTGTGGTACAGGCTTCGATCCGATTCGTTACCACAGGTATCGATAACGGCGATCTTGTATTTATGCGATTTGCTCTCCGGCTCGGAAGTCATATCCACATAGTAGCTCAGGGTATCCGCAGGAAGGGTGGCGATTTCTGTATAAACTCCCCCTACAATCGATTCCCTGTAGATCCTGTAAAACTCAACGGCTGGATCATCTCCCTTTTCCCAGATGATGGCATTCTTGCCGGTCTCCCTATCCAGGGAAACCAGGCATATGGTCTGGCCATCATACGGGTAGGAAACCTCGATCTGGTCTTGGGTCAGGGAAGACACACAGCCGTCCTGCGTCACCTGCAGGGATACCGTCTTGACGCCTCCCGTGGCCCATGAGACCTGGTAGGGACCTTCATCCGTACCGCTGCCCACGTTTCCTCCATTGAAGTTCCAGTCATACGATGCTCCCACGGAGTCAACACCGTCATAGGTGATCTGCACCTGAGAGGATCCGCAAACCGCTGCTGGCATTGTAAATCCGGAAATGGGGACCGGGTTCACCGAGACTTCATGCTTCGTTGTATCGGAAACACAGGTATTTTGCTCGACTACCAGCGACACCGTTTTTATACCGATCCCGCTCCAGCTTACGCTATGATTATTCCCGTTGGGTGTATCCGTTCCCCCGTCAAAATCCCAACTGTAATCCGCGCCGCCGCCTGCACTGCCGGTATAGGAAATGCCGGCAGCTTCGGTTCCGCAGACAAAGCCAGGGGCAGAGAATGTCGAGGTCGGAATGGGATATACCGTTACATTAACGTCATCCACCTGGACACAGTCATTGGTATCGGTAACCGATACGTAATACTTTCTTGTGCTTGTCGGGAAGGCCCTAGGATTCTGAATGGTCGGATTGGTAAGCGTGCCTGTTGGTGACCAGCTGAAAAGTACCCCTCCGGAGGCATTCAGCTGTATGGTATCGCCGAAGCACATGAAGGTGTCCGGACCTGCATTTGCCGGCGGGAGAGGATAAAACTCCAGTTTTTTCGAGTCTTCGGCCGTAACACCGCAAAGGTTCGTAACCGTCACCGAGTAAGTGCCGGATTGGGTGACCGTCTCGTGCCCCTCGGTTTCACCGGTGCTCCAGAGATAGGAACAATTGAGGTTCTGTGCAAACGTATCCGCATACATGGTGTAGCTCTCACTGGCACACAGGGCCTCGTCACCGTAGAGGTTCACCGTTGGGTTCAGGCAGCCGCCGGTTGCAGTCCTCAGGATGGTACCGGTATTGCCCACGGCCCATCCGTTCTCCGAATCAAACATGACAATGTGCTTCAGCAGGTCCCCTCCGGGCTCCACGTACTGCCTGTGCCAGGTAACACCGCCATCGTTGGTTCTGAGAATGTCGGGTTTTGCGCTTCCGTCATACAGGTAGCCCGCTATCCAGCCGTCTGAGCTGCTGGTGAAATCAACCGAATAGGGATACGTGGCCGGAATGTTGGAAGCGGAAATAAGCGCCCAGTTTGTTCCCCCGTTGCTGGTAACCAGCAGGTTCCGGTACCCGTACCCGACTGCAAAACCATGATCGGCATCGGTGAAGGTGATATCGTTCAGGTTTGTAGTATTGGGTGTGGTCTGCGGGGCCCAGTTCAGTCCCCCGTTCGTGGTCTTGTAGATCTTACCGTTCTCGCCCGCAACCCATCCGGTCTGTGAATTGATGAACCATACTGCATACAGGTAGCCGTCCATACCAGCGGTCGGAAAGCCGTTGAAGTTCAGTTTGGTCCAGCTGGTCCCCCCGTTGGTGGTTTTTATGATGATCCCGTTTGAACCTACCGCCCAGCCCGTATTTGCGTCATAGAAATGGAAATCGTAGATATACGGCCAGGTTGAACCCAGGTCCAGTGAGTCATGAAGGTTATACTTTGTCCAGCTGCTCCCGCTGTTCGTGGTCCTGGCGATAATGGAGGAACTGCCACCCAGGAATCCCTTGCTGGCACTTGTGAAATGGATCGAGTACCAATAGTAGCTAAGTCCCGTGCTTGTTACAGTCCATGTCTCTCCCCCGTCAACTGTATGCAGAATTTTGTCCTGATCATATACACAGGCCCAGCCGTTCAGCAGGCTGGTGAAACTGACCTTGGAAATGTCCTTGGAAGTATTGGAGGTCTGGTGGAACCAGCCGTCATCGTAGATCGGCTGGGTTACGTTGAGAACTGCCCCGCTGCTGTATTTGGTGCCGCATATATTGGAAACCACGCATTGGTAGGTCCCCATATGGGACAGCTGTATGTTGGCGATGGTATAAGTTAAAGCTGTGGCCCCGGGAATGTTGGAATACCCTGAACCCCCGTCGAACCGCCACTGGCAGGTCCTGGGCGTTGATCCGCTGGCCGAGACGCTGAATGTAATGCTTTCCCCCACAATTTTGTCCCCTCCCACGGGCTGGTTTGTAATGCTGGGAGAGGTAAGGACATACAGGAATGCGACATCGCTTATTTCCGGTTCGGCAAGCTTTATCTTTTCGGTCACCACGCAGCGGAACTGTGTCCTGTCCAATTCCGTGGTCAGGGGTCCCAGGCCGGAGACCTTACTGAATTCCATTGTCAGGGTGGCTTTGCTGTCATCAACAAGTCCCCTGGTTACGACGCTCACAGGCTGGAAGAGTTTAGACCTGTACGGGGCCATCTGCCACTGGTAGGTATACCCGTAAAGGCTTTTGGCCATGACGACCCTGAAAATCACGGTAGCCGTACCCGAACATTCGGATACATTCTGGGGCTGGGTGATGATGTTCCCCCTTAATTGTCCCCATGCAAGGGTACCCGAAAGAAACAGGATCAGGGCGAGGGTCAGGTGTTTTTTAAATGCGAATGGTAGAGTTTTCATCGTTTTATATGGTTTTGGTTTATTCAAAGCATTACATTTCCAATCTTCATTTTTCTTCTTACTCTAATAGACTCCATAAAGTTACAATAAGTTGTACCAGAACTGAAATTTTACGTCAAAAAAATCGCTCTGTCCCGCACCGGGCAATAGTTTCAGATAAAAATTCATCATCTTCTGAACCGGGATTTCCAGGTTAAAAATTAACCGTTTACATTTTTCTGATGAAGATATTCCATCGGAAGTAAAAACAGGATCATTTCCATTCGTCAAAATAAATGTTCAATTCATCAATAAATTACGAAATTCCGCGGATAAAATCATTAACCGATGATAATCATACCCGGCTGTTCCCGGGAACTTATGGCATAATGGAATTTTTATGGTTATGGTGGATCCTTATGTTCAACTCGTATTTTTGAAACTCCGTATATTTTTGTAACTATGTAGATGGTTTTATAGTTATGCATCCATTGAGGTCAATACTGCTGATCGTTGCTCTGTGCCTTGTATCTGCTGGTTTCCAGTTTGCTCAGGACAGCCCGCAGGTTGATAGTCTGATCACCCTCCTGGAAACCGCCAGGGGGGAAAACCGGGTAGAGATCCTTTTTAAACTTGCCGAGGATGAATCCCTCACAGTGAATGACCGCATTGACTACGCCGAGAAGGCCGTTGAGCTTGCCATCCAACTGGACAAAGTTGAACTTCTTTCGGAAGCCCATATAAAGCTTGGTTATATTTATTACACGGAGGACGAATACGACAAGGCGCTGGATTCATTCAGGAAGGCCTATGATGAAAGCAGGGAAGCCGGCTATTCGGATGGCATGGCAAACGCCCTGATCAGGATTGGAAGGGTCTATAGTTATACCGGAGATACAGGGGCGGCACTGGAGAGTTTTAACCAGGCAAAGGATCTTGCAACGAAAGAAAAAAACCACACAATACAGGGCAGGACGCTCTATTACATAGGGGACCTGTACAGGAAGAATGCGGAATACGACCCTGCCCTTGTGTATTTCGAACAGGCAAGGGCCCAGGCTGAAGAGGCCAATGACATGGAATTCCTTCCGACCATAATAGGTGACGCGGGACTGGTCATGTACCTGAAGGGGGATTTTCAGCAGTCAATCAAAGCATATGAGGAGGCGGCAGAGATGTTTATTGAGGCCGGGGATAAACTGGATGCTGCCAAGATGTATGTCAGGTTGGGCACTGCCAATTTGCAGCGGGCAGAGTATGATGTTGCACTCAATTTTCTGCAAAAGGCACTCCCCATTTTCGAGGAACTTAATTATGTGCCTGGTATTTCAGCCGTAACGAACAACCTGGGCGTTATCTATTTCACCCAGGGATTGTTCGACAAGGCCCTCGAAGTGCATCTCAGCCACCTGAAAAAAAGCCGGGAACGGGGAGATAAAAAAGAAATTGCCAATGCCCTGCATAATATCGGCAGCGTATACAGCAGATTTGCTGAAGATTCCCTGAAGACCTTATTTGGTGAAAATTTCCAGGATTCCGTCAAGATCGAGAACACGGACAAATATCTGAAGCTTTTTAGTGATGCGCAGCATTATTATTCCGAATCCATTAAAGTATGGGAGGAACTGGGGGAGGAAGGGGGTATCATCAGAGGAAATATCAATATGGGTATTAACTACCTCTACTCTGGTAAGCCTGCATTGGCCCTTGGGCCTCTGCAAAGGGCACTGGAACTGAACAGGGAAGTAAGTAACAAAGCCGATGAGGCAACCATATATCTTCTTCTCGGCCAGGTATACCTGGCCTTCGGGAATTACGGCACATCCGAAAGCTATTTGCACAGGGCTCTCGAACTGGCCACGAATGCCGATACAAAGGAAATCCTCATGGAAATATACCGAAAGCTGTCCGAGGTTTCTGAAAAACAGAGCGACTACGTAAGTGCCCTTCAATACTACAAAATGTATTTCAGCAACTACGATACCATCAACCAGGAAAAAAGAAGTAAGGCCATCGCCGATATGCAGGTGAAATACGAGACCGATGCGAAGGAAAAGGAAAATGCCCTTCTGATCGCACAATCCGAGGCTGCCGCGGCCAGGCTGACCAAGACCCGCGCCATCCTGATCATAACCATAATTGCCATCGGGGTTTTCATCGTGATGATGATCCAGCTGGTCCGCCAGAACAACCTGAAGAAGAAGGCAAACCGGGAGCTGGAACAAAAAAACAAGCTGATAACGGAACAGAAAAAGGAGATCACCGACAGCATACAGTATGCCAGCCGGATCCAGAATGCCATGCTGCCTCCGGGAGATTACCTGGACAACCTGATGCCCGAACGCTTCATCATATATATGCCGCGTGATATTGTGTCCGGGGATTATTACTACATTACCGAAAGGGGTGGCCAGATCATTTGTGTAACGGCGGATTGCACGGGACACGGTGTCCCGGGGGCTTTCATGAGCCTGCTGGGCATTGCATTCCTTAACCAGATCCTCAGCAAACATGCCGAGTTGCATACCGACCTGATCCTCGAAGAGCTGCGCTCCCAGGTGATCGCCTCACTCCACCAGACAGGCAAGGAAGGCGAAAGCCAGGACGGCATGGATGTGGCCCTGTTCATTCTCGATCCAAAGACCCGGAGACTGGAGTTCTCGGGGGCAAATAATTCCCTGCTGGTTTACAGGAACGGGGACCTGATCGAAGCCAGGGCCGATAAAATGCCGATCGGGATTCATACCCGCTACAAGGAAGCCTTCACCAGACATAAACTGGATCTGAAAAAGGGCGATATGCTCTATACTTTTTCGGATGGGTACCCGGACCAGTTCGGGGGACCCAACCAGAAAAAATTCATGATCAAGAATTTCAAGAAAATGCTGCAGGAGATCCATATGAAACCCATGGCCGAACAGAAGAAGATCGTGCAGCAGACCCTGAGGGACTGGATGGCCAGCGCCGACCAGGTCGATGATATACTTGTCATAGGGGTCAGGATCTGATGCATCCTACCGCATCCCGAACCATAATTTGAACGAATTTACCTTCTCGCGGCTGACAATCAGTTCCCTTTCAAGCGGCCGGTTCAGGTCGATCTTCAGGCGGCTGTTGGAGTGCACGATCACATCGCGTATGAAATTGATATTCAGTGTAAAGCTGCGGTTAATCCGAAAAAATACCTCCGGGTCGAGGACTTCGTCCAGTTCCTCCATCTTGAAATCAATGATGTATTCCCTCCCCTGGTCGTTAAACAGGTAAACCACTCTCCCGTCTGCATAGAACAGGACAATGTTCCCAAAGGTCCGTATGCTTATCTTCAGGTATCCGCCCGGTGATATGCTTTTTATTGACCGGTCATCATCACCGACCCTGATCTCCCCGTCGTAATTAATGTCCGTGGAATTAAAGGGGCCGTCCGACTTCCATTGATCCCCTGTCTCCATCATCCTGTCCGCGTTTTCTTTACCTGAAATAATGTCCTGGCGGGCAGGAAGCCAGGAGCTGATGTCAAGGGTTGCGCCGGTTGCACCGGTTGAGCCTGCCGGAAGCAGGATGGCAAGGGCGGCGAACGGGAAGGCTTTGCTTCTCATTTTCTGAATCGGGTTGATTGATGGGACAAAAATCCGCAAGCCTTCCCACAAATAAAAACAGAATGTATTGAACCGTAGAATACATGGAGTGAACCGGAGGCCTAGCTCCGGCCAGGGCCATCCGATTTGCATCAACGCTGGTGGCATTTTTAAAAAAGGAGCCTACTCAAATTTGGGAATCTTCGGAATGTCAGAACGTCGCTGAATTCTACCTGCGGCAGAATAAGGCTCCTTCTCTGACAATTCCTCAGGCAGGGCTCCCAAATTTGGCAGCGACGTTTTAAAAGATGCCTGAGGCATGCAAAACGGATGGCGCTGGTAATAGCAATGCCTCCAGTTATAAGCTGAAGGCACTGCAGAGGTTATAGGTCTGTTAAGTGGATTCTACGGGGTCAGGAGTTTCGCAAGCTCCTTCCACAGGGCCTCACCCCTCAGGTTCTTCGCAATGATCTTTCCTTCGGGGTCCAGCAGCAGGTTGCTGGGGATGGAACTTATTGCGTAAAGGGCCGCCGCCTGGTTCGACCAGCCTTTCAGATCGGATACCTGGGTCCAGACAAGGCCGTCATTTTTAATGGCGTTCAGCCAGTCCTCCCTGGAATCGTCCAGGGAAACGCCCAGCACGTTGAAACCCTTGTCGTGGTAATTTTTATAGGCTGCCACAACATTGGGATTTTCCCTCCGGCAGGGACCGCACCAGGCCGCCCAGAAATCGATCAGCAGGTAGCTGCCGCGCAAAGAGGAAAGGTGCACCGGGTTCCCATCCTGGTCATTCTGGGTGAAATCGGGGGCTTCTTTCCCCACGGCAACAGTCTTTAACACTTCCACACGGCGAGTCAAGGTTCCCACCAGGGAGCTGGACTGAAGGGAGGGATCCAGTTTGGCGAGCAGTGCCTCCACCTCATCGGCTTCCTTCCCGTAGTGAAGGGACTGTACAACATATGGGGCTATGTAGGATGCGGGATTTTCGTCGAGGAACGCCATTTGCGTCTCTTCCACCTTCCCGTTAACAGTCTCCATTTGTTTCCGGAGCTCGGAGGCTATGGCAGTATCACCGGCCATCCTGGCCTTGCTGTACTCATCCCACAGGGCGTTCATCTTATCATAGATGGCATCTATTCCCACCTCAAAGGCCAGGTATTCATCATGCACCGCCGAGCCGGTCACCCTGGGATTGTAAAGGGAATCCACATGGACATTCAGGGTGATGTCGGAATTCTCCAGGAAAAACATGGATTTCCCCCCATTGCCTGCCAGGCTTATGTAATAGACATCCGGAATAGTTACCGTTCCCCTGAATTCAAACCTTCCGTCATGGGTCCTGGAAGAATCCACAGAAACGTAAACCTTGTCGATCCTCTGCTGGAGGTATACCGTGGTATCCGGGAGTCCAGTTATGGTCCCGCTGAGTTCGTATTCTTTCTGCGAACTGCAGGCGGCCAGGATCAACAGGGCTGAAAAAAGTGCACTTGCTTTGGTCATGGGTACAGGTTTTAGGATTGTCCCGTCAAACATAAGTGAAAAAAAACTGATAAAAGATGATCTTTGTCAAAGCCTGGCGGGTTTAAATTGCAGGCTCATCGCGGCGGTACAGTTCCAGGATTTCCATGGCGGCCTGGAATGAGCTTTTGGCGCCGGAAAGGACTTCCTGTTCAAGGGATTTCAGTTTTTCCCGGATGCCGGGGTGGGCGTAGAAGCGGGACCTCAGCGATTCATCGATGAATTCATACATCCAGTACCTGGCCTGCCGGCTCCGGTTACGCAGGAAGTATCCGTTCTCCCGGGTGTGACGGATAAACCCGAGCACGGCCTCCCATATTTCCGTCATACCGGTGCCCTCTATGGCCGAGCAGCTCATAACTCGGGGAGTCCAGCCCGAATCGGAAGGAGGGAACAGGTGCAGGGCATTGCTGAATTCGGTCATGGCTAAGGAAGCCCTTTCCCGGTTAGACCCGTCGGCTTTTGTGATCGCGATGAGATCCGCCATTTCCATGATCCCCCGCTTGATCCCCTGCAATTCATCTCCGGCACCGGCCAGCATGAGCAGCAGGAAAAAATCAACCATGGAGTGAACAACCGTCTCGGATTGTCCCACTCCTACCGTCTCGATGAATACAACGTCAAAACCACAGGCCTCACAGAGCAAAATGGTTTCCCTGGTTTTGCGCGCCACGCCTCCGAGGGTTCCCCCGGAAGGTGAGGGACGGATGAAAGCATTGGGGTCGGCAGAGAGGTCTTCCATCCGGGTCTTGTCCCCCAGGATACTTCCGCCTGAGCGTTCACTTGAGGGATCGATGGCCAGCACGGCAAGTCTGCTGCCGGTTGAGGTGATGCGGCTCCCGAGCGATTCGATGAAACTGCTCTTGCCTACACCGGGCACCCCGGTAATCCCGATTCTGATTGAATTTCCGGCATGGGGAAGGCAGCCCCTGATGATCTCCCTGGCCAGTTCCTGGTGGCCGGGGAGGGAGGACTCTATTACGGTAATTGCCTGGCTGAGAAGACTGCGGTCACCCGACAGGATGCCCTGGATGTATTCCCCTGCCTCCAGCAGGCGTTTCCGGTGCTGCTTAAGTTTCTGAAATGCGTCCGGATGAATGGTGCCCGCCGGCTCAATCCCTTCCTTCACCTGAAGGGTCTTCCTTTCCTTTTTCTTCTGGACCATTTCCTGTCCGGTATTTTGACCAGGTGAAATTACAAAAAAGAAAGGATTTCCTGCAAGGCGATCAAATACCGGGTGACACCATCAGGATACCAGGTGATTCAATCCGCGGAAGTACTGCCGGTCAGGCGAATTCGCGGTCAAGGATTTCCTTTATCTGCGCTTTGGTCTGGATTCCCGAAGTCGCGGCGACCACCTTTCCGTTCCTGTAATAGACCGTAAAGGGAAGTCCCATGAATCCCCTGCACTCCGGAAGGCTCCGGATTACGTGGGCATCGGGTGCGTCGAAGGCAAAATCACGGAACGCCACCTGGGGATAGCTTGACTCAAGTTCGATCATGGACTGGTAAACGGGAATGCACATCGGTCCCATTCTTCCGCAAGAGATCATAACGTTTTCATTTTCTTTCAGGGCCTCCTCATGCTGGGCGGAATCGGCAATATGCTTAAGATTGGTATGGAGTATCATCTGACAATAATTTATATATATAGATTTATTGATGCAAATCTACAAAAAAGTCATGAAATACAACAGCAGAAACCCCGGCTTACCTCCGGCATAATTAAACCGCCACTTC
>CAYSJH010000001.1:110676-122198 GCA_964431315.1 uncultured Bacteroides sp. | reverse complement strand
CGGCGTGTTTAACCATGCCTGCGGAATTTCAGCCGGGATTTCTGCCGTTGCCTGACTTTTTTAAAGATTTGTATCAGGACTGGCTGACATTGCCTTTGACCCAGAGAATGGTTCTCGGGTGATCGGGATCGTTGGTTATGATGGTGATCGTCTTGTTCTGCTTGCCGACCTTTCCGCGCGAGTCAAATACAACTTTCATGGTGGTGCTGGCGCCGGCAGGAACCATATCATCTTCCGGATTGACTGCGGTGCAACCACAACTGGCCTTGACACTGCGGATAAACAGGTCGGATTTCCCGATGTTGGTAATCGTGAAAACATGTTCCACCTTCTCGCCCTGCTTGATGTCCGCGAAATCGAAGGTATTGTTATCAAAGCTGATGGAAGGGGCATTGTCCTTCTGCTCCGGCGTAAGGGAACTGAAATCCTCTTCAATGGTGGCGCTGACGGTGAGCCGGTTGGATGCGTTGGACTGCCCGTCTAACAGGATATCAACCCGGTCGATCACGAATCCCCACTCGTTCTTAAGACTGGAATCGTAGATTCCTGATATCACGCCTTTCTGTCCCGGTTGCAGCACTTCCGGGTCGGCAGCCATTTTCAGGTGCGGAGGTACATTATCGAAACCAATTTTAACCGGCTTGTCCGATATGTTGACGATCTCCACCTGCTGGCTTCCCTGCTTGTCCTTAACGACACGGGCAAAGCTCATATGATTGGTCTTCAGCCGTATCTTGTTGGCCATATTGTAGCGGTATTCGTCCTCAATGGTCAGGGGCTTGGGCTCGACGTCCCCTTTGATCGTTAAAACCTTGGTTGGAGTGGCAGCATTCGAATTAACGGTAATAGTCTTGTTGAAGGGACCGGGACGGCTCTTGGGATTGTAGGTTGCACTTACAAAACCTTTCTTTCCCGGGAGTATGGGTTCCCTTGACCAGTTGGGAGAGGTGCAGCCACAGCTTGCCTGGACCTGTTTTATCAACAGGGGTTCGCTGCCTGTGTTCGTAAACTGGAAGTTTACGGTGACAGGTCCGTCCGCTTCTTTAATTTTGCCAAAATCATGGACATCAAAATCAAATGACATATTGGCCTCCTTCGTCTGGGCATGGAGTGCAACCAGGGGCATGACAAGGAATAAGGGAATTACAAATGCTTTTTTCATTTTCTTACTCTGTTTTTATATAAACGTACTCTTGACAACCTTGTTATTCGGATAGCAAAAATAATAAATATCTGTTCATTCCATTACATCAACGACAAGGTTTCAAATTGAATGGTTGCGTACCTTTTTGAGTAAAATATAATTAACTTTGCTCGACATCCGTTGATTTAAGAGTCCACCTCACATGATCGGAACCCTGAAAAAATACGGTGCATTTCTGTTTTTTTTACTGACTTTCACCCTGCAAATAACAGGCCAGTTCTACTATGGCACCCAGATGGAATTCGGGAAGAACCGGGTTCAGTACAACGATTTCTACTGGTATTTCTACAGGTATGAAAAATTTGATACCTATTTCAACCAGGAGGGAAAGGCCCTGGCGAATTACACCGCGGATTACCTGTCAGAAGAGATCGCAAGGGCCGAGGAATTCTTCGATTACACCCTCGAGAAACGTCTGATTTTCATTGTGTACAATAAACTTTCCGATTTCAGGCAAAGCAACATCGGTCTGGTTTCCGGGAAGGAGGAAACCAATACCGGAGGTATCACCAAGGTCATCCGCAACAAGGTGTTCGTTTATTTTGACGGGGACCATAAGAAATTCGAACAGCAGATCTCCGCCGCCATAGCCGAGGTGATCATCAATGAGATCCTTTACGGGAACGAATTCCGGGAAAATTTCACAAACTCGACACTGATCAACCTTCCCGACTGGTATATGAAGGGACTCATTTCCTTTATGTCCAGGGGATGGGACTTCGAGGTGGAAAACTTCGTAAAGGACGGGATACTCAGCGGGGAGTACAAGCGTTTCAACTGGCTTACGGGTGACGATGCCAAGTATGCCGGGCATTCCTTCTGGAAGTATATCGCAGATACCTACGGGGAATCGGTCATACCGAACATTCTCTACCTCACCCGTATAAACAAGAATTCCAACAACGGTTTCCTTTACGTCGTCGGCTTCTCGGTCAAGGATCTTTCGAGGGACTGGCTGGCCTACTATAAGGAACAATACGATGAAAAACTGGTGGAACGGGAACTTCCCTATTCCGGCAAAGTGTTAAGGAAACCCAACAAAAGGAGGGTTTACAACCAGGTGAAGATCAGTCCCGATGGCAGCAAGATCGCATATGCCACCAATGAACTGGGACAGTACAAGATCTTCCTGCATGATTTCCAGACCGGGAAAACGAAAAAGATCCTGAAACGCGAACACCGTCTGGACCAGATCCCCGATTATACCTACCCCATCCTGGCCTGGCATCCGACCGGGCGGATCCTGTCCTTTATCACCGAGGAAAGGGGGGGACTAAGCCTCTATTACTACATGCTTGAAACCAGGGAACTAACCGAGAGGAACCTCGTATTCTTTGAAAAGGTACTCGATTTTGATTATTCGGATGACGGGTTCAAGATCGTACTTTCCGGTATTAACAGGGGACAATCCGATATCTATGTCCATACCATCGCCGCGGGGACCAACGAACGCCTTACCGATGACATATACGATGATGTCCATCCCCGGTTCATAAACAATTCAAAGCAGATCATTTTTTCCTCCAACAGGCCCCTGGATACAACGGATTACCAGGTAGACGGCAAACCCCTGAACAGCCGTTACCTGTCCCACAACCTGTACGTCATTGATTACGGTAGCCGTAAAAAGCAGATCCGCAGGATTTCCAAGAATAATTTCGTGAACGATGTGGAACCTTTCGCTATAGGACCCAACAAATTCACCTTCCTGAGCGACCGGAACGGGATCGTGAACCGCTTCGTTGCGGACTTCGACAGCACCATAAGTTACATCGACACGATCACCCATTACCGCTACATCACCGAATCCTATCCCATCACCAATTATTCGAGGAACATCCTGGAACATGATTACAACCCGAAAACCGGGCAGTATGCAGAGGTCATCCTGCACGACAAACGCTACTACATGTACGAGGACGAGATCAATCCCCAGCCAAACTCATTCGGGGGAGAATTCACCAATACGGAATTCCGGGAGGATTATACCCGGAAACTGGCGAAGATCGACAGCCTTAAGAGGATCAAGAAAGAAGTGATCTCCATCCAGGAGATCCAGGACAACAGGATCATCACCCGTTCTGAAGATACCATCAGCCTTGAAAGGCAGACGATCGATATAAATAATTACGTCTTCGAACGGGAAAAACTCAGTTATTACAATGAACAGTTCGCGGGAGACAACGTAAACCTTGTCCTTGATACCGCTGCCTTCGTCAGGCCAACACCCAGGATCTACGAGACGGCATTTTACACCAATTACGTGGCCAACCAGATCGATTTCAGCTTTCTGAATGCCTCCTACCAGACTTTCACGGGTGGGGCCGTTTACTATAACCCGGGATTCAACCTTCTGTTTAAACTGGGGACCAACGACCTGTTCGAAGATTACAGGATTACAGGGGGTATCCGGTTGTCGGCGGACTTCGACAGCAATGAGTACCTGCTGAGTTTCGAGAATTTAAAGCGCAGACTCAACAAGCAGCTGATCTTTCACCGGCAGGTGTTCAAAAGCATCTACGGACAGGATTACATCAAGTCCTACTCCCATAACCTCATGTTCAAGCTTCGCTGGCCCTTCAGCCAGGTATCCGCATTCGAGGGGACCCTCCAGGGACGGCAGGATAATTATGTATACCTATCCACTGACCTTAAAAGCCTCAACGAACCGAACATAACCAACTACTGGGCAGGAGTGAACCTGGCCTACATCTTTGATAATACCCGTTACTTCGGACAGAACCTTTACCAGGGTATGCGCATCCGGACTTTCGTGGAAGCCTACCAGCAGGTGAACGGGCAAAAATGGGACCTCTATACAATCGGTGCGGATGTCCGGTATTACGTTAAAATCCACAGAACCCTGATCTGGGCCAACCGTTTTGCCACCGGTGCCTCCTTTGGCAGGAGCCGGCTGATCTATTACCTTGGAAGCGTGGATAACTGGATTAATTTTTCCTCCAAGGTTCAGCAGTTCGACCAGAGTGTCCCGATCGACTACTCGCGGAACTACGTATACCAGACCCTGGCAACCAACATGAGGGGATTTACGCAGAACATACGGAACGGGGACCGGTTCGCAGTTGCCAATACCGAGCTTCGCTGGCCCCTGGTCCGTTATTTTGCCAACCATCCGCTCAGCAATAATTTCCTGAACAATTTCATGGTAGTTGGCTTTGCAGATGTGGGAACGGCCTGGAACGGTCCAAACCCCTGGTCGGGAGAAAACGCCTACGACAATGAAATTATACCCAACCCCCCTGCACCCCCGCTTACCATCACCATCGATTCGAACCGTGAACCCATCGTAGCCGGCTACGGCTTCGGCCTCCGCTCCATGGTGCTCGGCTACTGGATCCGACTTGACTGGGCCTGGGGAATCGAAAATAACATCATCCTTCCAAGGATCTTCTATTTTTCAATGAACCTTGATTTCTAAACCTGTCATGAGCATAAATACCCTTATCATTCTTGCTGTAGTGGGACTCCTGGCCGGCGTTATCAGCGGCAGCCTGGGCGTCGGCGGGGGCATCATCATCGTTCCTGCCCTGGTCTTCTTCCTGGGCTTCACCCAGCACCAGGCCCAGGGAATCAGCCTCGGAATAATGCTGGCACCCATCGGCCTTCTGTCATTCATCAATTACCACAGGCAGGGGTATACGAACCTGAAGTATTCCCTGCTCCTACTGGTGGTATTTTTTATCGGGAGCTACTTCGGTTCCATGATGGCCGTGCACCTTCCAGATGCTTTGCTGAAGAAGATTTTCGGGGGACTCATGCTTGCTGCCGGCATCCGCATGATCTTCTGGCCATGAACCCAAAGACGATGAACCCAAAGACGATAAGCCCGTAACCGATGAGCCCAAAACCGATCACCATGGACCTGATCCAAACCATTAAAGACCTGGCTGGCGAACTCTACCCTGAAATCCTGGAAATCCGCAGGCATCTGCACCGATACCCGGAATTATCCTTCCAGGAGCATGAAACATCGGAATTCATAGCCTCTGTCCTGGAAAAGGAAGGGATCCCATACAGAAAGGGAATAGCCGGAACAGGCATACTGGCCGAGGTAAAGGGCTCGTCCCCCGGAAAGATCATCGCACTCAGGGCAGACATGGATGCCCTGCCCATCCAGGAGGAGAACGAGGTGGAGTACAAATCAAGGAACCAGGGAAAGATGCACGCATGCGGCCATGATGTCCATTCGGCATCCCTGATCGGAACGGCCCTGATCCTTAAAAAACTCAGCGGCAAATTCCCGGGGAAGGTGAAACTGGTCTTCCAGCCCGGCGAGGAAAAAGCCCCCGGCGGAGCCAGGCTCATGCTGGAGGAAAACCTGTTCGGCAAAGAAGAGCCGGCACTGATGATCGCACAGCATGTGTACCCGGGACTTTATACGGGGACTGCCGGTTTCAGGGAGGGGAAATACATGGCCTCGAGCGACGAGATCTATATTACGTTAAAAGGAAAAGGCGGGCATGCGGCCATGCCTCACCGTACCACAGATTCGGTACTCATCGCTTCCCATATCCTGGTCGCCCTTCAACAGATCGTGAGCCGGTATGCGGAAGCATCCACCCCCACCGTCCTGTCCTTTGGCAGGCTGATCGCCGATGGCGCCGTAAACGTCATTCCCCCGGAAGTCAGGATGGAAGGTACCTTCAGGACGATGAATGAGGAATGGAGGCACACGGCTCATAAACGGATGATGAATATGGCCCAGTCCATCGCAGAAAGCATGGGCGCAGGCTGTGAATTCAGGATCGTGGAAGGATACCCGTCGCTCATCAACGATCCTGCGATCACCCGCAAATCCAAAGAATTTGCATCCGCCTACCTGGGAAAGGATTCCGTTGCGGATCTCGACATCCGGATGACAGCGGAGGACTTTGCCTTCTTTGCCAGGAAATATCCTTCGGTCCTTTACCGCCTGGGCGTAAGAGAAAAAAACTCGCCTGCTCCCCGGGAGCTGCATACCCCGACATTCAATATCGACGAGGAAGCGCTCAAAACAGGCATGGGAACCATGGCCTGGATCGCCATTTCGCACCTGAAATGAGATCCTTCTACTCCTAATCTAAAATCATTTCAAATAATATTAACAACCCTATAATCTGTTGAATTAAATATAAATTTGTACTCAATATTGTTTTACACATAAATTCAATTCAAATGGCATACGTTATAAATGATGAATGTACGGCATGCGGTGCATGCATTGACGAATGTCCGGAAGAGGCTATTTCTGAAGGAGACATCTATGTGATTGATCCGGCGAAATGTACCGATTGCGCCACCTGCGCCGATGTATGCCCGGTTGAAGCTATTCATCCCGCATAGCCCCGAAGAACAACCGGTAGAGGAATCTCTGAAAACTGATGCCTTGCAAGCGGCATCAGTTTTTTTATGGATTATACCTTGAGAGGGTCAGAATCTTCTGGTAATCATTATCCCTCATCAAATCCCCGAGCGTAACCCCCGGGTTCCTCCTCAGGTATGCCTCAACGATCCTCCATCCTAGCCAGACTGATGCCCGGGCAGGCGATTCAGGGGTAAAATCCCTGGTAAAGGGACCGTTCCCGGTAAATTTCTGGATCGACATCCGGCCGGTCTCGAAAAGGATCTTATGCTCCACCAGGTATTCCCACATGCGGGCCTCGTTGTTCCTGCAGAAATTCATCTGGTCGGCCGAGAAACCCATGATCACGCTGTCCGGTTCCGCAGGCAGCATCCACTTTGTGAAACAGGCGATCTTCCCCTGGTAGATCATATTCGAAAGCACATTGTCCGCCGAATCATTGTATTCAAATTCCGTCATGGCCCAGCCCGCCATGCAGTCGCTCGGGATCTTACCGGGGTACATGTTGCGGATCTGGTACTGGTAAAGTCCCAGGCGGGGGTAAAATTCGCATCCGGTCCCCAGGTAATTGTCCAGCCCGATAGCAAGAATGCCCTTCGCCGTGACAATCGACCGGTTAAACCGGGAAACAAAGCTGTAAAGCTGCGGAACCTCGCTTTCGGGGAAATGGACCCGGTACCGCTTGAATGCATCGGTCAGGACCCGCTCCAGGTCCCCCAGGTCCGGGAAGACCTTCATGGTCTCCTGGTAGACCTGGTTGTTCAGGTAATCGGTCAGGAAGTTCCTGAGGTAATCCGGGTAGGTGATCTGCCGGGCACCCCCGATGTTGATGATCCGGTAGTTGAATAGATCAAAAAACTCCCCGTACCGGTCGTAAAGCAAAGGAATGCTCTGCGGTATGCTGTCAAAGTCCACCGCGAACAGGTCCCGCTCAAACCGCTTTATCTTCAGGTCAAGTTCAATTCCCGAGATATCCGTCCGGTACGCAGCCTTCCTGCAGGACGAAGGCAGGATGGCAAGGGCAAGGAGAAGCGCCGGAAGCAGTTTGATCCCGGTTGGTAAATATTTCCGGATATTTTGCACGAATATTTTATTTTTGTCCCATGCAAAAATACATATTAAGTCTTATCCTCTTCATGTTTACTGCAACGATCTTTTCGCAGGGACTGAGTTTCAGCGTGTTTGTTGATCCCCAGATCACCTGGATGAATTCCGATTCGAAACAGATCGAGCGGAGCGGGACGAATTTCGGGATCGGGGGGGGACTGGTCATGGATCGTTATTTCACCGAGAATTATGCATTTTCGACCGGCCTGTCCATGCTCAGTACTGGCGGGGACCTGCACTTCCTCGACTCGCTCGATTTCCGGTCCGGCGGAACAAGAGACACCCTGCCGGCTGGCTCCATTGTAAAATACAGGCTCCAGTATGTGACCATTCCCCTCAGCCTGAAGCTGAAATCAAACGAGATCGGCTACCTGAAGTTTTATGCCCACCTGGGACTGAACTCCCATTTCAATGTGAAAGCGACCGGTGATGCGGAATCAAGGAATATCCACGGGGAAGACATTAAGGATGAGGTCAATTTCTTCATGTTGTCCTATTTTTTTGGAGGGGGAGTGGAATATTCCCTGGGGGGAAATACGGCGCTTATCGGGGGAATATATTTTACCAGTGGAATACTGGATGTTGCATCCTCGGATAATTACAGGATGCAAGTGGGTTCCCTGTCCCTCAGGCTCGGGGTGAAATTCTGACATTTAACATCGCCCGCCCTTTCCGGGGGAAGCGATGAGAATCATATTAATCCTATGAAAGCGGTCCTTGTTCAGCTTAATTACCACATCGGCAATTTCGAGAGGAATGTTGCCAGGATCGAAAGTGAAGTGCGGAAGGCAGAGGAAGCCGGAGCCGGCCTGGTCATTTTTTCAGAGCTTGCCCTCACCGGATACCCTCCGCTGGACCTGCTGGAATACAGCAGTTTCATTGAGGAAAGCAGGAAAGCACTTGAAAAGGTAGCCACCTTCAGCAGGAAAACGGCCATCCTGATCGGTGCCCCCACGCTCAATCCGAATCCCAGCGGAAAAAAGCTTTACAATTCAGCCTATTTCCTATCGGATGGCAGGATCAGCCGGGTATTTCACAAAAGCCTGCTGCCTACATATGACATCTTCGATGAATACAGGTATTTTGAACCCAACAGAGAGTTCAGCCTGCTGGAATACGGGGGGATGAAAATGGCCATAACCATTTGCGAGGACCTCTGGTTCGACCAGCCCGTCGAGAATGTCTTCTCAAACAGCCGCCTCTATACCCAGAATCCCCTCGAAAAACTTGCGGCACTGAAACCCGACCTGGTCATTAACCTCGCCGCATCGCCCTTCTCCTACCTCAGGCAGCAGATAAAAACCGGGATTTTTACCGGCAACGCGAAAAAATTCGGCCTTCCCATCCTGTATGTGAACCAGGTGGGGGCCCAGACGGAACTCATTTTTGAAGGGGGATCCCTCGCAGTCAACAGGAACGGAGGGATAACCGGGGCACTTAAGCTGTTTGCGGAGGACAGCCTCATGATTGACCTTGAGGAACTCTGTTCCGGTAAAATGGCCGAGATTCCCTTCAGGGTCCCGGGACAAACCGAATTGATACACGATGCCCTGATACTCGGGATACGGGATTATTTCGGGAAGACGAACTTCAGCAGGGCCACCCTCGGACTCTCCGGCGGGATCGATTCAGCCGTAACCCTTGTGCTGGCAGTCCGGGCACTGGGCGCCGGAAACCTCCACGCCCTTCTCCTTCCTTCAAAATATTCATCCGGGCACTCCATTACCGACGCCCGGCACCTGGCTGAAAACCTCGGCGTGGCATATGACATTATTTCGATCCAGGAGCCCTTTGACACCTACCTGAAAGCCATGGAACCACTCTTCCATGGAATGCCGGAAGACATCACCGAGGAAAACATGCAATCCCGCATCCGTGGCAATATCCTGATGGCCTACTCCAATAAATTCGGACATATCCTGCTCAATACCAGTAATAAAAGTGAAGCCGCCGTGGGTTACGGCACACTCTACGGCGACATGGCAGGCGGCCTTTCGGTCCTCGGGGATGTATACAAAACCGATGTATACAGGCTGGCCGATTTCATCAACCGAAAGGATGAGATCATCCCGGTCAACATCCTTGGCAAGCCTCCTTCAGCCGAGCTGAAACCGGACCAGAAAGACACCGACAGCCTGCCGGATTATAAGATCCTTGACCGGATCCTTTTCGCCTACATCGAGCAGCAGAAATCGGGCGAAGAGATCATCCGTGAAGGTTCCGACCCGGTCCTGACCCATTCCATTCTGCGCATGGTGAACCAGAACGAATACAAGCGATACCAGACCCCTCCCATCCTTCGCATATCCTCCAAAGCATTCGGAGTTGGACGCAGAATGCCACTGGTTGCCAAATATTGAAGCAGGTTTGATTATTTTTTATACCTTTACATGTTCTACAACACATTACAAATATTCTAATGGATTTCAAGCCATGACCTGCGAGGAGTGTATTGATCAAAAGATGTCGGTTTTCAGCGTATTGAGCATCGATCAAAAAGAGACGCTGAAGAAAAACAATTCAAGCCAGCGTTTCAAAAAAGGGGAGATCATATTCAAGGAGGGGGATAAGCCCACGGGACTGCTATGGCTTTCTGAGGGCAAGGTGAAAATATTCAAGGAAGGGGTCGGCGGAAGGGAACAGATCGTGCGGATGGCCAAGCCGGTCGGCTTCATCGGTTACAGGGCGCTGTTTGCAGAAGAGAACCATCATTGCACCGCGGTAGCCATCGAAGATTCAACCATCTGCACTGTCGACCGGGAAACCATTTACAAGTTGCTGCGCTTAAATCCCGAGCTCTGCCTGAGCATCATCAAGGCCTTCGCCACTGAACTCGGGTTCTCCAATAACCGGACCGTAACACTGACCCAGAAGCACATCCGCGGAAGGCTGGCGGAATCCCTCATTTTCCTGAAGGATACCTACGGCTTCGAGGACGACAATAACACCATTAAGATCTACCTTTCACGCGAGGACATCGCAAACCTTTCAAACATGACCACCTCTAATGCGATCCGGACCCTTTCGACTTTTGCCGGTGAAGGAGTGATCGGGATCGACGGCAGGAAGATTAAGATCATGGACCTCCAGAAGCTCGAACGCATCAGCGAACTGGGATAAACTACCCATGAATGCTGTCTTTTATTACCTGGCTTATTCATTTCTCTGGCTGATCACCCTCTTACCCCTGCGCGTTCTCTACCTGGTATCCTGGTTCCTCACACTCCCGCTGTATCACCTTGTCAGGTACCGGAGAAAAACGGTCATGACCAATCTCACCCGTTCCTTTCCCGGGCGCTCGCGGGCCGAACTAAGAGCGATCGCAAGAACCTTCTACCACCAGCTCAGCGATTATTTTCTGGAATGGATGTTCAGGATCCACATGGGAGAAAGGGAAAATTCACTCAGGCTGCACTACCGGAACCCGGAAATATTCGAGCCCTACAGGAAACAGGGCAGGAGCATCATGCTCCTGCTGAGCCATTATGGTAACTGGGAATGGCCCACCCGGATCTCCATCGTTTCAGGCTACCCTACCCTGGCAATCTACCAGTCGGTGCGCAACAGGTATTTCGACCGGCTTTTTATCCGGCTGAGGGGACAGTTCGGCGCCATATGCGTACCCATGGAATCCACCCTGCGCAGGATACTGGAATATAACAGGTCCGGAACGCCGGTCCTTGTCTTCACCCTGGCCGACCAGCGTCCCCAGTGGCTGAGCATCCAGCACTGGACCCGATTCCTCAACCAGGACACACCCGTGATAACGGGACCCGAGAAGATCGCCAGGAAATTCAACATGGTGACGGTCCTTCTGTCCCTGTCGAAGGTCAAAAGAGGTTATTACGA
>CAYSJH010000001.1:101418-110576 GCA_964431315.1 uncultured Bacteroides sp. | reverse complement strand
CCATGAACCCAACCCATGAATCCAACCGTGAACCCGTCCCCTGAACCGATGGAACCTGAGCATATAGCGCTGATTGAATTGGGAGGTTCGCACGACGAATGCCTGTATTCCCAGGTGATCTTCCTGAAACAATACGGGTACCGGGTGCATGTTCTGCTGTTCACAGACCACCTGGAACGAATGGAGAAATGGCCGGAGGTGGACTGCTGGAAGACCTGGTCTGCACCCGCCGGGTTTCCAGGGGAATGGAGGCTCGTTTTCAGGGTCCTCAGGTATCTGCGCCGGAACAGGATCCGAAGGGCTGTGATCAACACGGCCGAAGGGAACATCATCCGGAAACTTGCGATTGCCACAGGCAGGCAGGTGGAATATACCGGGCTAATCCACCTGGCCAGGAAACTTTGGACCAGCCGCTCCCAGCGGATCATCAGCAGGAAAATCAAAAAATACCTGGTGCTGGCGGACTTCATAGTAGCAAACATTGAAAAGGCAGACCCCTCCCTGGCAATCGAGTGCTTTTACCCGGTGGTTTTCCCGGAGCCGGTTGGGCCCGCTCCCGGCCGCACCCCGGAACCGTCCGTGCAGACTCGCCCGGAATCCCAGGAAATAAACGGAACCGGTGCCCCGGAAATGCATGGAACCGATGCTCCGGAAATCAGCGGGAAGGATTTCCTGGTCTGCATTCCCGGGGCGGTGGATTACGCCAGAAGGGATTACCGCTCACTCCTGGATGAACTTACATCGGAAGGGATCCCGGGCAAGATGCGTTTCATGCTGCTCGGCCGCACAACGGGACCTGACGGGCGGGACCTTTTACATAAGATACACAGTGAAGGAATCGAAGGTCATTTCATTACTTTCGGGGATTTCCTGGACCCGAAACGGTTCTACGCATACCTTTCCCGCTCCGACCTGATCCTGCCCCTCATAACCCCGGGATCAGGGGATTACGGGGACTACCTCAAGTACAAGGTTACCGGGACCTACAATCTTGCCTGGGGATTCAGGATACCCATGCTCATGCATGAATCCTTCGAAGGATACCGGATATTCAGGGAAACTTCGGCGTTCTACCGTTCCGGTGAATTGATCCGGACCCTGAAGGAACTGGCCGGCCGCAAGGGTGAACTGGAAGGGCTGCGTACAACGATCTCACTTCTGGCAGATTTCGACCCCGATGCCCAGGCCGAAAAATATGTAAGCTTCATCAGACGCTGATCCCGTTGCTGACGGTCAGGAAATCCCTCACTTCCTCGATGGTATTGTTTATAGTGAAGTGTTGCTCAACCTTCTGGAGTCCCCTGTTGCCAAATTCCTCGCGCAGTTTCCGGTTCTTCGCCAGCTTGATGACCCTGTCCGCCATTGCCTCGACGTCACCGCGGGGGACCAGATACCCGCTGGTCCCGTCGTCGACAACCTCGGCCGAGCTCTTTATGTCAAAGGCGATGACCGGTTTTTTCTGGGCCATGGCTTCCACCATGACGTAACCGAAGCCTTCCCAGAGGGAGGTGAGCAGGAAGATGTCGATGTTCAGGTAAAAGCGTTCCACATCCTTGATAAAACCCAGGAAGATCACCTCATCCTGGACATTCCGCTGCCTTGCCTGCTTTTTCAGCCATGACTTCAGCTTGCCCTCGCCGGCAATCAGTATCCTGAAGCGGACCCCCCTCTCCTTCAGAATCTCTGCCAGGTGGATGAGATAGATCTGTCCCTTTTCCTCCGAGAGCCTGCCGGCATTCCCCAGGATAATTTCCCCGTCCTGCCGTTCATAGACCGGCTCAAGCGGGGTGTCCTTCCGGAAGTTCAGATCGATGCCCGGGTAAATGACATGGATCTTCGAGGGTTCGATGAGGTTGGGATTATTAGCGAGGACCGAGCGTTTGGTTTCCTCCGAATTGGCGATCATGCGGGTGATTACCTTGCTGAAAAGGAAACGGTTCAGGAAGGTGTTCCGGATGGGAATCGCGTTTGCCCTTTTGTAAATGATGTTTTCCACCCCCGCAAGCTTTGCCGCAATGCCTGCAACCTTCAGGTCGGAGGAAAGGTTCATCACCAGGGTTTTGACCTTTTCCCTGATGAATATCCTGCGAAGGTGCAGGATTTTGAAAGGGTTCAGAAAACTCAGGTTGCTCACCACAACCGGGTACTTATTGAGCGGGGCTGCCCGGAGCTTTTTCATGAGTTCGCCCCTGGGATGGGCGAATGCAAAAACATCGTAATCCATCGCAGAGAGGCCTGTCGAAAGATCATAATGCCACTTTTCCCCTCCTCCCCATGTCCTGAGGCTGTTGAAGAAGCAGATGCGTGTCTGGTAGGTCCTGACCGCATCCCGGTTAAGCTTGCGGAGCTTGGAGTATTTCAGGAAGGTCTCATGCGCCGAGTTGATGCTGATCACCAGGCCGAAAAAGCCATCCATAAAACCGAACTTGATGATGTAATCCCTGAATAGCCTCCAGAGGGGGTGGAAAATGATGTTGAACCAGGATGCCTTTCTTCCGACTGCAAAGAAAGACTTCGCAGCAATATCGGAGAATCTGTTGATCTGCTCAATGTGCTGGTAAATGCTGTAGTACGAATAATGCAGCAGGTCCCCCTTCAGGAACTTCCTGCTTGCTCCCTTTTCCAGGATGAAATGGTCATGCGGGTTCATTCCTCCCCACATCCCCTTCCTGCTGTCCCACAACCTTAGCTTCCTGGAGGGGTACCAGCTGGAATAACGGATCCACTTGCCGCAATAATTCGTCAGCCGGTTGAAATAATACCCGTCGAACTCCCAGTTCTCCTTGACCTCCCGGATCGATCGCTTGAGCCTGTTGCTGAGCAGCTCGTCCGCGTCAAGTGAGAGGATATGGGGATACCGTGCCTGGGTGATGGCCCAGTTCTTCTGTTCAATATGCCCGTCAAAGGTATGCCGGATGAAGCGCACACCGTGCTCGAGGCATATTTTTTCCGTGCCGTCGGTGGAAAAGGAATCCACCACCACGATATCATCGGCGATATCCTTTACGGAATCCAGGCATCTCCCGATGTTCCTCTCCTCATTATAAGTTATTATTACGACGGATAGCTTGGCCATACAGTTATATTTATTCCTGGAAATACACTCTTTTCACACGCTCCGAAAGCCCGGCAAGCACTTCGTAGGGGATGGTCCCCAGTTTTTCCGCCAGCTCGGAAACAGGTTTCTGCCTGCCGAATATCAGTACTTCGTCCCCTTCCCTTGCATCGATGCCGCTGAGGTCGATCATGCACATGTCCATGCAGAGGTTCCCCAGTACCGGCGCCCCGGACCCCTTCACCAGGAAGGAGACCCCGCGTTTGCCCAGGTCCCGTCTCAGTCCGTCGGCATACCCGATGGGAACAATTCCCACGGTCATATCCTTCTGTGCAATGTAGTTCCGCCCGTAACCCACCGATTCTCCCTTTATAACGGGTTTTACCTGCGAAATAATACTTTTCAGGGAACTTACCGTCTGCAGGCCGGAAAGGTCGTCCGTGCTGATCCCGTATAAACCGATCCCGAGACGGACCATGTCGAAACAGGCCCCGGGGAAGCGTTCGATCCCGGCAGAATTCAGGAGGTGTCTCAGGACAGTGCCCGGCAGGCGGTCCAGGATGCGCTTGCTCACCCGTTCGAAAGTCTCTATCTGCTCACGCGTATAGGCATCGTGCACGGGATCATCCGCAGCCCCCAGGTGTGAAAAGACGGACCGGACCGTGAGGCCGGGATGGGATTGAAGCACCTCGAAAAGTTCATCCAGTTCAGGCTCCCTGAAACCGAGCCGGTTCATCCCGGTTTCAAGTTTCAGGTGAACCGGGTAGAAGTCCATGTTCCTTTTTTCAAAAGCGGAGATGAAGTTGAAGAGGCTCCTGAAATTATAGATCTCGGGCTCCAGGTCGTAGTCCATCATCAAATCAAATCCGGACACCTCGGGATTCATGACCAGGATCGGCAGGTGGATCCCCCCTTCCCTGAGGGCTATGCCTTCATCGACATAGGCTACACAGAGGTAATCCACCCGCTGATACTGAAGCACGCTGGCAATCTCCATCGACCCGCTCCCGTATGAAAAGGCCTTCACCATGACCATGATCCTTGCCTTTGTCATGGAACGGTAAACGTTGAGGTTGTGGACCAGGGCGTTCAGGTCGATCTCCAGGACGGTGGCATGGGTCTTCTCCTGCAGGCGATGGGTGATCCTTTCAAAGGTGAACGCCCTGGAACCTTTTATCAGTATGGCTTCATCCCTGAATTCAAGGGTATTCAGGGAAGCCAGGAAATCCGTTGTGGAGGGGAAGAAGAGGGAGTCCCCCGGGAACAGCTGCCTCTGGCCCAGCAGGTCCGGTCCGATGCCGATAAAACGCCGGATGTTCATCTTACGGAGCATTCCCGCCACCTCCCCGTACAGATCTGCGCCTTCTCTTCCCGATTGCATGATGTCGGACAGGATGAGGGTCCTGCGGATATGGCGGTTCTGCTGGTTCAGGTAATCCAGGGCGATCGAAAGGGATACCAGGTCCGAGTTATAGCTGTCGTTGACCAGGGTGCAGGAATTGATTCCCTTGACCATTTCCATCCTCATGGCAACGGGATTCAGGTCGGTGATCCTGGACCGTATCACCAGTGGATCGAGACCGAGCAGGAGCATCAGGGCGATCACATGCATGGCATTCTCGACCGAGGCCCTGTCGCGGAAGGGGATGATGACTTCCATTTCCCTTTCCATTGAACGGATCCGGTATTGCATACCTTCCCTGCTGTCACCGATGAGCTCTGCCTGCATGTCGGCATTCGTTCCGAATGACCACACAAATAGTTTCTCCCGGGGAAATTCTTCCTTCATCAGCCGGTCCACCTCCCCGCCGTCGTTGCAGTAAATGATCCTGCGGCAGGTCGGGAACAGGCGGAGCTTTTCCCGGATCTTTTGCTCCCTGTCCCTGAAACCCTCCCTGTGGGCCTCCCCGATGTTGGTGAAGATCCCGAGGTCCGGCAGGATGATCCGCTGAAGGTTCTCCATTTCACCAGGGAGGGAGATCCCTGCTTCGAAAATGGCTGTTTGCGTGTCCTCCTCCAGAAGCAGCACGGAGAGGGGCACACCGACCTGGGAGTTATAGCTCTTTGGACTCCGGACGACCCGCATATCGGGTGACAGTGCCTGGTGGATCCATTCCT
The DNA here is from genome assembly GCA_964431315.1 of uncultured Bacteroides sp. Lineage (GTDB taxonomy): Bacteria > Bacteroidota > Bacteroidia > Bacteroidales > SM23-62 > SM23-62. The sequence continues at coordinate 105,403 of CAYSJH010000001.1, read as the reverse complement.
TCACAATGGTCTTCCCGTTGCTGCCGGTTATTCCGATGACTTCTGCATGGCTCTGCTTCCGGTGATAAGCGGCAAGGTCCTGCAGCGCCTGCAGGGGATCCTCCACCAGGATAAAGCTTGCCCCGGCATCATTGGCCGGTCCCACCTGTGGAAGCTCCCCGACCATAAAGGCCCGGATCCCCCTTTCGATCAATTCCGGTATGAACCTGTGCCCGTCGTGGCGCTCCCCCCTGATTGCCACGAAGAGCAGGTTGCCGGGGTGGTGGATGGTCCTGCTGTCAACACTTATGCGTGTGATCTCTTCTCCCGTGGAACCCTTAAGGGCCCCGCCGGTTATCCTGGCTATCTCCTGGAGGGTATATTTCATTCCGGCATCCTCAATTTATTCCGAGAGGGCTTCCTGGTAGCATTTTCTGCAGAGCGGCTCATACAGGTCCTTTTCCCCCAGAACAACAAGTTTTTCGGTCTTGAGCTTGCGGTGGGTATGGTGGGCAATGTTGCCGCAACGCACGCATATGGCATGGACCTTGGTCACGAATTCCGCCGTTGCGATCAGTCCGGGAATGGGACCGAAGGGCCTTCCCTTGAAATCCATGTCGAGTCCCGCTACGATCACCCTGGTCCCCCCGTTGGCAAGCTTGTTGCAGACCTCTATGAGTCCCATGTCAAAAAACTGTGCCTCGTCCACCCCCACCACATCCACCCCGCTGGCCAGCAGCAGGATGTTGCCCGCCGTGCTGACCGGTGTGGACATGATCGCATTCTCATCATGTGAGATGACTTCCTCTTCCGAGTACCTCGTATCCATCCGCGGTTTGAAAATCTCAACATGCAGCATCGCGATCCTGGCCCTTTTAAGACGGCGTATCAGTTCTTCAGTTTTCCCTGAAAACATGGAACCCGTGATCACCTCTATCCATCCCCTGTTATCCGACCGGTTTGAAGGATTCTCAATAAACATCGGGTAAGAAAATCGTATTTTTATCGTTACTTTTGCAGGGTACAGGAACAATGAAAGTTTCCTGTACGTGACAAATTTAATCTTTTTAGGGAGCAAATCACGCAAAAGTGAACAGTATGCTCTTCCAAACCTGCACCTATGGAACAGAAGATCAAAGAGATTATCCGACACATCGGAGACATCGGCGAGAAAGTCAGCCGTCTGCTGGCGGAGGAAAGCCTCCCAACCATCGAGATGGACATTATCCTGGGGGACATACGGGTCCTCTATGAAAAAGTTAAGGATCTTCAGCCGGGTAAAGGCATCCCGGGAAGGGAAACCTTGCCGGGTCCAGGAACCGCCACAGCCGGGGAAGAAGAAGCGATCTCCGGGGAAACAAAAACGACTGTCGCGGTACCAAAATTAACCGCCCAAGAAGAAACAACCGGGGGAGCGGAAACGATCGCCGGGGCAGGACGGCAGGAGCATCCGGACGGCACCGTTACACCGGAAGCTGCAGAAGAAGTTCCGGCTGCGAAAACCGGGGCATCCGGCAAAACGGGGAAACAGGGGACTTCTACCAGGCCTTCCGAGCGGGCCGTCCTCGCGGATAAATACAAAAACGAGCAAACATTCATCAACGAGAGCCTAGCCGGGAGCAGGGGAAAACAGAACATCAGCAGCCAGATCCAGTCCAAACCCATCCGGAACATCGGTTCCGCCCTCGGGATCAACGACCGGTTCAAGCTGATCAATGAACTTTTTAACGGGGACCGGGACAGTTTCCAGGATACCATTGGCATTCTCGACGGGGCCGCAAATTTCAACGAGGCCTTCAATTACATCAATTCATCCTTTGACTGGGACATGGAAGAAGATTCGGTCCAGCTCCTTCTCGACCTCGTCAGGCGCAAGTTCATCGTAAACCAGAATGAGTAAACTGTTCATCGTTCCCACCCCGGTCGGTAACCTGGAAGACATCACCTACAGGGCCGTCAGGATACTGGAGGAAGTTGACCTGATACTCGCGGAAGATACCCGGAGGACCAGCATACTCCTGAAACGGTACGGACTGGTAAAAAAAACGCTTTCTCACCACAAATTCAACGAACACAAATTCCTCGCATCGCTGGTTTCAAGGATCAGCAGGGGAGAACGCATGGCACTGGTTTCCGAGGCCGGCATGCCCGGCATCTCCGATCCGGGGTACCTCCTGATCAGGGAATGCCTCGCAAACGGGATTGAAGTGGAGGCACTCCCGGGCCCGACTGCCTTTCTTCCCGCCCTGGTCGCCTCCGGCCTGCCATGCGACAGGTTCTGCTTCGAGGGTTTCCTCCCGCAGAAAAAGGGACGCCTGAAAAAATTGGAAGAGCTCCGCAACGAATCCAGAACCATAATCTTCTATGAATCTCCCTTCAGGGTCAGGAAAAGCCTTGAGCAGTTCGAGGGGATTTTCGGGGGGGACCGGCCGGCCTGCCTTGCCAGGGAACTTTCCAAGATCCATGAAGAGTACATCCGGGGCAGCCTCCGCGAGATCCTGGATATCCTCGCTGAGCGCGAGGTGAAGGGGGAATGTATCCTGATCGTCGGAGGCAGGTCCTGAACTGTACGTTTCCGTACACTGCCCTGCTACGAAACCGTTCACATTAGCCGTTCCTTTCAGCAAACAGTCCTTTCTATATCCTTTACTTTCTGTCATTTACAAAGTTTGGCACAATAGATGGTTTACTCATACCGGTCAAAACCCAGAAAGGAGAATTCGAAATGAAAATAACTGTTAGAACCCTGGTCATGCTGAGCCTCCTGCTTATGAGCAGCCTTGCAGTGACGGCGCAGAAAAACCTTCTTCTGCAGGATGTCAGGCCCCTTATGGCCATTGCATCGGATGCAGGTTACAACTTGGAACTCAGCACAGAATACTCCATGGACTCATACGGGTTTTATATGGAGGAAAAGCTTCCGCTGAAGGACTGGATGACGCAAACAAAGGCCTGGGAAACGGAAGGAAGATCCGGACTTGCCCTGGCATTGCGGCCTGAAAGCGAGGCTTCGGTTCCGGTGGAAGACTGGATGGTAAGGCTTTCCCGTACCGGGCAGACCAGGCTGGAAGAACTTGTAAAGGTCGAACGCGAGGAACCAATCCAGTTTCAGAAATGGATGATCTGCTGCACGGACTGGTTCAGTCCATCCCGGTAGGCACCTTTGTATCTTTGCACCTTTGCGGCCAAAAAACTTATCTTTGGGGATTCGACCGTAAGCCCCATTGAAAAAATACAGGCATATATTCTTTGATCTGGACCGGACCCTGTGGGACTTCGATAATAACTCCAGGGAAACCATCACGGAACTGTTCTTCCGTTACAATCTCGACGCTTCAATCGACAATCCCGATGATTTCGTGGATACCTACCATGAGGTCAACCTGCAACTGTGGGACCTCTACCGGAAGGGAGAGATGACGAAGGATGTCCTCCGCATCAAACGCTTCATCATCAGCTTTGAACGTTTCGGGATCCGCGACGATGCCCTGGCCGCCAGAATCGGCGACGAATACCTGGAAATCAGTCCCCGTAAAACCATTTTGATCCCCCATACGAGGGAGATCCTGGAATACCTCTCCGGCCGGTATGCCCTGCATATCATTACCAACGGGTTCCTGACCACCCAGCAGGTTAAGATGGAGAACTGCGGACTGGACAGGTACTTCCGCAGCCTGACCACCTCGGAGGATGTGGGACATAACAAACCACGGCCCGAGATCTTTCACCGGGCTCTCACTTCAGTGAACGCCAGGAAAGACGAAAGTATCATGGTCGGGGATGACCTGGAGGTGGATATCCTCGGGGCCAGGAAATTCGGCATGGACCAGGTTTTCTTTAACCGCGACGGGGTATTGCACAACGAAGCGGTAACCCATGAGATAAGATCACTCGAGGAACTGAGGGAACTCTTTTAAGGCCCTCCCCTTAAAGACTGACAGGGAGTTACATCGTAAAACTCGCCTGACAGGGAGGTTCATCGTTCATCTCGCCTGACAGGGAGGTT
>CAYSJH010000001.1:91780-101318 GCA_964431315.1 uncultured Bacteroides sp. | reverse complement strand
CTCGCCTGACAGGGAGGTTCATCGTTCATCTCGCCTGACAGGGAGGTTGAACGTCATGCTCCCCTAATAGGGAGGTTCATCGTTAAGCTCCTCCTGGTTCATTTTTGAACCGACGGTGAAAGCGGATCCTTCCTGTTCGTTGCCCTTGAGCGGCAGAAGGGCATCCAGTTCCACAAACTTGGCCGATTCGTTCTTGAATTTCAGCTGGATGTCCCCGATGGGACCGTTCCTGTGCTTGGCAAGGATGATCTCAGCCAGGCCGATCAGCGAGTTGCCCTGCTCATCTTCGTAGATGTCGTATTTTTCGGGCCGGTGGATGAAGATCACCAGGTCAGCATCCTGCTCGATGGCTCCGGATTCCCTGAGGTCGGACAGCTGGGGACGCTTGTTCCCCGATCGAAGCTCCACCGAACGGTTCAGCTGTGAAAGTGCAATGACCGGGATGTCCAGTTCCTTGGCTATGGATTTCAACGAGCGGGAAATGTTACTGACCTCCTGTTCCCGGCTTCCTTTATTGTCCCCGGTCCCCGTCATCAGCTGCAGGTAATCCACGAAAATTGCCTCGACCTGGTGCTGAACCTTCAGGCGCCTGCACTTGGCACGCAGCTCAAAGATGGAAATGGCCGGGGTGTCGTCGATGAAGATCGGGGCCTCCACCAGGCTTTTGATCTTATAATCCAGCTGTTTCCACTCATACTCCTCCAGCCTCCCGTTCCTGATCCGGTCGGAAGGAAGTTCCGTTTCCGAAACGATCAGCCTGTTGACCAGCTGGATGGAGGACATCTCAAGGGAAAAAAATGCGATCGGCCGCCTGTGCTCCACCGCAATGTTCCGGGCCATTGAAAGGGCAAATGCCGTTTTGCCCATGGAAGGCCGGGCGGCCACGATGATCAGGTCGGAACGCTGCCAGCCCGAGGTCAGGCGGTCAAGCTTCGTAAATCCCGACGGCACACCACTGAGGTGGTCCTCCCTCTTGGCGGCCTCCTCGATCTGATGGATCGCCTCCTTGACCAGGACATTGATTTTGGCTGTCTCCCTTTTAATGTTCCCCTCCGCGATGTTGAAAAGGTCGGCCTCCGCCTGGTCGAGCAGGTCATCGACATCCATGGTCTCATCGAAGGCCTTGCGCTGTATGTCAGAGGTGACCCTGATCAGTTCCCGCTGGATGTATTTCTGCTGGATGATCCGGGCATGGAACTCCAGGTGTGCGGCCGAAGCCACTTTGCTGGTAAGCTGCGCAATGTACAGGGGCCCGCCGACCTCTTCAAGGACGCTGTGCCTCTTGAGTTCCTCCGTGACCGTTAGAATATCGATGGCTTTCTCAGCCATGGAAAGATCGACGATGGCCTTGTAAATCTTCTGGTGGGAATCCTTGTAGAAACTTTCGGGTTTAAGAATGTCCAGCACGGAAAGCACGGCGTCCTTTTCAAGCATGATGGCACCAAGTACGGCCTCCTCGAGGTCAGTTGCCTGGGGGGGCAGCTTCCCGTATTCAACATTGAGGTTGCCCAGTTTCGGGCTTGTCTGCTGATTGCTTTTCAGGGCCATGTTTTTAATTGTAATTAGGACTTCAAAGGTAAAAAACGAGCATTCTTTTCGGGTCCGGTACCGGTCGCATTTTTAAACATCCTCCTCCTTGTTATTAACTCGGAGTGTTAACAATTTATGTGTACCTTTACTGACCGCATCTGCAGGCAGAGGAATTCCGTCCGGCGGTGCGGAATTGTTAATAACCGCATGATCGTTTTCCCAAACGCCAAGATCAACATAGGTCTGAGGATCCTGCGCAGGCGCGGGGACGGTTACCACGATCTTGAATCCATCTTCTACCCGGTAGGGCTCCGTGACCTGCTCGAGATCCTGCCAGCCGATGCAACCCTTAATGATGAAAAACCCGCGATCTATGTCAGCGGACTCGAAGTCCCCGCCACGGGAGAAAATCTTTGCTGGAAAGCTGTCGAGTTATTCACAGCGCGTCAGGGCACTCCCCCGGTCCGCCTGCACCTTCATAAAAGGATACCGGTGGGATCGGGACTGGGTGGAGGTTCGTCCGACGCCTCCTTTACACTCCTGGCCCTGAATGAGATGTTCGGCTGCGCACTGGACAGCGATGTCCTTGAAGGGTATGCCTCGGAGCTCGGGTCGGACTGCCCCTTTTTCATCCGGAACCGTCCCAGCCTGGTCAGTGGCAGGGGAAACCTTCTCGAACCGGTCCCCTTAAGCCTGGCCGGGCATTACCTGGTCATCGTCTTCCCGGGGATTTCCGTACACACGGGTCCCGCTTACCATATGATCCGCCCCTCCGAAGAAGGTCCTGGTTTAAGGGAAATCCCTCTGCTCCAGCCCGGCCAGTGGCGCAGCAGGGCAGGGAACCGTTTTGAAGAACCGGTTTTCGCCGAATACCCGGAGCTTGCCTCGATCAAGGAAAACCTTTACCGGTCCGGCGCGGCTTACGCTTCGATGTCCGGCAGCGGTTCCGCCATTTACGGTATATTCCCATCACCTCCCCTGCTGAGGCCGGAACTGGAGAAATACAGCACCTATACGGAGAAATTGGTCCGATCATCCGGGGAATAATGACCGGCGGATCAGGATAGTCCACAGGTCAGGGTGTCCGGCGAATCATCCCAGTTCCAGCATCAGGAAGTCCTTGGGTATCTTTTCCCCCTCCTTGACGTGGATGGCTTTCACGGTTCCCCCGGTGTGGAACATGATCCTGTTCTTCATTTTCATCGCTTCGAGGATCAGCATCTGGTCACCCTCTTTCACCTCCTGTCCCTCTTCAACGTAAACCTTGATGACGGTTCCCGGTATCCCGGAAGAAATTTTCCTGGGATCCGGACTCTGCCAGGATTTTCTCCTCTCGAATTTCTGGTTCAGCAGGGTCCTGTATTTCGTCCCGTTTATCACCAGGGATTTGAAACGGACCTTCCCATTCCCGTTCATTTCTTCTTCGGCCTGGGAGATTTCGGCCTTGCCGGTATTTTGCCGGGGAACTTCTGATTTTCCGGCAATTTGCGGGGAAATTCCGGTTCCGGGGGAAATTCCGGTTCCGGGGGAAAAACCTTCCGGAGATTGGGTCTTCCGGGCAGTGACCGGGGTGGATTTCAACCCGGCCGGTGGATTGCTTTTGCTTACCCGGTTCCGTCCCGGTTTTGACCCGGAGGCTGAGATCTGCTTTGATTTCGCCATGATGTCAGGGTTTAAAAAGGTGGAATACCGTGTTTTTTGTTGGGAAGGTAAACTGTCTTGTTCTCGGACACCTCGATGGCATGCAGCAAGATCTTCCTGGTTTCCCTGGGCTCGATGACCGAGTCAATGTACCCTTTGGCTGCCGCCACATAGGGATTGGCGAACTTGTCCTTGTATTCCTTCACCTTCTGCCTTCGCATCTTTTCAGGATCTTCGGCCGATGCGATCTCTTTCCGGAAAATGATGTTGGCCGCACCTTCCGGTCCCATTACGGCAATCTCCGCGCCGGGCCAAGCGAATACGAAGTCGGCCCTGAGGTGTCTTGAGGCCATGGCAATGTATCCTCCGCCATAGGCTTTGCGGAGGATCACGGTCATCTTGGGCACCGTCGCCTCGGAATAGGCGTAGAGGACCTTGGCCCCGTGCCGGATCACCCCGGCATGCTCCTGGTCCACCCCTGGAAGGTACCCGGGCAGGTCGACGAGGGTCACGATCGGGATGTTGAAGGCATCGCAGTAACGGATGAAGCGGGCTGCCTTGTCGGATGAATCCACGTCCAGCACTCCCGCCAGTACGAGGGGCTGGTTGCAGACGAAACCAATGGTCTCCCCACCCAGTCGGCCAAACCCGATAACCATGTTCTGCGCCCACATTTCCTGTACTTCAAAAAAGTCCGAACCATCCACGATGGCCCGGATGACGTCACGCACATCGTAAGGTTGCTTGGGATCACCCGGTACGATGTCTTCAATATGGTATTCGGCCGTGGGTTCCTTGGGCGGGAATTTCTTGGCTTTCCTCAGGTTGCTCCAGGGGATGAAGGTAATGAGCTTCTTGATCTGCTCAAAGCATTCCACTTCGCTGTTGGAATAAAAATGCGCATTCCCCGTGATCTCGCTGTGCACCCTTGCGCCTCCCAGGTCCTCCATCGAAATCTCCTCACCCAGGACGGTCTTGATCACCTCGGGACCCGTAATGAACATCTTGGAGATCTTGTCAACGACGAACACAAAATCGGTCAGCGCGGGTGAATAGACTGCACCCCCTGCGCAGGGACCAAGGATCACCGATATCTGAGGTATGACACCAGAGGAGAGGGTGTTCCGGAAAAAGATCTCCCCGTAACCGGCAAGTGAACTGACCCCTTCCTGTATCCTTGCGCCACCCGAATCATTGATGCCGATCAGGGGCATTTTCATCTTCAGGGCATGGTCCATGATCTTGGTGATCTTCCTGGCGTGCATGTTTCCGAGTGATCCCCCGGCCACGGTGAAGTCCTGCGCAAAAATGCAGATCGGGGCCCCGTAGATGGTCCCGGTCCCGATCACGACCCCGTCGCCGGCCAGCACTTTTTTATCCATGTCGAAATCCTTGGCCTCATGCTCCGCGAACAGGTCGTATTCGGTAAAGGTGTCCCTGTCCAGCAGGCCTATGATCCTTTCCCTGGCAGACATTTTACCCATGGCTGCCTGCTTCTCGATTGCTGCATCCCCGCCGCCTTTCAGGACCTCCTCACGCTTCTTCTGAAGTTCCTGGATTTTTCTCTTTAAGGGCATTTCTGAAGGTATATTTTTTGGATGGTATGGGCTACAACATTACAAAATCCCGGAATATTAAAAAAATTTTTCAGGAATATTGTAGGGTGTTTGATTTAAATCCGTGATCATTTTGGGGCCATCCGGTACAGGAAAATCGCGATAATTATATAGACGAAGTTCGGCAGCCAGACGGCCAGGGCGGGTTGCAGGTTCCCGCTGATGGCAAACTGGGAGGAAAACTGCATAAACAGGAGATACGAAAAGGCGACCAGCAGGCCGATGCCGAGCTGCATCCCGATGCCCCCCTTAACCTTGCGCGAGGATACGGATACCCCGATCAGGGTCAGGATGAAGGCAGAAAAGGGGAAGGCATACCGTTTCTGCTTTTCGATCTGGTAGGCCTTGACATTTGATTCGCCAAGCATTTTCAGCTGTCCGATGTATTCGGTCAGCTGGCGGATGTTCATGGTCTCCATGAAATTCAGCCTGCGCTTGAAATCGCTTGGTTGCAGGGCAAGGGTGGTATCGATCCGGTTCCCTGTCGTAACGGTTTCCGTGAAATCCCCGATATCCCTGATGTAATAATTCCGTACCATCCACTTCCCTATGGTAGAATCCCACTTGACGTAATCCGACATCAGCTTGGAAACCAGTTTGCCGTCTTCATACTTTTCCATGGAGAACCGGTGTCCCAGGTCGGAAACGGTGCTGTAGCTTTCCATGTAAATGTATACCCCCGGTTCAATCTGGCGGTGTATATTCTGTTCGGTCACCCGGAGGGGTACGGCATGATAATAGGTCTCCTCGAAATCAAGCCGCACACGGTTGGAATTGGGGATGACATAGTCGTTCAGGAGGAACGAGAATACGGCAATGACGGTGGCAGAGAAAAAGTACGGGAGAAGGATCCGGTTAAAGCTCATCCCGCTGCTGATGATGGCGATGAACTCGGTACGGTAAGCCATGCGCGAGGTGAAGTAAATCACCGATACAAAGGTGAACAGGGAACTGAAAAGGACTGCAAAATAAGGGATGAAATTCAGGTAATATTTCGTCAGGATATCAATCAGCCGGGCATCGTGGGCAAGGAAATTATCGATTTTCTCGGAGAAATCGAAAATAACCGCAATACTGAGGATCAGTGCGATGGAGAAGAAGAAAGTCCCCAGGAACTTCTTAACGATGTATACGTCAATTATCTTAATGCCCAGTCTTCGTCTCATAAGCGGAGGGACAGTTTTGAGAGCATTTCATTCTTCCACGGGGTAAAATCCCCCTGCCCGATCTTTTTCCTGGCTTCCTCCATCAGCCGGAGGTAGAACCTCAGGTTGTGCAGGCTCGCCAGCTGCGCGCCCAGGATTTCCCCTGAAACGATTAGATGACGCAAATAGGCCTTTGAATATTGTTGGTCCGCGTAGGAATCTCCGTCGGGATCAAGGACTGAAAAATCATTTTTCCATTTCTCATTCTTAATGTTAATGATCCCCTCCCGGGTAAAAAGCTGCCCGTTCCTTCCGTTCCTGGTCGGCATGACGCAATCGAACATGTCCACTCCCCTCGAAATGGACTCCAGGATATTGGCCGGCGTACCCACACCCATCAGGTATCTGGGCTTATCCTCCGGCAGGATCCCGTTCACCACCTCGATCATTTCATACATCAGCTCTTCCGGCTCTCCCACCGATAATCCGCCGATGGCATTCCCTTCCATGCCGGCCTCGGCGATCCTCGAGGCCGATTGTTTCCGCAGATCGGCAAAGGTGCTGCCCTGAACGATCGGGAACCAGCTCTGGAAATGCCCGTAAAGGGGTTCGGTCTCGAAGAAGCGTTTACGCCCGCGGTCAAGCCAGGCATGGGTGAGTTCCATGGAATCGCGGGCACAGGGGTATTCACAGGGCCAGGGCGTGCATTCGTCGAATGCCATGATGATGTCGGCCCCGATGCTGCGCTGGATATCAACCACGTTCTCCGGGGTGAAGGTATGCTGGGTGCCGTCGATGTGGGACCGGAAATGGGCCCCTTCAGGGGTCAGTTTCCTCTGCTGCGAGAGGGAAAACACCTGGTAGCCCCCGCTGTCGGTCAGTACAGCGCCGTCCCAGTTCATGAACCCGTGTATCCCCCCTGCCCCGGCGATCACATCGATCCCGGGCCGCAGGAAAAGGTGGTAAGTATTCCCGAGAATGACCGGGGCCCTGATCTCATGCTTAAGATCCCCCTGGTTAACCCCTTTAACGGATCCGGCCGTCCCCACCGGCATGAAAACCGGAGTGGGAATGTTCCCGTGATCCGTTTCCAGGAAACCCGTTCTTGCCTTTGATACATCATCGGAATGAAGGATCTTGAACCTCATTATTGCAGAATTAGCGCAAATATAAAGATATTTGTACGGATCTTAAATCTCACGGAATTGAACATCGCAGACTATCCGATTGCCTGCAGGGTGATGGCCGGGGTGCTTGCAGGGAGTTTCCTGCTCCAGCTGGTGTACTGGTGGACCATTCATGCCAGGCTCGTTTTTTACAGGCCCGTAAGTTCAAGGATCAGAAAATTCCCCGTATCGGTCATCATCTGTGCCCGGAACGAGGAAGCGAACCTCAGAGCCAACCTCCCCCTGGTGCTGGAGCAGGATTATCCCGATTTCGAGGTGATCGTTGTGGACGATGCTTCGACGGACGGGACCGCCGACCTCCTCAGGGATTTCAGGCAGCAATACCCGCACCTGCGCACCAGCAGCATCAAACCCAACGTTCATATCAGCAAGGGCAAGAAACTTGCCCTGACCGTGGGAATCAAAGCCGCAAGGCACGAGTGGATCCTGCTCACCGATGCGGACTGCCGGCCGGCAGGCAGGCAGTGGCTGTCGCTCATGCAACGGAATTTCAGCGGGGATACGGGGATCGTGCTAGGGTACGGCGGGTACAGGAGGAGAAGGGGACTGCTGAACCTGGTCATCCGCTACGATGCTTTTTTCATTGCCCTGCAGTATTTTGGTTTTGCGCTTGCCGGATTGCCCTATATGGGCGTGGGAAGGAACCTTGCCTACCGCAGGGAAATCTTTTTCCGCAACAAGGGCTTTGCCTCACATTACGACCTTGCCTCGGGCGATGATGACCTGTTCATCAACGAGGTGGCCCGCAATGAACCGGTCCGTATCGAGATCCGGGCGGAAGCCCATACTATTTCGGATCCGAAGCGTTCGTGGAGGGACTGGTATTACCAGAAAAGAAGGCACCTTACAACGGGACCAAGGTACAGGCCGGCCACCAAATTCCTGCTGGGGACGGAGATCATCAGCCGCCTGCTGTTCTATGCGTCCTTTGTGTACCTGCTTGCCCTCCAGGTCATGCTTCCCCTTGTCATCGCAATTTTTCTTGTCCGCATGTTATCAACAATACTTGTTATCAAATGGTCGATGTCCCGTTTGAACGAAAGCTATTTATTGCTAATTTCGCTACTGTTGGACCCTGTACTGCCCCTGGTGCAAATTGGTATGGCCTTCAGCAATTACGTTGCATCTAAACGAGCCAGATGGAGTTAAATCCCAATCTCTCAGATAAAGCACAGTATGATTTCCTCCTGGTCGTGAAAGCCCGGGAGGGGGACCAGAAGGCCTACGCAGAACTGCTTGGGAGATACCGGGATGCCATCTATTTCATGCTGCTGAAAATGGTCAATAATCCCAGCGATGCGGAGGACCTTACGATCGAGGCTTTCGGTAAGGCTTTCAAGAACATCACCCAGTACACGCCCAATTTTGCCTTCAGCACCTGGCTCTTCAAGATCGCCACCAACAACTGCATCGACTTTATCCGGAAGAAGCGTGCCGCGACCATTTCACTGGACCATTCAAACGATGAGAACGAGACGGCCACCGTCACCGTACAGTCGGATTCCCTCGATCCGGAGGCCCACCTGATCAACAGCCAGAAGATCAAGCTCCTGCGGGAGGTGGTCAGCAAACTCAAACCCAGGTACCGGACGCTGGTGGAACTGAGGTACTTCAAGGAGTATTCCTACGAAGAGATCTCCGATGAGCTGGAACTGCCCATCGGTACGGTGAAAGCACAGCTGTTCAGGGCCAGGGAACTGCTGTACAACATCCTTAAAAGCAGCGGTTCCCATATGTAGGGACTGCCAGTGTAAAGATCCAGGATGGAGATCCTGCTCAAATACTTCCCGGGACTGAGTCCCATTCAAATGGACCGCTACCGCGGCCTGAACGAACGCCTCCGGTTCTGGAACAGCCGGATCAACCTGGTTTCCCGTAAAGACATTGAGCACCTGCCTGAAAGGCATATCCTGCATTCCCTTGGAATTGCCGTCCACTGCAGGTTCGGTCCCGCTGACACCGTCCTGGACGTGGGTACCGGCGGGGGATTGCCGGGACTCCCGCTGGCCATTATGTTCCCCGAAACCCGGTTCACCCTGATCGATTCTACCGGCAAGAAAATCCGGGCCGTGGAGGATATCGCGGGGTACCTGGGACTCCAGAACGTCCGCTGCCTGCAGGTGAGGGCCGAAGATTACCGGGAAAAAATGCATTATGTGGTTTCCAGGGCCGTGACGACCATGGATCGCTTTGCCGGGTGGGTGCGGGATAACCTGCCGGAGAAAACCGGGAATGGCAAAGGAACGGGCATCTGGTACCTGAAGGGAGGTGACCTCGGGAAGGAGCTGGCCCCATTCCGGGGCGCCCGTGTGTACCCGCTTTCAGAGGTATTCTCCGAACCGTTCTTTGAGACCAAGAAACTGGTGTGGATCCCCCGGGACAGCCTGTTCTGAACCCCGGGACAGCCTGTTCTGAACCC
>CAYSJH010000001.1:0-91680 GCA_964431315.1 uncultured Bacteroides sp. | reverse complement strand
AGCCTGTTCTGAATCCAGGAAAAGCCTGTTCTGAACCCCGTACATTTTTCCGGTAAAGGTTTTGAGATAATTAAAAAAACATTACTTTTGCAATCTCATTTTTAAACAGGAAGGCAATGAAGAGGACATTCCAGCCATCGAACCGGAAAAGAAAGAACAAGCACGGATTCAGAAGCCGCATGGCAACTGCCAACGGGCGCAGGGTCCTCAGCAGCCGCAGGGCAAAGGGAAGAAGCAAGCTGTCCGTTTCAGATGAATCAAGGCACAAGGCATGAACCTGTGCACATAACGATATGTAAGGCTGTCCGGCGGACAGCCTTTTTTATTTCCGGCAACCGTGTAAAATATCGACCCGGACCGGCCCATTTCCACGGATAGTTTGTATTTTTAGGACACCCATTACCACGCCGCCCATGCGTAAACAGAGAACCGGTCACCGGGAGAAGATCCGTGAAAGCTCGGAAACAGGCATTCCGCTGTCCATCATCATGCCCCTTGCAGATGATGCGGAGCGTTTATCCCTCTGCATGGATTCCCTCCAGAAGATCAGGAAACCGTTCAACAAGGACTATGAGGTGGTCCTGCCGGTAAGGGACGAGGCAACGGCACGCAGGCAGATCTCCGGGATGCCCGGCCTGGAAGGCCTGCTCGAGAAGGGGATTTTCAGGATCCTTCCTGTTCCGGGACAGGGTACAGTTGAAGATGCCATACGGGCGGGGATAGAAAACAGCAGCCGGGAAAATATCCTGCTCTTCGAACCGGGAACCATCGAACGGAGCTTCAATTTCGACGAATTCTTCAACATACAGGCGGAAGAGCTCGAAGTGAAGAACATTCTGGTGCCGGTTTTCCGGGAGCAGGAGATGAAACCGGGCCGGGACCATTCCCCCGTACTGTTGATGAAAAGGCCCCTGGCCGAATACCTCTTCGGCGACCTCCCCCTGGCCGGCCGCGATTACCAGGCGGCAATGTTTTACCGGCTGGCGAAAATGGACATCGAGCTGGTTCCCCGCCCTATTTCCCAGGTTAACCCCTTCGGGCCCCCTTCAAGGATTGACGGCGGATTCGCAGGAAGGCTGAACCGGGGACTCCGGAATTTCGGGGACTGGTATTTCCGCATTCCCCTGGGCGAGATCCGGACTTCCCCGCATAAAAAATATCCCTTCCTGGACCTGCCTTCATATTTTCGCTCCCTCTTCGTCATAACGGCGTTCCTGATTGCCATCATCCTGCCGATCCTGAGTCTTGGAGCGGGACAGAGCGGCGATGACGAAAAGCATTACCTGCACGCCGAAAAGGTCTATAATTATTTTGCAACCGGGGGCGAGGACAAATCCGCACTCGACGACCCGAGGCTGAAGCTGAACTTCTACGGGCAGTCCCTCGACCTGCTCACCTACCTTGTCAACCGGACCCTGAAAATCGAAAACGAATACGAGGCAAGGCACTTCATCATCGCCATTACGGGATTCCTGTGCATTCTTTTCGCGGGACTCCTGGCTGCCCGGCTCGGGGGGTACCGCGCTGGACTGATCACTATGCTGGGGATGTTTTTCGCACCCCGCTTCCTGGGCCATGCCATGAACAACCCGATGGACGTCCCCTTCGCCCTCGGCTATGTCTTCACCCTTTACCAGACCTTCCGCTTCCTTGAAAGACTACCCCGCTTCTCAAAACGCAACGCCTTCTGGATCATGATGGGGCTCGCCTTCACGATCAGCATACGGATCGGGGGACTCCTGCTCATTCCTTACGTGTTCATGTTCGCGGGACTCTATGTGCTCTTCACCCGCTTTGAATTTAAATTATTCTCCGCCGACTGGTTCCGTATGGTCTGGAAGGGGTTGATCTACCTGGGACTGATCTCTGTCACGGGATACCTCATCAGCCTGATCCCCTGGCCCTACGGCTTCCAGAAACCCTTCAAGAATCCCTTCGAGGCCCTTCGCATGATGGCCAACATTTCCGTGGCGATCAAGGTGCTCTTCAACGGTACCATTTACTGGTCGAACAAGCTGCCGTGGTACTACATCTCGATGAATATCCTCTATACCGTTCCGGTGGTCCTGCTTTCCGGGTTCTTCCTCAGCGCCCTGCTCTACCCCTTCTACCGGAAACAGGTCAGGTCCATATTCATGTTCTTCCTTTTCTTCGTCGTCCTTTTTCCCATTGCCTATGTGATCTACAAGGAATCCAATGTTTACGGGGGATGGAGACACCTGCTTTTCGTATTTCCAGCCATGGCCGTACTCTCCGGGTTTGCGTGGGACCGCCTGATCCGGATCCTGAAACCGGCGGCACTGAAATATGCAATCGGCGTGCTGCTGCTCGGGGGAATTGTCCATCCCCTGGTACACATAGTCAGGAACCATCCCCTTGAGTACATCTATTTCAACGAATTGATGGGTGTGAAAAAAGCCTACGGCAGATTTGAAACGGATTATTACATGCACAGCCTGAGGCCGGGGGTTGAGTGGCTGATCGAAAACCGGCTCAGGGATGCGGTTCCCCCGGGTGACGAAAAGATCCGGGTGGCCACCAACGGATCGGTCACCTACTACCTCAGGCACCTGGACAAGACCACCTATCCGCTCTATACCCGTTACTACGACCGGGGGGAGTATGACTGGGACTATGCCGTTTATTTCTGCAATTACATCGATCCCTTCCAGCTGACTCACAAACTCTGGCCCCCGGCCGGGACCATTAAGACCATCGATGTGGACGGCGTGCCCGTATGCGCGATCGTGGAAAGGAAAAGCAAGGAGGATATGGAAGCCATACAGAGGGTGCTCAACCGTGATTTCACCAACGGGATCCCGATGCTGGAGGAAGTCAACCGGAAAGACACCACGAATGAGATTGTCAAACTTCGCCTGGCAGAGGCTTACCTCCAGACCGGGCAGTTCGATAAGGTGCACCGGGTCATGGACGAATGCCTGAGGATCTATCCGGATTACGACAAGGCGCTTAACCTGAAGGGTGTGGCTTACCTGGAAACAGGTAACCTTGACCAGGCCAGGTCCACCTTCCTGCACATCACCCGGGTGAACTACCGGTTCGTTTCCGCCTATCATAACCTGGGACTCGTATGCATGCACATGCAGCCGCCCGAAGTAGCCATGGCCATTAGCTATTTTCAGCAGGCCATCCGGACCAACAGCAGTTACCGGCCATCCTACCTGGCACTTGCAGCCATCTACAGGCAACAGGGCCGCCTGCAAGAAGCACAGCAATATGAAAATGCCGCCAACAGGCTTTAAAATGCCGCCAACTGACTTTAAGTAAGGGGTTTTTATTATTTTTAAACCTTTTTCAGAACATCGCATACCTCAATGAATATTGCTGTAATCGGAGCCGGGCCGGCCGGCATGACCGCCGCGTATAAACTTTCAGGCGCAATCCCGGACGGCAGGATCAGCCGCCTTGACGTCTATGAAGCCGGCAATCAGGTGGGAGGCATGGCAAAATCGATGCGCATGTGGGGCCAGCTGGTTGACATGGGCCCGCACCGGTTCTTCAGCCATGACAGGAAGGTTAACGAACTATGGCTTGAGGTTGCAGGACGGGATTATAAAATGGTGAACCGCCAGACCCGCATCTATTACAAGAGCAGGTTCTTTGACTACCCCCTGAAAGCGGGGAACGCCCTGAAAAGCCTGGGATTTTTCGAGGCGGCACGCTGCATGCTCAGTTATTTCAGGGAGAAAATACTGCCTGCCAGGGATACCGGGACCTTCGAATCATGGGTTACCCGGAGATTCGGGAAACGGCTTTACCAGATCTTCTTCAAGACTTACAGCGAGAAGCTGTGGGGACTCAAATGCACCGAGCTGGATTCAGATTTTGCTGCCCAGCGTATCAAGCGCCTGTCCCTCTACGAAGCGGTCAAGAACTCCCTGATGAAGAAAAAGAAAACCCGGCATAAAACCCTGGTCGACCAGTTTGCCTATCCCACCGGAGGGACTGGTTCGCTCTATGAAAAAATGGCGGATACCATCCGCCGGAACGGGGGCAGCATGCTGCTCGAAACGGCTGTAGAGAAGGTCCTGAATCACGAAGGCAGGGCATATGCACTTGAACTGGCATCAGGCGAAATCATTGAATACGATCACATCGTTTCAACCATGCCCATCTCCCTGCTTGTCACCCGCCTGCCGGAAGTCCCCGATGAAATCAGGGAAAGGGCGCTGGCCCTCAGGTTCCGCAACACCATCCTGGTGTACCTCAAGGTGGCCGGGAAGGACCTGTTCCCCGACCAGTGGCTGTACATCCATTCCTCCGACCTGCGGATGGGCAGGATGACGAATTTCAGGAACTGGATACCCGAACTTTACGGGGACAGGGAGGAAAGCATCCTGTGCCTGGAATACTGGTCAAATTTCGAGGACCCCGAATGGAAGCAGGACGATGACTGGTACGTTGAGCTCGCAAAGGAAGAACTGGCCGCAACGGGACTGGCGAACAAGGACGACATCCTCGAAGGAAAGGTGATCCGGATCCCGCGCAGTTACCCGGTGTATTTCAGCCGGTACAAGGAGGTCCTCGAGCCGGTCCAGCAATACCTCGACGGCATCGGGAACCTGCATGCCATCGGACGCTACGGCTCTTACAAATACAATAACCAGGATCACAGTATTTTCATGGGACTCCTGGCTGCCGAGAACATACTCGATGGGACCTCTCATGACCTGTGGGAGATCAACACCGATTACGATACCTACCAGGAAGCTTCGGTGATCAGCGAAACAGGCCTGGTAGAAACCTCATAATACCAGTTGGAATATGAACTTCTTACGTTTTTTATTCAGCAGGGTCTTTCTTAAACACCTTGCCATAGCAGCAGGCGTAACCCTCATTTTACTGACCGCAATCCTGCTGTTCCTGCGCATCTATACCCGGCACGGGCAGGCTTTGAGCGTTCCGGACCTTACCGGACTGAGCATCGAGGAAGCGGATTCGGTCCTCGCAGAAAGAAAACTCCGCATGCACATCGTCGATTCGGTCTTCGACATGAATGCCACCCGCGGATCGGTCATCGACCAGAATCCCCGGCCCGAGTTCAAGGTCAAGGAAGACCGTACCATCTTTCTAACCATCAATGCATTCAATCCCGAGATCATCCCGATGCCCAACGTATCGGGGGTAAGCCTGAGACAGGCGAGCGCCATCCTGCAGACAGCGGGACTGAAAATCGGGAAACTCACCTACGTGCCTGATATCGCTGTAAACAACGTACTGCAACAAAAATACCGGGGGAACGTTATAGAAGAAGGCGATTCGATCCCCAGGGGTTCAAAAGTGGACCTGGTGCTGGGAAGGGGTCTAAGCAATGAAAAGACAGCGGCGCCCGACCTGGTCGGCCTTTTCCTTGATGAGGCCAGGCAGAGGATCACGGAGCGATACCTGAACCTCGGGGCGATCATTTACGACAGGTCAATTGAGAATGCCGACGATTCAGCGCTGGCATTTGTATGGAAGCAGAGACCCGTTTACAGCGAGGAAGAAGAGATACTGATCAACCTGGGGTCATCGGTTGACATCTGGTTAACGGTCGATTCAACCAAGCTTCCCCTTCCGGAAGAAATCAAATTGCCGCCTCCCGGCGAAGATGAACGGTAACCGAATGCTCTTCTTCCGGGAAGAGTTAGAATTGAGATTTCATAATGAAAATTAAAACCGGAATTGCCTGCCTTGTTTTGTACCTGGTCTCTTTCCTGCCGGTCCATGCCCAGGAAGTCCTGGTACCGGCCGGCCGGCCCGGCATACAATCCCCGAAGGCCAGGAAAAGCACCGGGGTCGATGTCTTACCGGACACGCTGGACCTGCCTTTCTTTGACGATTTTTCCCGCCGGGACTGGCTTCCCAATCCCACTTTCTGGACGGATGACTACGCCTACGTCAACAATACCTATACCAGCAATCCCGTTACCATCGGCGTGGCCACCCTCGATGCCATTAACTCGAAAGGGGAACTGAACGGTTCCACCCAGCTGCCCTTCGAATCCGATTTCCTGACCTCCGTCCCCATCAACCTGGACTACCCGGGCAGGAATGATATCTGGCTGAGTTTTTTCTACGAGCCAAAAGGACTCGGGGATGCACCGGAGCCCTGGGATTCGCTTACGGTCGATTTCTATGCACCGGACAGCAATAGATGGGAAACCGTCTGGTCAGTCGAAGGATCGGAAAAGGACACCTTCCGGCAGGTCTTCATTCCCGTTACCGCCGAACGCTTCCTGAAAAAAGGCTTCCGGTTCCGGTTTCTGAACTATGCCAGCCTTCCCAGGGTGGTCGGTTACGACGACAAGAACAACAACGTGGACATCTGGAACGTAGATTACGTTTACCTGGATACAGCCAGGTCATCCAACGTCACCGCCCTGAATGACGTATCGATGATCTCGTCGCTGGGTTCCCTGCTGAAAACCTACCAGACCATTCCGTGGAGGCATTTCCCGAAAGCTTACATCACCGAGCTCAAATCAACGGTCGATATCAGCTACCGGAACAACGACACCACCGTCAGGAACGTAACGCGGATCCTGAAAATCACCGACCTGAAATACCGTGAATCCGATTCTGTGAACGGCGGGGCCACCAATGTCGCACCCGGGGTGTTGAAAACCTTCCAGTTCCCGTACAATTACCCTTTTATCTTTTATGAAGCCGACTCCACGGTCTTCGAGATCCGGTCCTACCTGGTCACCGAGGACCTCGATTACAAATGGAACGACACCGTGGTCCGCTACCAGCGCTTCTACAATTATTACGCCTACGACGACGGGAGCGCCGAAAACGGATACGGGCTCAGGGGTGAAGGCACGGCCAATGCCGCCGTTGCATACCGGTTTAAAACCTATAAAACCGACACCCTCAGGGGGGTGCAGATGTATTTCAACCGAACGCTGGGGGATTATACGCAGGATTACTTCTACCTGGCAGTCTGGGACCACGACAAAGATCTTAATGCCCCGGGAGAGTTGATCTACAAAATGTCAGGCATCAAACCCGAATACACCTCGGAATTAAACCAGTTTTTCACCTACAAGTTCGATACCACCATCGTGGTATCCGAGCTCTTTTACGTGGGATGGATCAAAACCACCGAAAGGATGCTTAATGTGGGATGGGATGTCTGGAACAACAACCGGGACAAGATTTTTTATAACCTGGGACAGGAATGGATCAATACGGGTTTCAACGGAAGCCTCATGCTGCGCCCCCTCATGGGCAAAGAACTGAGCTGGCCGGTATCCGCCCCGGAGATCCCGGAGATGAGGATGCAGGTTTACCCCAATCCCGCCAGCGAATATTTTTACACGGAATTCCCTACGGGTGCCGGAAATGCATCATCCTGGAATCCCGGCACAAAATCGATTGCAGGCGTTGATGGTACCGCTCCGGGGGAATGGACCATCGGCCTGTATAACCTGCAGGGCAAGCTGGTCTACGAGAGCCGTCCCGGGGAAACCAGGCATTACGTCGGGGATCTGCCGGTGGGACTCTACCTGGTCAGGGTAAACCAGAAGGGGATTTACAGGGCAGGCAGCAAATTAATGATCGTACGCTGACAGGAACCGGTGATTGATCCCCCGGAACAATACGTAGTCGCGAATTAGCTCATCTGATGAATAATAACCACACGGACCATTCGGACCAGGATTTCACCGATTCATCGGAACTTTTTGAGCATCACCGCTTCGTGGTGGACAGGGGGCAGCAACCCATGCGCATCGACAAATACCTGGTCAACCACCTCTGGCAGACCTCGAGGACCCGGGTACAGTCCGCCGCCCAGGCCGGCAACATCCTGGTCAATGACAACCCTGTCAAATCGAATTACCGGATCAAGCCGGGCGAAATCATCAGCATCGTTCTACCCCATCCCCCCAGGGAAACGGTGATCGTTCCGGAAAATATCCCCCTGGATATCGTCTTCGAGGATGATGATTTACTGGTGATAAACAAGGCCGCCGGCATGGTGGTGCACCCGGGAGTGGGGAATTATGGCGGCACCCTGGTCAATGCGCTGTATTACCATTTCCGCGACCTTCCCCTGTTCCAATCCGGCGATATGCGCCCCGGGATGGTCCACCGCCTCGACAAAGACACCTCGGGACTCCTGGTGGTCGCCAAGACCGAACTGGCCCTCAACCGGCTGGCCAAACAGTTCTTTGAACGCACCACGAACCGCAGGTACCTGGCACTCGTGTGGGGGGACCTTAAGGAGGATGAGGGCAGCATCGAAGGGCACATCGGTAGGGACATGCGGGACCGTACCCGGATGCGGGTTTACCCGGACGGATCGCAGGGGAAACCGGCCCTGACCCATTACCGGGTCATCGAACGCCTCGGATACATTAACCTCGTGGAATGCCGCCTCGAAACAGGCCGCACCCACCAGATCAGGGTACATTTCCAGTACATCCGCCACCCCCTGTTCAACGATGCCACCTACGGGGGGGACCAGATCCTGAAAGGGACGACCTTTACAAAATACAGGCAGTTCGTGCAGAACTGTTTTGCCATCCTGCCACGCCAGGCCCTCCATGCCCGTTCACTTGGCTTCAGGCACCCGGTGAGCGGAAAGGAAATGCTGTTTGAATCGGAACTCCCGGAAGACATGAAGCAGGTTATTGAAAAATGGCGCCGCTACCTCGGGGGTCGATCGGGTGAAACCGGATGAAAAAGAAATTATCTTTGTATGAGACCATGCAAAAACGCATTGCCATGATCAAGGGAGAACTTAATTCCTGATCCGCTTGATGCCATGAAAAAAAATGTTGCCATAGTTACGGGCGGGGATTCCTCCGAACTGGTCATCTCGCTGAAAAGCGCGGAACAGGTCAGGCTGAACCTGGATCCCTCCAGGTATGAACCCTACATCGTATACATCCGCGAGAATGACTGGCATATCAGGTTGGGAGAAGAAGGTCCGGGAGCGAAAGGGTCGGAACATCTTCCATTGAACAGGGATGATTTCAGTTTTAAGCGTGATGGCGATACGATCCGCTTCGATTACGCATTCATCGCCCTTCACGGTCCCCCCGGAGAAGATGGACAGCTGCAGGCCTACCTCGACAAACTCGGCATCCCCTACTCCACCTCCGGAGCACGCTCCCTCGAGCTATCCTTCAATAAATTCGCCAGCAAGGAGCTGGTTCGCAAAGCAGGCATACTGACGGCCGATGCAGTGTTGATCCGGAAGGAAGCCGCTTCCAGGCACACTGCTTCTGACTCTCAACCTCAATGGGAAATAGTAAGCGGAAACCGGATCGATCCATATAACCCGGAAGTCGTGCTTGAGAAAGTGGGACTCCCGTGCTTCATAAAACCCAACGCAGGCGGATCAAGCTTTGGCGTCTCCAGGATAAATAAGGCTGGAGACCTGGAGAATGCCATAAATAAAGCCTTTAAAGAGGATGATGAAGTGCTGGTTGAAAAATACCTCCCGGGACGGGAATTGACCTGCGGCCTGCTCAAGACCTCTTCCATGGAATACATCTTCCCGTTAACGGAAATCATATCCAGGAATGAATTCTTCGACTACGAAGCCAAGTACACCGTCGGGATGGCAGAAGAGGTGACCCCGGCGGAGATACCCGACAAGCAGGCCCGGAAATGCAAGGCAATCTCCTCGAAAATCTATGACCTGATGGAATGCAGGGGACTGGTACGGATTGACTTTATCCATAGCCGCGGAGAGTTTTACTTCCTTGAACTGAACGGCGTGCCCGGCATGAGCCGTGAAAGCATTGTCCCCAAAATGATCCGTACCATGGGCCATACCGAGGCGGAGATCTACAACCTCATCATCGGGGAAACGATCGGGAAATCGAATGGCACCTGAATGATTCCCTCCTGCCCATTTTGACATCCCTGGCTTTTCCAAGCCAGAATAACCGAACCTGTTGTCAGGAGAATGATATTTTACCCTTTTCTTCATTAAGAGGTAATGATTTTCTGTTTTATTAATCCTAAATCAATTTATAATGAAAAGAGGAATCAACAAGGTTACCCTTATGGGAAACGTCGGTGACGATCCCAGGGTGAACCAGATCAACGACACCATGAAAGTGGCCCGCTTCCCGCTGGCTACCAACGAAGTCTACCTCGACAAGGAGGGGAACCAGGTCCAGAAAACCGAATGGCACACGGTGGTCTTCTGGAACAAGGCGGCCGATATCGTGGAAGCCTATGTCCGAAAAGGCATCCCGCTCTACGTCGAGGGAAAGATCCAGTCCTCCACCTGGGAAGACAAGGAAGGCCAGAAACGCTACTCATTCGAGATCAGCGGCGACAACTTCGTCTTCATTGACGGGAAAAGGGAAGAGGTGAAAGAAGAGGAATAAGGTTTTTTTTGATTATCCGGTTTGAGGTCACGAATTGTGGCCTCAAACCGGAAGCCAGCCCAGAGATGAAGAATTGGATATCACAATTTGTGATATCCAGTTTTTAGTCATACTGTATGCGGTCGCATTTTGCGACCACTTATCAAGATATTTCTATTCTAACATTGAATGATACGTATAAATAGTATATATTTGTACGTATAACATAATGGAATGAATTCCAAACTGACATTAAAGCTGAACAGCGAGGTGATTGCCAGGGCCAAAAGCTATGCAAAGAAACGAAATACGAGCCTTTCAAAAATGATTGAGTCTTATCTTGATTCTGTGACTAAAGAGGATAACTCCAGAATTGAGATAACACCCCTGGTCAAAAGTCTGAGCGGTGTTATTGAAATTCCGGCTGATTATGATTACAGGAAGGATTATCCTGATTACCTGGATCAAAAATATTCATGAAACAGCTGCTTATTGATACGAATATTGTCTTGGATCTGCTTGCCCGGAGAACTCCATTCTATGATGAGGCAGCCGGACTTTTTTCCCTGGCGGACAAGAAAATAGTCCTTCTTTCAATATCGGCCATGTCCCTGGCAAACACGCATTACGTACTCTCCAGGTTTAAATCACAGTTGGAAGCAGGCAAAATACTAAGGGACTTCAAAGTCCTGGTACAGGTATTACCCTATGACAATAAAATTGCCGATCTGGCCTTAAACTCTGATTTTATGGATTTTGAAGATGCCATTCAATACTATACAGCTATAGAAAACGGACAGGATCTTATCATTACAAGGGACCATTCCGGATTCCGGAAAAGCACGATTCCTGTAATGAGCGCCGGTGAATTCATCCGATCGCTGGCAGGATAATTCCCCCGTCTATTTTTACAGAGCGAGCGGGG
The DNA here is from genome assembly GCA_964431315.1 of uncultured Bacteroides sp. Taxonomy (GTDB): domain Bacteria; phylum Bacteroidota; class Bacteroidia; order Bacteroidales; family SM23-62; genus SM23-62. The sequence continues at coordinate 80,421 of CAYSJH010000001.1, read as the reverse complement.
TGAACAGTTCCACCGGTGGATCCATCGGATATTCCGGAGTATGCGGATCCAGTGCCATGGCTTCTTGCCATAGTTCATCTGCCTTAACCTCGTCGCCCGATATCCTGATTATTCTTGACAGGCACCCGATCGTGAATGCTTTCAGGGGGTCGGACGGTTCGGTTCCAAGGTAGGTGGCGGACAGGTCCCCGGCTACCGCAACCCAGTCCACCTCCGGTTGTTCCTTCCGTGCAGCCATAAATACCATGTACCTCATAAACCAGGGAACTGCTTGTCCGTATTCAGGATCCAGCCGGATGGCCTCAGCCATGGCAGCCCATACTGTATCAAATTTTTTCAATTCCTGTGCATGGCTTTCTGCTTTCTGCCTGTTGCCCCCGATGGTCCCGGGAAGACTGACGTAGGCCTCCACGAGGGAAAGCCGGGCCGCAAGATGATCCGGTTTCATTACCAGCACCCTCTCATAACCATCAATGGCCCTTCTGGCACACCAGGCCGCCTTCATCGTATCCTGCTTCATTAACTCGCAGGCTGCAAATAATCCACATTCCGCATCGAAAAAGGCATAGGCAAGATTGGAGGGATCGTTTCGTATGGCTTCACCTGTAAACCACATGATGCTGCCAATGGTTTCACGGGTTCCGCCCAGGTATTCCTGCCATTTAACTATGGCCATCTCATGGTTCAGAAGGGGACTTTCCGGATGCCATTCTTTAAGCTGGAACAGCATATTCATGGCGGAATCGGTCCTCCCGTCCAGTCTGAGCATGAAAGCTTCCGTAACGGAACCAAGCAGGAATTCATCGGCAATGCGCCTGTTGATGACCGTATATAAATCATCGGCATAAGGATGCATTGCCCCCTTTTCATCCATGATTACCTGTGCACCTTCATCATATGATCCGCTGTCTGTCCTCATTGTTTCTGAAAGCTGACAGGTCAGCAGCCGTCCATCAGGATAGAGTCCTATATCTTTCTGGTTGCTGCAGGGAATTCCATTTACATCCAGGTCATCCGCCGCCCTGAAATTCCATAGTCCACCGTTCTCGTAAAAATGCGCCGGATGAAAAGGCATCCATCTGTTGCCCGAAACAAGATGTCCCTGGATATTAGTGTTCTCCGGCAACCCAATGTATTCCGGATTGCCATTCCGGTAAAGGGTCATCCTGCTGCCTGAAGGGATCAGATCATTACGAATGTTGTGGTCGGATGACAGAACGAACGTCATCAGCTGTCCCTCATCGTAGAGGCGGACTTTCCCCCGCCTGCACGGGATGGACCTCACGATCCCATCTTCCCTTAAAAAGTTAACGTGAATGGTACCGTACCTGAAATGGTAATAGGAATTAAGCTCTATCATCTTGTCAACCCTATCCTGTGTCCTGTCTTCTTCATTTCGGGTCTGGCATGAAAATGCTCCGGTCAGTATGGCAAGCAAAAACAGGTGGCTGGTTATCGATCTCATGATTCTTCCTTATAGCCTGTACTCCAAGTTAATATTAATAATCCTTATATTTGATCATGCAGGGTGATGATTTGCATCCCGTAACAATTCACGATGGATGTCATTTCGTAATGGGCAATGCTTCAGGGTCAAATTTATACAGCCACTGCGTTACCGTTTTGCAAAACCCTTGTAAGGGATTTGTGAATTGTTTTACAACTGTTTTCCATTCGTTCCTTAAACCGATCCAGTAACTTGCCTTCAACTGAAGACATACGCTTATTCGGGGTCCTCAAACAACAGATCGTTGATGCCATGAAGAAATCCCATCCGGGGATGCCGGATAAAATAGGGGACTGGAAAGGACAGGAGATCATAAATTTTCAGGAAGATTTGAGGGCCGTTGTAAACGAGCATATCTCTGAGAAATGGTTTTACCTGCATATGAAATCCGACAATGACAGGCTGCCCCGCATCGATGTGTTGAACCTGCTGAGCAGGTATGCGGGGTACGTGGACTGGAACGATTTCAGATAACAGCATCGGGACAGTTTGGTTTCCGGCGTAAAAGCCGATCCATCGAACCGGCTTTTCGTACTGGCACCACTATTTCTGCTGCTTGTATTCGCTGTCATTTTTACCATCATCAAACTGGGAAGCCGCAGGGAATTTAAATTTTATTTCATAAACCAGCTCACCCGGCAACCGCCTACAGACACACCTGTAAGCGTCTGGATATTAAAGGAAAATGAATCGCCTGAGTTTATGAGCTGTGATTCAAACGGATGTTTCAGCATCCATACTGGCAGGCCCCGGGTCAGTTTCGTAGTGAAATCCCCTTACTACCGGACCGACACCATTACACGCATCTTGAACCGCACGGAAAGAAATGAAACGATCCCCTTGAAGACCAATGATTACGCTCTGATGATCAATTATTTATCTCATGCAAACATTGAAGACTGGAAGGCCAGGCGGGAGCATCTGGATGCTATACTGTTGGACGATGCCATGATTTACCAGGTCTTCGTGGATGAGAAACTGGGCATGGAGCTCTATAATAAATGGGAATTCATCAACAAGATCACTCTTCCGTCGAAAGGCCTCAGGGATCTGGAGATCATCGAGATGACCTACCGGGAAGACCGTATCTCGAAGCTATGGTTCAAACAGGTGATAACGGAAGCACCGCAAAACTGAGATAATCCGGGACAATGAAGGCTTACCTTAAATACGGATTGTTGCTTGCCTGCCAGGTCCCTTTCCTGGTCGCTCCGACCTGCCAGGAAGAGCCATACCCGGCAGTCAGGAGGGTGCAGAGGCTGGAGGAACTGGATGCCGCAGGCAACGATCTCCGATCGGAGGTTCTGTCGGCAAGAAATCTCAGGGCCTTTGAATCCAGAGCCATGGAGAAACTGGTGGATTACACCGACTATCTTTCGATCGTTTACGATAAGGGTGCCGAACAGGTCTTCCGTGAACTGGCCCGTGAAAACATCAGCCAGCTTTTCGTCGGCGGTACGGCTCCCCCGGCTCCGGTCCTGCCACAAATTCAGCCTGCGCGGTACCATTCCCTCAAATTCATCGTCGATTCGGTTGAGATCGTGAAATCCCTAGCCAAAGAACCCACGGAGACCTACCGGGGAACCATCCGGTATACCATGCAGATCCTTGGGATTACCGCGTCCGATACCCTGCAACTGGACTCTTCGTCCAGGGAGATTGAAATGGTTCTGCAGATGGGCTACAAGGACTTCGGTGATAAATCCCTCCTGGTCTGGGAGGTCCTGCTGAAGGACGGCTGATCCACGAAAACCCATAAATTCAGGGTTATCTCTGTAATGTTATCCTGGTTCTTTTTGATGAAGGAAGCGACCTTTTTCAACCGCATGATACGGATGGGCCTGCTGGTAGAGTCCGCGGTCGACGTTACCTGGTTAATTGATAATCCCTGATTAATATGTCTGAAGAAAGATTCAACCTGACTGTTAATTTTCGTATCATATCAACCGTTAACTTGCGTTTTCTGTTAAGAATCTCAGAGACACGGCTTTTACCCCCGATTTCATTAATTAAATCTACCTGCCTGAGCTGCATTTCCTCCATTCTGATTTTTATTGCTTCAATCGGGTCCGGAGCATCTATAGGGTAATGTTTTTTTTCATATTCATCAACAAGCAATCCAAGAACATCTGCTTCGTCACTCTCAGGTGTTCCAACATCTGCATCAAAGATGACATCCAGACGATTAAGAGCGGTCCGGTAATCAGAATCTGATTTGATCGGCCTGATTTCCATAGTTATTTATTTAGATGGTACCTGCATCAATGTTATCATACTCCTTATGAGTACCTATGAACCTGATAAAGATCCATTGTTTTTTAAAATTGAATTTAGCTACCAGTCGATAAGAATTGCCTTTAATGTTAAATACAATTCTGCCTTCTTTCAGGATACTTGCAGTTACATATGTTTTTTTAACATCATTCGGCGTTTTCCACTCTGAATTCATTGCAGTATCGTACCAGGTTTTAAGATACTGTTCCGAATCAGGATAAGATTCCCAAAATTTCTTAAGTGTGCTTTTTGCGAATATCCTTTACACAGCTTTCAACTTCTGTATGCAAAAATACTAAAAGTTCGCAATTTGGGAATTATTCTAAAACTTTAATTATGGCTGGCTGATGTGAAAAATAGGATATCCTTATCGTCATCCGAGTGAAAACGGTTCAGTTCATAAAAACCATTCATTGGTCCCCCTAAAGACATTACCGGGGTTGTCAATGAAAACGACACATGCATTGTCCGAATACCATGGAAGGTTTCCGTCGATATTAATAATATGCAAGCCCTGCGTGTGAATTTGTAACCCATGCGTGTGAAATAATCGCGTTTTGATTATATTCGGAACTCGGGATCCATACCATCGGCCATGAGAAAAACAATTGTACTTTTATTATTGGGTGTTTCTGCACTTTTGCCGGCCCAGGAACAGGATTCGATGCTTATCCGCCGGATATTTAACGAAGCGTTGACCAGCCGTGAAGCGTATGAAAACCTGAGATGGCTGTGCAAGAATACCAAGGGGCGGATCGCAGGTACCCCGGAGGCTGCCGCTGCGGTGGAGTTTACCCGGCAGGTGATGCTTGATATGGGACTGGATACGGTATACATCCAGGAACTTATGGTGAAAAGATGGGTCCGCGGGGATGTTGAGTTTGCCCGCGTTATCTCCTCCAGGCTTGGCTCGGAGGATCTTTCCGTTACGGGCCTGGGAACATCCGTCGGGACAGATGAGCGGGGTATTCTGGCCAATGTGATTGAGGTACGCAGTTTTGAAGAACTGGATAAGCTTGGAGAAAAACGGATCAGGGGCAGGATCGTTTTCTTTAACCGGCCGATGGACCCGACCCTGATCAATGTCTTCCGGGCATACGGCGAAGCCGTTGACCAGCGCGTAAACGGGGCATCGGAAGCGGCCAGATACGGGGCCAGCGCCGTTATCGTACGGTCGGTTACAACGGCCATCGACGATAATCCCCATACGGGAGTCATGGATTACGATGAAGGGATCCCCCGGATCCCGGCAGTCTGTGTCAGCACCATGGGAGCGAACCTGTTGAGTGCATGGCTTAAGCAGGACCCGGAGCTGAAACTGCACCTAATCAGTAACTGCAGAACCTATCCGGATGTGATGTCCTATAACGTAATCGGGGAAATACGCGGATCCACCCGTCCGGATGAGATCATCACCGTCGGCGGTCACCTGGATGCCTGGGACATCGGTGAAGGCGCCCACGATGACGGGGCCGGCTGCATTCAATCCATCGAGGTCCTCCGTTTATATAAGGTGCTCGGTATCCGGCCCAAAAGGACTGTCCGGGCGGTTATGTTCATGGATGAAGAGATTGCCCAGCGGGGCGCGGAGAAATATGCGGAACTGGCAAAACTGAACCATGAGAAACATTACGTCTCCCTGGAATCGGACCGGGGTGGATTTATGCCCCGTGGATTCGGTTTCAGTACGGAAGATGACCGGCTGGAGGGCTTGCTCGGGCTGGAGGACTATTTTAAACCCTACGGGATAACCGAATTTACCAGGGGAGGCGGCGGTGTGGACATTAATCCCCTCAAAGAATCAGGAACTGTGCTGATCAGCCTGGTACCCGATATGCAGAGGTACGGGGACTATCACCACTCCCCGATCGATACCTTCGAGCAGGTGAACATCAGGGAACTGCAATTTGGAAGCGCCTCAATCGCAGTCCTTATCTATCTCATCGATAAATACGACCTGTAAGCATGAAAACTCTTATGGGACTCAAATGCCAATCCCCCTACCGGAACAGGTATTCCGGCTCGATTGATCTATAATCGCCCGGTTTTTAAGTTGGAAAGGACGAGAAGGATCAGGAATGATATCCGGCTATCAGGACAGGAATGATATCCGGCTATCAGGAATTGCAGTCTGACAGGGCTTGTCTAACTAAAGTGGATTGGCCGTAACCTTGGCCCCGATCGAAACTTTCATGATGATGGTAATGTTATTCTCGGTGGCCGATCCTTCGGAAGTGACTGTAAATTCAGCATTCCTTCCAAGAATTCTCTGCACGACCGCCCACTCCCCGTTGTCATTCCCAAGGGTATAGGAATTGCCGACAACCACATCGAAATCCTCAGTAAGTACCCATTTGGTATTGTCCGTGGCATCCGCGATCTTAAAAAAGGTGCCCTGCAACAGCTTTACATTTTCCTTCGAAACCGATATTACCTTTGCCGTAAGGGAAGTGATATCATATTTCTTGATCTTATCGGCATATTTTTTTACTTCCGGATCCGACGTGGGATCAAGGGTTGCACTGGCCTCATACGTGTACCCGGCCAGGGTACTTTTCATGGGCTGATCCACCGCGATGTTGAGGTTCGTATCCATGGTTGTGTCGAATTCCACATCAGCAAGGTTTTTGATTTTTTCACAGGAAACCAGTCCGGCAACAATACAGAGCATAACAAGGGATTGAATTGTGGTTTTCATTGTAAAGGGTTTTGATTTAACTTTTAACATCTTTTATTGCAATTTAGGAAAAACATTCCATACAGATCCATTACAGATGTTATATGTTTGTTAAACAGATTAAACCAGGCAAATAGCCATGCCATGAGTACCGGCAGAAGATCATTCCTTAGAAAGAACATTTCGGCTGCCGGGGCAGCGACCCTGTTCGGCATGCTGAATGCCTCAAAAGCAGTGGATTCCTTTGAGGAGATGGCCGCAAACCTTCCGGAATCAATTCAATTTCAATGGAAACAGCATGGGAACTTTTTTCCGGTAATCACGGTATTCATCCCCGAACCTGTCGATCAGCAGTTTCTCTTCGTATCTTGAAATGTACCAGTAGAAAACGACGATTACCACCCAGAGGGCCGCCGATGCAAGCGACATGCTGAAACAGATCATTCCGAAGTATGTCAGTATGCACCCCAGGTATATGGGGTGACGGATGATTGAAAATACCCCCCCGGTGATCACCTGCGGAGTATCGCGGACCTCGCCGAAGACTTTACGCATCCCCCGCCAGGATAAAAGTCCCGCTATAACCAGGATCACTATTCCCAGGGAGGTCCGGATGTAATTGGGAATACGCTCCGACAGGAATGTACTGTAATGAAGAAAAAAGGAATCCGATATCCAGATGGCAAGGAAGAGTACCAGAAATACCAGCTGGAGGGTATCCCCGATCCTGTGTTCACCGACCAGGTCTTCCCTTCCTTCATGCCTGCGGTGGTTATGTCCCCTAAGATTTTCTGAATTCATGGCTGATTGATTTGTCTTTCAGTCTCTGAGACGATTTAATATACAAATTATTTTCGACCGGACATGATAATTATCGGGAAACGGGACCGAATTACCAGGGGATAGGGCCGGGGGACGCAGATCTATTTACGCGCCAGCTGCTCCAGAGCTTCGGAAACCTCCGTTACAGGAAGCCTGCAAACCCTGTCACGGCAAACGTAAATGGTCGTCTGCCCGGCCAGTAGTTTGTTCTCATGCAGTTCGAGGACACCTTCCTGCCTGCCGCCTGAAAGTAAAACATCTGGAAGGTAATGCCCATCCAGTTCTTTTCTTACCGGTTCACATTCATCTCCGAGAACAGCCACTTCAAAAGGCTTGCTGATAAGATTCAATTCAAGGATGCCCCAGTTTGAAAAATAAAAAATGTTTCGATGCACATCCTCCAATACATTTGCGAGCATTTGTTCTGATTTCCGGATATAAGATTCTTCATAGAAATAGTTCCCAAGTGCAAAAAGGTTCCTTGCCATCTCGGAATTTGACCCGGAAATGACATTGTCTGAAATTTCAATATTCCTGGCAATCAGATCGGTATATTCTTCATGGGTATAGTAAAACATACCGGAGGTTTCATCCTGGAAGTACTTCAGCACATAGCCTGCAAGTTTATTTGCCGTTGCCAGCCATTTCTCATCAAACATGGCCTGATAGAGCCCGATGAAAGCTGAGATGGTGAAGGCATAATCATCGAGGAAACCATGGATCGGGGATTTGTCATTTTTAGGGTTCCTGGTTATATTCCCGTCTTCATTAATTGCATATTTCAACAGGAAGTCTGCATTCTTAAGGGCTGAATTCAGGAATCGCTCTTCACCGAAGACCCTGCAGGCATCGATATAGCCCTTCAGCATCAGTGCATTCCAGGAAGTCAGGATCTTATTATCCAGAGTGGGCCTTATCCTCGTCTCCCGGATCTCCAGCAGGGTGGATTTCCCGGATGTGATTTTATCCTGCAAAGAGCTGAGGGCGAGGCCGTAACTTTCTGCAAATTCGAGATCACCCTGCTTGCGGCAAAGGATATTCCTGCCCTCCTCCCAGTTTCCTTCTTCCGTGATGTTATAATAATCCATAAAGATCGCGGCATTGCTTCCCAAAATCTTTTCGATTTCTTCTTTTGTCCAGACGTAGAACTTACCCTCCTCCCCTTCGCTGTCTGCGTCAAGGGAAGAATAGAATCCGCCCTCTTTCGAGGTCAATTCACGCTCAATGAAGTCCAGTGTTTCATACACCACATCACGATACAGGGGATTTTTCGTGACCTGCCAGGCATGTGCGTACAGGCTTACCATCTGTGCATTATCGTAGAGCATCTTCTCAAAATGGGGCACATGCCAGTTCTCATCCGTTGAATACCTGGCAAATCCCCCTCCAACCTGATCATAGATACCTCCAAAAGCCATATTATCAAGCGTGCTCAAAACGGCCTCGAGTGCCTGTCCGTTCCCGCTTAGATAATGGTAGTATAAAAGGTATTCCCATACGGAGGGCATGGGAAATTTCGGGGCCCTGCTGAGACCCCCATTCCTCAGGTCCACTGCTGAGATCAGGTTTTTTATGGCAGGTTCGAGCTTTTCCATCGTGAATGTGGGACTGGATTCTTGCAGCGGGATATGCTCAATTGAGAGGATGCCCTGTGCAATTTTTCCGGCCTCTTCCCGCAGGGTTTCAGGCTGTTCCCTGTACATCTGAATAAAATATTCAAGTACTTTTATCCAGTCCTCTCTTGGAAAATAGGTCCCCGCATAGAACGGTTTCCCGTCCGGAAGGGCAAAGGCATTCAAGGGCCAGCCTCCCCTTCCCGATATCAGCTGCACGGCGTTCATATACACCTGGTCTACATCGGGCCTTTCCTCCCTGTCCACTTTGATGGAAATGAAATTCTCATTCATGAGCCTGGCTACTGCAGTGTCTTCGAAACTTTCATGTTCCATTACATGGCACCAATGGCAGGCTGCATAACCGATACTGATGATCATCATCTTGTTCTCCTGCCTTGCCATTTGCAGCGCTTCCTCTCCCCAGGGATTCCAGTTCACGGGATTATGGGCATGCTGAAGTAAATAGGGACTGCTCTCGTGGATCAGCTCGTTGGTATACAGATGCTCACTATCCCTGATGTTCATATCGTGTGTTTTAATTTGCCCGCAGGAGGACAAAGGAATGAATCCTTATCCCCCGAATGGGTCCTCAAGGGAATTGCAGAGCATGCCGCCAAGGAATTTTCCACCATCTTCGGTTACGACGAAGCAATCCTCGATTCGGGTCCCGAATTCCCCGTAGATGTATATTCCCGGTTCATTGCTGAAGGTCATCCCGGCTTGCAGGGGAAGGGGATTGTCCTTCACCAGGTATGGCCATTCGTGTCCCTCCAGCCCGATACCGTGTCCCAGGCGGTGGACGAAGTATTTGTACCGGGGACCGTAACCGGCGTCTTCGATCACTTTCCTTGCGATCCGGTCCAGTTCACCTGCCCGGATTCCCGGGAGTACGGCTTTATGTGCCGCAGCCTGGGCATTTTTAACTATTTCAAAGACTCGCTTCTGTTTATCGGTCGGACTCCCGCAGACGATGGTGCGGGTTACGTCGGAACTGTAACCTTCGACCGAGCATCCCCCGTCAACCAGGATGGTATCTCCGTCTTTGAGTTCATCCTCGTTGCGTGATCCGTGCGGAAATGCAGACTGGGCGCCAAATATGGGCATGGAATAGCCGGATACGCCCAACCGGCCATGGGCGGAAGCGATCAGTTCTCGCAGTTCGGAGGGCTTCATTCCCGGCTTGATCTGGGAGAAGGCCCAGCGGTATGCCTTCTTGGTGATATTGTTGGCCAGCTCCATGAAGGCAAGTTCCTTATCGCTCTTTATGCCCCTGCAAAGGTTGACCAGTGATGAACCGTCTACCCTTTCAACGCTTGACTCGCGTTTTATGCCTTCCGCCACGAAGTTCCTGAGGTTTGGATCCAGCGCCACTTTCCGTGTCGGAGATGAAAGCGACCTGAAAACGTCATCAAGCAACCGGTAGGGAGATTCGTGTTCCTGCCAGGTCCGGATATCCCTGCCGAAGCGGATCTGCTCCTCTGCCCGTGGACCTTCGAAAGCGGGACAGATCCAGACCGGCTCTCCCCGGGCGGGAAGCACCACCCCGAAAACCCGCTCACTCAACCACCAACTGAAATCGAAAAAATAATTCATGTTCACTCCCCCCTCGATCCAGAGGGCATCCACCCCCTTCTCCTGCATCAGACTTCGCAGCTTTTCCTGCCTGGCCAGGAAGTCCTCATCCGAAAGGGGCTCAATCCCAGCCGTCATATTTTCAAGCAGGGATCCGCCGGCCAGGGACCCATTGCTGCCGGATTCATTTACACGAGACCCTTCTGTCCCTGATTTGCACGATTGTAAAAAGGCCGGGACGATCCCGGAAACGGCCAGGGTGATTCCCCCGGCACGGATAAAAGCACGTCGGTCCTGTTTCATGGAATTGGATTTAGATTTCCCTTCCTATAAAGATAGCCATTTTATGGCCTGTGATTATTCTGATTTCCCCTCCCGGTAGGCTTCGATCGGGGCGCAGGAGCAGACCAGGTTGCGGTCGCCGTAGCCTTCGTCGACCCTGGCCACCGAGGGCCAGAACTTGTTTTCCCTGACCCAGCGCAGCGGGAAGGCCGCCTTCTCGCGACCATAAGGATGTTCCCAGGAGTCCGACACGGTCTCTTCAACCGTATGAGGTGCATTCCGGAGCACGTTGTCGGACGGGTCTGTTTTCCCGTCCCTGATCTCCATGATCTCATCATGGATGCTCCGCAGCGCTTCAATGAAGCGGTCGAGTTCCTCCCTGGATTCGCTCTCGGTCGGTTCCACCATGAGGGTGCCGTGGACCGGGAAGGACAGGGTCGGGGCATGGAATCCGTAATCCATCAATCGTTTGGCTACATCGGCTTCCGTGATATCGGCCAGCTGCTTGAACGGCCGGCAGTCAAGGATCATTTCGTGTCCCACAAAACCATTCCTGCCTGTATAAAGCACCCCGTACTTATCCCCCAGCGAGGCGGCCAGGTAATTTGCATTCAGGATGGCCATTCGGGTTGATTGTGTGAGTCCCTCTCCACCCAGCAGTTTGATGTAGGCATGCGATATGGTCAGGATGCTTGCACTGCCCCAGGGTGCGCCGGATACTGCCGGGATCCCGTTGACGCCACCCGTCTCGGCCAGCGTATGGGTCGGCAGGAATTCGACCAGGTGGTCGGCTACCGCGATCGGTCCCATTCCGGGTCCCCCGCCCCCGTGCGGGATGGCAAAGGTCTTGTGAAGGTTCAGGTGGCAGACATCAGCACCGATCAGGGCCGGACTGGTCAGTCCCACCTGAGCATTCATATTGGCCCCGTCCATGTATACCTGTCCCCCGCAATCATGGATCACCCGCACCATCTCCATGACCTGTTCCTCGAACACACCGTGCGTCGAGGGGTAGGTGATCATGAAGGCGGCCAGTTTGTCCTGGTATTCACCGGCCAGGGATTTAAGCTGTTCCGGGTCGATGTTCCCCTTTTCGTCGCAGGGGACCACCACCACATCCATCCCGGCCATGACGGCCGATGCAGGATTGGTGCCATGGGCAGAGGCCGGGATCAGCACCACCTTGCGGTGCCCTTCTCCCCTGCTCACGTGCCAGGCCCGTATCACCATCAGTCCCGCGTATTCCCCCGAAGCCCCCGAGTTGGGCATGAAGGAGATCTCCGCAAAGCCCGTGATCTCCTTAAGGTCTTTTGTCAGTTCATTAATAAGCTGCTGGTACCCTTCGGCCTGGGCAACGGGCACGAAGGGATGCATGTTTGCAAACTCCGGCCAGCTCAGGGGGAGCATTTCGATGGCCGCATTCAGCTTCATGGTGCAGGATCCCAGGGAGATCATTGAATGGGCCAGGGAGAAATCCTTCCGCTCCAGGCGCTTGATGTAGCGCATCAGTTCCGTTTCGGAATGGTAGGCGTTAAATACCTTCTGCTGCATAAATGAGGATTTCCTGGCAAAAGCACCCAGGTCCCGGTTTTCTGAGAACTCCCTGACCGGGGTGAATTTTTGCTTCGAGACCAGTGAAAAAACTTCCAGGATCAGGTTGACATCCGCCAGGCTGACCGTTTCGTCCAGGCTTATGCGGACGGTATGCTCATCCGGGTAATAAAAATTCAGTTCATGCCTGAGCGCATGGTTTTCAACGGCCCGGCTTTTCGTGCCTTCCGGCAGGCGAATGCTCAGGGTATCGAAAAAGGTCCCCCCGGCCGGATTCCCGGCCTGATCCCCGGCCAGCCCGTACCCCATTTTTTCAAGTCCCCCTGCCAGGGTCGAGGCTGCCCGGTGGATCCTGGCGGCAATTTGCCGGAGTCCCCCGGGACCATGCCAGCAGCCGTACATGCCGGCCATGGTAGCCAGCAGGGCCTGTGCCGTGCAGATGTTGGATGTGGCCCTCTCCCGCCTGATGTGCTGCTCGCGGGTCTGAAGCGCCATGCGGAGTGCGGGATTTCCGTGGCGGTCGACCGACACCCCGATGATCCTGCCGGGAATGCTGCGTTTGAATTTATCCCTGGTGGCAAAATAGGCGGCATGGGGACCGCCGTACCCCATCGGGATCCCGAAGCGCTGGGTGGAACCCACCACCACGTCTGCGTTCCATTCCCCCGGGGGAACGATCAGGGCAAGACTTAACAGGTCCGCCGCAACCCCGGCAAGCATGTCCAGTTCGTGGACCTTCCGTGTGAATTCCCTGTAGTCCCTTACCTGCCCGTCCCCGGAAGGGTACTGGACCAGGGAACCGAAAAATCCCCCGTCCAGCGAAACGGCATCGAACGATCCCGTTACCAGTTCAATGCCAAGGGGTTCGGCGCGGGTTTTCAGGACATCGATCGTGTTAGGAAAGGTACCGGCATCGACGAAGAACCGGTTCGCGCCGGATTTGACCTTCTCCCTGGAGCGCAGATTGAAAATCATGATCATGGCTTCCGCCGCGGCCGTGGCCTCATCAAGCAGGGAGGCATTGGCGATCTCCATGCCGGTCAGCTCCATGACCATCGTCTGGAAGTTCAGGAGCGCCTCCAGCCGGCCCTGTGAGATCTCCGCCTGGTAAGGGGTGTAGGAAGTGTACCAGGCCGGGTTCTCGAGGATGTTCCGCTGGATCACGGCGGGGAAAATCGTATTGTAGTAGCCCAGCCCGATGAAGGATCGGTAGAGCCTGTTCCCGGCGGCCAGCTTCCTGAGCTCATTGAAATACTCGTATTCGCTGATCCCGCCGGGCAGGTCCAGCGGCTTTTTCATGCGTATGGTAGCGGGTATGGTCCGGTCGATCAGCTCATCGATGCTGCCGGCGCCGATCTTCAGGAGCATGGGGGCGAGGTCGTGTTGCCGGGGACCGATATGCCGGTTTGAAAAGAGATCCATCTGGGTAATTTTTTATGAATGCACAAAAATATAAATCTGGGAATGATTTTCGAACAAAACCCTTATGTTGGAAAATAGTTTTTTAGCGTACAGAAACCTCACCTGAGGAAGGGATTCCGGGTTTTTTCGTCACCGATGGTGGTTGAGGGGCCATGGCCCGGGTAGACCCTGGTAGCCGGATCAAGCGGCAGAAGCTTCTCACGGATCCCGCCGACCAGGCTTTCGTAATCGCCGCCGGGAAGATCCGTCCGCCCGATACTTTCGCGGAAAAGGACATCTCCCGAAATCAGGAATTTCTGCCCGGGACAGTGCAGCAGTATGCTTCCGGGGGAGTGGCCCGGTATGTGGATCACCTCCAGTTCGGATTCGCCAAAGCCGAGCACATCGCCTTCATTCAGGAATCCCTGCGGTTCGGGGGGCGGCTCCAGGGAAAGCCCGAAAAAATCAGCCTGTTTCATGCTGTGCGGCAGCAATGATTTCTCGGCCGGATGAATCAGGAACGGCAGGCCGAATTTCCGGGCAAGGTAAGCCACGCCCATGATATGGTCCACATGGCAGTGGGTGTTCACCAGCTTCACCGGCCTGAAGCCGTGTTCTTCCATATAAGCGGTCAGCTTGTCCCTTTCCGCCTGCTGCTTACATCCGGCATCGACGATGATGCATTCACCGGTATGGTCATAAAGAAGATAAGTGTTCTCCTGGAAGGGATTAAATACGAATGTTTCGATGTTTATCATGAGAGCATATTGTTGTTCATTCCTGAGTTCCATTGAGCATGGGTACGAAAGCGAAGGATCCGTGTTCCGTCCGTTCAAATTCGTCATCTCCCCTGCGGATGATTCGTACCATATCCTGTTCGAGCGAATCCCCGACCGGGACGACCAGGATCCCTCCCACCTTCAGCTGCCCTGTCAGGGATTCCGGGACATCCCTGGCCCCGGCCGTAACCAGGATCCGGTCATAAGGCCCGTAGGACTCCTTCCCCAGGTATCCGTCGCCGAAAAAGAAATGGGGCTTGTAGCCCAGCTCTCCCAGTATCGCCTGGGCCTTCAGGAACAGCGATCGCTGCCTTTCTATGGTATAGACCGATGCTCCCAGTTCGAGCAGAACGGCCGTCTGGTACCCCGAACCGGTACCGATTTCTAGGACCCTGTCACGCGCGCGGACTTCGAGCAGTTCGGTCTGGAATGCCACGGTATAGGGCTGGGAAATGGTCTGTCCCCCTCCGATCGGAAAAGCCTGGTCCTTGTATGAAAAATTAATGAAACCGCTGTCCATGAAAAGATGCCTTGGGATGGTCCCGATTGCCTCCAGTATCCGCTCATCACGGATGCCTTTATTGCGTATTGTTTCGACGAGTTTCTTGCGCAGTCCCTTATGCTGGAAGGTATCGAACATGCCTGCAAATTTGATATTTTTTTAACAAAAAAAGTCCCCCGGTTGAAAAGTATTTGGAATCCGAAATTTTAAATGCTTTATGTTTGCAGAAATACATGATCTTCAATGCTTAAGATCGGCATTATCGGGGAGGACATTTCAGGACGCAGGTTGAGTGAGGTGATCAGCAGTTACACAACCTGCATTTATTCAGGCAGTTACTTTTCCAATCAGGAGCAGGCTCAACATTTCCTCGGCCATTTTAACCTGCCAGTTTTTACCTCCTACCCGGCATTCCTCTCCAGCTGTGATGCCGTTATAGTTGAGTCGTCCGCCGGTATTGATTCAGGCTACATCGTGGAAGCACTTAAGGACAGCAAGCATATTTTGCTTGAAAAACCGATGGACTGGCATGATGAGGAACTCGAATATCTTTTCAAGCTTGCCGAGGAAGCAAACACGCTGCTCCAGCTGCGGGAACCGTCCCTTTACGACCCGGTCCTCCTGGCGGCCGAGCCGTTCATCCACACCCCGGCTTTTATCGACTACCAGATCGGGATCTCCTCCGACGTCCCCGTTGATAAGCTCCCGGATATGATCCAGCGGTCGTTGTCCAGCTGCATGGACACCATTTTTCACCTGAACCGCGGCCGGGTAACCAAGCATGATACGGTATTCTCGCCCGATCTTTTCGGATTCCCGGGGGTCATCCACGGCAGAATTGAATTCGACAACGGGTGCATTGCCAACATAACCTGCAACGGCTATGCCGAACAGAACAAATCGGTTTGCTACCTCTACCAGGAAAACCGCCATGCCATTCTGAATTTCCTGAACAGGCGGCTGGTCATCAAGGACCGGACGGAAGAAGAAGAAAGGCCAAAATCATTCATCGTTCCCCTTAAATCCACGGATCCCGTGGTCGAGGAAATCCTGAATTTCACCGGGATGATCCTGAACAAGGGTTACCACCTTGCCGCCCCCGAACGGTACCTTCAATCCTTCCTGCTTGCCAGGCAGATGATCGAGAACCTTCCCATTCACGAGGTGCAGGTCTGACCAGTTTCAGTCCCCCGGTCTGATGTAAGTTTTGCTGCAACCCTGCCAATGTGCAACTGAGGGATTTTTCTATGTTTTAAAATAGGTCGATTCGCACAATTTTTTCCATATTTCACTGTTTACAAAATGGCCGGGGGGACCGAGGAAGGGTCCTCGGTACCATTGCCCTGATGAAAACTAACTGGCTATTTCCACTTCCTTGTGAATAAAAGGACTCTGGTAATACTGTATGTCCTGTTTGACCTCCTGACAGCTGCTCTCAGCTGGACTGCATTCTATATTTACCGCAAGGTCCAGGTTGAACCCGACGTTTTCGGCTATGCGATCCCCCTGGAGATGGGCAACAGGTTTTACCTTGGTATCATCATGATCCCCATCTTCTGGCTGACCCTGCACTACCTGTCGGGGGCCTACCAGGACGTTCTGCATAAATCCAAATTGAGGGAACTGGGACAGACCCTCATCATTGTCATGACCGGCACGGTCATACTTTTCTTTGCCCTGATCCTCGATGATGTGATTGTCTCGTACAAGGACTACTATTCTTCTTTTTTCATCCTGGCGGGACTCCAGTTTATCCTTACCCTCACACCAAGGCTTATTTTGACGAACGTCGTTTCTAAACAGATCCGCCGCGATCGCATCCAGTTCAACACCCTGATGATCGGCAGCAACGGCAAGGCGATGGAAATCTACAGGGAGTTCGAGGACAGGAACAACGATACCGGCAACCGGATCGTGGGTTTCCTGAACGGGAATTCGAAGGGAGAGTACCAGCTGGAAGGGAAATTAAAACATCTCGGTGCCCTTGCGGACGTAAAACAGGTTGTCGAGGATTACGGGATCGAGGAAGTGATCATTGCACTTGACACCAGTGAACACAAGGCCGTCAGCGAGATCATCAACACCCTGAGCGGCACACAGGTTATCATAAAGGCCAGTCCCGATATAAACGATATCCTCACGGGAAAGGTAAGGGTCCGTTCGATCTTCGGACTGCCGCTGATCGAGATCACCCACGCCCTGATGCCGGTCTGGCAGGAAAACCTGAAACGGCTGATCGATGTGGTCTTCTCCCTGCTGGCGCTTATTCTCCTGTCCCCCCTGATCCTCGTGCTCATGATCGGGGTGAAGCTGAGCAGCAAGGGACCGATACTCCTAAAGCAGGAACGGATCGGCAGGTACGGCAAACCTTTTACCCTGTACAAGTTCAGGTCAATGGTCGCCGATGCCGAAAAGAACGGCCCGGAACTGGCACGCAAGAACGATGACCGCATCACCAATTTCGGAAAATTCATGCGGCAGAGAAAGATCGATGAGATCCCCAATTTTATCAATGTGCTGAAGGGGGAAATGTCACTCGTGGGTCCCCGGCCCGAACGGCAGTTCTTCATCGACCAGATCGTCGAGAAGGCCCCGCACTACGTCCACCTGCAGAAGGTTAAGCCGGGGATCACTTCATGGGGACAGGTGAAATACGGTTATGCCGGCACCGTCGATGAAATGCTCAAGCGGCTCAAATACGACCTCCTTTACATCGAGAACATGTCCCTCTTTGTAGATCTCCAGATCATGATCTACACCCTGCTCGCCATTTTCAGGAAGGAGAACATTTAAATCAAGACTCAGGCTCAGGTTATTTTGAAAGGAACCTTTACCAGGGATCAGCCTTCCCCGAAACATCGCCGACGAAATCCATCAGCAGGGCTCAGGTTATTTTGAAAGGAACCTTTACCAGGGGAATATATTCCGGTCCCTCCGGGCGCAGGATGCTCTCGTAATAAATGATTTCACCGATACGGTCTTTCTGGAAAACCGTATCCCTGTACTCCCCGAGAAGGCTTTCGAGGACATCGCTGTTTTTTATAAATTTGATCCTGGCAAGGGTCAGGTGGGGTTTGAATTTCCTGTCTTCGGGAGGGAACCCGATGCCGGCCAGGAGCCGGTCCAGCGTTTCCTTCAGTTCGGGAAGAATGGGACCGGGATCCATGCCGATCCAGAGCACCCTCGGATCCCGGATGTTCCGGAAGAGTCCGAGTCCCCCGAAAACCACCTCCGGACACGCGAAACCGGAAACGGTCTTTTCCAGGATCCTTGAAGTATCTTCCACCTGCTGCGGGTCTGTATCCCCCAGGAAACGCAGGGTAATGTGCAATTTGCCCGGGTCGACCCATTTGATCTTCTCCCGCCGCAACCCCTCCTGCAGGGTCATGATGCAATCGTACATTTCCTTTTCCGGGGTGATCTTCAGGGCTATGAATGTTCTTTGCATAGAGGCAAAAAAATTAGTATTTTACGATGTGTAACCCGTCGGCTGCAACAGGGCCTTCGGGCTGAAAAATAAACCCTGAAAGTTATGCAAAAATTTGCCGTTGTTTTATCCGGAAACGGGGTATTTGATGGCTCCGAGATCCATGAAGCCACCCTTACCCTTTATGCCATCTCCAGGAAGGGAGCCTCGTACGAAATTTTTGCTCCCGACATTCCCCAGCACCATGTCATCAATCACCTCACGGGGAAGGAAATGAACGAAACCCGCAACGTGCTGGTCGAATCGGCACGGATTGCCCGGGGAAAGATCAAACCGCTCAGTAAATTTTCAGGCAGGGATTTCGATGCCCTCATCTTCCCGGGCGGATTCGGGGCGGCCAAGAACCTGTCGAGTTTTGCCTTTGACGGGGCGGACTGCAAGGTGAACCCGGATGTCGAGAAAGCCATCCGTGAAATGGTATCCCTGGGCAAACCCATAGGGGCGCTTTGCATCGCGCCGGTTATCCTGGCCAGGGTCCTGGGGGATGTGGAACTCACCATCGGGCAGGATGCAGGAACGGCCGATGCGATCCTTAAAATGGGAGCCACCCATAAAAAAACCTCGCACGGGGAGGTTGTGGTGGACCGGAAGTACAAGGTGGTCACCACGCCCTGCTACATGCTCGATGCCACCATCGCCCAGATCGGTGACGGAGCCCGGAACGTGGTTGATGCAATGCTGAAGCTGATCTAGAGCTGGCCGGCATCGATCAGGATGATGATCTCTTCGATCAGGCGGTCCTCGCCCGCGGCATCGTATTCCGATTTGAGGTTGGAGCCGAAGAGCCTGGCAAGTGCCTGCCAGAAGGCGGCGGAGAGGTTTCCCCTTAGCTCCTTTACCAGTTCGTAGGAAGTATCCCCGGTTTCCCGGTCCACCAGCTTGATGAGGATCCTCCCCTGGGTGATCGTCAGATGTTTGAGATCTTCCTTGTAATCGTCCAGCAGTTCCTGTTCCACCTGCTTGATGTATTCCCGCTGCTCTTTCTCGGTCTTAAGCGTGCCCATATGCACTTCAACCTCGGCGAGTTTTTCCCCCGCCAGCCTGGCCCATGGATAAGCCTTTTTAACATTGTATATCAGGCGTGTATAGCGCCTGTACTCCCGGCGGTTCTTGAATTTATTCGTGGGAAATATATAGACCTCGTCCAGGTCGGCAACCCATATGGTATCCCCGTCGATGATAAGCATGCGTGCCACATAGACATCCCCGGTCCGGCGAATGGAATCCAGGTTTATTCCGGTCCGCCGATTGGAATCCTGGCTCGCTCCGGTGCGCCGAATGGGATCCTGCGCCATGACCGCCTGGCTTAGCCCCAGCAGGACGATGATTGTCAGTATGATCTCCTTCAGTCCCTTCACCCTTTATATATCATGTTTTGCATTTACCGTGCCAGGAATTCTAACCGAATTGTAACCGTAAAGTTACCTGATTGGTTGAATTTCCCGTTAAACCAGGTAACCGTTAGTTTAATAAACGGATAAAATAATGATTTTATATTCTATTACCTGGCATGTTCACGGTGATCACAGGGTAATATTGATCCGCCGGGGTCCGGACGAAAAAAGCCGCCCCGGTTTGTTACGGGACGGCTTCCGTTCAATGGCCCCGGTATGACCCGAAGTGGCTTCTGTTCAATCTTTATTCGTGTGTCAGCGGACGATCATTCCCTTACCGGGCGATCATCTTAAAGACGGTTTCCTGTTTTCCTGTGACCACCTTACCGATGTACATTCCCCTGGCCAGGTTCTCAGCGTTGAAGGTGAGGGTGGTCCTGCCCGGCTGCATGACGCCTTCGTAGAGGCTTGCAACCATTTTTCCGGTAAGGTCAAATACCTGTACGCTCACGGGGGTGGACTGTTCCACCTCAACATCGAGATGGGTGATGCCGTTGAACGGGTTCGGGTAATTGCTTACCAGGTTGTCAGCACTCATCCTGCTCCGGTCGTCAATGCCCGTTGGTTCGTACCAGCAGGAACGGTTAAGCACGGGTGAACCGGCTTTTGGCTGGAAATTCTGAGCCGTGTAGTGGAACGGATCCTCGAGCATCAGATCAGTATTGGCAGGCAGGGTGTCGTTATCCCTGTCCCCGAAAAAGTACCAGCTCCTGACGGCGCCTACACCGGCGGAAACATCGGTCTTGAAATATTCGCCGCGAACGCCGGCTATAATGCAATACTGAACGGTCAGCGAGTCGCTCCGGGCCGCTTCAAATCCACGGTTGGATTCGAGCCTGAGTCCGCGTCCCCATCCGGCAAAAATAGAGTTCCACACCTGCAGCCTGGAGTTCCGCCGGATCCTCATAGCAGCCCCTTCGGCATGCTTAGGACGCAATACTGCAGGTTCCGTTGCGGAAACAGCGGGACCGATGGATGTAATGTTGCTGAAGATGGCATGGGTTTTAGGATCGAATTCCGAACCGTCGGCGTCGTTGTCCGACTCAAAGCCATTGGCGGCGTCCGTATCCACGATGCTGCTGTCGCGGGCTGTCACGCCATACTGGACCATACCCATATAACCGTTGTCGGTGTCGAAGTTATCGTCTTCCGTGGCGAGGCAGACCAGGTGCCTGGCATTCACGGTGCCGCCGAACCATTCGTAGGCATCGTCGCCGGAATAGGATACCTGTACGTAGTCGATCTCGGTTCCATCTCCGACCGAGCAAAAGGTGAGGCCGTTGATCTCCTTGTCGGTGGCCACTTCATACCCCGGGAACTCGATCCTCAGGTACTTGATCTTTCCGGAGTTATCGTGTGGATCAGCTCCGCCATAGGGCGATTCGATGCCGCCTTCGGCTATTCCCTCGCCACCGGGAAGGTTATTGGGGGCCTTGCCACAAAGGACCAGTCCCGCCCAGTCAGAATTGCTTCTTAATCCGGCACCCTGTGCCGAGGTCATGACGATGGGATTATTAGCAGTCCCCACGGCCATGATCATACCTCCCCTTTCAACGATCAGGGCGGATTTATTGGTTCCCCGGATGATGGTTCCCGGATCAATAGTCAGGGTAGCCCCTTCATCTACGTATACCCATCCATCCAGTGTCAGTACGCCACTCCATGTCTCATCGGTGGTGATGTGGAGTCCGCCTGCCCTGGTAAAGACACCATTTCCCTTGGTTTCGGTGGGAGCCGGATAGTTTGCATTGATCGGATCCCACTCGGTCCATCCTGAGGTCCAGTCATTCGATCCGTCAAATGCTCCTACGTAAGGAACCTTTTCAAAAAAATCGCTCTGGATGCTGTTCTGGGAAAAACCCGGGCTTACAATGGCCAGCATCGACAGCAAGGATAAAACTTTGCTCATAATTAGTTGATTTTAAATTTATTAACTGCCTGCAAATATAGTTATAGGCATGTTGAATGATATTTACTGAATTTTATGTTTTCATTAAAAAAGCGGCCGGGGGACTTAACATAAAATTAATCCTGTATGGGGAAATGGATTATATGCCACTGGGGACTGAATTGCATGCAAGCGGGGAACCGGTCTTTTATAAAGGATGGGGTTCATGAAGTGGATGAATCTTGGGATCCGATTACAGATTTTTTTCAGCGAATGATTCTCTTACAGCCGGACGGTCAGTCCCGCTGAAAACTTCCGGTTCGGCACCCAGCGGTAGGTGTCGCCGACCACGCTGTCACCGGGACCGTAATACTGGACAAAGCGTACCGGGTTGTTGATCAGGTCCTTGACACCCACGCGGATCTCGAACCTCTCGCCGAATTCCTTATGGAAACTCAGATCGAGGGAGTGCCTGGCAAGTTCCCATGTGTGGGGATTATCGGGCGTACCTGCAAAAGCGATCCGTTTTCCCACATTATTGTAATTGAGATTGATCCGCCACAGGTGTTCCTGGTTGTTGTAGAAGAGTCCCAGGTTAACGATGTACGGCGATTGTCCCTGCATAATCCGCACCGAATCGCGGGCAAAAGGTTTGCGGGTGCTGATCTCACTCTTGATCAGGGAGGTATTAAACACGATGGTGAGGTTCTTAAGGAAACCGAGCCCTTTCACGTTTTCCAGTTCGAGCAGGGTTTTTCGAACATCGAGTTCAACGCCAAAGCTGGTGGCTTCCTCCGTATTATAAGGCCTGTAATCGTAACCGGTCCCGGCAGGGATCAGGAAAATCTCTATCGGATCCCTGAACTTCTTGTAAAACCCGGTAACCGAGATCATCTCCCCGAAGCTGGGATACCACTCGTACCTCAGGTCATAGTTCCGGATGTAGGCATCCTTGAGCTCTGAATTTCCATGGATGATCAGGTTCAGGTCAAAGTCCTCGAAGTCCACCGAAGAGATCTCGCGGAACTCGGGACGGTTCACCGTCTTGCCATATGCAAACCTGAACTGGTGCTTCTCGTTTATGCTGTAGGTGATGTTCAGGGAGGGAAAGTAATTCAGGGTATCCCTTTTAACGGGCTCAGATCCGTCGCCGGGTCCCAGGAACCTGGAATACTTCTCAAGCCTTACCCCGCCATAGACATTGATGCTCTTCAGGATGGGGATCTTGAGGGCAAGGTATCCCGCCGTGATCTCATCTTCTGCCGAATAGCTGTCCTTCAGCTTTGTACCGTCGTTGTAAGCCAGTCCCGCTACCCGGAAATCCAGGCTGTCGAAATAAAAGTTATCCTCCACCATGATGTCTTCGATGGGCTGGTAGAAATCAATCGAAACACGGGGTCTCGGGATGGTCACCCCCATCAGGCGGGAATTATAGACGCGGTATTTATACTGGTAAAAACCGCCCGCCTTAACAGTCCAAGGATTCTCGGAAGTAAAGGTGAAGAAATTATGGTCGAAGTCCAGTCCCCCGTTATAAATCCTCTCAAACAGGTTGATATCGAGGCGCCCCCCGTTACGGACGTTGGTGGGCTGGTTCTGGATCTCCAGGTAATACTTGTTCCTGTCGTAATCCAGAATGTATTTCTGGCGCCGGTCGTCCGGTTTATTATTCTTTATACAGGAATAACCCAGCAACCAGTTCAGGTGTGTCCGTTCCTGGTTGAATTCCTGAATGCCGGCCAGCTGGCCAGAGTAAATAAAGCGGTTATTGTACCACAGGTTAGTCATCCGGATGGTTTCCACACTGTAGTAATCATCGCCCTGCCGGGTGGATGCAGCCGCCTCGCCGAGATTGTTCAGGAAATTGTTGAAGGTCAGTTTCTGGTTCCTGCCGTAGATGAAATTCCAGTTATGGATAAGTCCCAGCTGGTATTCCTTGACGGACTTCTGGTCGAGGAAATTGAAATTCATTATCAGCGAATCGATCGAAGGTTCGTAACGCTGGTACTCGGTACGCCGGATTTCGGTCTTCCGGTTTCTGGCACGGTAGTTTATGGCCGTAATATTGCCCAGCGAGGTCTTTCCGATCACAAACCTTTTCTGTGCCGTGACATTCAGGCTCTGGTCCAGGAATGGCTGGCCGGCCACCGGGTTCCAGATGCTGTTGAAGTCCCTCGAGAAACGGGTTATCTCCTTAGTCTTAATCTTGTATTCATTAATGTCAGGCCATTCGTAAAGCTGGGAGACCTCTTCAATGGAAGGCAGCGATGAGGGAAATTTCCGGGTGCCGTCATCGAATCCCAGCCAATCCGTTTTTCCTCCCTTATAGGTCAGGAAATCCTTGTTGAACGATGCACCCTCCACGAACTCAGCGGTATACCCCACCCTGATGCTGTTCTCATCCGCATTGCTCCGGGTCATGATGTTGATGGCGGCACCTGCAAAATCAGCGGGCAGTTCGGGAGCGGGACTCTTATAGATCAGGATATTGTCGATCATGCCGCTGGGAAGGGCATCGAACGAAAAGGCCCTTTTATCGGATTCAAAGCTGGGGGCGGTGGCGCCGTTAAAAAGAACCGAGTTATACCGCTCTATGAGTCCCCTTACAATTACAAACTTGCCATTGGTTATGGTCACACCGGGAACCCTGCGGATCACCTCCCCGGCATCAGAATCGAGCGATTTGGAGATCTGCTGGGCACTTATGGCGTTGGCGATCAAATCCCCCGACTTCAGGTTGCAGATCACCGCCATTTCCGTATCGGTCCTTCTCCGCCGTACGATGGTCACTTCTTCCACCCCGATGCTTGCAGGCTGCATGTCAACGTTGAGAACCACCTCTGCGTCAGGGCTCACCTCGACCGTATGGATCTGGTTATCATAGGAAATGTAGGAGATGATCAGGTTATATGGACCGGGTTCCATGCTGGTGAGGGTGAAATTCCCGTCAAAATCGGTAATGGCGCCCCTCGATGTTCCCTGGATAAGAATGGATGCGCCGATCAGGGTTTCTCCGGTTGCCGCATCCTTTACCTGTCCCCTGATCGTGCCGGTCTGCGAAAAAACAAAAGAACTGAATGCACAGGAAAAAAATACAAACAGGAGGTATTTTTTCATTGCGAAAAAAATCAATCAATTGATTTACAGTTAGTTAAAAATGTAATGCTGACTGGTTCAAAGTAAAGGTTTACCGCCCTGATTTGAATAACCACAATGTTATTATAAGGTTAATATTAGTTTAGGCCTGTGTTATTATAATGTTACCTTATTAAGTGTTTGTTAAGCGGGAATGCCGGCTGATCCGGAGATATTACCCGAAGTTTAAGCCCTTGTGAAATTTATGTTTCCCGGGGACAGGCTGAAAGTATTTATTATTTTTGCAGTCACTGAATCGATACGATCATGGATCCCAACGAACGAACCTATACAAACGGGGAAATTACCGTAAGCTGGAAACCTTCGGCATGCATACACGCCACGACCTGCTACAGGGAACTGATCACCGTATTCAATCCCCGCAAAAGGCCCTGGGTGAACATGCAGGGGGCGCCGACCGAAAAGATCATAGAGATTGTCCGGAAGTGCCCGACCAATGCCCTGACCTATGACTGGAACGATCCTGCAAAGAAATCGGATAAACCGGCAGAAGGTTCCTATGAATTGATGGAAGAAAACAGCAGGAGCCGGATGGCCGGCAAACCGGTCGAGATCCGGATCATGAAAAACGGGCCTTACGTGGTCGAAGGTGATTTCCGGGTGATCGGTTCGGACGGCAAGGAAAAGAAGCTGATGATGATGACCTCTTTCTGCCGTTGCGGGGCTTCGGAGAGCATGCCCTTCTGCGACGGATCGCACAGGATTGAAAACTTCACCAGCAGCTGCGATTGAATCGAATATATCAGCCGATAATGGAAAAACGACCAGGGAAACGATACTCCTTAGGGACCCATGAGGTAAATAAAACCCTTGAGGTAAATAAAACCCTTGAGGTATAAAACCGATAAAGAGACCACCGATGGAAAATAAAGACAAAAAAACAGCAGAATTCAAGGTTCTCAGGAACGGTCCCCTGCAGGTAAGCGGGGATTTCATCCTGAAAAGCATGAGGGGCAAGGTCATCGAGACCGGTGATCCCATTTTCCTATGCCGCTGCGGGGGATCGAAGACCAAACCCTTCTGCGACGGTTCGCATCGCAGGGTGGGACTGAGGGACTGAATACTCACGCGGATTAGCGACGAAACCATTCATAACAGATGAAACCATTTATAACATCGGAAACAGGCAGGCTGGAAGCGGTGATCCTTCACCGGCCGGGTCCGGAAGTGGAAAACATGAGTCCGGCAAATGCCCAGCGGGCGCTCTACAGCGACATTCTGAACCTTTCGGTAGCCGGCAGGGAATACCGGCAGATGGAAGGGATATTAGAGCGTTTTGCCAGAACCTTCCAGGTAAAGGATCTCCTGACCGGAATCCTGGAACCGGACATTCCCGGAAATGAACCGGTGAGGGAGGACCTGGTCGACCGGGTCTGCCGGAATGAAAATGTACCCGAAATAATACCGGACCTTCTGGCTCTCGGTGCTCCCGACCTCGCAACCAGGTTGATCGAAGGGATGCCCATGAAAAAAGATACCCTGACGCGCTTCCTTAGCCCGGTGGATTCTGCCCTGCTTCCCCTGCACAATTTCTTCTTCACCCGGGATGCCAGCATATGCCTCCATGACCGGGTCCTGATCGGTAAAATGGCCAGCAAGGTGCGGGAACGCGAATCGATGATCATGGAAGCCATATTCAAATACCACCCTGAGTTCAGGTCCGAGACGGTCAACCCGGTGAACTGCAATTATTGCGAGCCCGGTATCTCGATCGAAGGGGGGGATGTCCTGGTAGCGAGCGAAAGGATCACCCTGATCGGAACGGGTCCCCGGACCTCTTCCCAGGGCATTGATTTCATCCTCGACCGCCTGAGGGAAAAACCCGGGTCCCACCACGTCATCGTCCAGGAACTGCCGGATTCGCCGGAATCCTTCATCCATCTCGACATGGCCTTCACCCTGTTGAGCGATGAAGACTGCATGGTCTATGAACCGCTTATCATGAAACCGAGCAGGTACCGCACGGTTCACATCCGGATCGAGGACGGAAGGGTGGTGGATATTCGCAATGTCAAGAACATACCGGACACCCTGGCAATGCTGGGGATGGAACTGGAACCCATTTACTGCGGGGGAAGCCACGACCGCCTCATTCAGGAAAGGGAACAGTGGCACAGCGGCACCAATTTTTTCGCCATCGCCCCCGGGAAGCTCATCGGGTACGAAAGGAATGTCTATACGCTTGAGGCGATGAACCGGAAAGGCTACGAGATCCTGCCTGCCCGGGAGGTACTGGCCGGGAAGAAGGATCCCGATGCCTGTAATAAATGGGTAATAACCATCGAGGGTGCTGAACTTGCCAGGGGCGGCGGCGGTGCCCGCTGCATGACCCTGCCCGTGCTCCGAAGCTGATTTAAACGGCTTTTTTTACCAGGTCTGCGGCCTCCTGCAGGCTGATGGCCGGGAATACCTTGAGACCGGATTTGTCGATCAGGACCCTGGCCTCCTCGGCATTGGTCCCCTGCAAG
This sequence comes from uncultured Bacteroides sp., assembly GCA_964431315.1. Lineage (GTDB taxonomy): Bacteria > Bacteroidota > Bacteroidia > Bacteroidales > SM23-62 > SM23-62. The sequence goes on along the minus strand of CAYSJH010000001.1, from coordinate 53,045 downwards.
CGCACGATCACAGGCACCCTGACATCGCCGATGCTTTTATAGGCATCGACTACTCCCTGGGCAACCCGGTCGCAGCGGACAATTCCCCCGAATATATTGATCAGGATGGCCTTTACGTTTTCGTCCTTCAGGATGATCCGGAACCCGGCTTCCACCGTTTCGGCATTGGCGGTGCCCCCCACGTCAAGAAAATTGGCCGGGTCCCCTCCGGAAAGCTTGATGATATCCATCGTGGCCATGGCCAGTCCCGCGCCATTCACCATACATCCCACGTTCCCGTCCAGCTTGACAAAATTAAGATTATATTTCCCGGCTTCCACTTCGGACGGATCCTCCTCGGTTATGTCTCTCAGCTCGGCACAGAATGGATGCCGGAAAAGCGCGTTATCATCAAGGTTGATTTTAGCGTCCGCGGCGAGGATATGGTCGTCCGAGGTTTTCATCACGGGATTGATCTCGATCAGCGAGGCATCGACCCCGATGTATGTATTATAAAGCGCCGTGACGAACTGGGTCATTTCCTTGTAGGCATTGCCTGAGAGTCCCAGGTTAAAAGCCACCCTCCTTGCCTGGAAGGCCTGGATCCCGACCCGGGGATCAATGGTCTCGGTGAAGATCCTCTCGGGCGTTTTCTCCGCCACCGCCTCGATGTCCATTCCCCCGTCAGGTGAATACATGATGATGTTCTTTCCGAGTGTACGGTTCAGGAGGACGGATACGTAGAATTCCCGGATCTCGCTTTCCCCGGGATAATAGATCCCCTGCTCGACGAGCACTTTGTGCACCTCCCTTCCCTGGGGACCCGTCTGGTGCGTTACCAGGTTCATCCCGATGATGCTTTTGGCGTGCTCCTTGACCTCGTCGAGGGATTTTGCGATTTTTACCCCGCCTCCCTTGCCCCGTCCCCCGGCATGGATCTGGGCCTTGACCGCCCATGTTTCGGTCCCCGTTGCATTGCGTATTTTTTTTGCTGCTTCGACGGCTGCATCGGGCGAATCGACCACCGCCCCTTCCGGAATGGCTACGTTGTATCTTTTAAGGATGGATTTAGCCTGGTATTCGTGTATATTCATGCTTACGAAATTATTATTTTTTTTAATTTTCTGTCCCCAAAGACATGAGAAAACTTAAGAACTCCGAGCTCGGACGGCTGAGCGTCCGTGAATTCAAGAACGCGGAGAAGATCCCGGTCGTGGTTGTGCTTGATAACGTCAGGAGCCTGAACAACATCGGATCGGTCTTCCGCACATCGGACGCTTTCCTGGTGGAACGCCTGATGCTCTGCGGCATCACGGCCCGGCCGCCACACCGGGAGATCCATAAAACCGCCCTGGGAGCAACCGAGTCGGTGGAATGGCATTATTTCCCGGAAACAGCCGATGCCGTCAACCTTCTGAAATCAGAGGGATTCACCATCGTGGCGGTGGAACAGACCGAGGAAAGCATACCGCTGGATGCATTCAGGTTCGGGGGGGATAAAAAGTTTGCCTTTGTATTCGGACACGAGATCCGGGGCGTGCAGCAGGAAATCGTCGATCTTTCCGATCTCAGCCTCGATGTACCCCAGTTCGGCACCAAGCATTCCCTCAACATCTCGGTCTGCGTGGGAATGGTCCTCTGGGAGGCATTCAAATCCCTGAGGCTGAAAGATCAGCGTCCTGCCGGCAATGAATAAGGGTACTGCCAGATCCGGGATTTAAACACATCCGGGATGCTGATCCATGGAATGACTCAGGCGTAGAAGGATTCAAGCAGCTGACTATCTACGCTGGACCCGTGAATGATCCCGGTCATTTTTTGATGCCATCCAATTTCTCTCCACATTCCGACAAACTGAGGTCCGCAAAAGTTACTTGTTGCCATGGCAACCCATCGTCCGGTGGCCGCTGCCTCCCGAACCCCGATCTCACATAGTTCCATGATCCAGTCCCAATTCAATAAAGGCCAGTCCTTGTAGTTCACCAGTCCCCAGCATTCGGTTGTTATAAGCGGTTTTTCAGCATACCGGGACCAGGCTGCAGCATGCTGTATCTGTTTTTTCAGCCCATCGATCCAATACTCCTGCCTGCTGCGATAAAGTTTTTCAGCATACTTTGCGATTTTCCGATACCCAGCAGGGTCGAATGCCTCGTATCGGTAATCTATTTCCCTGCAAAATTCGCCGTCATTATAATTTACCATCCAGATGTGCTGTTCCAGAAAATCGAGCATGGAAATATCACCCTGGTATTTTGTCTGCTCTGTAACCTCACCGGTAAAGGAGAAGGTATATCTCAGGTCTGGATACTTTTCCTTTAAAATAGCTATAGATGCCCTCATCCAGAGAATGGATTCCCCGGAAGCCCATCTTCCCAGTCCCTTTTTGAAAGGGGTCCATTCATCCAGTGACCATTCATTGGTCAGATCGACATAAATAACGTTATCAAGAAGTCCCTTTTCATTTAATAGATCGAGCACCGCCAGCCATACCCTGGCCAGCATTTCGGGGGAGTTTATTACATCGTAAGATCTTGCCGTATCTTCCCGCCACCAGGATGAAAGTCCCACTTTAATGTCCCTTTCCCTGCATTTTGTGACAAACTCCGTCAGGTATGGTTCAACGGATATCCTGACATAATCAGGACTGCCCCAGTCATGGGTGTTCCAGTGGGGTACCAGCTCATATTCCTTCCAGGGATCGTTGTACACGAGATGGGGATAAACATCGATGCGGACCGCATCATAGCCCCGTTCCTTCAGTTCGTCTAATATCTTATCATAATTTTCATAACCTGCCCCGGGCCAGCGTCTTTCCAGCCATGAAAAATCCCACATAGTTATAGCCAGCGGGGCATGCACCTTCCTGCGGAGGACCTTCCTTTTACTTTCATTTTCGATTCTTTCCCCTGACGCACCGGCTGCAAAGGGTGTCCCCAGTGTTAATACGCCTGCCGCAATAAGCCCAGATGTAATGAATTCCTTCCTTCTCATTTGTTTTATTTAGCTTAGTATCTAAAAAGTGTGTCAAACCAGTTCCTTCAGGGACTGGATATAGGCACAAATTTACTGTTTTTCGATATGTTCTCTATTTAGTACATGACAAGAATTCCAACTAATTGAATATCAATACGTTAAATGAATACCGAAACATTTGCCGGATCAACTTTGGGGAAGTTGTTTGTCAGATTACTGGCGAAAATGATGGAGAGCCGATTCAGGTATCGCTTTTTCAGTCCCATTAAAATCCTCCAGGGGATTGATGATCTGCCCGGGAAGAAAGTCCTGGAGATCGGTTGCGGTACAGGATTCTTCACGATCCCGGCAGCGCGGATTATCGGGGAACAGGGATCTTTGTTGTCGATGGACATATTATCAGAGTCCGTCGGCCTTGTCTCTAAAAAAGTACAGGATGCCGGGTTGCAGAATGTCCGGGTGGTCAAAGGGAATGCTATGGATACGAACCTGGAAACCGAAAGTTTTCAAACGGTTATTTTATTTGGTGTGATCCCTGCGCCCATGTTGCCATTAGCTCCGCTGTTGACCGAAATGCACCGTGTTCTTAAGCCTGAAGGGATCCTGGCAATATGGCCTCAGGTTCCAGGCTGGTTTCCACGCAAGATTCTTAAATCCGGATTATTTTCCCTGGCAAATAAACGGAACGGGGTTTCCAATTTTAAACGGTGTTGAGCGATCTATGATAGTCCCCCGCGGATTGTAAGCTGCCCGCGAACCAAAAAAAGGCTGCCCCGTGAGAGGCAGCCCCTTTTGAGAATTATATATCTCCCAAGTAATTACTGTGTGATCTCCTTGAATAGGTCCTCTTCAAAGTACTTAGCAAATTCAACATCCTTTACGGCATGTGATTTGATCTTTTCCGGTGCCAGGGCAACCGCTGCACGAAGTGCGTTGTACATTACCTCAACGTCTCCTTCGCGGGCTGCAGCAACAGCGATCAGGTAATTCGTTTTCGCCGTTTCATCCAGCTTACGCAGCATTTCGATTGCATGGCTTGGCTGCCCGTTCAGCAGGATTACCAGTGCATTGTTGAAGTTCTCGCTTGCACCCAGGTAACTCTTGGCTGCTTCATAATCCCCTTCCTTGATCTTGATGATGGCCAGGTTATAGTTGACCTCATCTCCCGCACCCATGGCTGAGGTGAACAGGTTCTGGGCGGTTTCAACATCGCCTTCGGCCAGGGCTACAACACCGAGGTTGTTCTTGACAATGTTATTATCCTTGATGGCTTTTGCAGCTTCGAAAGCGGCCTTGGCACCCGCGACATCGCCCATGTTGAGTTTTACGACGCCAACATTATTTGCGGCCCTGATGCACTTCGGATACTTCTTCATGGCCTTGCTGTAAAGCGCAAGCTTGGTCTCATTGTCTTTGAAAAGGGAAGCGGTATACAGCAATTCTTCAAGCTGAAGGGTGTCCATGCTTTTCTTAACCCAATTCTTGAGTTCTTCATCCGACCAGCCCACTTTCTCGGTATTGACCGTAAATACTGACCTTCTCAGCTTGGGAAGGATCTGTACCTTGATCTCTTCAAAGGCTTCGGCAATGTTCTTGATTTCCCTTTCGCGTACAACGGGATCGGAATACATTGAAAGCACACGAAGGATCAGGTCCTTATCCTTGATATTTGATTCCTCCATGAGTTTCTTGAATCCATCCCAGTCCTCCGGGGTGGTCAGGTACTTGAAGAACTCCTTATCGCTGGGGACCTTGATTTTCCCGCTTTTCAGGTCTTTTTGAAGGTAATTCTGTGCCGAGCCTTCCCTCTTGCCGGAAAGCTTGGTGTTAAAATCCAGCGGTCCGTCAGGTGAAGCGTAGCCGGATACCTCCATGCCTTTCAGGGTCACGCGGTCATTTTTGTTTGCGTCGGCAATGAATTTCTTCATGCCCTTGATGTCGTCCTGTGTGAGTTCCGAGTTACGAACATCGTAGCGGTTAATGATGTAATTGATGTCGGCAACATACTGCTCGGGAACTATCCGTTTGAAATTGTCGCCGAACAGGATCGCCTTTCCTTTATCATCAACAAGCAGTGGAGTGGTAATTATACCGTCCGCAATTTTTACGGGTGGCAGGTCAACCGTACTCTTGCCGACCGTTGCAACTCCCTTGACAAACAGTTCGGAACGCATCATCTCCGGTTTGTAGTCCACTTCGTCTGAATAGCTGAAACTGCCTCCGGAGGTGAAGGATATCACTTTGTAATTATCCTCAACGGCTTCTCCCTGCAATGTTTCAGACTTCAATTCAGTCTGTCCTCCTTCATAGCTGAGGTAAGGCGTGGCGGTAACAATGGCCTTCTTGTGGAAGTATTTTTCAGGATACTTGACATCCACAGACAGTGCTACTTTTCCACCATGCGTTTCAAGAGGATCAGGTGTAACGGTGTACTTCACCAGGTTCGCGTTGTCCGCCATCTTCTGCGGGCCACCGCAACCAGCGATTAAAAGCGCTGCAGCAACGAATGATGCAAAAATGTTAATTCTTCTCATAATTACTTGGTTATTAGTTTTAAGGCGATTGTGAATTACCTATACAAACTTAATAATGTTTTTCAATTTATAAAAATTTAAATACAAATAGTCCTGAAAACAGGGTATTTACACAAATTCAGCGTAATTGAACCCGGTTGAGCCCCGTGGTATATTCCCCTGAGAAAATGGCTTTTTCCACGAGATCATAATCCTCCTTCCTTCCTACGAAATCCAGCCGGTTCAAGTCCAGGATCAGTATTTTCTGATCCGTCAGCGAGCGAAGGTACTCGAAATATCCCTCCTGCAATTTTTCAAGGTACCCGGCTTCAATGCTTTTCTCGTAATCCCGTCCTCTCAGTCTGATGTTTTCAAGCAGCTTATCCACTTCTACGTGCAAATAGACATAAAGTTCGGGCCTGGGCAATTGCTTGTAAATGATGTTGAACAGGGTCCTGTACAGGTTGAATTCATCCGGCTGGAGGGTGATCTTTGAAAAAATGAGGGATTTGCTGAAGAAATAATCCGCCACGGTAAAACTTTTAAAAAGTTCGGGGGAAGTCAGTTCCCGGTGCAGCTGGTGATACCTGGCGGCAAGGAAGGACAGTTCCAGGGGAAATGAGAACCGTTCGGGGTCACCGTAAAATTTCGGGAGGAATGGATTCTCCGCAAATTGTTCAAGGATCAGCCGGGCATTGAATTTTTCGGCGATCATGGTCGAGAGCGAGGTCTTTCCTGCCCCGATGTTCCCCTCAATTACCAGATAGTTATACCTGTTCATTAATGTTTGCCCGGATTGCATGTAGTTCCCCGGAATTCGGGATCATAAATATACGAAAAAAGCCGCCTCCGATGGTCGGGGCGGCTCATATTGTCGTTCGGCATACCTTGCGGGAATGCCTGATTATTCGGGATTATCTTCCCGGTGGTTGGGCTTTTTGTCCCAGTGCTTCTGGTCCCTGGAATGAGACCTCTGTCCCCCTGAATGCTGCCTCTGATCCCCTGAATGGGAACGATGCTCGCCGGAGTGTGACCTCTGCTCGCCGGAGTGCTGCCTCTGTTCCCCCGAATAGGGACGCTTTTCCCCCGATTGCTGTCGCTGATCATCGGTACGTTCCGGTCTCGGGTGCAAGACCTTGCGGGAGAGCTTAAGATTTCCGTTCTTCCCATCAATGTCGATCAGTTTCACTTCCAGTTCATCTCCTACTTTGACCTCATCTTCCATCTTTTCGACCCTTCTCCAGTCCCACTCGGAGATGTGGAGCAGTCCCTCCCTGCCGGGCATGATCTCGACAAAGCATCCGAAGGAGACCACGCCTTTGACTTTACCTTTGTAGATCTCACCAATTTCGGGTTCCTGCACGATCTCATTGATCCTGGCAAGGGCTGCATCGATGGCTTCCTTGTTGACGGCAAATACATCGACCACTCCCTTGTTATCGATCTCCTCGATCACGATGGTAGCGCCCGTGTCGGCCTGGATGCCCTGGATGATCTTTCCACCGGGACCGATAAGCGCACCGATCAGGTCCTTGTTGATGAGGATCTGGACGATCCTGGGTGCGTGCGGTTTATAGTCCGCCCTTGGTTCTTTGATGACCTCTTCCATCTTATCCAGGATGTAGAGCCTGCCTTTACGGGCCTGCTCGAGGGCCTCTTCCAGTATCTCGTAAGGGAGTCCGTCTACCTTGATGTCCATCTGTGTGGCAGTGATCCCGTCACGGGTCCCGGCAACCTTGAAGTCCATGTCGCCAAGGTGGTCCTCATCCCCCAGGATATCGGACAGGATGGCATACTTCTTCGAACCGGCCTCAGTGACCAGTCCCATTGCAATCCCCGAAACCGGCTTGCGGATCTTGACACCGCAGTCCATCAGCGCCAGGGTCCCGGCACAAACGGTCGCCATGGAAGAGGAACCGTTGGATTCAAGGATATCGGAGACGATCCTTATCGCATAGGGATTTTCCACGCCTTTGGGTACCATTCTTTTCAGGGCCCGGTGGGCCAGGTTCCCGTGTCCCACTTCACGCCGGCTGATCCCCCTCATCGGGCGTGCATCACCGGTTGAAAAGGGCGGGAAGTTATAATGCAGGGTAAACTTGTCGGTCCCCTGTATAAGAGCTTCATCGATCAGTTTCATATCCATCTTGTTACCCAGGGTAACGGAAGTCAGCGACTGGGTTTCTCCACGGGTAAAGAGTGCCGAGCCATGTGTGGCGGGCAGGCAGTCCACCTCGCACCAGATATCCCTGATTTCATCGGTCTTACGGCCGTCCACCCTGAGTCCCTTGTCTAGCAAGAGATCCCGCAGGGCCTTTTTCTCAACCGCGTGGAAATAACGTTTGAACACGATCTCTCTGGCTGCCGCTTCAGCATCGTCCGGGTTTATGAGTACTGCCTTCAACTCTTCTTTTACCTCATCGATGGCATCGTGCCTTTCCTGCTTGGATGATCCTGAAGAGGCGATCTTGGCCAGCTTACTGTAAGCCTTCTTTTCTATCTCCGCCATCATGGCTTCATCGTTCTGCTCGTGCTCATAGGCGCGTTTTTTCGTTTTCCCTGCTTCCTTCTGAAGTTCCAGCTGCACCCGGCAGTGTTTTTTAATCTCTTCATGGGCGAATTTGATGGCTTCCAGCATATCCTTCTCGGATACCTCATCCATCTCGCCCTCCACCATCATGATGTTGTCCTCGGTCGCTCCCACTATAATGTCGATGTCTGCGCTTTCAAGCTGCTTGAATGTGGGATTGATCATCAGTTTCCCTTCGACCCTTGCAACCCTGACCTCGGAGATTGGCCCGTTAAAGGGTATGTCCGATACGCTCATGGCAGCCGATGCGGCCAGTCCCGCAAGTGCATCGGGCATGATATCTGCCTCGGCAGAGAAAAGGGTAACATTAACAAAAGTCTCGGCATGGTAATCATCCGGGAAAAGGGGCCTGAGAGCCCTGTCGACGAGCCTTGAAATCAATATTTCATAATCGCCGGGGCGGGTTTCCCGCTTAAGGAATCCTCCGGGGAATCTTCCGGCTGCAGCAAATTTTTCCTTGTACTCAACAGAGAGGGGCATATAATCCGTATTCTCCTGGGCTTCCTTTGCGGAAACGACCGTTGCCAGCAGCATGGTCCCGCCCATTCTTACGACAACCGCTCCGTCGGCCTGCTTGGCCAGCTTTCCAGTCTCGATCGTAATGCTCCTGCCGTCGCCCAGATCGATTGTCTTTGTAATAACTTTTAACATCTTCTTTTTACTTATTAGCTTATTAATTAACGTCTCGTACCAATACGAAAAAAGGCAATTTCAGTAATTGCCTTTTTCCCTTTTATCCTGTTTTACTTTCTTAGTTTCAGTGATTTAATGACGGTCCTGTACCGCTCGATATCCCTGTCTTTCAGGTAATTAAGCAGTCTCCTGCGCTTTCCGACGAGCTTCACCAGCGCCCGCTGGGTACCGAAATCCTTCTTATTTTCCTTGAGATGTTCGGTAAGGTGTGCGATGCGGTAAGAAAACAATGCGATCTGTCCTTCTGCCGAACCTGTGTTTTCAGCAGATTTGCCATACTTTTTAAAGAATTCTTTCTTCTTTTCTGAGGTTAAGTACATAGCCTGTTTTTGATATAATTCAGTCCCATTCTGAAAATGAACTGCAAAAATATTCAATTTTTTTGATATAGCAACAAAAAAGTGGCAAAAAGTTCATTGCAGATGATTTAGAATATGTGGCTGATTAATAAGAACTTATGATTGGACTTTAAGAACCTGTCATGGATCAGCGCTGTGGTCAAAATGCGGGAAATGCACCTCCATGAAACCGAACTCAGGATTCGGTGACGAGGATTTCGATGGGACCGGTATGCTTTAGATCTCGAAGTCGCAGGTCAGGGCTCTGTGACGAGGATTTCCCTGAGCCTTTTGATCTGGTCGACGGTTCCCAGGACGAAGAGTTTATCGGTTACCGCAAGTACGTAGCTATGGGATGGATTCATTACGTATGAGCGGTCGGCTCTGCGGAGCCCGATGATGGTAGCGCCGCTGCGGTTTCGCAGGTCAAGTTCCTTGATCTGTTTTCCTTCAAAACAATTTGCGATCGATTCACAGCTCAGCTCCTCCAGGATGACGGAGCCTGGTTCCTGCAACATCATGAAATCAACGAACTCCACGATATCCGGCTGGAATACAAGTTTGGCCATTCGCTGTCCCCCCACCCGGTCGGGCATGATGACGTTTGATGCGCCGGCCCTTATCAGCTTGATATCGCTGCTTTCATTCGATGCCCGGCTGATGATTTTCAATCCCGGGTTCAGTCCCTTTGCCGTGAGGACCACATAAAGGTTATCGGCATCCACCGGCAGGGTGGTGATCATCGCCCTGGCTTCCATCAGGCCGGCATGCAGCAGTATCTCATCCTGCGTGGCATCTCCCTCGATATACAGGATGGTATTGGAATCCCTCAATGAATCTATGATCTCCGCGTTGTTCTCGATGACAATGAAAGGCACCTTATGGATGCTGAGATCCATGGCAGCCTGGCTGCCGTTCCGCCCGTATCCGCAGATGATCACGTGATTGCTAAGTTTCTTCAATTTTCTCTGTACTTTACGGTCCCTGTAATAATTGCTGATCACCCCGTCGATCATGAATCTTGTGAGGCTTGTAACAGCGTAAACAAATATACCAAAACTGATCACAATCAGAAAGCTTGTGAACCACATTCCGATCTCGCTGAGCGGTTCCACCTCCTTGAAACCAACCGTAGCAACTGTAATGATCGTCATGTATACCGCTTCGGTAAAGGTCATGCCCTCCAGGACAATGTAACCGCTTACCCCGATGATCACGATGATTACAAGCAGGCCGATGGCGAGCATAGCTGACCAGTTGGCTTCACTTCTGCGGGGGGTACGACTGTGTAATCTGGCTTCCGGCATAACAGGATAAACATCTCTTAAATATACAGTAATTATTGGTAAGATGAAGAAGAGCCTGCGAAGAAAATCCATCCGGGACGGCCATTCCAAGGCTTTTCCACATCCGGATGATCCGGTTATTCTCGGGCGGGATCCGGACCAGCATCTCAGTAAGCTCCTGCACCCTGCTGGGGTTTCCACGGATCAGGTTTTGTGCAAACAACACCGGCAGGACGGCATTGATGAACAGACCGGTCATGCGGTCTTTCCCGGGGGATTTTTCCCTCGGGGGACTCTCCCGCCTGAAACGGTAATGGGTGTTCCAGTATTCCGATGCCTTCAACTCTAATTTCAGAATACCCTCCAGGGGATCAGGATGATCCTGAAGCTGACGGTACAGATCCGGGTATTTTTCGAGGGAACTGGCCAGCTGTGAGATCCGGATGGTGGGGAAATTATCCGGACGCAGGCGCAGGAACTTCCACAGGAACCCGCTAATGGGTTGCAATCCAAGCTTATTCTGCAGAAAATTGTACCGCCCGCAGAGTTCCGAAAAGTAGGGATCCAGGTCCGACGTGGATTCCAGATTATTTCCACCGGGGAGGTTTTCCTTTTCCCCCAGCATCCCGGCCTGTCCAAAAAGGATGGCTTCTTTCGAGATCAGATCCGGACAATGCTTCCGGATGGTTTCCCGGGGGACGGACCGGGCGAGCATTTCGAAGGGATCGGCATTCACATGCTGTCCCATGGCCCTGGCCAGAGACCTGTAAAAAACCTCCTGCCAGTCCCCCGCACAGCTGGCCAGATCCCCCCTTATGCGGGCAACCCGTTCCTCAAACCGTTCAATCAGCAGCTTTTCCAGCCATAGATTCATCCTTTCCAGGTCAACCAGCGGAAGATTCCTCCAGCAGGGAACCAGTTCGGGATTGTTCATCAGGAGTTCGTAACGTCTCCTGGTTTCGGGAGGGATTTCCATCCTGACCGTCCTGATCTCCCTTCCCCTGGAATTCCGGACCTGGCAGTCCGGATCGATCACAACGTGAAGGATCACGTTATCAAAGGCAGGATCCAGATGATGCCCGTGCTGGTACCATTCCGAGGCTTTTTTGTGGATCTCGACATTCCCGGCCCAGAGCAAGCCCTCCGACCGGACCCTTGCATTGAAAAAATCCGGACCGGAATCCCGGTTGTGCTGTCCCGGGTCAACAAGCTCAACAGGCAGATCATCCATATCGAGCAGGGGCAACCTGAACAGGCGGTACTTCCAGATATGATGAAGCAGTTCCTCCCTGATATCCATGGCCGGCGTGCGGGGATTATATCCCTTTATGCCTGGTTAGTTGAAATATCGTATGATCAGGGAGAATACCGGGCCGTCATTTCCGGTTAAGGTATCCGGACATGGCCTTTTGAAGTTCAAGGGCCTTCTGCCGGGCCGCTGCGCCGAAACCGGATGAATCACCGGCATAGAGGATGGAGCGGCTGGAATTGACGATCAGTCCGCAGTGCTCATTCATGCCTTCGCGGACCACTGTTTCCAGGCTGCCTCCCTGGGCGCCAATGCCGGGCACCAGCAGAAAATGGTCGGGCAATATCCTGCGTATTCCGGATATAAGCTCCGGCCTGGTTGCTCCTGCAACGAACATCATCTGGTCGGGCCCCGCCCACCCGGAAGCTTTTTGGAGGACTTCCTCGTAAAGGCGCTGGTTGCCGCTTTGGTTGCCGCTTTCCAGCCGGAGGAACTGGAAATCCTCCGCCCCGGGATTGGAGGTCAGTCCCAGCAGGATCACCCATTTCCCCGGATACTCAAGGAAGGGCTGGATGGAATCTTTACCCATGTAGGGTGAGAGGGTTACCGCATCGAAGTCCAGCTCCTTAAAGAAGGTTTGCGCATACATGGACGCCGTATTCCCGATGTCCCCCCGCTTGGCGTCTGCGATCAGGAAAATTGAGGGATCGACCGAACGGATGTATTCAACGGTCCGGGCCAGATCCTCCCACCCGGCCGCTCCCCTGGACTCGTAAAAAGCCAGGTTGGGCTTGTAGGCAACGGCCAGGTCATGTGTTGAATCAACGATTGCGCGGTTGAAATCCAGGACGGGCGAAGAAGATTTGAGAAGGTGAGTGGGAATTTTGCCGATGTCCGTGTCGAGGCCAATACACAGGAAGGATTGTTTTTCAAGAATTTGCCTGTAGAGTCCCTCGTAAGTCATAAAAAGCCTTAATGTTATGCTTCCAACATGTGTTATGCCTCCAACTCGCTTACTTTCAAACGCTCTGCATTCTCCGCCATCTGCAGCTTGTCAATGATCTCCTGGATCTCCCCGTTCATGATCGAATGCAGGTTGTACATGGTAAGGTTGATCCGGTGATCCGTCATCCTGCCCTGCGGGAAGTTATAGGTCCGGATCTTTGCGGAGCGGTCCCCCGTGGACACCATTGTTTTCCTTTTCGAGGAGATCTTGTCGAGATATTTCTGGTATTCCAGGTTGTAGAGACGCGTGCGCAGTTCCGTCATGGCTTTGTCCAGGTTCTTCAACTGGGACTTCTGATCCTGGCAGGTTACCACGATCCCGCTGGGAATATGCGTCAGGCGTATGGCTGAATAGGTGGTGTTCACCGATTGTCCGCCGGGACCCGAGGAACAATAGGTATCCTTCCGGATGTCGGATTCCTTAAGCTCAACGTCAAACTCTCCTGCTTCCGGAAGAACCGCCACGGAGGCAGCCGAAGTATGCACCCGGCCCTGGGTCTCCGTCTGGGGAACGCGCTGCACACGGTGCACTCCCGATTCGTATTTAAGGATTCCGTAGGCACCTTCTCCCTTCACATGCATGATGATCTCCTTATAGCCTCCTGCGGTCCCTTCCGTAAAACTTGAGACTTCCAGTTTCCATCTTCTGGATTCACAGTATTTCTGGTACATGCGGTACAGATCACCCGCAAAGATACTGGCTTCGTCCCCCCCGGTGCCTGCCCGGATTTCAAGCATGGCATTCTTATCGTCTTCAGGATCGACCGGGACCAGCAGGTACCTGATGTTCTCCTCCATCGGCTCCACCTGCTGGTAAAGCTCGTCCAGCTCCGTCTTTGCCATTTCCCTCATCTCCTCGTCCTTCTCGCTCGAAAGCATCTTTTTCGCCGTGGCAATATTGCTCAACAGGTTCTTATAATCCTTGTAGGCCTGGATGATCGGTTCCAGGTCCCTGTACTCCTTATTGAGCTTCACATACCTCTTCATGTCGGAGATGATCTCCGGCTCGTTGATCAGCCTGCCGACCTCCTCGAACCTGTCCTTAACTCCCTCAAGCTTATCCAGTATAAGGTTACCGCTCATATAACAACATCGGATTTAAACGGCTGCAAAGTTAAGAAAAATTAGTGAGCTGTGGAGAAGGTTTGGGACTATTGGTTTGGAACTAAAAGTCCCAAACTTTTAGTTCCAAACCTAAAAAAACCAGACTGAGTCCAGCCCGGTTTAGATGATTAACAATCTTCTTATTTCTTATCTGGTATTTTTACATATCCTTCTCATCAGCATCAGGCCATTCCAGTTTGGCGCCCAGCTGCTTGAATGCATCCCACTCGTCCCAGAAGGCTGCTTCGAAGACGATCCTGCCATTTTCTATGCGCAGGGGAGAATGGTACATAACTTTAAGCTTTTTACCGGATTTAAGATCATACCAGCTGATATCAGCCCAGAGCAGGACCCAGTTCCCGGCCAGATCACCTTCTTTGACAATCTCCGGCAGCATAATGTCCACATCAAATTTGATTGAATCAGCTTGCTTGAACCAGTCTTCATTGGATGCCATTATCGTATCATAAGGAAAATCATATTTGACCTGGGGACCAACGGATTGCAGGTCCGGAGAATAGATCTCCCTGAGGGCAGCCATGTCCTCATTTTCGTAAGCCTGGACCATCTTTTTGACCAGTTCAAGGTTCTGCTTGGCGGTTTCATCGTGTTCTTTTTTACCTTTTTCTGCCAGCTGTGTACAGCCGGTAAATAAGAAAAAGACGACCGGAAGTAAAACTAATTTATTCATAAATAAGGGGTTTTGGTGAATGGTCAGGCAATTTCTAAAATCCGCCAATGAAAGTCAATTAAGTAGATCGTTTTTTGACGAACGATGGAAAGGTTTGGAACTTTTAGTTTGGAACTTTTAGTCCCAAACCTTTTCAGTCCCCCCCGGTCCCTCGATCACCAGCTCCTTCTTCCCTGCAGCCTCAACATGGCCGATGATGCGGGCGCTTACCCCCAGGTAGCCTGAGACGGCCATGACCTTTTCAGCCAGTTCTTCCTCCAGGTAGATCTCGAAACGGTGGCCCATGTTGAAGACCTGGTACATTTCCTTCCAGGAAGTCCCGGATTGTTCACGGATCAGCCGGAACAGCGGGGGTAGGTCAAACAGGTTGTCCTTGACCACCCGGACCTTATCCACGAAGTTCATGACCTTTGTCTGTCCCCCCCCGGAGCAGTGGATCATCCCGTGTATCCCGTCCCGGAACTCCTGCAGCACGCTCCTGATCACGGGGGCGTAGGTCCGGGTGGGGGACAGTACCAGTTTCCCGGCATCGAGGGGGATGCCGGGGACCGGGTCGGTGAGGAGGCAGGAGCCCGAATAAACCAGCTCGGGGGAGATCGAAGGATCGTACGATTCGGGGTATTTTTCCGTATAGATCTTTGAGAATACGTCGTGCCTGGCGGAGGTTAGCCCGTTGCTCCCCATTCCCCCGTTGTAGGACTTCTCATAAGAAGCCTGGCCGAAGGATGCGAGTCCCACTATTACATCCCCCGCACGGATCCTGTTCTCAACCACCCTGGCACGCGGCATCCGGCAGGTTACGGTCGAATCCACGATGATGGTCTGCACGAGGTCGCCGACATCGGCCGTCTCTCCCCCCGTCGAATAAATTCCGATGCCATGGTCCCTCAGCATTAGCAGGAACTCCTCGGTGCCGTCGATCAGTTCGGCAATCACCTCGCCCGGTATCCGGAGCTTGTTCCGGCCTATGGTCGAGGAAAGCAGGATGTTGTCCACCGCCCCGACACAGATCAGATCGTCGAGGTTCATGACAATGGCGTCCTGTGCAATGCCGCGCCAGACGGAAAGATCGCCGGTCTCCTTCCAGTAAATATAAGCGAGGGAGGATTTGGTGCCTGCCCCGTCGGCATGCATCACCACGCAGTGGTCGTCACGGTTCCCGAGGATATCGGGGACAATCTTGCAGAATGCATTCGGGAAGAGTCCCCTGTCAAGCTTCTGTATGGCCCGGTGAACATCGGTTTTGGAATGGGATACTCCCCGGCGGCCATATTTGGATTTTTCCCCCGCCATCCGGTTATTGGCCCGCCGGTTTGTAATCGGTCCTGAGAACCCGGAATTCCGTGCGGCGGTTCAGCTGGTGCGCCTCCTCCTGCCTTGAAGCGGGAAGGGAATTAATGAACTGCTCGGTCAGGACCGTTCCTTCCGGCAGGAAGGGATAGCTCTCATGGATGCGGGCGGTGACCGTCTTGGGCCTGCTTTCACCATAACCCCTGGCGCTCAGCCGTGCCGGGTCAATGCCCCGCTCGATGAGGTAGTCCACCACGCTCTGGGCGCGCTTCTGTGAAAGCTGCAGGTTGTATTCCTCTGAATCCCTCGAGTCGGTGTTAGCCATCAGCTCGATGGTGACGGTGGGGTTATCGTTCAGCGTTTCGATCAGCTTGTCCAGCGACACCATGGCCTCCGGCCTGAGGTCCCACTTGGCAAAATCATAGAATACGTTGCTGTTTGAAAGCTCTATGGTCTCGCGTATGTTCGACAGGTAAATGGTCGTCCGGAAGTCCGTGCTCTTTTCCTGTCCCTTGGTGGTCTCGCGCTCCTTCCCGTTCAGATAGCCATCCTTGGAGGCGACAAATACGTAATCGGTATTGGGCTTGAGCATGAACCTGAAGACCCCATCGGCATCCGTAGTGGTTTCGACGGTGATCCCGTCACTGCCGATGGACTTGACCGTGGCGTCCACCAGCAACTCATCGGTCCTGTTATCCCTGATCTCTCCGATCACATTGAATTTCAGGGGTGGAAGCGCGAACATGTAGATCTCATCGTTCCCCCGCCCTTTCCGCGTGGAACTGAAAAATCCCCGCTCCGCATCCGCTTCAAAAACGATCCCGAAATCATCTGCAGAGGAATTGATCGGGTACTTCATGTTTTCAACCACCCAGGTCCCGTCCTCGTTCTGGTTGGCCTTGTAAATGTCCAGTCCCCCCATCCCGATCCTCCCGTTGGAGGAAAAGTAAAGCGAGCCGTCCGGGTGAACGTAGGGGAACATCTCGTCATCCACGGTGTTGATCCCCTCGACGTTCTGGGGACTGCTCCATTCCGCGCCAAGGTTATCACGGGTAACCACCCAGATGTCCTTCCCTCCCAATCCCCCGGGCATGTCCGACACAAAATAGAGGGTGAGCTCATCGGCTGTCAGGGCCGGATGGGCAACCACCATGCTGTCATCTTCAAGCTCGAGTGGCTTGGCTTCCGACCAGGTATCCCCCACCTTGTTGGAGGTATAGATCTGGCAGCCATAATTGGTGTTCTTGTTCACCTTGCATCGGGTGAAATAAAGGGTGGAATAATTATCGGCCAGGACCGGGGTACCTTCTTCAAATTCCGTATTGATGTTTTCATCCAGGGCAACCGGTACGCTCCACTTTCCCTTGCGGTCCATGCGGGACTGAAAGATATCCGTGAAGCTCTCCCCTGTCCCTCCGTGAACATCGTTCCCTGTTGAACCTTCCCGCGAAGAGGTGAAATAAACGGTCTCGTAATCCGCCGATGCGAAAAAGGGACTGTAATCGCTCTGCCGGGAGTTGAAGTATTTCATGTTTTCAACCTCGTAATTGGTGGGATTTCTCATCCACTCCACGGCCAGGTCGCAGGAGGTGATGCCCTCCTGTCCCCTTGGATCATCCGGGACCAGCTCCTTGTACCTCCGGTAATACTCCTTGGCATCCTCGTAGGCTTCATCCATGCGAAGCGCATCCGCATAGCGCAGATAGATGATGGGATTGGGATAATCCCTGTCTATGGCCTGCTTGTACCTTAGCTCAGCCTTATCCGGCTGGTTGGTGATCCGGTAGCATTCCGCAATGAGGAAGATCATCTCGTTTTTGACATCCCTGTCGCTTACCTTGTTGTAAGCATCCTTGAAAAGGTCCAGTGCCACCATGTACTCACCTGATTCAAAGGCTTCGCGGGCCTTGGCGGTCTGGTCCTTTTTTTTCTGGGCATGGCCATGGAGAGGGATGAACAAAACCCCTCCGGCTATCAGAAGATAGGTCAGGTACTTCATATCGTCGGGTTAACGGTCATAAAATTAGTTGAAAATAGTGTAACGGGAAAATGCCCGGCAGATTATATGCCTGACAGAAAATTATAACAGGCACCTGACCGATACGCAGCCTGCCGGCTATAATCAAACTTTCGGACACGCAGCCTACCGCACAAATAACAGTTCGCGGTACTTGGGAAGAGGCCAGACCTCATTGTCAACGATCAGTTCAAGCTGATCGATGTGGTCACGGATGATATCCAGGTAGGGATATACCTTCTGGCTGTAAAGTCCCGCTTTTTTACGGGAATCATCCACACGGTTTGCCTTTTTCCGCTCCTCGATCATCTCGTTTACCTTTTCCATGATGGCTGAAATATGTTCCGAGATCTCCTTGATCCTTTCCAGCCGGCCGGCAGCAAGCTGCCGGTATTCAGCCTCATCAAAAACATCCTTCAATCCCTTTACATTCTCGATCAGGTGGCTCTGGTACTTGATGGCGGTCGGCAGGATGTGATTGATGGCAAGATCGCCCAGTACCCTGGCCTCGATCTGGACCTTTTTGGTATACATTTCAAGCCTGACTTCTGTCCTTCCTTCCAGCTCACGCTTATCGAGCACTCCCTGGCGATCGAACAGGGCTACTGAGCTTTCACTCAGGTATGCTTCCAGGGAAGAGGGAACGTCCTGGAGGCTTGCCAGTTTCCTTTTGGCCGCCTCCTTCAACCATTCCTTGCTGTAGTTATTCCCTTCAAACCGGATGGGTTTTGATTCGATGATGTACTTGCGCAGGACCTGGAATATGGCTTCGTCCTTTTTGATCTTTTTCCTCATGAGGGCCTTGACCTCCTTGTTGAATTTCATCAGCTGGTCGGCCACGGCAGTATTCAGGGCTATGATCGGCGCCGCCACATTGGTGGATGAACCCACCGCCCTGTACTCGAACCGGTTCCCTGTAAAGGCAAAGGGTGATGTACGGTTCCGGTCGGTATTGTCAAGCAGTATCTGCGGGATTTTCCCGATGTTCAGCTTCAGTTCGGTCTTTTCATCGGGGGTCATCTTCCGCTCGGTCACTTCATGTTCGATCAGGTCAAGCATCTCCGATACCTTCGCCCCGAGGAATACGGACATGATGGCCGGGGGAGCCTCGTTTCCCCCCAGGCGGTGCGCATTCCCGGCAGAAGCAACGCTGGCCTTCATAAGTTCGGCATGATCGTAAACCGCCTTCATGGTGTTTACCAGGAAAGTCAGGAAAAGCAGATTGGTCCTCGGGGTTTTGCCGGGGGCCAGGAGGTTGATGCCGTTGTCGGTCATGAGGGACCAGTTGCAGTGCTTCCCTGAGCCGTTTATACCGGCAAATGGTTTCTCGTGGAAGAGTACCCTGAAATTATGCCTGCGGGCAATGGTCTTCATCAGGTCCATGACCAGCAGGTTGTGGTCGGCTGCCAGGTTGGCCTCCTCGAATATGGGAGCACATTCGAACTGGTTGGGCGCCACCTCGTTATGCCGGGTCTTAATCGGAATTCCGAGCTTATAGGCCTCGATCTCAAAATCCTTCATGAATGCCGAAACTCGTTCCGGGATCGAACTGAAATAATGATCCTCAAGCTGCTGGTCCTTTGCCGAGGCATGTCCCATCAGGGTGCGGTCGGTCAGCACCAGATCGGGACGGGCATGGTAAAGGGCGTCATCGATCAGGAAATATTCCTGCTCCGGTCCCAGGGTCGGCACCACCCGGGTCACGCTCCGGTCAAAATACAGGCAGACCTCGGTCGCCGCCCTGTCAATAGCCGCCATTGATTTCAGCAGGGGCGTCTTGTGATCCAGGGCCTCCCCGGTATAGGAAACGAATATCGTCGGGATGCTCAGCGTATTGCCCACGATAAAAGCTGGCGATGAGGGATCCCAGGCCGTATAGCCGCGAGCTTCAAAGGTATTCCTTATCCCCCCGCTCGGAAAGCTGGATGCATCGGGTTCCTGCTGCACAAGCTTGGAGCCGGAAAAATTTTCGACGACCGCTTCGGAATCGGACAGCTCGATGAACGCATCGTGCTTCTCAGCCGTGGCATCCGTCAGCGGATGGAACCAGTGGGTATAATGCGTCGCCCCCCGTTCCGTTGCCCAGGCTTTCATTCCCGCAGCAACCTCATCGGCCATTTTACGGTCGATCCGGGTGCCTTTCTCAATGGATTTCTGAACGCTCCTGAACGCTTCCATCGAAAGGTATTTCTGCATTTTCTGCCTGTCGAAAACATTGATCCCGTAATAATCGGAGATCTTGGCGGATGGATACTTAACCTCCAGGGGCTGCCTTCTGAGTACTTCCTGGAGAGCCTGGAATCTAAGATGAGCCATGTTTTGAACGATTAAATTGATTTATAACGGGCAAAGTTAGTTTTAATTAAGAATCAGCCCATGTTATTCAGTAAAACTTATGAGAAAAGCATGAAATATTCCGCCCACCCCTTAAAAAGGGAGAAGTTAAAGGGGAAAAGGCATAGATGCGGTCCGGGAATAGTTGGCTCCGGTCCGAAGTTGTTACTCTCCGAATATTTTTTCTTGTTCAATCTGTTCCCTCTCCCTTTGTATCTCCTGTTCAAGCTGTCTGGTAGAAGGTAGATACATCAGGTATTTAGAAGCAAAGATCTGCTTACTGTCATGAAGCAGGCTGTATTTCACAAGTGTCCTGTTCTTCTCAGTGCAAAGAATCAACCCTATGGTTGGGTTATCGCTGCACATAAAAATCCATCTGTCCAATATCCTGGTGGGATAGCTTCTCCGTTTTCAAATCAATCAGCAAAAAGCATTTGAGAATATAATTGTAAAAAACAAGGTCGATGTAGAAGTGATCGTTATCTGCTGTGATCCTATATTGCCGGCCGACGAAAGAGAAACCGTTTCCCAGCTCAAGTATGAATTGTTGTAACTTCCCGATCAGTATCGATTCCAGTCCGGATTCAGCTAGTTGATTACACTCTTTTACATCAAGAAATTCAAGTACGAAAGGATCTTTAATGATATCTCCGGATTGCATGGTTTCTATTTCCTTCCCGGTATCAATCATGAGCCTTTTTTTGTCATTGCTCATGATCAGCCGGTCGAAGTATAGCGAGTTTATTTGCCTTTCCAATTGCCTGGTGCTCCAGTTACCGGAAATAGCCTCCTTTAAATAGAACTCTCTTGCATTTTCTTTTTCAACTTTCAGTAATATCCGGTAATGAGTCCAGGATAATTCGTCACGCAGTGCGTGACTTTTTTCAAAGGTTCTATAAAACTTTCTCATGTACTTCAAATTGGTTTCTGTATAACCTCTGCCATATTCCTGTGTCAGGTTAACAGAAAGTTCCTTGATTAATGCAATACCGTATGCTGCCCTGTCTTTTCCCTTTTGTTCTTCTTCCACAATTTCTTTTCCTATATTCCAATAGGCCCCTAACATTACAGTATTAGCTGTACGATAGACCTTATTTCGCGCTTCCTCCAGTATATTTTGGATTCTTTGCAGAAGCGGGCCAGTGTTTAGTTTTGCGTCCTTATTCATCTCACAGGGCTTTACAGGAATTAATGGCGTACGGATTAAGATATCAGCTAATTAAATGGGGTTATTCAGCCATCGGGACACCCTAAAACATCGATTCAGGAAATGTATCCGGCAGGTTTACAAGAACTTAAGAATTACAGTAATAGAGAGTGATGAAAACAGGAAAGGGAGAAGTTAAAGGGGAAAAGGCATAGATGCGGTCCGGGAATAGTTGGCTCCGGGAATGGTTGGCTCCGGTCCGGAAATAATTGGCTCCCTGCCTACCGGCTCATTTCGGCATAGTAGCGGAAAAACCAGGGGATGGTTTCTATTCCCTTGAAGAAATTTTCCAGGGGATAATTTTCATTGGGACTGTGGATGGCATCGGATTCTAGTCCGAAACCCAGCAGGATGGACTTGATCCCCAGCACTTCCTCAAAGTCCGAGATGATCGGAATGCTCCCGCCGCTTCGCGTGGGAATTGGTTTCCTGCCAAAGGTTTTTTCAATGGCTTTGCTGGCCGCCTGGTAGGCTACCGTATCGGTTGGAGACACGTATCCCTGTCCCCCGTGCAGGCTCTTCACCTTCACACGGACACCCGGGGGGGCGATGGATTTGAAGTGGGACTCAAAAAGCTTATCGATCCTCTCCGATTTCTGGTGGGGGACCAGCCGCATGGAGATCTTGGCATGCGCCTTCGAAGGCAGGATGGTCTTCGCACCCCCCTCCGTATAACCTCCCCATATCCCGTTAACATCCAGGCTGGGCCGGATGCCGGTCCGCTCCAGGGTGGTATAGCCTTTTTCCCCGTCCACCTCATCGATTTCGAGTTCCTTTTTATAGGCTGCAAGGTCAAACGGTTCCTTTGCAATTTCATCCCTTTCGGCCTGGCTGAGCACCAGCACATCATCATAGAAACCCTTGATGGTCACCTCGTTTTTCTCGTTGGTCAGGGAAGCAATCATCTTGCAAAGGGCGTTGACAGGGTTGATCACGGCCCCGCCGTAGAGTCCCGAGTGCAGGTCCCGGTTGGGACCGCTCACCTCGACCTCAAAGTAGCTCAATCCCCTCAGTCCCACTGTAACCGAAGGAATATCAGACGCGATCATGGTCGTGTCGGAAACCAGGATCACATCCGCCTTGAGGAGTTTCCTGTTCCTGCGGCAGAATTCCTTCAGGCTGGGAGAGCCGACCTCCTCCTCTCCCTCGATCATGAATTTCACATTGCAGGGAAGCTGCCCGGTCCTCTCCATAAACTCAAAAGCCTTCACATGCATGAACATCTGACCCTTGTCGTCATCCGCACCACGGGCCCATATCTTCCCGTCGCGGACCTCCGGTTCAAAGGGTGGTGATTTCCAGAGATCCAGCGGTTCCGCTGGCTGTACGTCGTAATGCCCGTAGATAAGGACCGTAGGAAGTGCCGGGTCAACGATCCTGGAGCCGTAAACGACCGGCTGGCCGGAAGTCTCCATGACCCGCGCCTCGTCCGCACCGGCAGCCAGCAAATCGTCTTTTAAGGCACCGGCCATCCTGAGCATATCCGGTTTGTTCTCCGGTTTGGCCGAAACCGACGGGATCCGGATCAATTCAAAAAGTTCGTCAAGAAAGCGTTGTTTGTTCTCTTCAATGTATTGTTTTAACTGGTCCATGATAATGGGTTTGGTTTGTAACGACTATTTGATCATGCTTGTAACAATTGATCGATCATGCTTGTGACTATTTATGAATCCTGACCGCCGATCGGATTGCACTAAAGTTCGATATTATCATCCGGTTTTTGTCCCACATTCCGCGAAATGATCTCCAGCTTCCTGTAAAACTCTTCCCCGTACTTTCGTTCGATTGCTTCACGGAGGAAGCGAAAAACAGGTACATCCTCCTTTTCCCCGTGTTCCCTCGCAGGATCGCATATCTTCCAGCGGTCGTAGTTCATGCCCGTGAATCCCCTGTAATTCTTCACCCGCATGGGATAGATGTGGCAGGAAACGGGTTTCCTGAACGAAGTGACGCCTGCCTCCCAGGCCCTTTCGATCCCGCAGTATGCGATGTCCCCCTCGAATACGGCATAGGCGCACTCCTTTCCTTCGACCAGCGGGGTGACCGTCTCCTGGTCCGTATCCACCACCCAGGTACCCTGTTTTGCAATGGCCCTGTTCCCCTCCTCCCTCAGGTAGGGCCGGATATTCGGGTATTCCCTGTCAAGGGTCTCCGTCTCGCCGGCCTCAAGGGGCGCACCCGATTCGCCATCCACGCAGCAAACCCCCTTGCACCTGTCCAGGTCGCAGACAAATCTGCAGTTGATCAGGTCCAGGCTCACCACCTTGTCGCCGATCTCCATCATCGTGGGAATGTCCTTTTTCATGCCGCTGGCATCATAATCTCCGGATTTGCCATCCACAAAACTATCAATTTTCAACTCAAAACCCGACTCCTGAAACCTGAAACCTGGCTACTCAGAACCAAAACCAGAGGCCGCATATTCAAAACCCGACTCCTGAAACCTGAAACCTGGCTGCATCAGCAGAATGATGGGCCGGAAAGGATCCGGGATTCTTTTGATGCGGGACTTTTTCGTAATTTTGGCCGGATTTTCCTGCGATGTTTCAGTAAAATGTAATTCCAGTCTCATGCGCTTTCAATGGATGTTATTGAGCCTTATCCTGATCACCGGAACTGCCAGTGCCGGGGACCAGAGCACAGATAACTCCAGCCTCCTGAGGGATACCGCCACACTCCGCCAGGTCAGGACTGAGATAGACCATGTCTTCAACTTTGAGTTCACGGAGGCGGGTAAGCTCCTCGGGTTGCTCAGGCGGACCTACCCGGAACACCCGGTGACTTCGTTTTTCGAGGGACTCATCTATTACTGGAAGTACTATCCTCTGATGCCCGATCACCCGGGTTCCAGGGAGTTTGAGATGGCCATGGAGGAATCCTTGAAACGCGCCGGCAAACTGAAAGAGAAGGAACAGCAGGATCCCCAGCTGCATATCGAGGGGGTGTTCTTCGAGCTGATGGCCCGAAGCTTTCTTGTCATGTACTATGCCGACAACGGTAAGACTTCCCGTGCCATCGGACATCTTTCAACCATCTACCGGGATATCCTGCAGGGTTTCGGGATGCAGCAGGAATTCAAGGAGTTCTATTTTATAACGGGACTTTACAATTATTACAGGGAGGCTTATCCGGAGGCCCACCCGGTCTACAGGCCCGCCCTCATTTTTTTCAGGAAGGGGGACCGGGAAGAGGGACTGAAAATGCTCCGTTATGCAGCCAGGGAAACGTACTTCATGAAGGCTCAGGCATCCCTTTTTCTTTCGATAATCAACATTAATTATGAGAGCAACCCCGACTCGGCCCTCTGGTATGCCTCACTCATTCACCGGGAATATCCCGGCAATCCCTCCTTCCTGTCATTATACACCGAAATGCTCCTGGTCAACCGGCAATACGATAATGCCCTGATGCCGATCAAGGAGATGACCAGCCTGGACGGGTATAACCGGATGGAGGGGACGATCTACATGGGAATTTACGAGGAACGAAAGAAAGGTGATGCGGAAGCCGCGTACCGTTATTATCAAGCGGGACTCAGCCTGGCGGAGCCTTACGGTGAAATGGCCGATAATACCAGGGCATACGCGTACATTGGATTGAGCCGTTATTATGCAGGAAAAGGCGATGACAAGAAGGCCAGGGAATACTATAAAAAAGCAAAAAGCTCCACCGGTTATGCCTACGTTTTCGAATGAACCTCAGGCTGCAATATGTCGGGATTTCGAGTAACTTTGAGGATGGGAAGGAATGGTTTGAACGCTTTTACCCGATTAATCTTTGAATTATGAAACGTTTCCTTACGATTTCCGGCCCGGCGACGCGCCCGGCAAGACCTCTGGCGATACGCCCGGCAAGGCTCCCGATGATGCGCCCTGCAGTCTGTCTGGCAATGCGCCCGGCGGTCTGTCTGGCGATTTGCCTGGCGTTATGCGCCGGCCCGGTCCTCACGGGCTGCAAATCCCAGAAAAAATCGGCGGAAAGCACCGGCAACCAGAGATCCGATTACAGTGCAGCGGCGCTTGCGGAGGCCGGGAACCTCTTTGCCCTTGACCTGTTCAAGCAGGTGCAGTCCCGCTCGGAGAACCTTGTCTATTCCCCCTACAGCATCAGCACCGTGCTGGCCATGTGTTACTCCGGTGCCGGCGGCGAGACGGCCCGGCAGATGAGCGGGGTGCTTTATTTTCCGCCTGCGGGACAGCTCGAGCCGGCGAGCCGGGAGCTGAGACAGGAGATCCTTTCGAGCGATACCCTTCCGGGGACGGAGATCAGCCTGGCCAACGCCATCTGGACCCAGAGGGACTTTGATTTTCTCCCCCAATACCTTGAAAACATAAAAAAATGGTTCGACGCCCCGCTCACGGAAATGGATTTCACCGCTGAAGCGGCCAGGGAGGAGAACCGGCAGATGATCAATCAGTGGGTGGAGGACAATACACGCCGGAAGATAAAGGACCTGATCGGCCCGGGGGTGCTGAGTGCGAACACGCGGATGGTCCTGACCAATGCCATTTATTTTAACGGGAAGTGGATGTGGACTTTTGACATAGAGGCGACCAACCCGTCGATCTTCCGTGTGAATTCGCGGGAAAGCAAAATGACCCCTTTCATGCATATGACCAGGACCATGGATTATTACGAGGACGAGGAGATCCAGGCCATCCGGCTGCCTTACCGGAACGAGCGGCTGTCCATGACGATCATCCTGCCGCGGGCCGTCGAAGGCTGGGAAATCGTCAGCAGGGTGATCGACCTGGAACGGCTTGACAAGGTGGAATCACAGTTTAAGTCCGCCGAGGTCCGCCTTTCGCTCCCCCGGTTCAGTTCCGAACTGAAGATGAATCTCCGCAATGAGCTTTCGCAGATGGGAATGGACCTGGCGTTCGGGAGGGATGCCGATTTTTCCGGCATGACCGGCGAGAAGAACCTGTACATCGACGAGGTGATCCACAAGGCGTTAATCGAGGTCAGCGAGAGCGGCACGGAGGCCGCGGCGGCCACCGGAGCAATCATAAGCCTGAAATCCGCGTACCGGGATGAACCGGTGCAGTTCAATGCGGACCATCCCTTCCTGTATTTCATCCGTGACCGACGGACCGGGTGCATAATTTTCCTCGGCAGGCTTGTCAGGCCGGCTTAAAATGGTTAATTTGGAGGATGCGCATTTCGGTTGAAAATATACGGTCGGATCCAAGTTTCAAGCTGCTGGACAAGCTCCGGTATGAAGACATCCTGGAGTTTGCCACGGGGTACATCCGCAAGCGCACAAGGATCATTGCTTTCTTCCTGATCTCGATCATCGTTTTCTTTATCCTCCAGTGGTCGGCCTTTGTCTACGGGGTTACGGTCCTGGACATGAACGCGGTCTCCCTGCTGAAACAGTTCCTTTACGGACTGGTCATTTCCATGACCGTGATTATCCCCATCCACGAACTGATCCATGCCATCGGATACGTCCTCCTCGGCGCAACGAAGATCCGGTTCGGTGCGGTCCTGAAGCATTTCGCCTTCTATGCCGTGGCGGATGATTTCGTTACCGGCCGGGCCGGGTTCATATTCCTGGCCCTTTCCCCCTTCGTGGTCGTTACCCTGCTTAACCTTGCCGGGTTCATATTCGTCAAGGGCTACGCCTCCTTCACCTACATCTCGGTGCTGTTTTTTCATGCCACGATGTGCGCGGGGGACTTCGCCCTGCTCAGTTACTTCGAATTCCACAGGGACAAGGAGCTTTACACCTTTGACGATGTGAGGAACAAAACCTCGTATTTCTACTACCGGAATCCTGCCTGATCCATCTCATGCATATTAAAAAAAAATGACTATACTTAGGGCTATTTTTAGGGCTGGTTTCATGACCTAGAATCCTGATATGTCATTGATAAAGAGTCGGTTTCCACGAACATTCTGGGCGGCCAACAGCCTGGAGCTGTTTGAAAGATGGGCTTACTACGGGGTTTTCAACCTGCTGGCCCTTTACCTTACCGGTTCGCAGGAAACGGGTGCCCTGGGATTCAGCCAGGTTGAAAAGGGACTGATCATGGGGATCGTGAATGCCATCCTCTATTTCCTTCCCGTGATCACCGGGTCGCTGGCCGACCGCTTCGGTTACAAACGCGTCCTTGTCACCGCCTTCATCGTCCTGTCAAGCGGGTATTACCTCATGGGACTGGTAAGTTCCTTTGCGGGTGTTTTCCTCACGTTTTTCTACGTGGCAATCGGGGCGGCCATGTTCAAGCCCATCATTTCGGCCACCATCGCCCGGACGACCGATGAGTCGAATTCATCGGTGGGATTCGGGATCTTTTACATGATCATTAACATAGGGGGACTGATCGGTCCCCTTGTCGCATCCGAGCTCCGGGAGATCAGCTGGAACTACATCTTCGTGATGTCGGGCGGGGCCATCCTGGTGAACCTGGTCATCGTGCTGTTTTTTTACCGGGAACCGCAGCGGGAAGCTATACCGGGGCAGGAAGCCGCGCCCGGGCAGGCCGCTGATCCTGAGCAGGTCGCGGTTCCTGAGCAGGAACCCTTCTCCGAAGGACTCAGGAAGGCATTCCGGAATATTTACCTGGCACTGCAGGACACCAAGTTCACGCTCTTCCTGCTGATCATCATTGCCGGGTGGACGGTTTACTGGCAGTACTTTTACAGCCTTCCGATCTACATTGACCAGTGGGTCGATACCGGGGTTGTGTACAGGGGGATCCACACGATTTTCCCGCGGCTCGCCGACGCCCTGGCAACGCGAGACGGCGCCATCCTGGCCGAAAAATTCATTACCCTTGACGCCCTTTTCATCGTCTGTTTCCAGGTACTGCTGTCCCGCCTGGTGATGCGCTTCAAACCCATCAACACCATGATCGCAGGGTTCCTGGTCAACGCGATCGGGATCACCCTGGCCCTTCTGACCCGCAACGGCTGGTTCCTGGTCTTTTCCATCTTTATCTTCAGCGCGGGAGAAATGGCCTTCTCCCCGAAGATCCTCGAATACATCGGAAGGCTTGCCCCCGACGACAGGGCTGCCCTTTACATGGGCACCTACTTTATGCCCATAGCGGCGGGGAATATTTTCGCGGGACTCCTCTCAGGCAAGATCTATGAGATCACGGCCGATAAGTTCATCATGCTCGGGAAGGAGGTCAGCAAATGGGGACTGCAGATCCCGCAGATATCGGAAACTTTCAGCCAGAATGATTACCTCGCAGCAGCCGCCCATGGCATGGGAATGGATGTCAGCCAGCTCAACCAGTACCTCTGGATCAATTACAATCCCGCGCTGTTCGGGCTGATCCTGATGGGGATCGGGTTGCTGGCCTGCCTCCTGCTGATCGTGTACGACAAATTCATATTCCGATACAAATAGAGCACCGCCATGTTCAGAAACTACCTGGTCACCAGCCTGAGGAACATTTCGCGCAATGCCCTGTTCGTGCTGATCAACGTGGTCACCCTCGGGCTCGCCCTTGCCATCTGCATTGTGGCGTACCTGAACGCAAGGTACGATGCAGACTGGGACAAAATGCTCGTGAAGGGGAACGATGTTTACAAGGTCACCTTTACCAGGGAGATCCAGGGAAGGCAGCAGGCTTACGGGGCGACCCCCTTTCCCCTGGCCGGCCTGATCGGGCAGAATATCAGCGGGGTGGATCGTGTTATCCGATATGCGGGCTCGTATTCCCCGCTGAAAGTGGGACTCAATAATTTCAGCAAGCGGATCGGGTACGTGGATACCACGTTCGCGGAGGTCTTTACCATTCCCGTGATAAAGGGATCGATAGACGTCCTGAAAGACCGGCAGTACATCATGATCGACGACCGCATCGCATCCATTTATTTCGGAGATAAAGACCCGATCGGGGAGACCATGTCGATCTTCAATGACCAGGGACAGGAATTCACCTACACGGTCGGGGCCGTGTTCGAACACCTGCCCCTGAACACGAGTTTTCTCTACGAAGTGCTCACCAGGATCGATAATTTCATCGACATGTGGGATGTGGATGAGACCGACTGGAGCACCTGGGTCTCCTCAACCTTCGTCCAGATTCCCAATCACGCACAGGTAGCAACGGTGGAAAAACTCCTGCAGGATTTCGTCCCCGCCCACAACGACGCAAGGGAGGACTTCCAGATCTCCTCTTTCAGGCTTATCCCCTTCCTCGATGTGGCGCATAAGGCAAGGAATATGTGGTCGAACTGGTGGGTACGGTACAGCTTCCACCCGGCGGCTGTCAAGGCCCCGCCCGTCATGGCCCTGCTGATCCTGCTGATCGCCTGCTTCAACTTCACCAACACGGCCATCGCCTTTTCAAGCAGGCGGCTGAAGGAGATCGGGGTGCGGAAAGTGGCCGGGGGAACACGCAGGCAAATCATCATCCAGTTCATGACGGAGAATTTCATGCTGACGCTGGCAGCCATGCTTCTTTCCCTGTTCTTTGCTTCGATTCTCGTTCCCGCCTATTCCCGGATGTGGGAGTACATGGACCTGGAATTCAGCCTTGCAGGCAACCCGGAGATCCTCGGGTTCCTGCTGATCCTGCTGCTGATCACAACACTCCTGGCCGGAGCCTACCCATCCTTCTACATCAGCCGCTTCAATCCGGTCCTCATCTTCCAGGACAAGCTCAAGATCGGTGGCAGGAATGTGCTCTCGGTCATCCTGCTGACCCTCCAGATCGCCATCTCCGTCCAGGCCATGAATTCAGGTGTTCTTTATTCACAGAACGCCAGCTTCCAGAACAACCAGTACCTAGGGTATGACAAGGACCACATCATCGGCATGTACCTGCCAAGCGAGGAATATTACATCTCCTTCAGAGACGCCATTAAAGCCAATCCGATGATCGAGCAGGTCGGGGAATCCCGCCACCATATCGGCCAGAACAACTGGAGTGCCACGATGACCTATGACGACAGGGAAGAAAACGTGAGCATGCTGACCGTGGGGGACAATTATTTCGAGACCATGGGACTGACCCTGCTTGAGGGAAGGACCTTCACCAGGGAATACGAAAAAACCGACAACAAGAATTCCATCCTGGTGAACCAGAAGTTTGTGAAAGAATTCGGGATCGTTGATCCCGTGGGGAAAAGGGTCATGATGAACGATACCGTCCCCCTTTATATCATCGGGGTTATGGGTGATTATTACCCCTACGGCTTCTGGAACAAGGTCGAACCGGTGGCGTTTCGCCGGGATGCGGATTACCGCCTGCAGTATCTGACCGTTAAAACGGGGACAGAAAACCTGCAGCAGGTGAATTCCTGGCTGGAGGAGAAATGGAAGGAACTGATCCCCACCCATCCCTACAGGGGCTTTTTCCAGGACTCGCTCATGGAGGAAGCCAGGCAGGTCAACAAGAACATCAAGGACATCTATGTCTTCCTGGCGATCATCGCCCTGTTCCTTTCGGCAGTGGGATTGTACACCCTCGTCTCGCTCAGTGTGATCCGGCGTACCAAGGAGGTCGGGGTCCGCAAGGTCATGGGGGCTTCCATCCCCCGGATCATCGGGATCCTCAGCAGATCCTACCTGATCATGATCGGGGTGGCCAGCGTTATCGGCCTGCTCGGGGGCTATTATTCCGGCATGGCCATGATGGACAGCATCTGGGAAGTCCACACCAAAGCCAGCTTCGTGACCTTTGCCCTGCCCGTGGCCCTGATCCTGGTCATTGCCTTTGCCAGCATCGGCTGGAAAGTATACTCGGCCGCCTCGCGGAACCCGACCGAATCGCTGCGGTACGAGTGATAGTCCCACCCGGGTCCCCGCAGGTCCTGAATAAGTTTCACAAAACCCGACCGGGTCGCTGTGGTACAAATAACGGTCCCAACTATTGAAACCGGCGTGAAATTTCATTAAATTTATTCATCCAAATCCCTCGGGCGCCCCTTCGCGTGTTAACCGGGACACCCGACCGAAATACGGCAAACAATGAGAAAAATTAAATTCTCACCAGAACTGCTGCTGATTGCCTTTGCTTTAATCCTTCTGAACTCCTGTGAAACAAACCCGGGAGACAATGCCATTCAGAAGGAACAGATCAGCGGGTACGTGCAGAAGGGTCCCTACCTGATCGGGACCTCCATCAGCCTCTCGGATCTGAATTCAGACCTTTCCCAGACAGGAAAAGTATTCACCACCGGCATCAGCAATAACCAGGGAGCTTTTGAGATCAGTAACATCGAGCTCAGCTCCGGTTATGTGGAGATCCTGGCCGATGGTTTTTACTTTAATGAATTGCAGGGGAAAAATTCCTCGGCCCAGCTAACACTTTCAGCCGTCTCGAACATCAGGGACAAGTCCACGCTTAATGTAAACGTACTGGCACACCTGGAAAAAGACCGGCTGCTTAAACTGGTATCGGGCGGAGCGTCCTTTCCGGATGCAAAAAAACAGGCACAGGAGGAGATCCTCAAGGTATTCCTCATTGAAAAAAGCGATATCGCAGAATCCGAACTGCTGAACATAGCGGAGGACGGGGATGACAATGCCATACTCCTTGCAGTTTCGGTGATACTGCAGGGACACCTCCCGGTTGCCGACATGTCCGAATTAATAGGGAAGCTGAATGCGGACCTGAAAGAGGACGGCAAACTTGATGATCCTTCAATCGGGACATCCCTGATCAATAATGCGAGACTGGCTAACCTTAAGACTGTAAGGGCTAACCTTGAAAAACGCTATGAAGAACTGGATCTTGACGTTACCATACCGGAATTTGAAAAATATGTTGAATATTTTATCGAAAACTGCGGGTACGTATTTGACCTGTTACCTGTTTACCCTGAATTCAGCGGGTACGGAAGAAATGTCCTTTACCCTGAACGGGATACGTTTTATACTGCCGATGAACTGAGCCTGGCGGCCGAGCTGCCCGAAGGGACATCCCTCAAGGTAATATTAAAAGGTGGTCATTGGTGGTACAGGTTCGCCCCCCAGGGACCAAAAAACTGGGACATCTCTATCTATGATGACCTGAGGCAGCAACAGGTCTTTACAGCAACCAGCCCTGGGGGAAGCAGTGATGTGAGCGTAAGTTTCGATGTGGAACCGGGCGGCCAGAAGAAATTCACCATTGAATATTATGAGAACGGCGCTGAAACACCCACCCGTACAAGGGAAATTGTTGTTGTCGATAAAAACGCCCCGGAAGGCGGTGCATTTTTGTATCCTGAAAACGGTGCCTATGGCCCGAATATCCTTTCAATGGGCGACACCATATCCCTCCAGACCGGTGTAAAATACAGCCTTGCGGCAGATTTCCCGGAGTTCGACGAGGCCGGTATATCCTTCATGCTCAGTTTCACCGAACCGGGGGCGTTCACCACAAATCCCGCCGAAGCAGATCTGTGGACGGTCCGGCAGGACACTGCCTACCTTGAAATTTCCGCATCGGGCAAGAACATTAAACCGGATATGTCGATTGTCTTTAACAAGCCGGCATCGTTCGACCTTTTTGGCGGCGGGATGATCAAGACCGGAAGCATTCAGTGAGCGCTTTGTAAGATCGGGTCGGGTCACTGTGGCATGAACAAGGGATTATTTAATGATCTTACGGAGCACTGACTTGACATCGCCTTCGGTTTCGATGATGCGGTAAACCTCGCATTCCCTGCAATCCATGTTCCGGCATTCGGGTCCTTTTTCCGAGGCTTCCCAGCAGGGACCGGTATCGTTAAGGTACCCCTGGCAACAGTCCCGGTCCGGCACCTTACATTTCCGGATCGCCCAGCATGGTATGAGCGAGAGGACCTGCTTGATCCCGGCTATGTTCAGTCCCTCTTCATTAATCTTTCTCTGCATGAATTTAAGCCGGACGATGTCCACCTGCGAAAAAAGGTGACGCTTGGATTCCTTCGTGTAAGGAATGATCAGTCCCCTGTCAATGTACTGCCTGATGGAATGCACCGGAACGCCTGATAGCCGGGAGGCCACACTCAGGGTAAAGACCGGATCCGTGCTGTCCATATTATTATTCTTCAAACCCTTACCCACGATCGTAATTTTATTTATTCCAAATTTAAATAGCGTAAAATAACAAAATTATCCTCAGGTGCTCCAACCATCTCATAGCTTTTTCTGTATATTTCAAATCGCATTTTCTGACTTGCATAATACACATTTTTTTAAAATGCATTAACATATTCACATGAAAATTTACATTCCACCGCAGGTCAAGCGGCTGTTGTTGTTTCTTCCCTTTATCATCCTGCTGTTTATCATTTTCCGCAGGCTGGTCATTCCGGATACCTTCGGGGACCTCGGACATTACCGTGCGGCTTCCCTGGAGGACTACAAGGCCAGGGAAGTGAATTATGCGGGACATGAATTGTGCGGGTACTGCCACGACGACATTGCCGCCTCACTGGCCAGTGACCTGCACAGCACACTCGCCTGTGAAGGCTGCCATGGCCCCGGACAGAAGCATGTGGACGATCCGGAAGCCCATAACATTGGACTCACCCCTGACCGTGCTTTCTGCGCGCTCTGCCATGCAAAGCTGCCTGCCAGGAACCCGGAGGTCATCACCCAGATCGACCCTGCCGGGCACAATCCGGATAAAAACTGCATCGAATGCCACAATCCTCATATGCCATTGGAGATATCAGAATGAAAAAGAATAACCAGGTGATCAAAGAGAAAGGAATGGCCGGAGAAAAAGAAGCTGTCGGTAAGGGAGGAAGGGAAAAATCAAGGAGGGATTTCCTGAAATCCACTGCTGCCTTCACGGGCGGTGTTATGGCCTTCGGCCTGCTGAAAGGGACCAACGCACTTGTCTTCGCAGCCGCCGAGCCGGCAAGTGAAACCGGTCCCTGGTACGGGATCGGGATTGACATCCTGAAATGCATCGGATGCGGAAAATGTGCTGCCGCCTGTAAAAAAGAGAACCACGTACCCGAGGAACCATGGTACTTCCGCAGCTGGGTGGAGAAATACACCATCACGAAGGACGGGGAAGTCCATGTGGAATCCCCTAACGGGGGAATCAACGGATTTACCGAAACCATCCCGGAAGAGGAAATTTTCAAATCTTTTTTCGTACCAAAGATGTGCAACCACTGCTACCAGTCGCCATGCGTACAGGTTTGTCCCGTGGGTGCCTCCTATGATAGTCCCGAAGGAGTGGTCCTTGTCGACGAGAAATACTGCATCGGCTGCAGGTACTGCATACAGGCCTGCCCTTACGGGTGCCGGTTCATCAACCCGGTCACGAAATCTGCCGACAAGTGCACCCTGTGCTATCACAGGATCGCAGAGGGACTGATGCCCGCCTGTTTCGAGGTCTGTCCCACCGGGGCCAGGATCTTCGGCGACCTCAGGGACGAGAACGGCGAGTTGCACAAGTTCCTGCAAACCCATAACGTACAGGTCCTCAAGCCCCACCTGAACACGGGGTCAAAATTGTATTATAACGCTTTAAGCCAGGAGGTAAGATAGTTATGGATCCGCATGCTCAGCATTTATACGAGATGCTCTCAAAGGTAGTCGGTTACATCTACCCGAACGAGCTTGACCTGCAATGGGGCTTCCTGATCGTACTTTATCCCTACCTGACCGGGCTCGTGGCAGGGGCTTTTATCCTGGCTTCCCTGGAGAGGGTCTTCAAGATCAACGTGTTGAAACCAACCTACGAACTGGCCCTTCTGACGGCCCTGTCATTCCTGCTGGTAGCGGGACTGCCCCTGGTCAACCACCTGACACACCCGTTCCGGTCCTACGAGATCCTGACCACGCCGAATTCAAAATCCGCCATGGCCATCTTCGGTTATGTATACCTCTGGTACCTGATGGTGGTCCTTCTGCTGGAGATATGGTTCGATTACCGGAAGTACCTGGTCATCTGGGCCAGGGAGTCCAGGGGATTCAAAAAATTCGTCTACACGGTTTTTACCCTCGGGGTTATGGACAATTCGGAAAGAACGCTGAAATGGGACAGGAAACTGGGATACTTCATCACCGTGGTGGGTATCCCCTCGGCATTTCTGCTGCATGGCTACGTGGGATTTATTTTCGGATCGATCAAGGCAAATCCCTGGTGGTCCACCGTGCTGATGCCGATCATCTTCCTGTTTTCCGCCATGGTATCGGGAATAGCGCTTGTGATGGTGGTCTACATGGTGGTTTCTTATATCCGCCGGCACCCCATTGACATGAAGGCCCTGGATACCATTGCCCGGTACCTGTTCTTCATGATCATACTGGATTTTTCCCTGGAAGCGCTCGACCAGATCCACCGGATCTATGAAGCCGAGGAATCCTTCGAGATCATCTCCATGCTGGTTTCGGGGAAACTTGCCTTTACCCTGCTCACCATGCAGGTAATGGTTGGAACCATCATTCCCCTGATTACCCTGGGAGTCCTCCAGCTGTACAAACCGGCTGAAAGGATCCGCAAGGCCATCTACCTTATACTGGGACTGATGATCCTCACGGGAATATTTTTCATGAGATGGAACGTGGTCATAGGGGGACAGCTGTTCTCGAAGAGCTTTTACGGGTTTACCAGCTTTAAACTGGGACTGGTAGGTTCCGAAGGAGCGCTTATGGGGGCGGTATGGCTGATCCTTCCGTTCCTAATACTGTCCGTTCTGCTCTGGCTTTTCCCGCCCTGGAAAATGGAGGAAACGGAGCTGTAAAATCTTGCCGGAAGGAAGACCGGAAGGATTGCCGGAAGGGTATCCTGAGATCTCGTCTCATTAGCTGATTA
The DNA here is from genome assembly GCA_964431315.1 of uncultured Bacteroides sp. Classification (GTDB taxonomy): domain Bacteria; phylum Bacteroidota; class Bacteroidia; order Bacteroidales; family SM23-62; genus SM23-62. The sequence continues at coordinate 17,065 of CAYSJH010000001.1, read as the reverse complement.
TTAATATCTTAGAAAATGGACGAACTGGATAAAAGGCTGAACGCCATCGAAAAAAGGCTTTCGAAGATTGAGGCCGATCTTGAACGGGTGGAAAAGACCTCCCGTGAGTACGCCGAAACCACGGAGTCTACCCAAAAGCTAGCGGAAGCCGCACTTGAACAGGCTAAAACCGTTCTTGAGATGGCAAACACAGACGGTCATTCTGCCGGACGGGCGGCGGCCGAGCCTGAAGAGATCTTAGAACCCATATTCCGCCTGGGCGAGGGAGGAATCCACATGGAATCGAAAATCGGCGGACAGGGTCTGGCCCTGCTTGGTAACCTTGTGCTGCTGCTGGGAATAGTCTTTTTAACCCAGTGGGTCATCAACCTTGGTCATTCAATTATCGGTAACCTGATCGGTTATGCCTGTACGGCTGTGCTGTTTGGACTCTCACGCTATCCGGGCAGATCAAATCCCTTTCTCGGCCGCTTGTTCCAGGTCAACGCATTCCTGCTTCTTTTCCTTGTCACCCTGCGCCTTCATTATTTCTCATCCTCCCCCATTATCCCGAATGAAGGGATTGCACTTATCGTGTTGATTGCAGTCGTTACCGCAGAATTGGTCATATCCATCCGGAACCGGTCCGAACTGTTTACCACCATGGCCATCCTCCTGGTTTCGATTACGGCGATCATAAGCAACCGGACCCATGTCATGCTTCCCCTTGTAACGGCAGCCGGTGTTTTGTCCACCATCCTGCTTTACAGGCTTCACTGGAGACCATTGTTCGTTATTACCCTCCTGCTTGTCTACCTCACCTTCATCCTGTGGTTTTTCAACAACCCAATTATGGGGAATCCCCTGGAAGCCAGAAACACCCACCACATGGGATACCTGTATCTCCTGGTATGCGGATCAGTCTTTGCGCTGGTCCCCCTCATGAAGCTTCCCGTAAAATTTCAGCCGGGACTTCCGGTTGTGGCCCTGTGGCTGAACAGCCTTGGTTTCACTTTCATCCTGCTGTTGCTGGTGCTCCAGTTCTTCAGCGAAAACTACACCTATATCTTCCTCCTTGTCACGGCACTCTGCCTCGGGTATTCGATTTTTCTGCAGGTCCGCAAAGAATGGAAGTTCGGGTCGGCTTTCTACAGCCTTTACGGATTCCTTGCCCTGAGCATAGCCATTTACGGGATCGCGCATTTCCCGGATACCTTCCTGTTCCTTGCCCTCGAAAGCCTGCTGGTCGTTTCCATGGCCCTCTGGTTCCGGAACCGGCTCATCGTCATCATGAACGGGGTCCTTTTTATGTTCCTGCTGGTTGCCTATTTTGTCTCGAAGGACCACACCGACCCGGTTAATTTCACCTATGCACTCATTCCCCTGGCCACGGCAAGGATCCTGAACTGGAAGAAGGAGCGCCTGGAGATCCGTACGGAAATGCTCCGCAACCTTTACCTGATCCTCGGATTTGCCGCAGTGCTCTATGCCGTGTACAATGCCGTTCCCTCCACCTACGTAACCCTAGCCTGGACCATCACCGCGGTCATCTTTTTCGCATTCAGCTTCGTGATCCGGAACGTCAAATACCGCATCATGGCGATCGGGACCGTCATCGCCGGTGCATTTCACCTGTTCCTGGTTGACCTTTCACGCGTAGAGGTCGCCTTCAGGGTCCTTGCCTTCCTCTTCCTTGCTATCATCTCCATCGGCGTCTCGATCTACTATTCAAGGCAACACCGGAAGCAAAGTGAATAAAATTCCCCGGATGGATCTTTCCTTGATAATTATACTAAGGCTAAAAGTGTGAACGATGCATCACAACCTGGCTTCCGGGACAGTCCGCTAGTGGTTTATGCCCATCCGGACTTTTAACTCTTCGTAAACGTTAAAAACGATCGGGCAAACCGAATAATTATTAAGCACAGCAAACAACCTGAAGGTAAAATCCTTTTTATGCAGGTGGGGATAGGACCTGCAGTCGAAGGGACGGCTGGAATATATTGTACACTTCTTGTTCCTGAGGAATTTGCAGGGTTTCCCTTTAAGGATCATCAAATGAAAATTCGATGCAGGATAATAATTTACCGGAAGTGTTATAGTTAATGGAACATAACTAATGTAATTGCTCGGATAGAAATTCACGTAATTCTTTTGCTGTCAAACCCATAGTTCGCAGGTTATTTTTAATAATGAATATGGGAATGGGATCAATGTGCGTTTGAAAAGTCACAGGTCTGAGCAGATCCGGCCTCGACCATATTTCATGCCCGGATGAGGTTCTGATATGTTTTAATCCGTGATGATGCAGAAAAGACTTAAACTGAGCGATAGATATATTCTGAAGTCTTATAGTCATCAGGCGATTGCTGGAATACGAATCTCCTTATCAATTTTTCTGAAATCATGATTATTAAAGATTCTTGAGAAGTCTTCATTGGTTTCCAGTAATTTACCAAGTGATGGAGGTGTAGCCCTCTTTTGTAAACTTTTTCTTAATGTCCATCCATGACGCCTCAGATCTTCCGACAGAGTACCTTTGTTCGTGGTATATCTGAAATATTCTGATAAAACTTTATTTAAGGAATTTGAAGCTTCTGATTCAGTATTCCCATATCCGGACAGGTCCAGAGCGGGACAGTAAAATATATGACAATTACCTTCTTCAAAGATGATTATTGGCAATTTACATTTAACCATATTCCGACCTCCTGACCAGGTCCCGCTGACTGTTCCTTTCTTTGACATATAACTAATTTTGGCTTTCTATACGCTGATCAAAAGTATTAATATCGACTGGATTTATCAAATAGCTTCATGAAATTTTGGTAGGACTCAGCCCATATATTTATCAATAAACCTCCCTTATAAAGTCCAGTATTATAATCCTGCTTACGGATATATACATAGTTTATCCATTCTCATCCATTAAATATAAAAATGTCATGGAACCACTACCCCGACAGAAATACCGTATTACTCATAAAATAATGGAGTTACGGCTAATTTCAACCCAATAATCCTTTTCTACAAGGACTGGTCTCATGTCAAGATGGTCACTGGCTGCCCTTATGGCATCACCGAATACTCCACTGTTTTCATGCAGGTTCATATTATCCTCCACTTCTGTTTATTCGGTAAGACCTCCAATCTTATATGAAGATTAAAAACTGTTGCTGGATTCATTGAATTATACAGTTGATCTGTAATACTATCCTCTGAAATAAACTCGAGAATTGCACCTGCTAAAGCTATTGTTCCTGGATTATATTTAAGTGTGTATTTCGCAAGAGCATTTCTTTCTTCCTGTGAAAAATACCTAAAAATGTTTATGATCCGTTTGCAGGATTCATTTATATCTGCATCCGGGATTCTTTTGATAAACCTTACAGCATCAAGTACCTGAAGCATAAAAGTGTTCTCCTTTGTAATTGTATTCTTTTGACGAATAAAGCGAATATTGTATTTGCCCCGTTTTCTTGGCTTTCGATCAATGTTGGTCCCTATTTGTATGGTGTTTGAAAACTGAGTTGTTAAGCCCAGCTTATTGTAAATACTAACACCGGTAATATATCCAACAATTTTATTCTTTTCCTCAAGAAGGTCTTTTACGATCTGGTATTCAGATGGTTGCAGTAATCCAAATTCGGTTTTCTCAGGTTTATAGAATTGTCCCTTGGATAATCTCACAATTTTGCCTGCTGCCACCAGCCTGCTTAGTGTTTTCTTCAATGCCTCAACCTTATTCACCGATACATTAAATTCTTCATAGGTGAAAACATATCCGGTTCTAAGTCTGTTGATCTTATTTACAACTAAATCAGAAACTTTCATTGTTTATCATATTCGTTACAAATATATAAAATGTCACGTTTCAACCGGTAAAAACGTGACAAATATTTTCATGGAGGCATGAAGAATATAACGGAAATATTCATGCTAACTATGAAATTTCCCGCATTTTGCACAATATAAACGGGCATCGTCGATGAATGCCTTTATATATAATCACTATTGTCCGACTAAATTCTATTTTCGATAATTTTCTTTCTGTATCGCCCATAAAACGGGCATTGATCTTTTATTTTTCAAATAGACCTCCCCCTATTTTTGCGCCAAATATGCTTAGCTGTAATGAACCATCTGGTGATCCCCGGGCTAAATGGTAATCGCGATTTGTACTTCTGAGCAGTTCACTCACATCCAACATGCTGATCAGATGTATTCTTACCAGCGATGCTACCACCGAAAATGCCTTCTTGGTCTGAGCTATCTTCTGGATGACCGTCAATAGTAACTGAGCAATCAATGTACACCAGACCTGGATTCTTATTGCATTCTCGTTTTCACCATAGAAGTAGTGCAACTGGAAGTTCTGCTTCATTTTCTTAAACAGCAGTTCAATCCCCCACCTTTTCTTATACAGGAAAGCCACTTCCTCGGCAGTAATTTCAAAGTTATTTGTCAGAAACTCATAATACCGGTTTTTCTCATCCTGGTAACACACCTTTCTTAAACGAAGCCGTTTTGTGACCTTCATTTGTCTCTTGCCATTTGAGCCTTCCGGATGATATTCTAACTCGATTATCTCATCTCTTAATACCTTTGCCTTCCCTTTCTTGCGGTAATGTTCTCGGTTAACTTCTATAACGGTATATATTGCATTCGTTTTAAGGCGAGTGACAAAAAATACCTGCCTTTGTGTCCATACAGCAAACTGGTGGTAGTAGTTATAAGCCTTGTCGAAAACAATCATGCTGTGTGATATTAATTGCAGGCTTTTCAGAAAGTTTTTGTCATGTGCTTTGGCTTCCGTGATTTTAATAAACCGTCCAACCGATTGAACTGCATCTATCAGCATATGCACTTTCAAACCACCTTTTTTCTTTCCGTCACCCTTAGGATTACGTCCAACGCCTTTAAGTATGTCGCTAAACAAGCGAATGGTGGCAGAATCAATCAAAAGAACTTCTTTGAAGGTCAATCCAAAGGTTCGGCTGTCCGACAAAAACGATTGGTAGTTTTTTACCAGACTGAAATACAAATCTTCAAAGAATCTGCTGTCCCGGTTGCGTAAACCATCGCAGGCTGTACTCTTTGCCGGGGCATTTTTCAATCCCAGGTGATTAAGCTTTCCTCCCAGAGCCCGCATCCCTTCACATATCTCGGTCATTGAGTCGCACCGGCTGAGAATACCAAACAGCATCGTGATCAGGTGTGTCCTGGTCTTGAATGCCTTGTAGTAATAGTCGCTGTTATGCTTCCTTACTATTCCTTGTATGTTAACCGCATCTGCCAAATTCACTATCTGTTTGAAAATCGGCTGTCCGACAAATTTTATTTCAGTATTTTTACTCATGTTGTGTTATGTTTCGGCAAAAACAAAACTACAACATGAAGGGGAAACCTCTGGGGAGTACCCTTCTTTATATTATTTTAGTCGGACAGTAGTGATATATAATCAAAAAATTCCAGACTGAGTCGTGCAAGAATTGTTTCAGGCAGGATAAAATTTGTTCTGACCCATTATCAGCACAGTTGAGGCTTCCGTGCTCAAATTCTGAATACTTGATAAAAACCGATTAAACCTTTTATTTCAAAATTTTTGTATCTAATTCTTTTTGTTGTTAAATTTGACAACAAAAAGAATCGGAAATGAAATTCCTGGAATTTCAACAAGCATTGAAATCATTTCCTGCGTTTTCTTATCAGGATATTATTAAAATCGATCCTTCCTTTGATCGTCGCAGGCTGGTGGAATGGCAGGCAAAAAAGTATATTCTGAAAATCCGCAAAGGGTATTATTGTTTCCCGCGGAAGGATTACAATGAAAACTACCTGATGCTTATTTCAAACAGGATCTACAAACCATCCTATATTTCCCTTGCAACTGCTTTGTCTTATTATAATCTGATCCCCGAGGCTGTTTATCTCTTTACCGGGATATCCACCCGGAAAACGATGTATTTTGAAACTCCACTTGGTAATTTTGAATACCATCGGATAAAGAAGGAACTGTTTTTTGGCTACAGGTTGGTGCAATTCGGTGAATACAGCATCAGAATAGCTGATATGGAAAAAGCCCTGTTGGACTTCTTCTATCTCAATAAAATAAATACCCTTCCTGAGGTGGATGGTCTAAGGCTTAACAGATTAATTGCCAGAGAACTCTTAGTGGAAAATAAACTGATGGACTATTTAACCTTATATGACTCTGAAAGTATGAATAGACGGATTAAACTTTTACTCGATTATTTAAATGCTGAGTCTTGAACAGATAAAACAGTTTTACCCTGATGAGTTGAGGGGATTCGAGAGATTTATGCTCAGGGAGTACCTTCAATACAAGATCCTGGAAATACTATTTCAGAGTAGTTACGCCAGTATGTTTGTCTTCATCGGCGGAACTTCTCTTCGAATTGTGCACGGCAATGAGAGATTTTCTGAAGACCTCGATTTTGATAACCTAAGCATCTCAGCAGGGGTTTTCAATGAAGTGGCAAAAGCCATCCGGGATGGACTTCAACTTGAAGGATACCAGGTCGATATCCGGAGTATTAAAAAATCTGCATACCACTGTTACATCAGATTTCCGAAATTGCTTTATCAGGCCGGCTTATCAGGTCATGAAGAAGAAAAGATACTGATACGACTTGATACAGAAGCTCAATATTTCAATTTTCAGCCTGAAAGATTCATCTTGAATAAATTTGATGTTTTTACAGAAATAAATGTAACCCCTCCTGATGTTCTGCTGGCCCATAAATTTCTTACCATTCTGGAAAGAAAGCAAAGTAAGGGAAGGGATTTCTACGATGTGGTTTTTCTTTTGGGAAAAAACATTATACCGAATTATGAATTTCTGAATCAAAAAGCATCCGTTACCAGCGGCAAGCAGCTTAAGGAGGCTGTACTCGATAGAATAAAAGCTTATAATATGCTGGAATTGGCCGAAGATGTCAGGCCATTCCTTATTAAACCCAGGGATGCGAAGAAAGTTGTTTTATTCAGGGAGCTAATGGAACAATCAAGCTTTTAGTATTCAATCCGTTCCGGCACAACCCGTTCTGGTCCATTCCGGTCACATTTGAGGCTCATCTAAGGCTTTTCCATCGGCCCGGTTAATAATGAAAGAACTTGGTGCGGTAGTAGAGTGAGCCGTTGCGTTCGGTACGCAGTTCGAGGATGTAGAGTCCGTCGCCCAGTTGGTTGAGTTCAACGGTTTGCACCATCTGGTCGGCAGGTACCTGTTCGGTGAGCATGAGGCGCCCGGATAAGTTGTAGATCTTCATGGTCAGGTCTTCAACGGGCCGGTCCTCGAAGTACAGGTTGACCTCCTCACCTGCGGGGTTCGGGTAAAGCAGGATCTTCCGGTCGGTGATGAGGCCGGGCTCCCATATTCCCGTGGTCGGATCGTAGTGCTGGGTGGTGAAGGCCTGCAGGATCTCCTTGGTATTATCGTCCTGTATGAAAGCCACGATGGATATCCTTGACGGATCGATCCAGGAATCGATCTGCCAACCCGGTAGCGGTATGGTTTTTGTCACACCCTGGGTCCAGGATTCGTTAAAGTTAGTACCGCCCGCATCCGGCAGGATCTTCCGGGCAACATTACGGAAGATTTCCCTGCCATTCGAACCGATGTAATCCGGGTTATCGATTGTATCCTCGATCACGAGGGTGTAGAGTGTCATCTCCCTTGCCGCCATGGATTTAAGCGGCGTCAGGTTAACCTGCAGCTGCATGACCGGGGCCAGCTGGGTGACGCTGACGTTTATCCTGAAATCGGGCGCCGTCAGCGACCTGCTGTGAACATCCTGCAGGCTTGGGAACCGGTTGTGGAAGTCGTATTTCCTCTCGGCCTCCAGGAACTGATCATAGGGCCCGCCGTCGAGCAATGCATAAGGTACACTGGTGTTGCCATAGAACAGTCCCCGCGTACTCGATACAATCGGATTCTCGGTGTTTATCCTGTCTGCAGACGGGTAGCTGGTATGGTACTGCACGTCGATGACATCCGATGACATCTTTTTCCGGATCCATTCCACCAGGGTGTCAGAGGCGACGGTTGCTGCCGGATTGGCATTGGTGAAATATTCCAGCACCGAAAAGCGCGTCCGCTGCGTGATGCTGAAATTATCGAACGCAAAACCATGATGGCCTTCCAGTTCAGAGCTGCTGGTACCGGAAGAACCATACGCAATCCTGAAACGCACCTCCCTGACACCTGTCAGGGGATCAAGCAGGTGGGCAGCATGGTACCAGCTCTTATCTTCTTCAAAAACGTTTGTCCCTGTCCAGCCGGTCCCCTGTTTCCCCGGACCGTTAATGATCTGGATCGTGTTGTACCAGTAATGTCCCCCGTCGCTTTTGGTTCCGACATTCGCCCAGGTCTTCCCGTTATCCAGGGTATACTGGAGGGCGGCCCCGTCCCTCTCATAGTCGAGGGACCGTTTGATGCCCAGACTTACCATGGGCCGGTCATATTCCTCGAAGTTAAAGCAGGGTGAAAGGACCCATGAATTCTCTATGGTCACGGTTCTTGGAAGTTCGGTGTGCCATACCCAGGTCCCCGGGATACTTGGATCCGAGGAATAGGGGAACGCGGCCCCTGTAAGGCTTTCGAATTTCCAGCTGTTCTGTCCTGCAGAGGGACCGGTAGACCAGCCGGTGACATCCGATTCGAAATCCTGGGTGTAATGACCATCGTCAGCAAGCATGTACGTGGGACTGAAAAGTATTTCCCTTGTAATGGAGTCCAGGCAGCCGTAATTTGTACCGACCATGTAGAATACCTTATGCTTTCCTGCCTGCTTGAAGTCGTACTCCTGGACTTTACCGGTATCCGCTGGTGTCACAGGGGAACTGCCCGATATGGTGAAGGTCCATTTGCGGGCGGCCACCCGGTCGGAGTTGAACAGGGTTTCATTCCCCTGGAGCGTAACCGGGTCGGATGAGATGCAGTTGCTGTTCCAGGTGAAGTCCGCCACGGGATTGGAATGAAGGACAATGTCCTTCCTCAGGGTATCGTTACACCCGTGATCAATGCTGACTTCCAACGTAACATTCCAGGTCCCTCCTACGACGTAATCATGAGTCGGATCCTCCAGTGTACTGGTATTCAGAGGCCTGGTCGGATCCCCGAAATTCCATTTCCAGGTCCAGGCCGGCTGGTTGCCGCCCTTGGTATAACTCTGGTTCACGAACTGCACGGTGCCGCCTGCATCGGGTATGCAGACATCCTCAATGTCAAACCCGGCTATGGGAGCATCCCATACGGTAAGGTTGATGGAATCCCCTACCCGGCAATGGTTCGGCGAGGTGTAATAATAGGTTACCCGGTTTGCTCCGAGCGCGGCCTGCGCTGGATCGAACCGGTATCCCGAAGCCTCGTCACCGGTGACACCTTTCCCGGCAAAAATTCCATCCATCAGGTCTGTCCCTTCCATCCAGGTCGTTCCATTCAGGTTAACGGGAAGCAGATCTGCACAGTATGAAGACCCGTCTGCCGGGGTCAGGATCTCCGCATCATCCAGGAATTCAATGAACAGGGTCGTATCGACATCAAGGTCAAAACCGGAAGCGTCTGTATAACTGTATTTTACATTCAGTGTAAGGTTCGAGCCCAGGCGGTAATAAGACGGGTTCAGGACAATGTAGTTCTTTCCCGAATCAATGATTGCAGTGTCCACCAGGGGAGTTACAATAAACCTTCCGACGGAATCGCTTGCATTGATCCCTGATATCCGGAATGAAGATTCATTGAAACATGCCACCCGTTTCTCGAATTTGATCGTATCGGCGGATTCGATGACCGACACCAGCGAAGTATCCGCGTTGAAACATCCGTTCAGATCCACATATGAATAGATGATGTTGTGTGGTACACCTTCGGTCAGACCTGCAAGATGCGGATCAAACATTGCGGTATCTCCATGGATCAATAATCCGGGACCGCTGAAATCACCACCATAAGGAAAGTAATCAAGGTCGACGACAGAACCCTTGATGTTGTATACCTCCTTCAGGTTGTAGATCCCGACCACCGGGAGCGGATTCACGGTAACTTCCGCCGAACCGATCCCCTTATTGGTGTTTCCGACTCCGTCCCTGACCCATATAATGGTATAAGTATAATGGGCAGGCTGCTTCGGGCCGACCCAGAAGGGATAGATTTCTTCGTTTATGTCCTCAATCAGCCTGGTGGATGTCCCGTCGGAGACAATGATGTCGTAAGGTTTCGAGGTGCCGGACAGTTTAACGGTAAGCATCGTGGAATCACCGGAACATATCCTGGGTGTCCCCGACAGTGATGCGGAAGGCCTGTTGGTATGGATCGTCACGATGTTCGGATCGAGGGTTTTAAATGCCGGGCTCAGGTTGCCGTAGGAATCGACCAGAACGACATTAATAATGAGATCGCCCCTTGCAACGCTTCCATCCAGGTCGCTGACTATGTAATCCAGCCTGTAGGTTGAATCCCCGAGATCCTTAAAGTTCAGGTAGTTAATGGAAAGCTCCACGCCATTGACCTCCGTTGCTGCATCGGCAGCATAGCCGGCCTGGTCGGTCTCAAGTATGATTACGACCGTATCCCCGACCAGGACATTGGTATCGGTCGAGGCGATGTATGCCCTGTGGATGTCCGGCCGGGATGCGTCAATGCTCAGGTCATTGGGAGCGATGGAATCGAACGGAACACTCAGGTTGCCCGCGACATCCCTGGCGACGAGTTCGAGTGTCAGGTCCCCCGCTGCCACATCCGGATGTCCTTCCCTGACCCTGTAGCTGAGGTTGTAGTTCCCGGCCCCGATGCTGGTGATTGAAATGGCAGGATCCGTGAATGGTACGCTGTTAACGACCGATGTGCCTGTAAAGGTGTACCCGGCATGGTCTGCGGTCACAAGCATGAATACCTCATCGCCGATCTTTTTGGGACCCGAGGAGAAGGCAACGATGTTTTCTATAACGGGACTGTTGGCATCCAGCATGTCGCCTGCCTGTACGATGGGTGTGTTCCAGATATTCCCCGGGATCCGGTCGTTGTAAAGCCGGAGTCCCGTTACAGGTATGTTCTGTGCTGCCTGGTAATCCGTTCCACCTTCCCTGACCGTGAACCAGGCCCGGTACTGGGTATCCGAGATCCTCCGCAGGCTGTCCAGGTTGAAGCTTCCCACCCTGCCGGAATGCAGCGAGAAGGTATTCCCCAGGTCACTTTCAAGCGTGATGGTCAAGGGAACCACATCGCCGATCTTCATCGTTACGTTCGGTATGGAAGCAGCCGTGATCACCGGCTCCAGGTCATACTGGATGGCAATGGTGTCTGTGGAAAGGTCCGCGGATGACTGGACGAGGATATCCTTGTTTACCCTGACATGGAAATAATTGAACGGTGCATCGAAGTCCGTTCCGTCAAAGGCCAGGTTGAGGCGAATATGCGTCGGATCGTGGTAAACGATGTTTCCAACAGTTAAACCGGCCGGAGCGTTCAGCAGGGTGAACCTGCCCGGAACCACGTAGGTTTCCCCGATAAAAGCCTCTTCCTGTAGCTCAAGCTCAAGGTACCTGTGATCCAGCCCGTATTCCGTCAGGACGGAATCGGCTGATATGAATGCTAGTGGCTTCTCACCCTTGGGATATACGATCAGTGTGTTCACGCTGATGAGGTTTGCACCCGTGCTCTGAACCAGGACGGTATGGTAGATGATCACCTTCATATCCGGGAATATGGAATCGAAATCCGTATGGTTAAAGGCCAGGTTCAGAACGGCCTGTACAGGTGAAATCCCGTTTACGGATTCAATGGTAAGCCCGGGCGGCTGGCCGGTAAGCTGGAAGCTGCCGGGGGTCAGGCTGCTGTAACTGATGAACCTCTCTTCGGTCAGATCCAGCCTGATTGACCGCCTGTCAAGGGTGGGTTCGTGCATCAGGGAATCCGCTGTTATGCCCAGGACAGGATGCTCCACGGAACTGATGATGCTCATGTTGTTGCTGACCAGGTTCGTGACTTTTGACTGTAGCAGAACGTCCCGGTCTACAACCACCCTGAAGGTATTGTAATTCACATCAAAATCAGTCCCGGTGAAACTGAGCGAAAGTTCCGCAGAGGTAATGTCGACCGGGTTGACAGCCCCGATGGTCAGTCCCGCCGGCGCACCGAGGAGACTGAAATCCTGGACGACCAGGCCCTGGTAATCGGTGAATTCATCTTCTGTAAGCGTAAGGGTCAGGGTCCGCCTGCCGAGGGTGTATTCATGGAGTATCGAATCCGGAGAGGCGGTTAACTTCGGTACTTCCAGATAGTGCAGGATGGTCAGGGGATTGGAAAGAAGGTCGTTGCTGGTACTCTGTACAAGCGCCCCCCGGAGAATGGTTACGGAGAAGTCCAGTATGTCAGCATCAAAATCGGTGTATGCGAATGCAAGGTCCAGGCGGGCCTTCGTGGGACTGATCCCCGTGACCGATTCGATGGTCAGTCCCGCGGGTTCATTGTTCAGTGTAAAGTCCCCCGGAGTAATCGCGGTATAATCCACGAACTGCTCCTCGGTCAGGTCCAGGATCAGCTGCCGGTAATCGAGCCGGTATTCCGTAAGTACCGAATCGGAGGAGAGGGTGGCCTCGGGCAGTTCATTATATGAGAAGATCGTCAGGTTGTTCGTGTTCAGGTTTGAAGGGGGACTCTGAATGAGGACCGCAGAGGAGATCTGTACATGGAAGCTGGGATACGCTACATCAAAATCTTGCCCGTTGTACTGCAACTCCAGCTCAACCTGCCGTTTGCTGTACCCGGTCACAGATTCAATTGAAAGGCCCGCCGGTCCTCCCAGCAGGGTGAAATTGGAAGGCTGCAGGGTAAGATAGTCGGTAAATTCTTCATCGGTAAGGTTTATGGTAAGGACCCGCGAATCGAGTGTCGGTTCATGCAGTATGGAATCGGAGACCAGCACTGCAATCGGGACCTCCACGTACGGGAATATGGTAAGGGAATTGGATGTCAGGACTCCGCTCCCGGTCTGTTTCAGCACCGTATTGCTGATCGAGACGCTGAAGTTATTGATGGCCACGTCAAAATCAATGCCCGTATAGGCCAGGTCTATCCTTACCCGGCTGCGGGTGATTCCCGTTACGGATTCGATGACAAGTCCCAACGGTTCATTGTTCAGGTCGAAATCCGCAACCTGGAGGGTTGCATAATTAAGGAATTCTTCCTGCACCAGCGTAAGGTTCAGGTACCTGCGGTCCAGTTTGGGCTCGAAAAGCACGGAATCCGCCACGATGTTGGCCACGGGCGTCTCAATAAAGGCAAAGATGGTCAGGTCGCTGGTGGCCAGATCGGTTGCGCTCTGCTTGAGCACCTGGTGTCTTATGCTGACATGGAAATCGGTGATGTTCACATCAAAATCGGTCCGGTCGAAATGGAGGTTGATGACGACCCGCGTGGCACTGAGACGGGATATGCTTTCGATGTCGAGTCCCGCGGGACCATTCACCAGGGTGAAATCCGAAGCCTGCAGGGGGCCATCCAGGAAGCGTTCCTGGCTGAGATTGATGGTCAGGCTGCGGTAATCGAGCCTCCTCTCGGTCAGGACCGAATCGTAGGTCAGGGTCGCCACCGGATTCTCCACGAAGGCCTGTATCGGCAGCTGGCTGGATTTCAGGGTATCTGAAGTGGTCTGGACCAGCACCGTATTGACAATGCCCACCTGCAGGTCCGGTATGGAAACATCGAAGTCGGTCTCATCGAAGAACAGGTCAAGAACGGCCCGGGTCTGCGAGATCCCGTTTACAGAAAGCACGGCCAGTCCCGCCGGAGCATTGATCAATGGGAAATTAAAGGGTGCAAGCGAGGTAAAGTCCGTGAATTTCTCTTCCGTCAGGTCAAGGAAAAGGTAACGGTAATTGAGCCGCTGCTCGGTCAGGACAGAATCAGAGGTGAGTGTGGCAACCGGTGATTCAACGTAGGCCTGGATGTTCAGGGGGCTGGTACGAAGGACTCCTGATGTGGTTTGCAGCAGGACTGCGGCTGCTATGTCAACTGCAAAATTCGTGATGTTGGCATCGAAATCCGTCTCAACAAACGCTAGTTCAAGTTCTGCCCGGGTGGCATTGACGCCTGTAATTGATTGTATGGAAAGCCCGCCGGGCTCATTCACCAGGCTGAAATCTCCTACCTGGAGTGCCGCAGGATTAATAAATTCCTCCTGAGGATAATTCAGATTAATAATCAGGGTCCTGTAATCCAGCCTCCGCTCGGTAAGTACGGAATCGGATGACAGGGTAGCCGCCGGGATTTCTGTAAAGGCCAGTATGACCAGGGGATTTGTGGATAGCACCCCGGTGCCCGTCTGTTTTAGCACCGAGTTCGCGATGTCAACCCTGAAATTCAGGATGTTGGTCTCAAAGTCGATGTAGTTAAACTGGAGCTCGATCCTTACCTCGTATTTTGATATACCGGTAACGGATTCGATGCTTAGTCCCGCGGGTGGATTCACCAGTGTGAAATTCGCCGGCAGGAGGGTCAGGTAATTGATGAATTCCTCGTCGGTCAGCCGCACGGTCAGCTGCCTGCTGCCGAGGCGCTGTTCGGTCAGGATGGAATCGGCCGAAAGGGTGGCCAACGGGTACTCAACCTTGCAGAATATGGTAAGGTTGCTGGTTGAAAGCACTCCGGATGTGGTCTGGAATAAAACATTCGCCGGGATATCCAGCCGGAAATTCGTTATGTTAAGGTCAAAATCGGTGGCATTGAACGCCAGCGCGATCCGGGCGCGGGTGGGTGTCAGTCCCGTTACAGATTCAATGGTCAGTCCAGCAGGTGCGTTCATCAGGATGAAATCACCGGTACCCAGTGTAGCAAAGTTCAGGAACCGCTCCTCGGAAAGGTTAACCGTCAGGGTCCTGTAATCCAGCCTGCGTTCGGTAAGGACGGAATCGGCGGAAAGGGTGGCCTGCGGGGTTTCAACGTAAGCATCAATGATCAGCTGGCTGGTGGACAGGGATCCCGCCTGGGTCTGGATCAGCACCGAACTGGAAATATTCACGTAGAAATTCGAGATGTCTGCATCGATATCCGCTCCATTATAAGCCAGGTTAATGGTTGCCTGCAGCGGGCCTATGCCGTTGACCGATTCAATCGAGAGGCCCGGGGGACCGTTCACCAGGGTGAAGTTGGAAACCTGCAGGGAGGCATAGTCGGTGAACTGCTCCTCGGTCAGCCCGATGTTAAGCACCCTGGCATCCAGCCGGTATTCCGTGAGGGCTGAATCGGCCGTCAGCGCTGCGACCGGATTTTCAATGTAGGCGATGATGGTCTGGGGACTGGTCGTCAGGTTCGTTGCCGTGGTCTGTACGAGTACGAAGGGCGAAATATTTACCGCGAAATTGTATATGTCTGCGTCAAAGTCGATGCCGGTATAACGAAGTCCAAGCTGTACTTCCGTCGGTGATATTCCAGTAGCAGTGTTGATGGCAAGTCCCGCCGGTGCATTCAGGAGGCTGAAATTACCCGTATTCAGGACCAGGTAATCCATGAATTCTTCCTCCACGAGGTTGATGGTCAGGACCCTGCCGTCCAGGGTAGGTTCGGCGAGGGGCTGATCCGGTGCAAGGAAAGCCTGCGGATTTTCAATGTAGGCAATGATCTGCAGGGCATTGTTCGAGATCAGGTCGGAGGCGGTCTGCACCAGCACATCTTTGGAAATGAAGACCCGGAAGTTATTGTAGTTGGCATCGAAGTCGTGGTAGCTGAATACCAGGTCGAGGACTGCGCGTGTGGGACTCAAACCGGTCACCGCTTCGATGTCGAGTCCCGAGGGAGCATTCGCCAGGCTGAAGTTGGCAATGGTCAGGGTCGTATAATTCCTGAAGGTCTCCTGGTTGAGGTTCAGGGTAATGCTCCTCCTGCCAAGGGTATGCTCGGCAAGAACGGAATCTGCAACAATGCTCAGCTGCGGATTTTCAGCTATTGACAGTACATTCAGGGCATTGGTGACCAGGTTGGATACCTGGCTCTGCAGGAGGATATTATGGTTGATGCTTACCCGGAAATCGGTATACGCCACATCGAAATCGGTCCCGTTGAATGCAAGGTTTACCTCGCATCTTGTGGGGGACAGTCCCGTAACACTCTGGACGGTGAGTCCCGCGGGACCGTTAAGCAGTATAAAATCCGAAGGCTGGATCACCAGGTAGTTCAGGAACCTTTCCTCGGTGAAATTTATAGTCAGCTTCCTGGCATCCAGTGTTGGCTCTATAAGTACGGAATCTGCTGTGACCACCGCAACAGGGTGCTCGATGTAAGGCTGGATGGTCAGAGCATTGGAAAGAAGGCTTCCCGAGCCGGTCTGTTTCAGGACCGAGCTGGTAATGCTCAGCCTGAAATTGCTGAAGACATTATCAAAGTCAAGTCCCGTGTAATCCAGGTAAACCCTTGCAGACCTGGCAGTCAGTCCCGTTACGGATTCAATCGCCAGTCCCGCGGGACCATTGACCGGTCCGAAATCCGTACGCTGCAGGGTAGTGTAGTCGAGGAATTCCTCCTGGGTCAGGGTAAGGTTCAGGTACCTGGCACCCAGCCGGTACTCGGTCAGGGCGGAATCCGCTACGATGGTGGCCTGCGGATTTTCAACAAAAGCCCTGATGTTCAGTGAAGTGCTTCGCAACTCGCCTATGGTGGTCTGGATCAGGGCGCCGGACTGTATCCCGACCGCAAAATTGGGGATGTCGGCATCAAAATCCGTCCGGTCGAAGTAAAGTTCCAGTTCGGCTGTTCTGGGGGACTGGCCGGAAACCGTTTCGATGCTTAACCCCGCAGGAGCATTCACAAGGCTGAAATCCGCAATCTGCAATGCCCCGTAATTGACAAAGGATTCTTCCGTCAGGTTAATTGTCAGGGTGCGTGCCCCAAGCCTTTGCTCGGTGAGGACTGAATCTGCCGACAGCGTGGCAACCGGGTGCTCCAGGTAGGCAAGAACGGTCAGGGTATTGGAGCCAAGCTGGCCGCTGGTGGTCTGAACCAGTACCGCATTGCTGATGTTCACTGAAAAATCCGGTATGCTGTAGTCAAAGTCGGTCCCGTCGAACTGCA